>LVBD01000021.1 GCA_001604275.1 Spirochaetales bacterium Spiro_02
CTGGAGGCCGGCATCCTGTCGATCCTTGAACTGGTATCCCGTCATTTCGAAGCCCAGAGAAGCTACATCTCGCTGCACAACGAGAGGACCGACAGCTTCGACGAGCAATTCAAATGGATCGACAAGAACGCACTGTGCGAGTTGGAGACAGCGATCGATACTTCCACCATCGTCGTCTCACCGGCCTACCTCGAACATTTTTCCCAGGACGGCATGATCATCATCGAAGATACGGACCAGGCTCCAGCCGACATACGGGAAATCACAGACAGGGACGGCACGAAGGCCTATATGCAGAGCACCATGATGGAGGAGGGTGTCATCGAGGGATTCCTCGGAGTAGATTACCTGCGGGGGCCCAGACAGTTCAGCCAGAACGAGATCGAAACATTGAAGACCACGACCGAAATCATCGGAATCTTCCTCCAGAACAAACGGCACGAGGAAGAGACGAAACGATACGTCGAAACCCTTCAGACGCTCATGGACAACATGCCGTCCGGCGTCTATGTAGTCGATCCTGAAACTTTCAAGCTCATTTTCATCAACAAGACCACGCTGCAATGGGTGCCTGATGCACAGGTCGGCGATTTCTGCTACAGAAGATTCGCAAACAGGGAAGAGCCCTGCCCGTTCTGCCCGATCAAACACCTTACAGGAGACTTCGAATCGACATACACTATCCAGCGCCTCAACGAGCGGTTCAAAAGATGGCTGGAGACGTCCGCGATCAACATCCGTTGGCCGGACGGGAACATCTATTGCCTGCTCAACAGCATCGATATCACCGACTACATCGAACTCGGCGAAAACGGCATCCTCACCAATGCGAAAACCGTCAGGTCGCTGTCGTCGAAACGAGGCGACGCTCATAAGAAGCGACGCTGATCGAGCGCCGGAAAAAGCTTTTTTTCGCAACCCTTGACATTTTGCCAGTTTTGCAGGACTATTACTTCGCATTTTTACCCGAGGCGAAGAACGGGAAGGGGGTGATGTTAGTTTATGGCCTATGTGAAAGTCGATGACAACGAACCATTGGAGAAATCGATCAAACGATTCAAGAGAATGGTTGAAAAAGAAGGCATCATCCGCGAATGGAAGAAACGCGAGTACTTCGAAAAGCCCTCCACAATCCTCAATAGGAAGAAGAAGGCGCTGGCTCGCAAGCAGATGAAGAAAGTGCGCAAACTGCACGCTTCCAAAAGCTACTAAGCCGATCAGAGACAAACATTCAGGAGCTGTTCAACAGCTCCTTTTTTTGTCCGGTGCGATACATCCTGCTCAGAGAAAAAACTGGAGGACTCAGGGACTACCGTGGCGCTTCATGTCGAGGACGGTCAGCTGGAGCGTCTCGTGGTTCTTGTAGTAGTTGCGGCCAAGACGGAACACGACATCGACGGAATCGCCGGTATCGAAGGCCTTGCCGGCGAGATCCCCCGCTTTCCAGAACACTGCGGGCCATTTGTACTTGCCGAAACCGAACGTCAGACGAAGATGGGTAGGACCGGACTTCGCGTTGTTGAGAAACTGCATGTCCTCGAGCATCGCACCTTCCATCAGGAACTGCAGCGGAGGATTCTGCTCCCCGTATGGTTCAAAGAACTCCACGAGCCGGATGATGTCCGGAGTAAAGTAGTCGGGAGGCAGCGTGCAGTCGATGCGTAGAGTTTCCTCGCCGTCATCCAACGCATCCATGCAGTCGATCTGCTCCATCATCCTGTCATGCAGTTCAGAGACATTCTTTGCGTCGATCGAGAACCCGCCGGCGCAAGCATGACCGCCGAAGTCCAAAAACAGATCATCGAACAGGGAAAGGAACTCCCTGACGTTGAAACCGGCAGGACTGCGCATCGAACCGGTGGCGCGATCGGCATCGACCCGGGCGATGACCAATGATGGAACCGAAAACTGCTTGAGCAGACGAGCCGCCATGACACCGGTGATACCGCGCGACAGCGTGGCGTCCTCAACCATCAGGAACTTGCTCCCGAATTCCTCAAGGCTGTTCTTCGCTTTTGGAAGCAACCGTTCCCAAGAATCCTCTCCGAGCTTTTGACGCTCCTTGTTCAGACGGATCAAATCACCGGCGAGATGCTCGCTCTCATGCAAATCGTCGGCGAGAAGCATCTCCACAGCCACTGACGGACATCCCATCCGACCCGAAGCATTGATGATCGGAGAAATCTGCCATCCAAGATCGGTCGTACCAAGCACCCTCCCCGTCAGATTCTGCATGCTCATCAGCGGCAGCAGACTCTTCCGAGATCCGTCCATCAGTACTTTCAGTCCTTTCTTCACCAGTATCCGGTTCTCATCGACCATCGGCATCAGATCGGCGACGGTACCGATCGCCACGAGATCCAGAATCTTCTCGTAATCCGAGGAAAGGGACGGATACTTTTTCAGAACGTACACAGTGAACAGCGACACCAGCGCATCAAGCTCGTCGCGCCCATGGCTGCTACTGTATTTGACGGCACGACTCAATGTCGAAAGAGTGAACAGACTACGATCCTTGATGATGGGCAGAACCTGCTCCATATCGTGCCGCAAATCGGCAAGATGGATATCGACGTTCTTCCCGAACGCCTTGCGCAGCTGCTGGGTTTCCGTATCCGCATCCAGCACCAGAATGGGCAGACCGCAGGACAGGAATTCGACCAGCCTGCTCTGCGACGGAGGAAGGACGCCGGGAACCACTTCCTCTACCACCCGATCCACCTCGAGCAGATTCTCCAAACGCACCGCCTGGATAACGACGGTATCGTTACCCGGCTGGGCGTGCAGCAGGATGAACTCCTCCCGATAGAAATCGGTCTGGGAGAACCGCAGCGCCCAGATGCATTTCGCCACGACCCCGCACCCGGCCAGATGTGGAAACGGATACCCGCTTCCGTCCGCCTTCGGGTCGATCACGGCGATCGCGGGGGGGATCATCTCACCGGATATGTGGTGGTCCACGATGATCGTATCGATCCCCAGATTTCGCGCCCGGACGATTTCATCGTAGTTGGATATACCGCAATCCACCGTGATGATCAACGTCACGCCGTCGGCATTCGCCTGATCCACACCGTCTACAGTCAGTCCATAGGGTTCGTCGCCTTCCGGAAGCTTGTAGGAGACCTCGAGTCCGAGACGATCCAGTTCCTGCTTGAGGAGCACTGTGCTAGTGATCCCGTCTACATCACGGTCGCCGAATATCCTCACCTTCTCGCCGTCTTCCATGGCATTGGCGATCCGATCGACGAACGTCTCCATGTCATCGAACAAGAACGGGTTGCGCAGATATGTCAGTTCCGACTCGAGGTAGTATTTTACCTGCTCCGAAGTCCTGACATCCCGTCTGGCGAGAATTGACGCCGTCATCAAGTCGATTCCGAACCGTTCATGCAACTGACGGACGTCTTCCGCGGAAATGTGGGTTTTTCTCCATGTCATATATCGTCAACAACCTTGTAAATTATTTGCACATCCAGGCGGAACGCACCGCACCTGCGACGTCGCCCCGCATCCGCTGTCGCGGCATGCCGCGTATCGCCGGTCTTCCGCGGAGAGAAGATCGATCCGCCTTCATCGGTTCCGCCGAGGAACCACCACACAGCCCGGAGGAATCCGCTACAGAACCCCTGCAGCAAGAGTTTTCAGACCACCGCCGGCGAACAACGATGCATAGCGGAGCATATAGCCCTTGATCCTCAGCTGGGCGGCGTCGCTGAGCTCCAGCTCGACGGCCTGCGCCAACTCCATGGACGCAGTAACGGAAAGATACCGTCTCGCACCGGGAGGGAGCGCCATCTCATCCCCCTGTCCGGCACAGGAGCGGCAACAAGGAGCAAGCAACGAAACACTGAACCCGAGCACTTCGTCCGGGGCGTACGCCCTGTCGCAGACCGGGCAGGAATCCAGGTCCGCGGCGTTGCCTGCGATATGGAGCAGTTTCCATACGTACTGGATCAAAAGCCGATCCACTACCGCTCCCTGCGCAAGCAAATCGAGGCTCTCGTTCAACAGCAGGAACATCTGCATGCTGTCGCCACCGATCGTACGCACCGCCATTTCGCAACAGAAAGAAGCGGCCCATATCCGTCGCAGGTCATCGACCAACGTCTCGTGGACCGACAGGGGCTCGACATCCACCAAAGAATATTCCTTTCTTACAGGATTATAATACAAAAAGAACTTTCCGGTAAGGAATCGCTCCACTTTTCCCGCTTGCCGCCCTTTCCGGGCGCCGTAGACTAGGACATCGATGATTCCGAGCTCCGGAGTCAGCAACGAGACCTTCCGGTGCAGTTCACCCCAGCGACGACTTTGCAATACGATCGCCAGCGTCGTGATGTTCCGCTCCATGACGCCTCCTCGTACCGTGTAGAGTAGTGGCTCAGACGAAGTAAGTCAACCTGAAGCGATGAAAAACGACGGTGACAGTCCATGCAGGAACTCCGCCAAAGCGAACGTCGTGGTGATTGGAGAGAAGTCCGTGGTGTGATATCCTATCGGCATGAACATCTGGAAAAGATCATGGACCATCCTGCTTTTCGCAGTCGCCGCCGCCGCTTCAGTCCCTGCGATCTCAGTCATCGAGGACGTGGAGGTGGTCCAGCCGTTCGACTCCGAAAAACGGTTGGCGGAATGGGATTTCGAAGCTCCGGTCGCACAATCGCAGCGGCAGTTCATCGACGAAAGCCGCATCGAACTGCTCACCATCGGTCGCGGCGACCCGTTGTACGCATGGTTCGGCCATTCAGGCCTGGTGGTCCAGCCTCCTTCCGGTGATCCTGTCATGTTCGACTATGGAATCTTCAATTTCGAGATGGACCACTTCTACAGGAACTTCGTCCTAGGAAGGCTCTACTACAACGTGATGGGCTCCAATGCGAAGTGGCGAATCAGCGTCGCGCTCGACGAACAGCGTGACGTCAGACTGCTGACCCTCGACTTGCCGCCGGAAGCCAAGCTCGCTACCATCGGATTCCTCAACGACAATGTCCAGCCGGAGAACAGCACCTACCTCTACCACCATTTCAAGGACAACTGCGCGACCCGGCTCCGAGATATCATCGACTCGGCTACTGGCGGATCTTTCAAGGCATGGGCGAAGGCGATACCGGGGACCGGGACCTACCGTCAGCACATGATGCGCCATACGTTCTCCTGTCCGATCGTCGATTGGGGGCTGAATTTCCTGCAAAGCGGACAGATCGACCGTCCGATCACCCTTTGGGAGGAAATGTTCCTCCCAGAAGTCCTCGAGCAGGCCGTCCGAGAATTCTCATGGATATGGCCGGACGGAACGGAGCATTCCCTGGTGCTTTCCGAACAGACGGTCAACGATACCGCGGGCAGCGGCATCCGCCCGGAAACCAGAAAGAAAACACCGCATGTGGTATTCCCGTCCCTGATCGTAGGATTGACGATGGGAGGACTTGCACTCGCGCTTCTGACATGGTATCGAAAAGCCCGTGGGAACAAAAGTCGCCGTGCGGCAAGAACGCTGCTCGGTCTGTACGACGGGCTGATCTGCCTGGCGGTAGGGATACTCTCTTCGGTCCTGCTGTTCATGATGACCGGATCAAGCCATGACGTGACTTGGTACAATGAAAACATCATTTTCGCCAACCCCTGGCTTCTGGTTATGTCCGCGCAATCGTTCGCTTTCGCGTTCGGGCGGGAGAAATCGCTTCGGCATCTCCGCAAAGGCTTTCGCATCCTCTCGTCGCTCGGTTTAGTACTGATGATCTTCAAAGGAGTCCTGCCATGGATCTTCTTCCAGGCGAATCTTCCGATCCTTGCGGTTCTGCTTCCCTACTATGCGTTGCAAGGCTGGATCAGAGGATCGGAAGAACCGGCAGCAAAGATCCCCATGAAGCACGGGAGAAACAGGAAACACGAAACGTCAGAGAACATAGACTCAGCCGACTTCCTCGCCCCAACGGCTCCAGCGGAACCTATTCCCTCCGCCGATACCGACCTTGAAAGCATGAAACCGGCGTCAGGGACGGGTCTGTAACGCATCCTGAATGGAAAAATGCGGAAAGGCGACGATAGCTCGACGTTTCGCGCTGAGGTTCATCGGGAAACTGTCCAGACGTCGATTGAACGCCGTCGCAGCTTCTTCATACTGCGCCATGAACCGGGCAAGGGCATCCTCGCATCCGGCAAGCGACTTGAGCAGCTCGAGCACGATCTTCCCCTGCTCGCTCGTCTGGACGGAAGGCTGCGCCACGAGCTCTCTCAGCAGATCGGAAAGCGCGTCGTCAAGCCGCAGATACGCCTGAGAGACGCTGCCTGTATCATCTGCGGAAGCATGGTATGAGGCGATGGCCCCTTCGATTTCCTTCGATATCTCTTCGCGGCCAGCCAGATCCAGAAAATCGATGGAAAGAAGCAGTTTCTCGGCCAAGTCGAAACGCTGCGACAACGAAGCATCCACCGCCGCCCTGTTCTCCCGGACGGCCGCGGCATAGCGGCGCAACGTATTGGCGTTGAAACCATCGGCCACGAAAACGCCTGCGACCAGCAATACGGAAACCACCGCGACGCTGATGTACAGGTCACGGTGCTTTGAGAACCATGCAGTGGAAGACTTGCCCTTGCTCACCGTACGATCTTCGTCCCCTTTCCTTCGTACAGGGCGCCGTAGATATGCTCAGGATCAGTAATAAGCCCCACATTGCCGGTCGTCTCGACGAAATCGATGATGGCCTGGACTTTCGGTAGCATGCTGCCGGGGGCGAAATGTCCTTCTTCGACATACTGGCGAGCTTCTTCCGTTGTGATCGTGTCCAGCGCCTTCTGATCGGGCTTGCCGTAGTTCAGGCAGACCTTCTCGACCGCGGTGGAAATGACGAACAGATCGGCATTGAGCTGTTTCGCCATCAAAGCTGCCGCCAGATCCTTATCGATGACCGCCTCGCGGCCTTCGAGCAACCCCTGCTCGTTCCTGACGACGGGAATGCCACCGCCGCCCGCGGCGATGACGATGACCTGGTTGTCAAGCAACGTCCGTACTGTGCCGAGTTCGACGATGGACACCGGTTTGGGACTGGCTACGACCCTCCGGTAGCCGCGTCCGGCATCTTCGACGACATTCCAGCCGTCGTGCTCCACATGATACTGGGCGTCTTCCTTGGTCATGAAGGAACCGATGGGCTTCGTGGGTTTCTGGAACGACGGATCAGAAGCTGAGACCTCCACCTGAGTGACGACCGTCGCCACCTGAGGACGCAACCCGACCTTGGCGAATTCATTGTCCAGCGCCATCTGGAGATTGTAGCCGATGGCGCCCTGGGTATCGGCGACGCAACTGTCCAGCGGCACGGTATGGAGAATCGAACGGGAGAATTCGGCGCGCAACAGAATATATCCTACCTGCGGTCCGTTTCCATGGGCGATCACGACCCGGTGTCCGGCCCGGACCAGCCTGACGATGTGGGCCGCAGTCTTTCGCGCCGCTTCGTATTGAGCCGATACGGTGACATGATGCGAATCTTCGATAAGCGAGTTCCCTCCGATTGCAATTACAATCAACTTGCTGTCCATAGCCTTCTCCCGGCCCGATTTCGGGCGCTCTTTTCAGGTATCATAAGTTCGATCCAAGGGCGCAAGGCCCCGGACATCACCATCATAGCACAAATGCAACAAAATGCAACAAATTTTATTCGCCCCGTGACCACGTCAATACCTGCCGAAACTTCTTGCGGGACTTCTTCCCTATCAAGCGATCTTTGATTACATTATAGTGTGCTGACATACATTACAGTCCCGTCTCTGACGGGAAGTATCATACAACCACAGCATTGGAGGAAATCTCATGCCAGAAAAGGAACTGATGCCCATCGAGCAGCTGCTTCCCAACAATCTCTTTATTCTGCCGATCACCGGCAATCCGGTATTTCCGGGGTTGTTCACCCCCCTCATGGTCACCGACCAGGAGGATATAGATATCGTAGGACAGGCCATCAATCACGGCGGAAACATCGGGTTGCTGCTGACAAAGGCCGAAACAAGCGGATCGGAATACGATCCTGACAATCTGCACACGGTCGGAACCGTAGCGAAGGTCATCAAGAAGATCAAGCTTCCCGACGGTGGCATCAATATCTTCATTTCGACGCTCAAACGATTCAAAGTCCACCAGTTCTATCCGAGCGGACCGTATCTTGTCGCGGAGGTGGAGTACCTCGACGACATCGAGGATCGCCCAATGGAACTCAGGGCGTGGACGCGGCAGCTGATCAGCGAAATGAAGGAACTGTCCAAAGGAAACCAGCTGTTTACCGAAGAAATGCGCCTGAACATGGTCAATATCGACCATCCGGGGAAACTGGCCGACTTCATAGCCAGCATCCTCAACGTCGAACGCGAACAACAACAGAAGATTTTGGAGACGCTGAACGTTCGCGACCGGATTGAGAAAGTCCTGGTGTTCATCAAGAAAGAGCAGAAGCTGACCAGCATGCAGGCCAAGATCCAGGCCAGAATCAACCAGAAGCTTGAAAAGAACCAGCGCGAATATTTCCTGCGCGAAGAGCTGAAGGCGATCCAGATAGAGCTTGGCATGACCAGTGACCCGAAGACCAGTACGTACGAAAAGCTCAGGAGCAAGATCGATGAGCTTCCCCTTGAGGGAGAGGCGAAGGAAGCCGTGTACAACGAACTGGACAAGTTCCAGCTCCTCGATCCGAACAGCCCCGAGTACTCCATCAGCAGGACGTATCTGGAGACGATCGCAGCGCTTCCATGGAAGGATCCGAAACCCGAAGACTATTCGATCGACAACGCGCGCAAGATTCTGGAGAAGGACCACTATGGAATGAAGGATGTCAAGGACAGAATCCTCGAGTTCCTCGCCGTGAGAAAGAAGAAGCAGGACACGAAGGGTTCGATCATCTGTCTCGTCGGCCCTCCCGGAGTCGGAAAGACGTCCGTCGGAGTATCGATCGCCAGGGCGCTGAAGAAGGAATACTACAGGTTCTCCGTCGGAGGCATGCGCGACGAAGCTGAGATCAAAGGACATCGCCGCACCTATATCGGCGCGATGCCGGGCAAGATCATACAGGGTCTGAAGACTGTAAAAGCGAAGAACCCCGTATTTCTGATCGACGAGATCGACAAGATGGGCGTCTCCTATCAGGGGGATCCCGCTTCGGCGTTGCTGGAGGTGCTCGATCCCGAACAGAACGGTACGTTCCGCGATCACTATCTCGACCTTCCGTTCGATCTTTCGGAGATACTGTTCATCGTCACGGCGAACTCGCTCGAAACGATCCCTACTCCGTTGCTCGACAGAATGGAGGTGATCAGGCTCTCCGGCTACACATCGGACGAGAAGCTGGCGATCGGAAAGAAATATCTGGTCCCCAAGAGCTTGAAGAAACACGGGCTGACCACCAAGGATATCAAGTATTCATCCGCGATCCTTCGCAAGATCGCCGACGAGTACGCTCGGGAAGCGGGAGTCCGAAACTACGAGAAGGCTTTGGACAAGATACACCGGAAAATCGCCCTCGAGATTGAGGAGACTCCTGCCGACCAGCTGAAACTACCGATCGTGATGAACGAGGAACGAGTGTCAAAATACCTCGGGCAGCCGATCTTCCACGAGGATGAGATCCTTCGTGCGGACCGCCCGGGCATGGCGGTCGGGCTTGCGTGGACGAGTATGGGCGGCGATACCCTGATGATCGAAGCACAGGAAATCCCCGGCAAGGGGGAGCTCCGCCTGACCGGACAGCTGGGAGACGTGATGCAAGAATCCGCCAATATCGCCTATACATGGCTCAAGGCGGCGAGTCCCCGCCATGGCATCGACATGACGTGGTACGACAGGAACAGCGTCCATCTCCACGTTCCGGAAGGAGCTACGCCGAAAGACGGCCCATCCGCCGGTATCACGATGACCTGCGCCCTGTATTCGCTGGTCACCGGACAGACGATCGCCGACGACCTGGCAATGACCGGAGAACTGACGCTCAAAGGCAAGGTGATGCCGATCGGAGGCTTGAAGGAGAAGGTGCTCGCCGCACGGCGCAACAAGATCAAGACGATTCTGGTCCCCCGGTTCAACAAGCGGGATCTGGACGAGCTGGATGCGAACATCAAGGAAGGAATCGACTTCCATCTGGTCGGGGACATGGAACAGGTGCTGTCCTATGCATTCCCCAACGACAGGATGCCGAAGCTCTCCGACGAGCAGATTCTTGACGCGCGGAAGACCGCGGAGCGGAAAGCGCAGGAGGAATCAGGCAAACAAGGCACAGTGATTGCAAAAGCGGTGGCCGAAGCCGTCGCGACGGTGCTCACCACCCGACAGGCCCAGCCGTGATGGAACTGCTCTCTCCCGCTGGAACCTATGAAAAACTGGAGACGGCGTTCGCCTATGGCGCCGACGCGGCGTACATGGGACTGAAAGAGTTCTCCATGCGGGCGAACGCCGGAAACTTTTCCGAAGGACAGCGTGAGAACGTCAAAGCATTGAAACGAAGTTCCGACGGTCGGCAGCGCAGACTGTATTGCGCGATCAACGTCATGTTCCATGAAGACGACATAGCGCGTCTGAAGGGACAGCTGGCGTTGCTCGCGCAATGGCCGTTCGACGGATTTATCGTAACCGATCTGGGCGCGGCGACAATCCTCAAGAATGCGTTTCCTGAAACGGAACTGCACCTGTCCACCCAGGCGAGCTGTCTCAACAGTGCCGCGGCGAAAGTCTACCGCGACATGGGATTCTCCAGGATCGTCCTAGGAAGAGAAGCTCCGCTGGACGATATCAGGCGGATCAAGGACGCCGTCCCTGACTTGGAGATCGAAACGTTCGTCCACGGAGCGATGTGCATGGCCTATTCCGGGCGATGCCTGCTCTCCAGTCATCTGACTGGTCGAAGCGGCAACCAGGGAGATTGCGCCCATACCTGCCGCTGGAACTATCGGCTGATGGGAAGCGATCGGCTGGACAAGCTCCTTGCCTCCGAGACATTGGGTAGCGAGGCGTTCGCACTAGAAGAGGCGGAACGCCCCGGCGTATACTACCCGATCAGCGAACAGGACGGTTTTACCACGCTTCTTTCATCAAAGGATCTCTGCATGATCGACCATCTGAGGGAGCTTCAGGAAGCAGGTGTCGATTCGCTGAAGATCGAAGGTAGGATGAAGTCGCTGTACTATGTCGCACTGGTGACCCGGGCGTATCGAAAGGCGATCGACGCCTTGGCAGGAATCCAAGGTTCGGAAAACTGGAAGGAATTCCGCGATGAACTGTTCAATATCAGCCATCGCGAGTACTCCACCGGATTCTTCTTCGGTCACGGCCCCGTCGATCCGACGATGGACGACGGTACCGGCGCCGACAGGATCGACGGAGCGATCGACCTCGCGGCACAGCCAGGATACATCAGGGACTATCTGTTCCTAGGGATCGTCGGCGATGAGGTCCGCCCTGGCATCTATTCGATAGACATCCGCAACCAGATCCGGCGCGGAGAACGGCTTGAATACATCGGACCCGATGTCCTGTCCATAGCGGACGACACCTTCGTTTTGCTCGATGAAGCGTTCAGCCCGATAGAACGGATCGATCATGGAAAGATAGGATTCATCGCAAGCGAGAAGCCCCTGAAACGGGGATACCTGATACGAAAACCTATCGAATGACAAAATTGCAGATGCACCTTTTCCCGAATTATTGTATAGTAGCTGAACACTGTTTCTGACATCGCCTGGCTCGCAACACATGCCAAGGGAGACAAGGATCGTACGGATAATGAAAAGAAACCGATCTTCATGGCGGACTATCATGCTGCTGGTCACGTCGCTCTGCCTTATATCGATGGGAACGCTGTCTGCGAAAACGATGGTTGACGGCTGGCGCTTCCTCACTTCCTGCCCCTCGTTCGTATCGTTCGTCGCGGAGGTTAAGAACGCTTTGCCAGTCGAGACCGTCGAAGCATCGTACGAACTGCTGCTGGAGAAACTTCCCGGCTCGGAACTGACCGGACAGCAGCAGGCTCTCACCCAGGCGAAGGCCAATACGATGCTCTCCCGCTATTACACAGAGACAAAGCCAAAACGGACGGCCGATGCGAAGCGGCTTCTGAAAGAGGCCTCTCTGCTTCTCGACACCGCCAGTGAGCAGGAACTCCACGAACCTGTCGCCTTGACACTGGAAGCCGACATCGACTCGATCTGGTATCTGATCAGTTCGTTGAATGTCTCGAAAGGAATCAGTTCCACGAAACTGACCGATAGGGCATGGGATCTGTTTCCGGAAGAAATTTCAGTCCAGCTCATGAAAGCGAACAGGTTGCTCTATGCGCCTCCCATCGGAGGGGGCGACACGAAGCAAGCGCTCCAGCTGTTCCTTGAACTGATGGAGCAAGCCCGCGGACAGATGGCACCTTGGGACTTGTTCTCCATGTACTCCGGTATCGGAATGGCATGTAGGAAGCTCGGTCTGGACGATCGGGCGATCCAGTATCTGGAAACGGCGCGGCAACTATACTACGGAGACCGGAACATCGACGACGCGCTCGCAGAACTATACGCCAAGGAGAAACCATGACAGTGCCAGTTTTCTTCGGCACCCTGATGCTGGTCATCGGACTGTACGCTACAGTTCTATCCATAGCGAACGTCAGGGCGATCAGAAACCAGACACCGAAAGTCCTCAGCTCGGAAGGGCCGCTCGTATCGGTCCTCATCCCCGCCCGCAACGAAGAACTCTCGCTGGCCGCCTGCATCGAATCATTGACGAAGCAAAGTTACCGGGACATCGAGATTCTGGTGCTCGACGATGAATCTACAGACAGGACATGGGAGATCATCAAGACATACGAAGCGAAGGACCCGCGGGTGCGAGGCATCAAAGGACGCAAGCTTGAAGCCGGCTGGAAGGGCAAGACGTTCGCGATGCAGCAGCTTTCCCAACAGGCGAAAGGCGAATACATCCTGTTCACCGACGCGGACACCGTCCACACCCCGACAAGCGTCGCTTTCGGCTATAGCGTCGCACGGAAGAATGGAGCGGCGCTGGTATCCGGCTACCCTACGGAGAACTGCCCGAACTGGGCCATCGGCACGATCATCTCCGCGATGCTGGTCAATACGGTGCTGTTCGTTCCGCTCGCTTTGCAGAAACGTCGTCCGCATTCCTGTTTTTCCATGGCGATCGGTCAGTACCTGTTCGTCAAACGATCTGATCTGATTGAAATCGATGGATTCAACAGGTTTCGAAACGCCATCACCGACGATATCCACCTCGCAAGGGAATTGGCGCGCAACGGACGGATACAATTGCTTGTCGACGCTTCGGACGCACTTTCATGCACCATGTATCGGAGCACGAAGGAGGCGTTCCTTGGCGTAGAGCGAAGCCTCGCCGGCACGATCCCGCTCCGCCTATGCCCGTTGATTCTCGTCGCCGTCGTCCTCCTGATCGGCTGCGCGATATCCCCGATCATGGCCATCGTTTTCCTTGCGCAGGCTCTGTCAGGGAGCTCCGGCCTTCTTGTACCTGCGATCCTTACCGCCATTGGAGCCTTGCTTTTATTCGGCACTTGGGCGGCGATGGCGAAGTTTCACAAGTATTCCGCCTCTATCGGATGGTCAGGACCCGTTACGTTCCTGTGGATCTGCGCGATGTATCTTCATGGTCTGGCCCGGACCTTTTCGAAAAAGGGGTTTAGCTGGAAAGGCAGGGAAATCTGAGGTTTCCGGTCTTTTGGTATGAGTTGATTGAGAAAAAAATTGCGATTCATGCGTTTTTTTTACTTTTCCCTTGCGTTTTAAGGCGAAAATGCTACTATTATTAGCAAGAAATATTGAGGAGGCACGCATGACCATTCATGAGCAGATTGTAGCACAGTATGAGACGTACATCGCCGAAAACGCAAAGTTCACCGAAAAAGGTGTTAAGGCTTCTGCCGCCAGGGCTCGCAAGGCGTTGGGCGAAATCGCAAAGCTGTGCAAAGAGCGGAGAAAGGAAATCCAAGACGAAAAAACCGCTGAGTAACTCATGGCGTTCTCGCGTTTGTTGTAGTCGGGTTGGATTTCAACCCGATTTTTTATCTGTGCAGGAAGTCGGGAAGATACACTGCCGGGCAAGGGGCTTCCGTGCCCGGCATGACACAAAGCTCCGACCGCTAGAGAATCTGCTGAAGGCCGAGCCGGCTCACCTTGAAGATGAATTGGACGATCTCCGAGGAATCCTCCTTGAAACCGCCCAGTACCCAGGCCTGGATGATGCCGATGCTCCCGTTCACGATGAACGTATACAGCCATTCCAGATGCACAGGATTGATCGCCATCGGCGCTATGGAGGCCTTCCACTGCGCGATGGTTTTATCATGCGCCACCGTGAGCACCTTCCACAGGAATTCCTTATCTCCATGGTCGCTGAACAGCACCTTGCAAAGATCCCCGTTCTTCTCGATCGTATGGAAAATCTCGTACAGCAGATCGAGGGTGGACTCCATTTCCAACGTCCGTTCTATCGCACTACGGATTTCATCGTACAATTCCTGCTGAATTTGGTTGAGAAGATCATACTGATCGCTGTAATGGGAATAGAAGGTCCCCCGGTTCACGTTCGCAAGCGCACAGATATCCGTCACGGAAATCTTACTGATCGGTTGCCTCTTCAGTAGCTCGAGTAAGCTCTGTCGGAGAACCATACGGGAATACTGCACCCGCCTATCGAGTTTCTTTGTCTTCGTTTGCATTACACCACACCCCTTCGATGGTTTATAGCACGACTACCGACTTCCTTTACAACAAAAGCATACCCGGAGGCGTGAAAAGAGACAAGGAATTTACACGATAAAAACTTGTACAAATTGGAAAAAACAAAAAAAGACAAAAAACAGGGCGTAGCGAAAGACTACAAACAGACTAAAGCGACACCCTGCGTTGAATATGAATCGTAATCTTGGGCTACAGGAATGAACGCAGCACCTCCAGATGCTTGGCGCCCTTCTCCAATTTTTCTTCGAACTCCGCCTGCTTCGCCCGCTCTTTTTCCACTGCCTCCGGCTTCGCATTGGCAACGAACTTCTCATTGGAAAGTTTCGCCATCACCCCTGCCAGACTCTGTTCGGCCTTCGCAAGATCCGCCTCAAGCCGCTGGATCTCATGGTTGATGTCGATAGCCTCCTTGATGAACACGAAGCACTCAAACCCGGATCCGGCGACAGGAACCGCACCGGAGATGTCCGTCTCATGGGTCGCATCGATCACAAGTTCCCCGGCATTGATGAAGCCTGCGAGCAGATCCTTGCGCTCCTCGAAGAATGCGGTGGCGATGAAACCGGCATCGGGACGAATAACGACATGCAGCTTCTTCTCAGGACCAATCTGCAATTCTCCCCTCAGGTTCCTCACCACTCTAACAGCGGACTGCATTGCTCCGACGATAGCCGCTTCGGCAGGGAACGAACGCCCCTCCTCCCATCGGGGATACCGGGACACGATCAGCTGGTCATGGACGTTCGGCAGCTTCGCATAGATTTCCTCGGTAATGAACGATAGGAACGGATGCATCAAGCGCATGGACTCGGCGAGCAGATCCAGGAGCAGCGATACCGCGCGATCTTTCTCGTCCGTATCCTCGCTGTATAAGGAATGCTTCACCGCTTCGACATACCAATCGCAGAAATCGTTCCAGAAGAAGTCATAGACAGCCTGCGCAGCATCGTTGAACCGATAGTTCGACATGGCCGCCTCGACCTTGGCGGCGGCTTCGTTCAACTCGTGATATATCCAACGGTCCATCGTCTGCAGTTCGATCCCCGACACGTCGACCAGTTCCCTTCCCTCGAGATTCATCAGCAGGAACCGTGCGGCGTTCCATATTTTGTTGGCGAAGCGTGATCCCATCTTGAACGAATCCATGTCGATGAGCACGTCCTGCCCCTGCGCAGCAAGATAACAGAGCGTGAACTTCATAGCATCGGCGCCATACATATCGACGACATCCAGCGGATCGATGCCGTTTCCAAGGGATTTGGACATCTTCCTCCCCTGCCGGTCCCGTACCAAACCGGTGATGTATATGTCCTTGAACGGGACTTCTCCCATGAACTCCAGCGAAGCCATGATCATACGCGACACCCAGAAGAAGATGATGTCGTAGGCCGTGATCAGCGTCGAAGTCGGGAAGAACGTCGCCAGATCCGGCGTCTTGTCAGGCCAACCGAGGGTGCTGAACGGCCAGAGCCAGGAGGAGAACCAGGTATCGAGCACATCGGTCTCCTGATGGATATGGGAACTCCCGCATTTCGAACACACGGAGGGATCGTCACGCATGACCATCATTTCACCGCAATCGTCGCAATACCAGACCGGAATCCGATGTCCCCACCAGAGCTGGCGACTGATGCACCAGTCCCGGATGTTCTCGAGCCAGTGGGAGTAGGTGTTCTCCCACCGTCGGGGATAGAACACGATCTCACCATTGCGCCATGCATCCAGAGCCTTGTTCGCCATACCCTGCATCCGGACGAACCATTGCTCGGACAGATACGGTTCTATGACCGTGCCGCAACGATAGCAGTGCCCCACCTCGTGGTTGTGCTCCGTTTCCTTGACCAGGTATCCCTGCTCCTGCAAGTCCGCGACGACCAGCGAGCGAGCCTCCACGGCGGGAAGGTTCCGATATTTCTCGGGCACGTTGTCATTCAAGGTTCCATCCGGGTTGAGGATGTTGATCGATTCCAATCCCTGCCGGCGTCCGCATTCCCAGTCGTTTGGATCATGGGCGGGCGTGATCTTCACCATGCCGGTTCCGAATTCCATCTCTACGAAACTGTCGGCGATGATAGGAATCTTGCGATCTGTCAACGGAAGGTCGAGCAACTTCCCTACGATATGCTTATAGCGCTCATCGTCGGGATGAACGGCCACGGCGACATCGCCGAACATCGTTTCCGGACGGGTCGTAGCCACGGTGATGAAGCCGGATCCATCGCTATACGGATAGCGCACATCGTAGAGCTTTCCAGGCAGCTCCTTGTATTCGACCTCGTCGTCCGCCAGAGCGGTTCCGCACTTCGGACAGTAGTTCACCAGATAGTTTCCCTTGTAGATGAGGCCACGCTCATACAAGGTGACGAAAGATTCCCGCACGGCACGGCTCAACCCTTCGTCCATCGTAAAGCGCTCATGATCCCAGTCGCAGGAACATCCGATCTTCTCCAGCTGTCTTGCGATGATATCGTGATGCTTCTCTTTCACCTGCCAGGTCCGCTCCACGAATTTCTCGCGGCCGAGATCCTGACGCCGCAGTCCTTCATTTGCAAGCTGACGTTCGACGACGTTCTGCGTCGCGATTCCCGCATGATCGGTGCCCGGCACCCAGAGCGTGGGACGCCCATGCATCCGCCAATAGCGGATCACGATATCCTGCAGGGAATTGTTCAAGGCGTGCCCCATGTGGAGGATTCCGGTTACGTTCGGTGGAGGCATTACGATCGTAAACGGCTTCCCATCCCCTTCCTGGGGTCCGAACAGCCCGCTTTTCTTCCACTCTTCGTAAATACGGTCCTCGAAGTCCTTCGGATTATAGGACTTCTCCAGTTCCACAGCCTTCATGGCACGCCTCCTGGCAGTCAAAAATAATGCATCAATCGTAGCAGAAACAGACGCTAAATACAATCGGTCCGGCGGGTCCGGAAGGTGCTGTCCGGCAGGGAATCCCGTTATAGAATGTCGTAGAGATCCTGATATTCAGCACCGGACATCTTCCATGAATTGTCTTCCGACATCCCCCGTTTCTGGATCTTCAGCCAGGAATCCGGTCGATCCCGATAGACGGAATGCGCATGATCGATCCTGTCCAGCAATTCCCACGACGTGTATCCGGCGAAAGAAAACCCGTTTCCACGCTCTTCGTACTCATTGTACGGTTCTACGGTATCCTTCAATCCGCCTACTTCGTGCACGATAGGAACGGTTCCATACCGCAAGGCTATCAGCTGCGTCAGTCCGCAAGGTTCGAAAGCGGAGGGGACTAGCAGCGCATCGACGCCCGCATAGATCCTATGTGCGAGATCATCCGAATACATGATCCTGGCGGACACCTGACAGGGGAACTTGTCCTGATAGTAGCGGAACATGTTCTCGAAATGCCTGTCGCCCGTACCGAGGACTATGAGCCCGATTCCTCGAAAGCAAAGCTTGTCCATGATCCGATCCACAAGATCCAGCCCCTTCTGGTCCGTCAGGCGGGAAACGATCCCCAACGTGAAGGTCCCGTCGTCCGGCTTCAGTCCCAGCTCGTGCTGCAACGCGCGTTTGTTCGCCGTTTTTCCCGCGGAAACGTCATCGATGCCATACCGAACGGGAATCGCGTCATCACACGCCGGATTCCATATATCATAGTCTATCCCATTGACGATCCCCAGCAGTCTGTCGCTTCTCCAGTTGAGGATATCGTCCAGTCCTTCCCCGAACGCGGGGCTTTGCATCTCCTGAGCATACGTCCTGCTGACAGTGGTCACATAGTCGGAATAGACGATTCCTCCGCGAAGCATGCTGCAGTTCCAGCCATCGAAACCGACATTCCGATCCTGGAACGGGCTGACCATCCGGCCGGGCATGAAACATTCGTCAGGCAATCCCGATATCCACCTGATATGACCGACATCCCAGTTCCCCTGGAACCGCAGGTTGTGGATCGTCATGATCGTCCTGATGCCGCGGAAGAACGGATCGCCCTGAAACACCGTGTTCAGATAGACGGGAACGAGGGACGACTGCCAGTCGTGGCAGTGGATGATGTCGGGACGGAAACCGATGAGAGGAAGGCAAGAAAGGACTGCCTTTGAAAAATATGCGAACCGTTCAAGGTCCTGGAACATGTCGTAGTACGGGACATATCCGCCGAAATACCGCTCATTGTCGATGAAATAGTATACAATGCCATCAAGCACCAGCTCGTGGACTCCTACATAGACCCGGTCGTCCATCTGAAAATAATACAGAACCCGCTCTTCTTTTCTGTATGAATCCCTGATCGAATGGTAGTTGGGAAGGATGACCCGTACATCGTACCGGGTACGGTCTAGGTATTTCGGCAGACTTCCGACGACATCGGCCAAGCCTCCGGTCTTGACGAAAGGCACGCATTCAGATGCGACGAACAGGATTTTCTTCATGAAGCAGTCCCTACTGGAGTAATTGTTTTTGAATGTACTCCGAAGCGGAGAATTAGTCCATGGGAGCTAGAAAGAAAACCGAGGCGAGATATCGTCCGAGGAAACCCATCGAACCATGAATCCGCATCGTACGAAAAAAAACTGTCCCTAGGACAAAAGCCCCAGGAACAGCTTCCATGATGTCGCGCCCGATTCCTGAATTTTCAGTTCACAGAACGGGTTCGTCGGAAACGGGTTCCGACTGAGGTTGCCCGACGGCACTCGTCGGATCCAGCGGCGTGATGCCCTTCAGCCTGACATCGACGTCGTATCCCTTTCCATCGAGATATTTCAGAATCTCCTCCAACGAGTAGCTGTCCAATGTCCGAGAGGCCGCGATGTTGTCCGAAGCACGGACCTGCATGATATTCGCGCTATCGACGTTCATCGACATTCCTGGGATGATTTCGGCGGTCTGGTCGCCGCTGGTGCCGAAGAGCACGAACGCTCCGATGAACACGACGACGAACGCTGCGGCGGCGGTGATGATCGTCGGGATTCCAACTCGTAGCTTACGATGGAAAAAACTGATCTTTCGCTTCTTGTTGAGATAGTTATGTTCGATAAAAGAGAGCACCTTCGCCTGATGCGGGGCGATCTCCTCGTCGGTCAGCACAGCTCCCGCAATGACTTCATGAAGCTTCTTCAGTTGTTCGTATCGTGCTTTGCATGCGGGACAATAGCTGAGGTGTTCCTCAACCTGCGTCTTCCACGGTTCAGCCAGTTCGCCGTCGAGGTAGGTATTCAGTATTTGGTCATCAAGGCACATTCACTTCCTCCCGGTCAAGCATCGACTCCATCATTTTACGAGCCCGATGCACCCTGACCTTCACATTGCTCTCGGAAATCTGGAGAACTTTGCCGATCTGCTTGTAGTCCATGTCCGCGTACTCCTTCAATACGATCACGGACCGGAACTTCTCTGGTAGCTTCTCGACCGCTTCACGAACCAAAGCCTGCGTCTCCTTGAGCACCAGTTCGTCTCCGCCGTCCTTGTATGAGCCAGGCGCCGGCATTTTCTTGATCTTATCAATCATCCCCTGCTCTCGCATCTTCCGCTTCACATGGTTGATGGCGAGATTCTTCGTCACCCGGATCAGCCAGTACTTGGCGTCATCTTCGGAAGCGAACTCCATGTCCTTGTCATAGAACCTGATGAACGCTTCCTGGCAGATATCCTCGGCAACGTCGATGTTGTATGTCACATGGTACGCGACCTTCATCACGACAGGGAACACATCTTCATAGACTTGCCGGAACATCTGCTCGTCACTACTTTTGATTTCCATATCTTTAACAACAAACCTTGATGACGGTTACATCTTTTTCATGAGCCGAGTGCCATCCGGAGTGTCCTTCACGGCATATCCCATGGCGTCCAGCTTGTCTCTGATTTCGTCGGCGAGCGCATAGTCGCGGGCCTTCTTGGCCTCCACGCGACGCGCCACCAACGCCAACGCCTCCGGGTCGTCGACGATCGATTCCTCGGCCTGTCTGGCCGACAGCGATTCGAAGCCCAACCCGAGGATCGTATCCATCCGGTACGCTGCGGCAAGCTTCTCCGCAGGGGAGATCGTGTCATCTTTCAGAAGTCCCCACAGATCCGCAAGCCCCCTCGGAGTATTCAGATCGTTGAACACATGTTCGTCGAACGATGCGCACCAGCGTGAAGCCGCCTCCCCCAGGCTCTTCGCAGGAGCGGCTCCGGCTTTCAACGCAGCGATGCGATCGAACAGATTGCCTCTGGCTGTGCGGGCTGTGTCCATCGCCTGCCAGGAGAACTTGAGCTGGGACCGATAATGTCCTCCAAGGATGAAGAAACGGTAGTCCATCGGATCGTAGCCCTTGGACGTGAGCACGGACAGTGTCAGGAATTCGCCCGAACTCTTGCTCATCTTGCCGGTATCGTTGAGAAGAAACTCGCCGTGCAGCCAGTAGTTGACCCAGGTATGGCCGGTGGCGGCCTCGCTTTGAGCGATCTCGTTGGTATGATGGATGGGTATCGCGTCGATGCCTCCGCAATGGATGTCGAAATGCTCGCCCAGATATTTCATGCTCATCGCAGAACATTCGATGTGCCAGCCGGGATAGCCGCGCCCCCAGGGGGAGTCCCACATCATCGCCTGCTCGCCGAACTTGCTATTGGTGAACCAGAGGACGAAATCCTTCGGATTGCGCTTGTTGTCATCCACGTCGATCCTGGCTCCGCTTCGCAGTTCGTTCAGATCCAGACGGGCGAGCCGTCCATAGTCGGGAAACGTGTCGATGCTGAAATAGACATTTCCGCCGGCGACATATGTATGCCCACCCTTCTCAAGCCGCTGGATCAAAGCGATCATATCCGCGACATGGTCGGTCGCCTTGCAGGTGATGTCGGGACGGAGATTGTGCAATGCGTCGAAGTCCTTGAAAAAGGCCTCGGTGTAGAACCTGGCGATATCCCAGACGCTCTTACCGGATTCCCTGGCGCTCTTTTCCATCTTGTCTTCGCCATCGTCGCCATCGCCGGTCAGATGCCCGACATCGGTGATGTTCATGACATGGGTGACTTTGTACCCGGCATGGAGCAACGTCCGCTTGAGCACATCCTCGAAGATATATGTACGGAGGTTGCCGATATGCGCGTAATTGTACACGGTGGGGCCGCAACAGTACATCTTTACCGTTTCATCGGAAATCGGTTTGAACTGTTCGACTGAGCGGGACATCGTATTGTACAAAGAAATAGGCATGCAAGGGACTCCTTCCTTCGGCTCGAAAGCTTGTTGTCCGAGCCGAGAAAACGGGATACTATAGTACCCGTATGCATACAACAATACGCAATACCGGTGAAAAAATCAATGCAGACTTTTTTGCCGACGGACATCGTGCCGCCATGGACGCCGTCCAAAGGACGGGAAACGGAGGAGATGCGAAATGAATTCCCAGCAGACCGACGAGCCCTTGATCGAACGCAATGTCCCGCTGGCCGAGCATACGACATTCAAATGCGGAGGTGCCGCGGACTACGCCGCGACACCTCATTCGCTACAGGAACTTCGCGACGCTCTCGCGTTTGCGAGAATGAACGAGCTTCCCGTCACAGTGCTCGGAGGAGGATCGAACGTCCTGGTCAGCGACAGGGGCGTGCGCGGTCTGGTCCTGTTTACAAGAAAGCTCTCGAGCTGCCATGTCAGGGGGGAGCTGCTATGTGCTCGATGCGGACTCTCCCTGGACAAAGCGATCAACATCTCCATCGAACACGGGCTTACGGGCATGGAGCTGCTCGGAGGAATCCCGGGATCGGTCGGGGGCGCAGTGGCGGGCAACACGGGGGTAGCCGGGATGCAGATCGGAGATCTGCTCGAATATGTCGACTATCTGACGTTCGACGGAGCCGCCCACAGGCTCGAAGTCTTTCCCGACATGTTTCCGTACAGAAGTTCGCCGTTTACAGGGAAAAACGACAGAATCATCTTCGAAATCGGATTCCGTCTGGCGCCAACGAACCAGTCGTCGGAAGCGAGGCTGCGCAAGGAGGCCGCCAGAACCCGCCGCAAGCAGGCAGGCCAATACGACGTTCCTTCCGCCGGCTGCATGTTCAAGAACCCGAGCCCCGCGGTTTCGGCTGGCAAGCTGATCGATGAATGCGACTTCAAAGGAAAACGCTTGGGAGGGGCGCGGGTCAGTCCCTCCCATGCGAACTTTTTCCTGAACCCCGACCATACGGCGACCAGCAGGGATATCTGGATGCTTTCCGAACAAATCCGCAGAGCGGTCCTGGAAAAAACTGGATTCGCCCTGGAACGGGAACTTCGTCTAATAGGCGAATGGCGCGACGAGGATCTGCGACTGGACGGCAATCCTTCATAGGTTCCGGGAACACGATATCGTCACGGTCCTGCGTGAATCGAGCCTGACGGAAAGAAGTCCGAAGCGAGTGTCTGTCTGCGCTTCGATAGCGGCGTCGATAGCGCTGTCGTCCCACTGGAGGACGGCCGCACCCGCCCTGCATCGCAGCCGGAAACCGGAAACTTCGTTGAGCGACCGACCAGCCACTCGAGCCCAGGACAGACGCCCGTCCACCCGTATCTGGGTCCCTTTTGCGGGAAGCTTCACTTCGATAGTAGCAAAGCGCTCCGAGCGTCTTCTGCCGTCAGAAAGCCAGGCAGTGGTATCTTTGCAAGTGAACTCGGCATACGCACCGTCTTTTCGCACAGAAATAGCGACTTCCAGCAGAACATCGCGTCGCTGAACAGAACCACCGTAGACAGCCGGAGCATGCACGTCGTCGCGATAGGTTACGGAAGCGGATACGGACGGCGCATCATAGCCGAGGCATGCATCCAGCCGACGAAGAACCCGGTGCTGAGAACCGACCGGAACGGACAACTGGAAGATCCCGTCGTCGCGGCCATGGAACACGGACATCGACAGGTCGTTCTTCCTTGCGCGGACGGCCCAGGACCAAGCGGAACCGAAGCCAAGGAACCGATCAAATCCGGCCTTGCAGGTCGCCGAAGTCTGGATGGAGCATTCTCCCAGGTCGAGAGTTCCCGACTCGATCCGTCCTATGGAGATCAGCGCATCGGAAGGCCGGACCGTCGTCCAATCCACGGTAATCGGCAGGGATGCGATATCGAACGCGGGACAATGGACCAGCATCAGTCCCGCCGCAAGCTCAGCACGATCCACCGTCGTACGGGCGAGAGCCAGGGAAACAAGGCGCCCATGACCGTTCCATACAGGATACCCTGCCCCGACGGCCCACTCCGGTCCGGCACCGGGCCGGGACGAAACATGCTCCACGGCGATTCCGGGAATCGTATAGGAACTTTCCCCTCCGACGGCTGACGAAAAAAAACCATCCGAACGTGAAAATCGACCGATCGGCATCGCCCGGAAAAGTTCTTCCGCGATACCGAGCGGACGTAGCCACCCGATGCGGATCGCGCCGCCCGTACGGGAGGTCCCGACACAGGAACACCTCAGCAGGACCGTACCGGGAAAAGCGGAGGATACTCCGGCCTTTTGACGGAATTCCACCTGCACCCGGCACTCGTTCAGATGGAAGATATTCCCCCCTCCCGTCGGATAGGAAACGGTCATGCTCCCCCACTGCCGACGGGACGTTCCGCGACAGGAAACTCCGAAAGACAGATCGCAATCGGGAACGCCCTCCTCCGCATGTCCGGTGCCGGCGAATCCCACATCATCCGCATTCGCGGACAGCGGGGAAAAAAAGATGGCGAGGAGCATGGATACAAATGCAACCAGCATCCTCATTCCTGATGTTCTTGAATACTGAACCATACCTTCCCAGATGAAAAGTCCGCCGGATGATTCAAAAACTCCGGCATCAAGTGGAACACGCCGCGACACAAGGACGACTCAGCGTAAAATGATGGAGAAAAACGCCGTTTCCCGCCGGTTTCTCCCGCGTCAACCGTCTGGGAAAAAGTCACCTGAGAAAGTAGTGGTTTTCAGGGGTTTTGCGAGG
>LVBD01000022.1 GCA_001604275.1 Spirochaetales bacterium Spiro_02
CGTCGGCAACTACGTCCCTTGGGATTTCCACCCAAGAGTGATGACATGCCCGTCATACAACAAAAAACCGCTGTCGAAATGACAGCGGCTTCGTCCTTGCGGACGACCCTTTCGGATCTGGAACATGTGGCCACCGGACATCCGGTCTGTCTCCAACCGGAGCCAGCGACCGATGGCGAACGCCTACTCGGTCTTCGCCTCAGGCTCAGCCTTTGCTTCAGGCTTCGGCTCGTCGGCCTTGACCTCTTTCTCAGACTTCTCGGCCTTGGCAGCCTTCTTATCTGCCTTCTTCCCAGCCTTCTTGGAATCCTTGGCCTTCTTTTCGGTCTTCTCGACCAGCTCAAGAATCACCATTTCAGCGGCGTCCCCCAAACGATTGCCCGTCTTGAGGATGCGGGTGTAACCACCCTTACGTTCAGCGAACATAGGACCGATTTCAGTGAACAACTTGGCCAGCACGGCCTCGTCCTTGATATCACGAGCGATCATGCGGCGATTGTGGACACTGTCCACCTTCGCGCGAGTGATCATCTTCTCGGCCAGTTTCCGAACTTCGAGGGCCTTTGCCTTGGTGGTCTCGATCCTTTCATATCTGAAGAGGGAGGTCACCATGTTGCGCTTGAGCGCCTTGCGCTGGCTGGTGGTCCGGCTCAGCGCATTGAAACCAATCTTATGCTTCATTCTCTTCTTCCTTGTTCCCTGGTACTCTAATCGCAGTCTTCAGGACGCTGTAATCTGTCATGCCGAGGCTCAGGTTCCACTCTTTCAGTTTCTCCTTGATTTCAGACAAGGACTTCTTGCCGAAATTTCTCGTCTTGGCGATTTCTTCCTCGGTCTTTTTGGTCAAGTCTCCGATCGTCCGGATGTTCGCGTTCTTCAGGCAGTTGCTTGAACGAACAGTCAGCTCAAGTTCTTCAACGGAAGTATTGAGGATCTTGCGAACCCGCTCCTCTTCTTCGTCGACCTCGTCATTGCTGCTGATCAGGCTCTCGTCGAAGTTGATGAAGATCGAGAAGTGATCCTTCGCGATTTTCGCCGCTTCGGCCAAAGCGTTCTCAGGGGCGATGGTTCCGTCGGTGTAGACCTCAAGAATCAGTTTGTCGTAATCGTTGCGCTGACCGACGCGAGTCGGTTCAATCGAATACTTGACTCTGGTGACCGGAGAGAACGTCGCATCTATGGGGATGGTTCCGATCTCTTCGATATACTTCTCGTTGATTTCAGACGGGACATAGCCGCGACCAAGGTCGATCTGCACTTCCATCTCGATGTTAGCGTCATCCATCATCGTGAACAGGACGAGATCCTTGTTGGTTATCTCCACCTGATCACGTTCGAAATTCGCGCCAGTGACGACTCCCGGCCCCTTGCATTCGATCAGCAGGTTCGTCCCCTCCGAATCCTCGGGCATCCGGATCTGAAGCTTCTTCAGTGCGGCGATGATATCCGCGATATCCTCGCGGACGCCGGGAAGCGCTTCATACTCGCTGGACACCAGATGCGGCACACCTTCTTCATTGAAGCAGGTGAACTTGACGGCGGTGACTGCATACCCCTGGATCGAAGACAGAAGGACACGGCGCAAGGTATTGCCGATCGTGGTTCCAAAGCCTCTCTCAAACGGATAGGCGATGAACTTGCCATAGTTCGGCTCGACCGTATTGTGCTCGAATGTGATCCCCTTAGGCTTCTTAAAGCCTTTCAGAAGGTTTTTCCGTGCCATGCTTGCTCCTTATCTGGAATACAATTCAACAACCAGCTGCTCGTTGACATCCTTCATATCGACGACTTCACTTCTTC
The DNA here is from genome assembly GCA_001604275.1 of Spirochaetales bacterium Spiro_02. Classification (GTDB taxonomy): domain Bacteria; phylum Spirochaetota; class Spirochaetia; order Sphaerochaetales; family Sphaerochaetaceae; genus Spiro-02. Next base: position 1,801 of record LVBD01000022.1, read on the forward strand.
TCGGAATAGCGACGAACGTACCTTTCATCGCATCAACGTCCAGAGTCAGCCACGGGGAGATTCCGGACTTGGAGAACTCCTTGAGATTCTCCTTGATGAGCAGCATCTTCTGACCGCTGGGACCGACGGAAACCACATCGCCCGGCTTCAAGCGGTACGAGGGAATGTCCACACGGCGGCCATTGACCTGGATGTGCCCATGGTTCACAAGCTGGGCGGCCTGGTTGCGGCTGCTTGCGAAATGCATGCGGAACACAATATTGTCCAGGCGGCGCTCGAGCAACATGATCAAGTTCTCACCGGTCTTCCCGGGAACCCGGGCCGCCTCGGCGAACGTCAGCTTGAACTGCTTCTCGAGCATGCAGTAACTTCTCTTGAGCTTCTGCTTCTCGCGCAACTGAAGGCCATAGTCGGTAGGTTTCTTGGCGCGAGCGCGCGGATCCTTGCCGGGAAGACCAGCCTTATCGTTCATCGGGCATTTGCCGGAATGACATCTCTCGCCTTTGAGGAAGAGCTTGCTCCTCTCGGCTCTGCAATATCTGCACTTTGGTCCTGTATATCTTGCCATTTCTCTCTACTCCTAATTAGACACGTCTGCTCTTTCTCGGGCGGCATCCGTTGTGGGGAATCGGAGTTACGTCACGGATAGAGCGGACCTTCAGGCCGAGTACGCCGAGCGTACGGATAGCGCTCTCGCGGCCGACACCGGGACCCTTCACGAACACGTTGACCTCGCGAAGACCGAAATCCATGGCCTTCTTGGCGGCGGTTTCCGCAGTAGTCTGCGCGGCATAAGGAGTGGACTTCTTCGCGCCACGGAAACCAAGCCCACCGGCGCTCGCCCAAGAAACGGCGTTACCGTTGAGATCGGTTACAGTGACGATGGTATTGTTGAAAGTGGCCTGGATGTAGACATTCCCTTCGAATACCGTCTTCTTGATTTTCTTCTTGACATTAGCCATGTTCAACTACTCCTTACTTCTTCTTCCCGGCGACGGTCTTTTTCTTACCCTTGCGAGTACGTGCGTTGGTCTTCGTCCTCTGACCACGTACGGGAAGTCCTTTCCTGTGCCGGAGCCCGCGGTAGCATCCGATGTCCATCAGACGCTTGATGTTCAAAGCTACCTCGGTACGAAGGCGTCCTTCGACCTTGTATTCATCTTCGATGACCTTGCGCAGTACGGCGACGTCATCGGCGGACAGGGTGTTGATGCGTACGTCGGGATCGATGTTGGTCTTCTTGCAAATCTCGACCGCGGAAACCCTGCCGATACCGTAGATATAAGTCAAGGCGATCTTCACTGCCTTGTTCGGCAAATCTACACCTGCAATTCTCGCCATTAATGGCCTCCTGAAATTCTCTCTTTCTATAACGGAAGGCTTTCGCCGAACCCCTTATTTCTGTCTCTGCTTGTGCTTGGGATTTTCGCAGATGATGCGGACCACCCCAGCCCGTCTGATTACTTTGCACTTGTCACAAATCGGTTTGACACTTGCTCTCACTTTCATGACCTTGCTCCTAGCCTACTATAGATTTCTCGACTTGATCTTGCTCACTCCGGCGATGCCGTCGTGGTGATGCATCTTCAAGATCCCTTCGATCTGCCTCATGGTATCGAGATCGACACCGACGAGGATCAGCAACGAGGTGCCGCCGAACAGCATCGCGACCGATGCAGGGAAATTGAAGAACTTCTGGACGAGAGTGGGAATCAAGGCGATGAAAGCCAAGAACAGGGAACCGGGGAGGACGATGCGGTTGAGAACCTTGGTCAGGTACTCTTCCAGCTTCTCAGTCCGGACACCGGGAACGGAACCGCCGTTCTCCCTGATCTGCTTGGCCATCTCGACAGGATTCAGACTCACCTGTGTATAGAAGAACGCAAAGGCGATAATCAGCAGGGTGTAGATAATCAGATAGGGGGCACCCTGGGGATTGAGCCAATTGGCGAACCGCGCCAGCCAACGAACTTCCGGTCCGAGGGTGGTAGCGATCTGCAACGGGAACGAAAGCAATGCAGAGGCGAAGATAACCGGGATGACTCCGGAAGGGTTGATCTTGAAAGGAATATAGGTGCTCTGAGCCCCATACATCTTCCTTCCGACGACCCGCTTGGCATAGTGCACGGGAATCTTCCGCTGCCCTTGCTCCTCGTACACGACGAGAGCGACCACCACGACGAACATTGCGAACACGACCAGCACGACGATCGGATTCAGGTCCCCGACGGAAACGCTCTTGAACAGTGTCATGAGCGCCTCGGGAATCCTAGCGACGATACCGGCGAAGATCAGCAGCGAAATGCCGTTGCCGACACCGAACTGGGTGATCTTCTCGCCGAGCCACACCAGGAACATGGAACCCGTGGTGACCGTCAGCATCGCGATCAACGTGAAGGGAACGATACCGATCGTCATTACGCCGGGAATGGACTTGGCGTAGATGGTGACCACATAGGACTGGATCAGACATACGACGATCGCACCGTATCTGGTATACTTCTGGATCTTCTTTCTTCCGTTGGGATCCTCCGTCAGCTTCTTCATGCTGGGGATCACCAGCATCAGCAACTGCACGATGATCTGCGTGCTGATGTAGGGCATGACACCGAGCATGAACAAGGAGAAGTTGGAGAAAGCACCGCCAGAGAAGAAATTCAAATACTCGGTCAACCCGATATTGGAAGTATTACTCTGGGAAAGAAAGTACAGCTTAAGAACTTCCGGGTCGATTCCCGGAATAGGAATCACCGCTCCGATGCGGCTGACGACCAGCAGCAGGAGGGTGAAGAATATCTTCTTCCGGAGATCCTTGATTCTAAACATCTGAACTAAGGAGTTTGCCATTGCGTCCTTCTTTGTTATCTGATTTCACCACCCGCGGCCTTGATCTTTTCGATCGCGTTCGCAGATACCTTGAGTCCTTCGATGACCACTTTCTTGGTCAGCTCTCCGTTGGCCAGAATCTTGACCTGGACATCGTAGCCCTTGACCAGCTTGCGCTCCTTGAGAGACTCAAGCGTCACGACATCTCCATCCTCGAACTTCTTGGACAGTGAATCAAGGGACACAACCTCGTATTCCTGCTTGAACGGATAGTTGGAGAACCCTCTGCGAGCTACCCGGCGGTACAAAGGCATCTGACCGCCTTCGAAGCCAGGGCGGGGACCGCCGCCGGTGCGGGAGTTCTGTCCGTCATGCCCTCTTCCGCAGGAACGCCCCTTGGAAGAAGCTCCGCGACCGACAATCGTCTTCTTGGTATTGGCACCATAGGGTGCTCTGATCTCTGCCATCTTACATCTCCTCGACTGTCACCATGTGCTCGATGACGCGGACCATACCCAGGATACTGGGAGTCGCCTCACGCACGACGGTGCTGTTGATCTTGCCAAGGCCCAGAGCCTTCACTGTCTTGCGCTGGGCGGGAAGTCTGCCGGAAAGCCCCTTGACCAAGGTAATCTTGATCTGCTTCGGAGCCGCTGTGTTTTCTTTTGCCGCTGCCATCGGATCAACCCCACAACTCATTCAGGGACTTACCCCTGTTCTTGGCGACGCTCTTCGCATCAAAGAGATGCTCGAGGGCATCAAACGCGGCCTTGACCGTATTGATGGCGTTCTTGGATCCCAAGGACTTGCTCAGGATATCGTTGATCCCGCAGGCGTCGCAGACAGCTCGGACGGCCCCGCCGGCGATCACGCCGGTACCAGGAACCGCAGGCCGGAGCAACACGCTGGCACTCTTGTACTCGCCGAGAATCTCGTGAGGAATCGTGGTCTTCTTCATGGGGACCTCGATCATGTGAGCCTTTGCGCGATCTACGGCCTTGCGTATCGCCTCGGTGACGTCGTTCGCCTTGCCGAAACCATATCCGACCTTGCCCTTCTGATCGCCGACGACCACCAGAGCGGAGAAGGAGAACCTTCTGCCACCCTTGACGACTTTGGCGACGCGGTTGAGCTTGATCAGCTTTTCGACGAAATCGTCGTTCTTTTCTCTGTTTCTCGTTCTTTCCACAATATCCCCCTAGAACTTGACACCGGCTTTCCGGGCGCCGTCAGCGATACTTTTCACGATTCCATGATAGAGATAGCCGTTGCGATCGAACACGACGGAGTCGATGTCCTTCTCAAGCAATCTCTTGCCGACGATCTCGCCCAGTTTGGCGGCATCTTCCACGTTGTTCTTCAAGCCCTTCAGCTCCTTTTCGACGCTGCTGGCGGCGACCAAAGTCTTTCCGGCCTCATCGTCGATCACCTGGACATACATGTGGAGGTTGCTTCTGAACACTGTCATCCTCGGTCTGCTGGCAGTTCCGGAGATGCTCTTCCTGATATGAAGCTTGCGTTTGGCGTGCTTCCGGTTCTTATCGATAATTCTATTCATCTCTTTACCCTACCGATCACTTCTTGCCGCCGGACTTGCCGACCTTGCGCCGGATGACCTCGGTGTCATACTTGATACCCTTGCCATTATACGGCTCGGGAGCTCTCAGCGAACGGATTTCTGCGCAAACCTGTCCGACGCGCTGCTTGCTGATCCCAGAGACGGAGATCTTGTTAGGACCGTCGCTGGTGATCTTGACATCGGGAGTAATGACGTATTCGATGATCGTCGAATACCCCAAGTTGAGAACCAGCAGGTTCCCTTTGACCTCGGCACGATAACCGACGCCATTGACCACCAAGTTCTTCGTGTAGCCATGGGTGACTCCCACGACCATGTTGTTGATCAACTGGCGATACAGGCCATGGTAGCTCCGGGACGGCTTGGAGTCGTCCTTTCTGGAAACCAGGACCTGGCCGTCCTTCACATCCACGATGACTTCCGGGCGACAGGGCTGGCTGAGAGTTCCCTTGGGACCCTCAACGTTCACCATGCCGTCGGCGACTGTGACTTTCACCCCGGAGGGGATTGCAATCGGCAACTTACCAATACGTGACATACTTCACCACCTTACCAAATCGTGCAGATCAGTTCGCCACCGACCATCTTCTCGGTTGCCTTCTTTCCGGTGATGACACCGGTAGAAGTGGAGACGACCACTACGCCCAGGCCATTGTAGACCCGAGGCATTTCCCGGTAGCCGGAGTAGACTCGCCGACCGGGGGTGGAGATGCGCTCGATTCCGTGGAGCACAGGATTCTGCTTTTCATCATACTTCAGGAAAACGCGGATATAGCTGATGCCATCCTTGGTGACCTTCTTGAAGTTCTTGATGAATCCTTCGTTCTTCAGAATCTTGACGATCTGAAGCTTCATCTTGGAAGTCGTAATATCTACTTTCTCATGCTTCGCCTGACTAGCGTTTCTGATTTTAGTCAGCATATCAGCAACAGGATCACTTATAGCCATCTCATTCTCCTACCAGCTGGATTTGGTAACACCAGGAATCTGGCCTTCACTAGCCAATTTGCGGAAGCAAATCCTGCACATATCGAACTTACGCATATACCCGCGGGGTCTTCCGCAAATTCTGCAGCGGTTGACGCTTCTGGTACTGAACTTGGGCTCCCTGTTCGCCTTGACGATCATTGATTTCTTAGCCATCTGTCTTCTCCACCTTATTTGCTGAAGGGCATGCCGAGTTTCTTCAGCAGGGCGTAGCCCTCTTCATCGGTCTTGGCGGTCGTCACGATGGCGACGTTCAATCCGCTGACACGCTCGATCTTGTCATAATCGATTTCGGGGAAGATGATCTGCTCGGTGATACCGAGAGAGTAGTTCCCGTGACCATCGAAAGCATTCGGCTTGACACCCCTGAAGTCCTTGACTCGCGGAAGCGCGATACAGACCAGTCTCTCGAGGAAATACCACATGTTGTCGCCGCGCAGAGTGACCATGGCGCCGATCTCCTGCCCTTCGCGAACCTTGAAGTTCGCGATCGACTTGCGGGCCTTGGTCTTGACGACATGCTGCCCGGTGATCTGCTCAAGTTCCTTGACCGCGGAGTCCAGCAGCTTCTTATTGACGATCGCATCGCCGACGCCGACGCTGACGGTGATCTTCTCAAGTCCGGGAACCTGCATCTTTGACTTGTAGCCGAACTCGGAAAAGAGCTCGGGAGCAACTGTTTCAAGATACTTCTTCTTAAAGTTTGGTACGAACTTTTCCATTAGAGCACTTCCCCGGTTTTCTTAGCGTAACGGACTTTGTTTCCGTTCTCGTCAATCTTGTAGCCGATTCTGCTGGTCTCGCCGTTCTTGACGACGAGGGCAACGTTGGAAACATGAATCGGAGCCTCGATTTCCATGATACCGCCCTTGTCCTGCGGATTTTTCTTTTTCATGGTCTTCTTGACCATGTTGGCGCCCTGGACAACGACCCTTTCGCTGACCGGGTCGATCTTCACGATCCTACCGGTCTTGCCCTTGTCCTTACCGGCAATGATCTTGACGGTGTCGTTCTTCTTCAGTCTCATGTGTCCACACTCCTACAACACTTCCGGCGCGAGAGAAACGATCTTCATGTAGCCATCGCGAAGTTCGCGAGCAACAGGCCCGAAGATACGCTTGCCGCGCGGGTTATTGTTGGCATCGATGATCACGCACGCGTTGTCATCGAACCTGATATAGGTACCGTCAGGTCTGCGGTATTCCTTCTTCGTACGGACGATGACGGCCTTCAGCACATCGCCTTTCTTGATGGCGCCGTTGGGGAGAGCGTCCTTGACGGCCACGACGATGACATCGCCTACGCCGGCAACGTACCTGTGGCTTCCGCCCAGGACCTTGATGCACTGGACCCTCTTGGCACCGCTATTGTCCGCAACATTCAAATAAGTCTGCATCTGTACCATGACGTATCTCCTTGCTTACCGAGCACGCTCGACAATCTGGACGAGGCGCCAGCACTTGTCCTTGCTGATGTGACGGCATTCAACGACACGTACGGTATCGCCGATGTGGGCTTCATTCCTCTCGTCGTGGGCCTTCACCTTCTTGGTGCGGGTCACGTACTTCTTGTAGAGAGGATGCAGGGTTCTCGAGGAGACCGCCACGACGATGGTCTTGTCCATCTTGTCGCTGACAACCTGTCCCGTAAAAGTTTTCTTTCTAGCTTCCATGATGAGCCGCGCCTCGCTTAGTTATTTTTTGTACGAATGCCCAAGGCATATTCGTGGATGATGGTGTTCAAGCGGGCGATCTGCTTCTTCGTAGTGCGCACGGCGAGAGGGTTCTCGACATGGCCAAGCACACGGCCCATCCTGAGGTTCAGATGCTCCTTGCGAAGCTCATCCCGTTTCGCGACCAGCTCAGCATAGGTCAAATCGTTAAATGAATTCTTCATAACCTACTCCACATCCCTTCTTACGACGAACTTCGTCTTGATCGGAAGCTTGGCCGCGGCCAGTTCCAGAGCCTCGCGAGCCAAATCCTCGTTGACGCCGCCCATCTCGAACATGACCGCACCGGTCTTTACGACGGCGACCCATCCTTCAGGGTTGCCCTTTCCGTTCCCCTGCCGGGTTTCAGCGGGCTTCTTGCAGTAGGGCATATCGGGGAAGATCCGGATCCAGACCTTACCGCCGCGCTTGATGTGCCGCGTCATGGCGATACGAGCCGCCTCGATCTGGCGGTTGGTGATCCACTTCGGCTCGAGAGCCATGAGGCCGAACTCGCCGAAAGCGATCGTATTGCCGCGGTGAGCGACACCATCGGTGGTGCCCCGCTGCTTCTTTCTGTATTTGATTCTCTTAGGACTCAGCATGGTTCATCAACTCCTCGCCTCGACGCCTTCGGCCCTCTTGTCGCTGGGTTTCTTGACCAGCAGGCCCGCGTCGTCTTTCTTCGCCCTATCGTAGATCTCGCCGTTGAACACCCATACCTTGACGCCGATGGCGCCGAACGAGGTATTCGCCTGGGCGAAACCGTAGTCGATATCCGAACGGAGCGTATGGAGAGGCACCCGTCCTTCCTTCATCCATTCGGTCCGGGCGATCTCCGCGCCGCCAAGACGACCGGAAACCTTGATCTTCACGCCCTGGACTCCGGCCTGCATCGCTTTGGAGACCGCGGTCTTCATCGCCCTGCGGAACGAACCGCGGGAAACCAGCTGCTTGGCCACATTCGCGGCGATCAGCTGAGCGTCGGCCTCAGGCTTCTTGATCTCCTTGATCTTGATCTGCACCTTCTTGTCGGAGAGCTTCTGCAACCGTGCGCCAAGCTTCTCAACGTTCGCGCCCTTGGAACCGATGATGATGCCGGGGCGGCTGGTGGTGATCACGACGGTGATGCGCTGGGGCTTGCGGATGATCTCGACATCGGAAATGTCGGCACCCTGGACCTCAGGACACTCGAGCAGCGCCTTGCGCAGCTTCAAGTCCTCATGCAACGTATCGGCGTACTCCCTAGGATCTACATACCACTTGGACTTCCATGTCTTGTTGATTCCAAGGCGGAGTCCGATTGGATTGACTTTCTGGCCCATTTATTCCCCCACGCTCGCTTTCTCGTCGACAACGACGGTAATATGAGACATCCTCTTGAGCAGAATGTCACGTCTCCCATGGGACCTCGGCCAGACTCTCTTCAACCTCGGGCCCTCATCAATCAGCAATTCGGACACGACGAGCTGCTCTTCATCGAGCTTCTTGTTCTGGCTCATCGCGTTCGCACCTGCGGACTGGAGCGCCTTCAGGATCAGCCGGGCGCCCTTCTGAGGCATCGCCTCGAGAATCGCGACGGCTTCTACATATGGCTTCCTTCTCACCAGGTTCGCGACGGGGCGGACCTTGGTCGGAGAGACCATCAAGTATTTGGCAACAGCCCTATAACCTTTCTTCGCTTCCATAATTACCTACCTGCCTTCTTGTCGGAGGCGGTATGACCGCGGAAAATCCGAGTCGGCGAGAACTCTCCGAGCTTATGCCCGACCAGGTTCTCGGTCACGAACACCGGGATCCAAGTCTTACCATTATAGACGGAAATCGTGAACCCGACCATTTCAGGGATGATCGTCGAACAGCGGGAATACGTCTTGATCATCTGCTTCTGTCCAGTCTTATTAGACTCTTGAATCCTTTTATACAGCTTCTTCTCGATAAAAGGACCTTTCTTGATTGACCTTGCCACTTTCTACTCCTACTTCCGCTTCTTAACGATGAACTTTCCGGAAGGCTTCTTCTTGGAACGAGTCTTGCCGCCCTTGGTGGGTTTGCCCCACGGAGTTACAGGATGACGTCCGGCGGCAGTCTTGCCCTCGCCACCGCCATGCGGGTGGTCGACCGGGTTCATGACGACACCACGAACCTTAGGCCTCCTGCCAAGGTGACGGCTCGTGCCGGCCTTGCCGAGGGAAACGTTCATATGGTCTTCGTTGCCGAGGCTACCGATCGTCGCATAACACTCGCCAAACACCATGCGCATCTCACCCGAGGGGAGACGGAGGGTGACATAGTCGCCTTCCTTGGCGACGATCGTCGCACCAAGTCCGGCGCTACGAACCATCTGGCCGCCTCGACCGAGTGTCAGCTCGACGTTATGCACGGTCATGCCAAGGGGAATGTTCTTCAAAGGCAGCGCATTGCCTACCGTCAACGGAGCTTCAGGACCGCTGACGACCTTCGTACCGACGACAAGCCCTTTCGGAGCGAGCATATAGCGTTTTTCGCCGTCGACATAGAAGACCAGCGCGATATTGGCGCTGCGGTTCGGGTCGTATTCGATCGTCCTGACGACGCCGGGAACCCCATACTTGTTGCGCTTGAAATCGATGATACGATACGCGCGCTTATGACCACCGCCTCTGCGACGGACACTGATGCGGCCGAACGTATCACGACCGGCGCTTCTGTTGAGACTGGTTGTGAGGGACTTCTCCGGCTTATCGGTGGTGATGTCGCTGAAGACCAGTGTGGTCTTCTGGCGAAGGCCGGGAGTATTGGGCTTGTACGATTTAAGTGCCATGATCCAACTTCTCCTTATACGCCTTCGATGGCCTGGATGGAATCACCCTTGGCCAAAGTCACTATCGCCTTTTTCCAGTCACCGGTATTGCCCAGGACGGAACCGCCCTTGCCTCTGGTGTACTTAGGCTTGCCTTTTACATTCATCACGTTACACTTCACCGGCTTGACCCCGAACAAGACTTTCACTGCGTCCATGATCTGGAACTTGTTCGCCCGAGGATCGACCTTGAAGGTGTATTTCTTACATTCCTCTTCCCGCGCCCTATTCGATTTCTCGCTCAGCACGGGCTCGATGATTACTTGATCTGCTCTCACGTTCGACCCCTTATTTATCCCCGTAGAACTCGTTCAGGTTCTGCGCAGCGGTTTCCAGGACAAGGATCGTGCGCCCGTAAAGGAGCTCCTTGGCGGAAAGCCGATTGAAGGACTGCACGTGCAGGTACGGAATGTTCCGTGCGGCACGGCGCAGCATCGCATCATCATCCTTGAGGATGAGAACGGTTCTCTTCTCGTCTTTGACGAAATTCTTCAGAATGGCGACCAATTCCTTGGTCTTGCCGTTTTCGCTGGAGAAATCCTCCACGACCACCAGACGGTCTTCCTGAACGGAAAGGCTCAGGAGGGACTTCATGGCGAGCCGCTTCATCTTCTTGGGGATTGTGTAGCTGTAGTCGCGGGGCTTAGGCCCGAAGATCGTACCGCCACCGACCCTGATCGGGGACTTCTTGTCGCCGGCGCGCGCATTACCGGTACCCTTCTGCTTGTAGGGCTTGGTATTGCTGTAGTTGACCTCCGCACGAGTCTTCGTACAGGCGGTTCCGACGCGGCGATTCGCAAGTTCATTGTTGATTGCGTAGTAGATCGAACCTTCGCTGATTTCCCGATTGAAGACGCTATCGTTCAGCTCGATCGTACGCAGTTCACTGCCATTGGTAGAAAAGACTTTGGTTTCCATATCTCTCGCCCCTACTTCTTAATCGCTTTCTTGACGATGACAACGCTCTGGGCGGGACCGGGGATCGCTCCCTTTACCATAAGGACCTGCATCTCTTCGTCTACTCGGACGACACGAAGGTTCTGGACAGTGCATCTCTCATTGCCCATATGACCGGCCATGCGATGGCCCTTGAACGTTCGTGCCGGCGTCGAGGACATCGCCGTACCACCGATGTCGCGGTGGAACTTGGAACCGTGGGTCGCGCGGCCGCCACCGAAACCATGGCGCTTCATGCCGCCCTGGTACCCCTTTCCTTTGGATGTACCGGTAACGTCCACGAACGCGATATCCTTGAATATATCTACTCCCAGAACCTCGCCGACCTTGACTTCCTTATCGTAGTCTCGGAATTCGACCAGACACTGCTTAGGCTCGCAAATACCTTCGAACTGGCCAGCATATGGCTTGGTACAGCGGCTCTTCTTCTTGTCGATGGAACCGAGGACAGCGGCCTTGTAGCCGTTTTTCTCTTCCGTGCGGTCCGCGACGACAACGTTGCCCTCAATTTTTATTACAGTCACTGGTGTGAGCCTGCCTTGCGCGTCAAACACCTGTGTCATTCCAACTTTTTTGCCGATAAGCCCTAACATCTCTTACCTCAACTCTATTACTGTTTAATCTCTACATCCACACCGGCAGGGAGCTCAAGCTTCATGAGGGCATCCATGACTTTTGATGTAGGATCCAATATGTCAATCAACCGCTTGTGGGTTCTCATCTCAAACTGCTCACGAGACTTCTTATTGACATGGGGCGATCTCAGGACAGTGTATTTATTGATACGAGTCGGGAGAGGCACGGGTCCGGAAACCTTCGCTCCGGCCTTCACAACTGTCTGTACGATAGCCTTTGAACTCTGTTCAACAAGCTCTATGTCAAAACCTCTCAACCTAACCCGAATTCTTTCTTTAGCCATCATTCCTCCAAAAAACGGGTCTTGCCAGCGCAGCCATTCGCGCCGGCAAGACATTCGTTGCTTGTGTTATTCGACGATCTCGGTAACCTGACCGGATGCGACGGTTCTACCACCTTCACGGATAGCGAAGCGAAGCCCTTTGTCCATAGCGACCGGGTGGATCAGCTCGACGTTGATCTCGGTATGGTCGCCGGGCAACACCATCTGCTTGCCGTCGGGCAGGGTTACGGTGCCGGTAATGTCGGTGGTCCGGAAGTAGAACTGCGGGCGGTAGCCGGAGAAGAACGGAGAGTGGCGGCCACCTTCGTCCTTGCTCAGCACGTACACGGTACCGGTGAACTTCTGGTGAGGAGTGATCGTCTTGGGCTTGGCGAGAACCTGGCCGCGAACGACTTCCTTCTTGTCAACGCCACGGAGCAGGGCACCGATGTTGTCACCGGCCTGGCCTTCATCCAGCAGCTTATTGAACATCTCGACGCCGGTAACGACGCTGTCCTTGGTCTCCTTGATTCCGACGATGGAGACGGGATCGTTCACATGGACGACACCGCGCTCGATACGGCCGGTAACGACGGTACCACGACCGGAGATGGAGAAGATGTCCTCGATGGGCATCAGGAACGGCTGGTCGACCGCACGCTCCGGGAGCGGGATATAGGAATCCATCGCGTCAAGCAGTTCGTCGATGCACTTGGTCTTCTCGGGATCATCGGGATGCTCCATCGCTTCGAAAGCGGAGCCCTTGATGACGGGAGCGTTGGCACCATCGAAACCATACTCGTTGAGCAGATCCCTCATTTCCTCTTCAACCAACTCGATGAGATCGGGGTCGTCGACCTGGTCGCACTTGTTGATGAACACGATGATGGCGGGTACACCGACCTGGCGGGCCAGCAGAATGTGTTCCTTGGTCTGGGCCATGGCTCCGTCGGTAGCCGCGACGACGATGATAGCTCCGTCCATCTGCGCAGCGCCAGTGATCATGTTCTTGATGTAGTCAGCGTGTCCCGGGCAGTCAACGTGCGCGTAGTGGCGGTTCTTGGACTGGTATTCGACGTGACGGGTATTGATGGTGATTCCTCTCGCCTTCTCTTCCGGTGCATTGTCGATCGAATCGTATGCAAGAGCCTTATCGCCGAACAGCTTGGCGCAGTGCATGGTGATCGCGGCGGTGAGGGTGGTCTTACCATGGTCAACGTGACCGATGGTCCCTACGTTTACGTGCGGCTTCGTTCTCTCAAACTTTTCCTTAGCCATCAGTTCCTCCTTGTGACGGTCACAACCTGTCACAAACAAAAATTATAATGTGCTCCATAAAGGCCATTACGAAGCCTTTACCTTTCAGCCTAGAGACAGGACAAACTGATTTCCAAAGGAGACGATGAGGAGTAAGAGAAGATTCCAGAGGTCGGTAAAAACAGCCTAAACCCTTTTGCCGACATAGTATAGAGGTTAAAAAGAACCGTCTATTGCCTGGAACCACCTTACCACCCGACTCAGTCGGACGATCGGTTTGGCTCTGCTCATCCTTGCTCTCTAGACATGCCGATAGGCATACCTAGGACAAGGCACCTTGGGTAATATAGGAGATTACAAAGAATTAGTCAACACAGGAAGGAATTTTTTTTACGAGCGCCCTCATTGGGAAGTGATAAAGTCCTGAGGTAATGAAAGGGACTTTGTCACTGGGGTATA
>LVBD01000023.1 GCA_001604275.1 Spirochaetales bacterium Spiro_02
TATACCCCAGTGACAAAGTCCCTTTCATTACCTCAGGACTTTATCACTTCCCAATGAGGCCTCCAGCGGCACGACATGGTCTCCGCCTTGACAGCCGTCGTCTCTTCGGCTAGGGTTGCAACGTTCCTCTGAATCCTTGGGGAGCACGTTTTGTACGGCGATGTATGGCCGACGAAAGAGGAAAGAAATGGGTGAAAAGATATTCGGTTTCCATGCGATAGAAGAGGCGTTGAAGCTGGCTCCCGCCGGTTCGACGTTGTTTCTATGCCGCAATACCGGCGATAGGAATGTCCGGCTCGAACAGTTGGCGAGGATGACCGGCAAGGTCGCGGTCAAGAAAATCGCTCTTGTGGAGATGGACAGGATGGTTCCCGGGATGGACCATCGGGGTGCGGTGCTCGATCTGGGCGGAGCCCGAAAAGGTGGAAGCAGGATACAGACCGTCGGAGTGAAGGAATTCTGCAAGAGCCTGGGCGATGACGACGATGCGTTGGTTCTGTTGCTCGACGGAATTACCGATCCTCATAATCTCGGGGCGATATTGCGCAGTTGCGACCAGTTCTCCGTGTCGCTGGTGATCATTCCCGAACGACGAAGCGTCCAGGCGAACGAGACTGTGACAAAGGTCTCCAGCGGAGCGGCCCAGTATGTACCGATGGCGATAGTCACCAATCTGGCGCGCGAGATCCAGATACTCAAGGAACATGGGTTCTGGATATATGGCGCGGATATGAACGGACAGGCCGTCTATGACACGAAATTCTCGCAAAGAGCCGCGATCGTCATGGGCAGCGAAGGCGATGGCATCGGCCGTCTGGTCAGGGAGAGCTGCGATCATATCGTTTCGATTCCGATGTCCGGACATATCGATTCTCTGAACGTTTCGGTCGCAACGGGAATCCTTCTCTATGAGGTCCGACGTCAGCATCCTGTACGCAAGTAAGTTTTTTTATGAGGACTTTTTTGCGAATACGCGCCTTTTTCGGTTTGTTTCGTGAGGGAAACTGCAGGAGCAAGGCGTTTTCTTTCGCATTTCGCAAATCAATGGTGTATGCAGAACGTATAATTATGTAGCGGTTTGTATTGTTTTCTTGCCAAGTCATGGAAAGGTGCGATATGATATACCAAATCATCCTTTTAGGAGAGAGGTGTCTCATGAAAAAAGCTCTGACCCTTTTGCTCGTTCTTTCGATGGTCTGCGGTGTCGCTTTCGCCAATGGTGGCAAAGAAGCCGCTCCTGCGGCCACTTCCAGTGCGTCAGCCAAGCAGACATTCCATGTCGGTATCGTAACCGGTACCGTTTCACAGTCCGAAGATGATCTTCGCGGCGCCGAGCGCTTGATCGAAGAATACGGTTCGGTGGCCGATGGCGGCATCATCCAGCATGTTACCTATCCTGATAACTTCATGGATGAGGCCGAGACCACGATCTCCGTTATTTCCGGTCTCGCCGACGATCCGCTGATGAAGGCGGTCATCGTCAACCAGGCGGTTCCCGGAACTACGGAAGCATTCCGTCGTATCAAGGAAAGGAGGCCCGATATCCTGACCCTCGCCGGTGAGGCTCATGAGGATCCCGGTGTCATCCAGAGCGCTGCCGATCTGGCTGTCAACAACGATTTCGTCGCCCGCGGCTATCTGATCATCAACACGGCCCATGAGTTGGGGTGCGATACGTTCGTACACATTTCCTTCCCACGCCACATGAGCTACGAGACCATGAGCCGCCGCGCCGCCATCATGAAGGCGACGTGTGAGGAACTGGGCATGAAGTTCGTCCTTGAGACCGCTCCGGATCCGACCAGCGACGTCGGTGTCGCAGGCGCCCAGCAGTACATTCTTGAGAAACTGCCGGCATGGATCGAGCAGTACGGCCAGAATGCGGCATTCTTCTGCACCAACGACGCCCACACGGAACCGTTGCTCAAGCAGTTGCTGACCTATGGCGGCTACTTCATCGAAGCTGATCTGCCTTCCCCGCTGATGGGCTATCCCGGAGCTCTGGGCATCGACCTGTCCGCTGAAGCAGGCGACTTCCCTGCTATCCTCAAGAAGGTCGAGTCCGCCGTCGTCGCCAAGGGCGGAGCCGGTCGTTTCGGAACTTGGGCGTACTCCTACGGCTATACAACTACCGCAGGTTTGGGCCAGCATGCGATCAACGTCCTCAACGGAGAAAGCGAACTGCTGAAGCTTTCCGATCTGATGAAGGCCTACGGCAAGTATACTCCGGGCGCCAAGTGGAACGGTTCGTTCTACAGCGATGTCACCACCGGTGTCCGCGCCAAGAACCATGTCCTGATCTATCAGGATACGTACATCATGGGAAAGGGCTATATGCAGACTACCGATGTCGTGGTTCCCGAGAAGTATTTCTTGATCAAGTAGGAACGTCTCATACCGAATATCGCATGGGGAGAGCCAGGCTCTCCCCATGTTGTTGTTTTGTTGACGTTCGACCGCTTTGGTGACCCCGAATGTTCCATTTCAGTTATCGTGAGACGGAAGATTTGGAGCCATGAGAGAAAGGAATGACGAAACATATGAAACAAAGTGATGCTCCCTTGCTGGAAATGAAGAATATCAGCAAGGATTTCTTCGGCAACCAGGTGTTGACCGACGTCAATTTCTCCCTGCGTCCCGGAGAAATTCTTGGGCTGGTGGGCGAAAACGGAGCCGGAAAGAGCACCCTGATGAAAATCCTGTTCGGCATGGATGTGATTCATGAGACGGGAGGCTATGGTGGTCAGGTGCTCATCGACGGGAAGGAAGTCCATTTCCTGACGCCGTTCGATGCCTTGGCGATGGGAATCGGGATGGTGCACCAGGAGTTCTCCTTGCTGCCCGATTTCACTGCCGCTGAGAATATCGTGCTCAACCGGGAGCCGCTTCGCAGGAACGTACTTTCCGAGGTGTTCGGAGAGCGGATGGACACGCTGGACAGGAAGACGATGCATGAGCAAGCGATCGCTGCGATCCAGCGGCTCGGGGTTGCTCTTGATCCCGATATGCCTGTCAGCGAGATGCCTGTCGGACACAAGCAGTTCACAGAGATCGCCCGGGAGCTGAGCAAGTCTTCGATCCGGTTGCTCGTCCTGGATGAGCCGACCGCTGTCTTGACGGAGCAGGAGGCCGACTCGTTGCTTCAGGCAATGCGCCGGCTCTCGTCGGCAGGAATCGCTGTGATCTTCATCAGCCATCGGTTGCAGGAAATCGTAGACGTATGCGATACGTTGCTGGTCATGCGGGACGGAAAGATCATCAAGGACGTATCCGCGAAGGAAGCCGATACCCGCCAGATCGCGAAATGGATGGTAGGCAGGGACGTGTCCCTTGAATCCAGCCATCGACAGTTTGCAGGCGATGACGACGATATCGTGCTGTCAATGAAGAACCTTTGGGTCGACATGCCCGGCGAGACGGTTCGAGATGTGTCGCTTGATGTTCGCCGGGGGGAGATCCTCGGTATCGGAGGTCTTGCCGGACAGGGGAAGCTCGGCATCCCCAATGGTGCCATGGGGCTGTTTCCTGCCGGTGGCCGGGTCGTGTTCGAAGGCAAGGAGATCGCGCTGAATAATCCGAGGAATTTCCTTGATTCCGGAATGGCGTTCGTTTCCGAGGATCGTCGCGGCGTCGGGCTGCTGCTGGATGAGTCGCTGGAATGGAACATCACGTTCACCGCGATGCAGGTACAGGACAAGTTCCTGAGGAAATTTCTCGGCGGACTGCTGAAGTGGCGTGATCAGAATTCGATCGAGGCCGTCACGGACAAATATGTCAGACAGTTGGAGATCCGGTGCACAGGAACGAAGCAGCGAGCCAAAGAGTTGTCGGGCGGAAACCAGCAGAAGGTCTGTCTCGCCAAGGCTTTCGCGGTGGAGCCGAAGCTGCTGTTTGTGTCGGAACCTACTCGCGGCATCGATATCGGTGCGAAAGGTCTGGTTTTGCAGGCGTTGCGCGAATACAACGAACAGGCGGGGACGACGATCGTGATGGTCTCGTCGGAACTTGAGGAACTTCGGTCGATCTGCGATCGCATCGCTATTGTCTCCGATGGCAGGATCAGCGGAATCCTTCCCGCTCGAAGCGATTCCGCCGAATTCGGTCTGTTGATGCTCGGCGCTTCCGGGGAACAGGTTCCGAATGCCCAGTCAGGAGCTGACGTATGAATATGAAAGAGAGAATATTGCATTTCGTCCATTCGTTCGGATGGCCGAGGATCATCATCGGGCTGTTCCTGCTGCTGTTGTTCATTGCGGCTCCGATCGTAGGCGTGAAGGTCAGCACTTCGCTGAGCGATACGCTGATTCGTTTCGGAATGAACAGCGTCATGGTCCTAGCGATGGTTCCGATGATCCATTCTGGATGCGGCTTGAATTTCGGTCTTCCCGTAGGAATTATCGCGGGTTTGTTGGGTGGCACGTTGTCGCTGCAGCTGAATTTCACCGGTGGCTTGTCGTTTTTCATGGCGATCGTGCTCGCCACCCCGTTTGCGGTTCTGTTCGGCTGGGCCTATGGCGTGTTGCTGAACAAGGTGAAGGGCGGCGAGATGATGATCGCCACCTACGTCGGATTTTCCATCGTCTCGTTCATGTGCATGATGTGGCTGCTGCTGCCGTACAGCAATCCTACCATGGTCTGGGGCTATACCGGCAGCGGTCTGCGTACGACTATTTCCACTGAGGGATATTACTATCATGTTCTGAACGATTTCCTGCAGATCAAGATCGGCTCCCACCTGGTGATACCTACCGGCATGATCCTGTTCTTCGCATTGCTTGCGTTCCTGATGTGGGCGTTCCTCCATACCAAGACCGGTACGGCGATGACCGCAGTCGGGTCGAACCCCGTGTTCGCCCGCGCAAGCGGAATCAATGTTGATCGGACGAGGATTCTGAGCGTCATCATGTCGACATGGCTCGGTGCGGTCGGCATTCTCGTGTACCAGCAAAGTTTCGGCTTCATCCAGCTGTACATGGGGCCGTTCTACATGGCGATGCCCGCTGTTTCGGCGATATTGATCGGAGGCGCTTCGGTGAACAAGGCTTCGATTACAAACGTGATCGTCGGTACGTTCCTATTCCAGGGAATCGTGACCATGACGCCGTCGGTCATGAACTCTGCGATCCATACCGACATGTCCGAGGTAATCAGGATCATCGTTTCGAACGGCATGATCCTGTATGCCCTGACCAGAAAATCGGAGGCGACACGATGAGCCCGCTGAAAGAAACGAATTGGCAGAAGGTGCTTCATTTTCTGGAAAACAATACGGTTCCCGTGCTGTTTCTGGTTATTTGTGCGATCGGAATCCCCCTGTCGGGATATTCCGCTTCGTATCTTGCCCAGGAAGTAGTGGTCCGGATTTCCCGGAACGCCTTCCTGATCATCGCCTTGCTGATCCCGATCATGGCCGGAATGGGGCTGAACTTCGGCATGACGCTCGGAGCCATGGCGGGACAGATCGGTCTGATCCTGATTTCCGACTGGGGGATCGTCGGTATTCCCGGCATGGTCCTGGCTATGATTATTTCGACACCGATCTCCATGCTGCTTGGCTGGGGATGCGGCAAGTTGCTCAACATGGCGAAAGGGCGGGAGATGGTCACGAGCTATATCATCGCTTTCTTCATGAATGGCGTGTACCAGCTGGTGGTGCTTTATATCATGGGCACCAAGTTCCTGCCGATCCGCAGTTCTTCGCTCGTGCTGCCGCGAGGATACGGAATCCGGAATACGGTCAACTTGATCGGGATCCGCAAGAGTCTCGATAATCTGCTTGCCGTGAAGGTTTTCGGCATTTCGCTGCCCCTCGCCACGTTCGCCGTCATTGCGCTGCTATGCATCTTCGTGGTCTGGTTCCGTCGTACCAAACTTGGGCAGGACATGCTCGCAGTCGGGCAGGACATGGAAGTGGCCCGGGATGCGGGTATTCGTGTCGAACATACGCGTATCGTGTCGATCGTCATCTCCACGGTGCTCGCGGGCTATGGAATGGTCATCTACCTGTCGAATATCGGAACGCTCAATACCTACAACTCGCACTCGCAGATCGGTATGTTTTCCGTAGCGGCGTTGTTGGTCGGGGGGGCTTCTGTCAGCAAGGCGAATATCGGCAACGTGTTCCTCGGTGTCACGTTGTTCCACCTGATGTTCATCGTTTCCCCGATGGCCGGCAAGAATTTGATCGGTCAGGCGCAGTTGGGAGAGTATTTCCGAGTGTTCGTGTCCTACGGGGTCATCACGATGTCGCTGGTTCTCTACGAAGTGCGCAAGCGGCGTGAGAAATCGAGGGTTGGCCGTGAACTGGCCGCCGGACAGACCGCTGAGGAGGCTTGAGCATGGACAAGGTGCATATCTCGAGGAAGATCTGGATACGGCTCGCCGTCATCGTCGCGATCCTGCTGGTCGCCGTGCTGATGTTCCTGATCGGCAAGCAGCATACGATCCTGCTGGACAACAAGACCCTTGAATTCGGAGGCGAAACGTACAAGGCGTTCTCGATCGTGGAGGTGCAGGTCGACAAGGAGGATCAGCTGGAACTCGCCGCCCGGGACCGTGACAAGGCCGTGGTCACTGGACAGCGGCATTCGATCACAGTCCTGTATATGGATGCGAACTATGAAGAGATCGAGAAGACGTGGAAGTTTTCCGTTCCGCTTGGCGAAGACATGCTGTTGCTGTCGGTTCCGGCCTTGGTCGGAGGTGCGGAGCCGGCTATCTGGCTGACGCACTATGAACCGCCGGTGGCCGCCGCAGCGCCTGTCTCGGAAGAAGTCGTCGTTACGGAGGACGCCGCGTTGCTTGGTGATTTCTAGAGCGATGCCATTTCGCAGGGGTGTCCCGTACAGTCTGAAGCCATGGCCGGCCCCGGCACGCTTCAGGCTGTTTTTTTGCTGATGGCGATATGGAGCGCGATGATGGACAGTTTCCATTGAATTTGTATAATTGGAGGTGCGTCGTATTTCATCTGCACCTGATGTAGAGACATGCGATCCGACCATCACATGACAGGCTGGTGAAGATGAGCTTGCGAATCAAAAAATGGATATGTCTGGGAATGATGCTGTCATTCCTATCGCCGTTGGGTGCCTCCCGCTCGTATGTGAATGACCGGAAGATTTTTCCGGTCGGCTCTTCGGAATATGAGAATCTCGTGCTGCTCTATATTTCCACCGGTCGTTCCCAGCCTTCTTCGGCAGGACCTTGGAGCGCGGATGAGTTGCTCGGCATGCTGGAGACAATTCCGTACGATAGTCTGTCGGACAGTCAGCGGGCTCTCTACGACGAAGTGGCGTTCGCACTGGAAGTCTCTCCTCGACTTGTTTCGGACGATGGGTTCGGGTTCACTCCATCGATGATTCTCGCTCCCGAATTCTATTTCCATGTGAACGAGGAGTTCGATACCGAACCTGACTGGAACTATGGTTTTACTGAGCGTACCGCTCCGATCGGCGTCCGGTTCGAAGCATGGTCCGCCGAACATTTCTATGGATTCGTGGAACTGTCGCTGGGGTTGACCAGGTATCATTCCGACGATTGGCCGATTTCGACCGATGGGCCGGATCTATCGCGGGAAGAACTGTATGCCTTGCGGTTCCGCTCGAACATCCCGATGTTCGGCGTGGCGAAGCTGGGCGAGCTAAGCATGAATATTCCATATCGGGCGTTCCTGTCCGTCGGAGGTTCCCATTGGAACCTGCAGATCGGACGAGACAGACTTTCATGGGGGCCGGGGGAGTCAGGCAATCTGATTCTCGGATCCCATTATCCGATGCATCAGTTCATCCGCTTGGCAAACTACCACCGTTCGTTCAAATATACATTCGTCGCATCGTTCTTTCCGCATCCGGTGAACTATCGGCCGGATGAAGGGCAATCGGAAAAAGACTTTATAATGGCAAAGCTCGCCGATCCAAATCATCAGATGCAGGGACTGAGCATGTTCATGGGGCATAGGTTTGAGTTCCGGATGTTCCAAGACCGGCTGACATTCGCCATTTCCGAGACGATCATGTACCAGACGCTCGATGGATATTTCGATCTTCAAGTGTTGAATCCGATGATGTTGTTCCACAATATGTACATTAGGGGAAATTCCAATTCTCTGCTCGGTTTTGAACTTGATTTCACCCCGTACGAAGGAATCAACGTATACGGAATGTTCTTGCTTGACGATATGGCGGCGGGTGAGGAACCTACGTCAGGTGCAGATGCGAATCCCAATGCGGCGGGAGGCATGCTTGGTGTCAAGTTGGTATTCCCCTACGGATATGGTGCGTTCTTTGGATCTCTGGAGGGAGTATATACAGATCCGTATCTCTACAAGAGAGACGGCGATGTGGAGTATATCGTCGCATTCAGGGAAGCAAACAATACCGCCGGGCAAATTGGCGGTACGGGAATAAAATACCATAAATACTATTTGGGTTATCGATACGGAGGAGACTCCGTAGTCGGCAATTTGCGTTTCGGTTATGTCGCACCGGGACGGTTCGCGACAGCTTTGCTTGCACAGTTGCGGTTCAAGGGGTTGGTGGAGCTCGATACCCCTTGGTCAACATATTCGGACAGCTCCCCGCAACATGCTCCGACGACTTCGATCGAAATAGGTACGGAGGCTAAGAACGGTCCTGTTGAAGTAACGCTTCGACTGGAACCCTCGGTAGAAATGCAACTTGGAACGGGTATTTCGTTTCGAAGCAGTCTGAGTTTCGTTACTCAGTGGCATCGAAACCACAGTACGGAAGTCGGCCCAGTGTTCGATTTCCAAATGGTCGTAGGAGCTACGTACCAGATTTGATCAGAATTCTTCTCATTTCGTTGTAAAAAAAACCTAGGGGACGTATTTTCCCGCCCATATCATGAAGAATGTGTGATCTTGTCTTCCGCAGTTAAGTAGCCGAGGAAAGGCAAATAACTGGTTTATCCAAAAAC
>LVBD01000024.1 GCA_001604275.1 Spirochaetales bacterium Spiro_02
CCTCGCAAAACCCCTGAAAACCACTACTTTCTCAGGTGACTTTTTCCCAGACGGTTGACGGGCGGAGACCATGTCGTGCCGCTGGAGGATCCGAAAACAAGACAGCTATTACGTACCGGTAATGAATTCAATTCTGATCGTCGAAGAATATGTACCTGCGGGAAGTGCATCGAGCGTCGCATTCTGGTAGCCCGGCAACAGAACCTGGCATCCACTATCATATTGGATCTTCAACGACTTGCTGTTGATGACATTCGACGGAGAAAGATTGTCCCACAGGAAATCCACATAGTACCCATCTCCGGTATCGCCCTCGGGGTCATCGTCGACAATACGGTCATCACCAAAGAACAGCGCATAAGAAAATGCCTTTCTTGTCGAGTTCGTCCCATAGTCGAACACAAGGTCATCGGGATAGAAGCGCACCGTCACTTCGCTGTTTTCGGTGGAATCTCCGCTGACATGCGTCGCAGTCACTGCTCCGACATTGATCATGGTACCGGTCGACAGTTGATAGAGATCGATATCCTCCTGAACGCTTTTAGCCAGACTCGAACCGATACCGAAGTCCCAGACGTCAGGGTTCGGGTCGATATTGCTACCGCCACCCGATCCAGGCGTGACATTGGCCGGATCCTGCCAAACAAGAGGCACGCTCTCTTCTCCATCTGGATCGCTCTCGTCAACCTGAATATGTACGATCGAGTCAGGAACGAATGCAGTGCTTCCGTCATCTTTCAAAGTTCCAAGATTCGCTTTCAGATTGAGTGCGGGGATCCAAACGATGTCGGTAGTTGGATCATACAGATACGGATCATTATACATACGAATCCAGAATTCGATCGTGAACGTCGTATATCCGGTATCCGGCACGCAGCGGATCGGGCCTTTGCCTCCGCCAGCGGTATTCGCTTCAAACACATGCGACCGATTGCCATACCAAACGAATTCGGCGTTTTGCGAATACAGCCATATGTTCCCCCCTACAGTACTGTCAAGGTGATCGGCATCGGAGCCGTACTTCATGGTGATTCCACCGGTTCCTTCTATCAAAGTGAACGCCAGTTCCTCTCCAGAAGACATATCGCTTGTGTCGATCGACAGAACCAACGTCTGGATGGCATAAAGATTCCCCCCGATCGGACTGTTCTTCGTCCAAGTCACGGCACTCGGGAGCACGGAAATAGTAACCGCCTGCAGCAACGCCAACGGAAGAACCAGCAGGAGCACAACCAATGCCATATGTCTAATCAGTCGCATCCGATGATGCATCTCCAACAAACCTCGCTTTTCGGAAACTATTCAGCTCCACAGGTTGTAATTCATTCCAGAAACAAAGTTCCGACACCGCACGAATATCTATTCAGCAGTATAATGCAACATAAGCCAAGAGGCAAGCAATGTCAGCTTATAGTAAGACATAAGTCAGAGATTTCCCTATATCGGGGACAAAACGAAACCCGTCTTTTCGACGGGCTTCCTTGATTCGATTCCAACTTGAAAGAAAGCAAAGAGTCACAAACGACACCTGGACTGGCGCCAGAGCGAACCTCGGGGGTCATTCCTCGAAGGCAACGGGTTCCGGGGCGTTGTTCTCGCCCAAAGCCTCGGCCAATTCGCGCATCAGCTGCTTCGCCTTGGTGTTCAGCCGCTTGGGGATATCCACCTGCAGCTTGATGTACATGTCTCCGCGCTGGTCGAGCGGTCCGCGAAGCCGCGGCACCCCCCTGCCCCGCAGACGCAGCATCTTGCCGTTCTGCACCCCGGACGGTATGGCCACCTTCACCTTCTGTCCGTCGATCGTAGGAACCTCGATATCCGCACCAAGAACGGCCTGCGTGATCGAGATCGGAATCTGGCAATACAGATCCTGACCATCACGGACAAAGAACTTGTGCCTGCGGACATTCACATAGACATACAGATCGCCGGCGGGTCCGCCATTGGCTCCGGCATCCCCCATGCCGCTCAGGACGACACGACTTCCATTATCGACACCCGCAGGAATGGTTACCTTGATCTTCTGCTGCTTGCGCTTGACTCCGGTTCCATGGCATTCGGAGCATGGGTTGTCTATGACGGAGCCAGTCCCGTTGCAGGTAGGACAAGTACTCGCGATGGCGAAAAACCCGCTGTTGCGGCGAATCTGGCCAGTCCCGTTGCACGTGGGACATATCTTCTTGCCGGAACCTGCCCGAGCCCCAGTACCGCCGCAGGAATCGCATGCGACCTGATGCGCATAGGAAATCTCGACCTTAGTTCCGAAAACCGCTTCCGCAAAATCGATCTCGACATCATAGCGCAGACTCGCCCCGGATTCAGGACCGGCTTGGGAACGTCCGGCGGAACGGCCGCCGCCACCGCCGAAAAAGGATTCAAAGATATCGCTGAAACCGCCACCGAAGATATCGCCGAAATCACGATATACATTGGAATAGTCGTGTGCGCCGCCGTTCATGCCGTCGATACCGGCGAAACCGAACTGGTCATAGGTCTGGCGCTTCTTTTCGTCGCTCAGCACCTCGTAGGCTTCAGTAGCCTCCTTGAACCGCTCTTCGGCCGCTTTATCACCAGGATTCTTATCGGGGTGATTCGCGATGGCCAGCTTCCTATACGCTTTCTTGATTTCTTCCTGGGAAGCCCCTTTCGGAACTCCCAGCACTTCATAATAATCCCTTTTCGCCACAGTGCGACTTCCTTCGATGTGTAGGTACTGCCCAATGAGAAACAAACATCATGTCGGCCGAAACCGACATGATGCATATCGCGGGCATACCCACAGAATACTCAATTCGGGCCTACTTAGTCTACGACCTCGTAGTCGGCGTCCTCGACACCGCCATCACCCTTCTTGCCGGAATTTCCGTCCGAACCGGTCGGATCGGAAGGACCTTCGGCATCGGGAGCGCCCTGCTGTTGGGCGGCCGCAGACTTGTAGACTTCCTCGGCGAGCTTGTACGCCGCTTGCTGGAGAGCTTCGGTCTTGGCCTTGATTTCTTCGCTGGAAGCGGAAGAGTTGTTCATCACACCCTTGAGGTCTTCCATAGCGCTTTCGATCTTGCCCTTGTCTTCGGAAGAAATCTTGTCGCCATAGTCCTTGAGAGACTTTTCCGTGGAATACAGAAGTCCGTCGGCCTCGTTGCGGGCATCGATCTTCTCCCGTTCCTTCTTATCCTCGGCCGCATGAGCCTCCGCATCCTTGACCATCTTTTCGATCTCGGATTCGGACAATCCGGAAGAAGACTCGATACGAATCTTCTGCTCCTTGCCGGTCCCCAGATCCTTGGCGGACACATGCACGATACCATTCGCATCTATGTCGAACGTAACCTCGATCTGAGGAACCCCTCGCGGCGCCGCAGGAATGCCGACCAAGTCGAACTTGCCCAGCGTCCTGTTCTGGGAGGCCATCTCACGTTCGCCCTGCAGGACATGGATGCTCACTGCAGTCTGCCCATCCGCGGCAGTGGAGAAAATCTGACTCTTGCGGGTAGGAATCGTCGTATTGCGCTCGATGAGTTTGGTGTTCACGCCACCGAGGGTCTCGATACCGAGCGAAAGCGGAGTAACGTCCAGCAACAGGACATCCTTGACATCTCCACCCAGAATGCCGCCCTGGATCGCGGCGCCGACAGCGACGACTTCGTCCGGGTTCACACCCTTGTGGGGCTCTTTGTTGAACAGCTCCTTGACCGCGGCCTGCACGGCGGGAACACGGGTGGAACCGCCGACAAGAATGACTTCGTCGATATCCGCGGCTGTAAGACCGGCGTCACGCAACGCATTCTTACATGGGGTCTTGGTCCGTTCGATCAAATCGGCGACCATCTGCTCGAACCGGGCACGGGTCAACGTCATCTGCAGATGCTTCGGACCTGTCGCATCGGCGGTGATGAACGGCAGGTTGATATCCGCGGACGTGGCGTTGGACAGTTCGATCTTCGCCTTTTCGGCGGCTTCCTTCAGTCTCTGCAGAGCCATCTTATCCTGGGTCAGGTCGATTCCGTTCGACTTCTTGAAGTCGTCCACCATCCATTCGATGATCCGCTGGTCGAAGTTATCACCGCCGAGGTGGGTATCGCCGTTGGTCGATTTGACTTCGAACACGCCGTCGCCCAGCTCAAGGATGGAAATATCGAACGTACCGCCGCCAAGGTCGTACACGGCGATCTTCTCCTCTTTGGAGGAATCCTTGCCGAAACCATAGGCCAATGCAGCCGCGGTCGGCTCGTTGACGATTCGCTTGACCTCGAGACCGGCGATCTTTCCGGCATCCTTGGTCGCCTGCCGCTGCGCATCGTTGAAGTACGCGGGAACGGTAATGACCGCTTCGGTGACCGGCTCCCCAAGATAATCCTCGGCGGTCTTCTTCATTTTCTGAAGAATCAGGGCCGAAATCTCCTGCGGAGAATAGTCCTTGCCACGAATCTCGACCTTGATCTCATCGTTCGGACCTGCGACGACCTTGTAGGGGATCATCGCAAGTTCGGACGGAACTTCGTGATATTTGCGCCCCATGAAGCGCTTGATGGAGAACACAGTGTTCTCCGCATTCGTTACAATCTGGTTCTTAGCGGGCTGACCGACAAGACGGTCTCCCTTGGAGGTAAAACCAACGACGGACGGAGTGGTTCTCTGCCCCTCCGAGTTCGCGATGACTACCGGCTCGCTGCCTTCCATCACCGCGACGCAGGAGTTGGTCGTACCTAAGTCAATTCCAATGATTCTTCCCATTTTATCTTTCTCCTCTCAGAGTAAATTACATATTCAAAATATATTCGGAAAGAAAACCGGCATCCGCCCGGCCGCTTTCCTCAGCACATAATGTACTGATAAAAAAACACGCTGACTACTTTTTTCTCAGCCGACGCCATCAACCTTCCACCGGTTTTCCGACTCTGACTTTCGCAGGCCGAATGACCCGATCGTGCAGTTTATAGCCGGTACCGAGATCCTCCAGAACCGTCTCGACCTTGCAGGAAGGGTCTTCCGTCATCATGCAGGCCTCGTGCTCGGAAGGATCGAACTCCTTGCCGACAGCCTCGATCCTGCTCAGCCCCCAATTGCGCTCCAGCATGCCCAGCAGATGGCTACGGACCATCACGATCCCGTCGTACATCGTCTGGAAATCCTTGGTTGTCTCCGCCGCGGCGATAGCCCGGTCGAAATCGTCCAACGGCTGAAGCAAGTCCGTGATCAGCTTGGTATTGGCGAACTGGACGGCATCGTCCTTGTCCCGAATCAAACGTTTCCGGAAATTCTCGACATCAGCCTGCTTGCGAAGCAACTGATCCTTCAACGAAGCCACTTCGGATTCCAATTCTCCGATTTTCATATTGAACGCCACGATTTCAGCCGCTTTCGGATCGATTTCCGCAGCGCATTCTTCAACGACCGGTTCCTCGGATACCGCAGAAGCCTGAGTCTTGACCTCTTCTTCCTTCGTTTCCTTGATGTCGGTCTCTTCCTGTTTCTTGCTCATGTACCACCATTTCCTCAAACATTTTTTTCGGGGTGCGCCCAATGAAATACTCCCGCAATACACGGGTAAACGACCACGGGGGAAATCTCCGATGGTCGTCTCGCACCAGTTTTCATTGAGTCTAGAGATATGCCCACCCCTGGGCACAACCCAAAAATAACTATGAGGACGTATATCGTCAAGTATTTTCCCCTATCTGGGAGGAAATTATGAACATCAGTTCCAATATATTACAGAGCATGAAATTAGAGTCACTTCCAGCTACCGGATCACGGTCATAAGAGAAAAACCAGGTCCGCGTGAGACACAAAAAGTTCCATTCCATCCATACCCCATGGGCCGGCTCCCATGGAGGCCGCAAGAAGTCGCTCCTGACGCACGTACCGCTACAGCAAACGCCGACCACCAAAATACTGCCATTTTCACCAAAAGAATCATTATTGCCTTTCCGACAATCTCCGCTACAATTTTCTTATGCCCATACGCAGAGAAAAAGGAAAGGATATCCGACGCATGTTTCCAGGAATCGCAATTTCCAGAACGGAACAAGTGCTTACCGGAACAGGAGGGAAAAGCCGTTTCGTCGGCAATCCTCCTAAGTGGATGGACAATCCTTTCCCCGACAAAGGATATACATATCAGTTTAACCGCATGGGCGAACTTAGGACGGTCGCGGAAGCGTTCAGCATTACAGGAAGAACAGATTTCTCGGGAAAAGTAATCGGCGAACCGACCTATTGGGTCGATACAGTCTGTCCCGGACATATCCGAAAGAAATCTCGAAGCTTTCCGGAGCTGTTCGCCCGGGCAGGCGCTGGAAGTCGGCATCCGGGTGAGTGCTTCCAGGCCGATCATCGTTTCTTGTCCCAAGGACACCCCGTATTACACATAAGCAATCGGGAACTGGGTCAAGAACTCGACCGAACTCCAGATGAAGGTCCTAAGAACCATACCGTTCAGATCGAATATGATACATTCGCTTGCATGCATCAAGGAGGAAGCATCCATGCTACAGATCCCTGACTTTGAACTCGACGTAACCGACGAAGACGTGCTGAAAAGCTTCGATACGCGCTACCATGGCCTTGAAAGATTCAAAGCCTGTATGGCACGCAAAGATTTTCCCCAAGCAAAAAAGGAACTGACGACCTATTTCATGGAACGAAAAAACGTGGCCTACTTCTTTGACTACTCAAATTCCCGTCCAAATTATATCTAGGAATTCAGTAATTCTTTTAAATAGTTGCAAATA
>LVBD01000025.1 GCA_001604275.1 Spirochaetales bacterium Spiro_02
ATTACCCTCTATTCATGAATACCCAATTGAATCTTACCCACCATAAACAGCGAATAACCATTCATTGCTTTGCCATTGCTGCATGCCTGCTCGGTGATTGCTCCATGACCGCCTATGCCAATACCTACAGCCATTTAATATGACTCATGGCTATAAGGCAATCCTTGTTTTATGTGTCATTCCCTCGACAATGGCTGAAAAGGCTCTTTCCGCCCACCATAAGCGGAATTTTGCACTGGACCAGTTTTTTCACTGAGTGCTCTTGACAGTGGCGCGTCACTCCACCAGACTTGATGAGCGTCGCATAGTTGTTGCGTTGTTGCACAGAAGCCCACAAGCCAGAGGCCTCTGCAAATACAGAAAGGAACGTAAGTGATGTATACAGTATATATGGAAAGCCTCGGATGCGCGAAGAACCAGGTCGATGCCGAAGTCCTGCTGACCTACCTCTCCGAAAACGGAGCAGAACGGACCGAAGACCTCGCCCAAGCCGATCTGGTGATCGTCAACACCTGCGGATTCATAGAATCGGCCCGGAAGGAATCGATCGACACCTTCTTTCAGCTCCACGAAGCGAAACCCGACGCCAAGTTCATCCTCACCGGATGCCTCTCCCAGCGATACGCCGACGATCTGCGCGACAGCCTACCTGAAGCGGACGGCATCTTCGGCAACCACGACCTTTCCAAGATCGTCCCGCTGGTCGAAGCAGTCATGGCCGGCAAGCGCCCCGTCGAACGACCTGAATACCCCATCTCCTCCTGTGAACGGGACGACCGCAAGGGACTTCTGAACTTCCCCGGCTCCGCATACCTGAAAATCAGCGAAGGATGCGACCACCGCTGCCGGTATTGCGCCATCCCGCTGATCCGCGGCGGACTGCGCAGCCGCCCTCAGGAAGCGATCCTCGCCGAAGCCCGGCGGCTCGTGTCGCAAGGCATCAAGGAAATCAACCTCATCGCCCAGGACCTCGCAGCCTACGGAACCGACGCCCCTGACAAAAACTCCAAATTCTGCGATCTGCTGCAGCGCATCATCGACATCGACGGCGACTTCGTCGTGCGGATGCTCTACATCCACCCCGACGCATTCCCCCCCCAACTACCAGCCCTGGTGGCTGCGAATCCGAAGATTCTACCGTATTTCGACATCCCGTTCCAACATGCCGCCGTACCTGTGCTCAGGGGAATGGGCCGCACCGGAGACAGCAAGAAGTACCTCGACCTGATCGCCTCCATCCGTAGCGCAGTGCCCGACGCTGTGATCCGCAGCACCATCATGCTCGGCTTCCCCGGAGAAGACCGGCAAGCGTTCGATGTCCTGATGCGGTTCATCGAGGAAGCCCGGCTGGACTGGATGGGCTCGTTTCTCTATTCGCGGGAAGAGGACACCCCCGCATGGAAGATGCGCGGCGAGGCGGAGCACAAGAAAGCGGTCCGACAGGCGGCCGAATGGCAGAAAGAACTACAGACCGTCCAGGAGAAGATCACCGCGCAACGGTTGCGGCGATTCGTAGGCAACACCTATCCCGTCCTGATCGAAGAACTGGTGGAAGGGGAGGAGCTGGCCATCGGACGCATGTACGCCCAGGCCCCCGAAGTGGACGGCCTGACGGTAGTCATGGGGCGAGGCCTCGTCCCCGGACAACGCGTTCGCTGCGGCGTATCGCGAGTCAACGGCATCGACTTGCAGGCGATTCCCTGCCGGGAGGAAGCGCGATGAGCGATAGCGAACGATATCTTTCCACCCTCAACGGACCGCAGCGGGAGGCCGTGCTGGAAAATTCGAAGCCGTTGCTCGTCCTCGCCGGAGCAGGATCGGGAAAGACACGGGTCATCACCACCAAAATCGCCTACTGCATCGAAGAACTGGGAGTAGCTCCATGGCAGATACTTGCCGTGACCTTCACCAACAAGGCCGCCCAGGAAATGCGCCAGCGGGTGCAGGATCTCTTGCCCGACATCGACGCGGGAGAAGTGAACATCCGCACATTCCACGCATTCGGCGCCTGGCTGCTCAGGCGGCACGGGCAGCGGATCGGACTAGGCTCGGATTTCTCCATCTATGACGACGACGATTCCCTGTCGTTGCTGGCAAGTTGCTATCCGGACCATAAGAAAAAGGAACTCGACCCGGTCATGCGGGCGATCAGCCGCGCCAAGGACATGGGGTTCACCTCCGACGACGATCTGGACGGTTTTTCCGTGGACAAGCAGTTCCCTCAGAAATTCCGCGCATACGAGAACAAGCTCCGCCGGGTAGGGAACGTTGATTTCGCCGACCTCATTTCCCGGAGCATCGAACTGCTATCGACCTGTCCCGATGTCCAAAAGTGGGTCCACAACCGATTCAAGGTGATCCTTGTCGACGAATATCAGGATTCGAACATCGCCCAGTTCAATATGCTCAAGCTGCTAGTCGGACCGTCAAGCTTCATCTGCGTAGTCGGCGACGACGACCAGTCGATCTACCGATTCCGCGGCGCCGAAGTAAAGAACATCCTCTCGTTCCCCGACGTCTATCCCGGCACACGGATCATCAAGCTGGAACAGAACTACCGTTCGACGTCAAGCATCCTGGCGATCGCCAACGAAGTGATCTCACATAACAAAGGCCGCCACCCCAAGAACCTATGGACTGACAATGGAACCGGAACGCTTCCCCGCCTCATATATGTGGATGATGATCGCTCCGAAGCCGACTTCGTCGCGAGGATCGTCAAAGCCGACGGCCGCTATGACCAGAGCGCGGTTCTCTACCGGACAAACGCCCAGTCGGTGGCGTTCGAGACCTGCTTCGCCCGTCTGTCCATCCCGTACAAGGTCGTGGGGGCCCTGCGCTTCTACGAACGCGAGGAAGTCAAGGACGCGATCGCCCTGATCTACCTGCAGCTGAATCCCGGCGACGAAGTGAACTGGCGACGGATGATCAACAAGCCGGCCAGAGGTATCGGCGAAGGGGGGCAGGATACGATCCTTTCCCATGTAGCCGAAGACGGGGACATTATCGAGGCCATGCGACGGGCGGTCTCGAGCGGTGCGTTGTCCGGCAAGGCTTCGGCGGGGGCGAAAGAGTTCCTGCGGGTGTACGACGAGGCCGCCCGGCGACTGGAGGGAGGCGAAAACGCCGACTTCGCCCAATTCCTGATCCGGGAATCAGGCATCCTTGAGATGCATCGCAAGAGCGACGAATTGAACAAGACCGCCCGCGTGGAGAACCTGGAGGCGCTCGTCAGCGCCATCGCCCAGTACCCTTCCGGGCGCGAAGGTGTCTCCGCGTTCCTTGAGGAGTCGCAGCTCGATCCTACAACGTTGGGTCGGGAGGACCGGAACGACCGACCGGGCGTGACGCTGATCACGATGCACAATACCAAAGGGCTCGAGTTTGACCGAGTGTTCATTACCGGCCTCGAGGAAGGCCTGTTTCCCGGTCGGGCTCAGGAGAGCGACGACGACCTCGAGGAGGAGCGCCGCATCTTCTATGTGTCGGTGACCCGGGCGCGTCAGGAACTGTATCTGCTGAGCGCCAAGCGTCGCATGATCTGGGGACGGACCAACTTCCAGCTTCCCAGTCGGTTCATCGACGAAATCCCCCCCGGCATGCTCACCATCCAAGGTGCGCGCCCAGGTTCAGGACTCTTCGGAGGCTGGGGGGACTCTGGTGCAAATGATTCCTCGACCCAAGGATACCTGGGATATGGCAGTCTTGGAGAAAAGCGGGCGAGGATGTCGATCCGCTACGGCGAGGAGCAATGGGCGGGCGGCGGAAGAAAAAAAGGGCTGCCGTCCAACTTGATCGTCAGCGATCCGACGAGGCCGCCAGGCGCCAAGCCGGTCAGATTGCAGAAAGGGTTTTCCTCCGACAAGGCGGCGATCCGTTCCGAAAGCGACGGCGAGAAGCCCGAGGGGGAGTCGGACCGGCATTTCCCGCTGGGCCAGCGAGTGTACAGCGACAGCTATGGGCCGGGACAGGTCGTCCTTGTCAAGGATCGCAACGGCAAGGAGATCATCGATGTCAATTTCGACAGCGGACGGAAGACTACGTTCATCAGCCGGTACGCTTCTCTTGAGAAAATAGGAAACGACTGATATGCTCCAATCAATGACTAGACAAACCGATGCGGAACCATATACAATGCCTGTCGTTGTCCGTGCGCGGGAGTACTATCTGTACGATCGGTTCGGAAAACGGTATGTCGATTTTTTTCAGAACCATGGCAGAGCCATCCTCGGCCATAGGCCGGAAGGAGTGCAGCGGGCGCTGAAGTCCACGATTTCTCGGGGACTCGTCGCCGAGTACCCTTCCGTCTATCAGGGACGGCTCGAAAAAATACTGGCGCAACTGCTTCCCGACTTCCCGTACGTGCGGATATATCCGCGGCAGGGGAGCGTGGCTGAGTTCCTGAAGCGAAGGTTCGGTACCGACGAGGTCGCCGATCCCGCGACAGGGGTGATGCCGCAGGGCTGCGGAGCGTCGTACTGGCGACCGTTTCTCGGTGACGGCGGGGCAGATACCGTGTTGCTCTTCCCTATCCTACCTTTCCCAGGGAGTTTCATTCCCGAGATCGTGTGCGCCGGTGACGAGGCTCTTGCGAATGAGCTTCCGCCTTCTTCTCCTGCGTCGCCGTTGCTGCTTGATTTGCTCGTCAAGTCGGTCTCGGCGTTGCTGAGGATGTATGAATCGGAAGACGCTGTCGCGTCGCGGGCGATGGGCAATCCCCTCGAAGGGTTGTTCGGCCGGCCCCGCGGGCCGTATCTTCTGACAGGTTTGCCGGAAGATCGGTACCGGAAGTTGTTCCACGAGGCGCTCGAAGCGGGCGTGGTGCTTCCTCCGGGGCCCGGAATACCGATGATCTTTCCCGCTCGATACAATGACGGGGATGTCGCGGAGTTCCGTCGTATCGCCGCACGGTATTGCTGATGGTTCGGACATTTGGATGGCGGTATCGCCGCAGGTCTCTCTTTTTTTCGAAAGATGCGTTCGCACATGGATCGTGTCTTGACAGGGAAAGGGGAAATATGCCACGATGCGTTCTGCTCATCCATGAACAAAACACAAGGCGGGAAAGGGTTCCCGCGCTATATAGGGTGCATACATGAAGACTATTTTTGTAAAACCGGCGACAATCGAGAAGAAGTGGTATCTGATCGACGCGGAAGGCAAGGAACTGGGACGTGTCGCTGTGGCGGCTGCCAGGATCCTTCGCGGAAAGAACAAGCCCGAATACGTTCCTCATCATGACATGGGTGATTATGTGATCATCATCAACGCGGAAAAAGCGGCTCTGACCGGAAACAAGTACAACGACAAGATGTACTATCATCATTCCGGCTATCCCGGCGGGCTCAAGGCCGCTCCGTATTCCGATGTGATCAAGCGCAAGCCCGTCTATCCGATGGAGCAGGCCGTCAAGGGCATGCTCCCCCGCGGACCTCTGGGACGGAAGCTGTTCACCAACATGAAGGTCTATGCAGGTGCCGAGCACCCGCACATGGCCCAGAAGCCCATCGCGGTGGAAATCTAAGGTAGGAGCGGAACATGGCTACAAAGAAAGAAGCAGTCAAGCAGCAGATCAATCTTGGCCAGGGTACTGGCCGCAGAAAAACGGCGGTCGCCCGCGTCTATCTTCGCGAGGGTGAAGGCAAGATCACGGTAAACGGCAAGGGCGTCGACGAGTACTTCGGCAATCCCCTGTTCGTCTACATGGTCAAGCAGCCTTTGGACGTGACCGACAGCCTCACCAAGTTCGACCTGGTGATCAACGTCGTCGGCGGCGGTCCTTCCGGACAGGCCGGCGCCTGCCGTCATGGCATCGCCCGCGCTCTGGTCCGTCAGGACGAGAATAACCTTCCTGCGCTCCGCGCAAGCGGGTTCCTCACCCGTGACCCGAGAATGGTCGAAAGAAAGAAGTACGGCCAGAAGGGTGCTCGCCGCAGATTCCAGTTCTCCAAGCGCTAAAGCTCGGAGCCCACGGGCGCTGCGTGTACGCTACGATCAAGAGGGGAGCTTCCTCGGACGGGTATTTCGCCGTCCCGCTGGAGGGCTCCTCTTTTTTTATTCCGCCCAGTCTCTTCTTTGAATGGCATCTGCATGAGGGGCAGGAGCTGGACGAAGAGCAGTTCCTGCACTATCAGGCGTTGCAGCGGCAGTGGGCGTGCTATGAAAAAGGGCTCTCCCTGCTCGCCATGCGCGAACATACCCGTCAGGAACTGCGTTTCAAGCTGATTCAGAAAGGGTTCTCGTCCGAACAGGCCTCGTCCGCGATCGACCGGCTTGTAGCCGAAGGCGCTCTGGACGAACGCCGGTATGCCCGCGCTTTCATCGATTCCCGGTTGCGCAAGGCCCCCGAAGGACGATCCCTCCTTGCCCGTAGGCTCCAGGACAAGGGTGTGCCACGGCAGATCGTCGACGAAATCCTATCGGAAATTTTTTCGGACGAAACGTTCGAGGCCGAACTGATCCTCCGCGCCGCCGCCAAGCTCTCCCGGCGGTACGCCGATGCCGACCGGTTGACAATCGAGCTCCGCAAGAAAGGCTTCTCCCCCACGGCGATCCGCCGTGCCCTTTCGAACGAGGTCTGCGACTGACACTGCTTCGCCCTCTGCACGGGACGCTTCCGGGATTCGCTTCGCCAGACATGCCATCTCCAGACGTTTGCACAGAGTACAAAAAAGGCTGTCCCATGCACATGGCATGAAACAGCCTCGAATCTCAAACCTCAAGATCATAGCGGAAATCTTGCAGAATGGCATCCGCCGTCCCTAGTCCCTACGGCGCATCCCCCCGCAATGACCCTGCAATGACCCTGCAATGACCCCTATAGAACGCGGAATGCGTCGCGGCCGGCGTACTTGGCGGTGTCGCCCAAGTAGTCCTCGATACGCATCAGCTGGTTGTACTTCGCAAGACGGTCGGAGCGGCTCATGGAACCGGTCTTGATCTCGCCGGTCTCCAGCGCCACCACCAGATCGGCGATGAAGTTGTCCTCGGTCTCGCCGGAGCGGTGGGAGACGACGGCTGTGTAACCGTTGCGCTTCGCCATGTCGATAGCTTCGAACGTCTCGGTCAGGGTGCCGATCTGGTTGACCTTGATCAGGATGGAGTTGGCCACGCCCTTCTCCAAGCCCATCTTCAACCGTTCAGTGTTGGTGACGAACAGGTCGTCTCCGACAAGCTGGACCTTTTTGCCGATGCGGTCGGTGAGCATCTTCCAGCCTTCCCAGTCGTCCTCTGCCATGCCGTCCTCGATCGAGATGATCGGATACTTCTCGACCCACGAAGCCCAGAGATCGACCATCTGAGCGCTGGTCAGCTGCTCGCCGGTGGTCCACTTGAGTGTGTAGAGCTTGGTCTTCTCGTCGTACAGCTCGGAAGCTGCCGGATCGAGGGCGATCATGAAGTCGCCGTCGCGACCAGCGGTGTAGCCGGCGGCCTTGATAGCTTCCATGATGACCTCGAGCGCTTCTTCGTTGGACTGCAGGTCGGGAGCGAAACCGCCCTCATCGCCGACGCCGGTGTTGTAGCCGCGGCCTTTGAGAACTTTCTTCAGGTTGTGGAAGACTTCCGCAGTCATGCGCACAGCCTCGCGGATCGATGTCGCGCCGATAGGCATGACCATGAACTCCTGGAAGTCCACCTTGTTGTCGCTGTGAGCTCCGCCGTTGAGGATGTTCGCCATCGGAACGGGAAGCACGCAGGCATGGTAGGCGCCCAGATATTTGTACAGGGGCAGCCCGAGGAAATCGGCCGCCGCACGAGCTACCGCCATGGAGACGCCGAGAATCGCGTTCGCGCCGAGTTTGCCTTTGTTGGGGGTGCCGTCGAGCGCGATCATGGCGCGGTCGATGGCTACCTGGTCGAGAGCGTCCATGCCTTCGAGCTCGGGGGCGATGATGTTGTTGACATTGTCAACCGCCTTCAGAACGCCCTTGCCAAGATAGCGAGACTTGTCCCCGTCGCGGAGTTCAACAGCTTCGTGAACGCCGGTGGAAGCGCCGGAAGGAACCGCAGCGCGGCCCATGGACCCGTCTTCAAGAATTACGTCGACTTCCACAGTGGGATTGCCACGGGAATCAAGGATTTCCCTCGCTTCAATAAAATCAATAATGCTCATGAATGTACACTCCTGATACTGGTTTGGAATCTATAAAGAAATATCAACTCTTTTGGAACGAATGTCAAGGTAACGGGGGGGGTGGGTAGCCAAGAGCCTGCCGAAGAATCGATGGCGTAGGCGAGGGGGAGATTTTTATCCAAGAAAGGCAGAGCTACTTGAGCCTGGTAGTGACATGTCTGATGGAGTATGAGGAGGACTGCAGGGCGACAAGTGCTATATGAGCACGTAGGTATTGATGGAACAGAAGCGGCCGCTGGAGATGCCGCCTAGGAGAAAGACTGAAATTTCCGGGGATTCTCATCCCTCAAATTGCGAACAAGGCTGGACACGGCCGTTTAGGGGCTCAGCCACTGATAAGTAGAAAGATAACCAACACAAATGCTACTAGTTTCTTCATCCTTTCCCTCTTTTGTGCTTTGAAAGATGACTGACCGGAAGAGAAGCTAGGGATAATCGTAGCACGACATCTGGTTTTTTCAAGCCGTTCAAGTCGGCTAGACGTAATTTGTATACAAATCTCTTTTCGGAATCGAAAGAAACATGTATATTATATGTACAATATACATGTAATGGAGGTGTATAATGGGCTATACGACTATGACTATACGCATGGATAAGGACGACAAGGAGAGAGCCAAGAAACTGTTCTCCGAGTTCGGGCTTGACATGACCACGGCTATAAACATGTTCCTCAAGCAGTCAATCCGTGAGAATGCCATACCTTTCTTGCTTACCCTCGACGTACCCAACGAGACCACACGCAGGGCGATGGCGGAAGGGGACGGGATAATCGCAAGCGGTAGAGGGCGCTTCAGTTCGGCTCAAGAGATATTCGACTCGATAGGCGTCTGACATGTTGCAGGCTGACTATACCACGCAGTTCATGAAGGACTTGAAGCTAGCGAAGAAACGCAATCTCCCGCTTCAAGAAATCAAGAATGTGATGGACATGCTCATACAGGAGATTCCCCTTCCCCAGCAGTTCAAGGACCACAACCTTTCTGGAAACAAGAAGGGCAGGAGGGAATGCCATGTGCAGCCCGACTGGTTGTTGATATACCGTAAGTCGGAGACCGTCATATCGTTCGAGCGGACGGGGACGCACAGCGACTTGTTCTAGGTATTGCTCATTAACTTGCCCTTAGTATCCGTATTCTGTCCCTCTGTTGAATGTATTGACTGCATTGTTCGCTTTGTCAACGGCATTGGAGATATCTTCCTGAATACTATATGGATTGATGACTGACCGGAAGAGAAGCTAGGGATAATCATAGCACGACATCTCGTTTTTTCAAGCCGTTCTTGGGGATACAAAAAACGAGCCACGATAGAGTGGTTCGCCAATTCCAAATAATTCTAGGGGCTGTTTCTGCTTTTCAAAGCCGTTTTCAGGCGGTACAATGGAACGACCATGGACGTACCCGACAAGCGCGCCTACCATATGCCGCCTCTGACCGACGAGTTCCTCTATCAGATCATCTTCTGCATGGAGGACCAGTCCAATATGTATTGTCTGGATCTTGTCGAAGGACAGCTGACCCAGGTCGATTTCGTCGGAGACCGTCGCGCCGAAGATCCTTCGCGGTTCATCGAGCTGCCGCCGTGGCGGCCTTCCGACGGATTTCGGACGATGGACAAGTTTGTTTCGTCGTTACGTAATCCCATCTACCGGGAACGGCTGCGCGAGGTGTTGCGTTCAGGCAAGGGAGTGTTCCGTCAGTTCAAGGACGTATTGCGCGAACAGCCGGCGCTGGAGCGGCTCTGGTACTATTTCAAGGACCGGGAGATCCGTAACGTCATCTATTTGTGGTATGAACGCAACGACGATGCCTTCCGTCTGTCGCGTCTGGCGTTGGAGCCGGAGGACGATGCGAAGGACCTGCTGCAGGAGGATTTTACCGTGTCTTCCGACCTCGGTCAGTGGAACGAGACGGTGGTCCGTCGCCTGGATGGGTTCGTCCAGTCCATGGAGGATTCCGATCTGCTGTCGAAGATGGCCGTCCGTTCCGTCGTCGAGGCATGGGATGCCTGCGAGGATCGTAGGGAAGGGCTGGTGGCGCTGGCAGGTGACGGATCCTACGCAGGGTGCCTTGTCTGGACCTATGCCGACGAGCGTACCGCGCAAGTCCTTTTCTATTGCATCGAGCCGGAATTCAGGGGACTTGGGCTGTATAAATTCCTGTTCGACCACATGTCCCGCCGACTGTCCCGCGGCGGGGTGCTCGATGTCGTGGTCCCTCTCGTCGGGGAGGGGCTGAAGACCGAATCGATGTTCGACACTGCATCTCCGCTTCAGACGCTGAAGCATCTTGTCGTCCGTACCCGTCGCTGGAACGAACAGAACGACTCTACCGATAAAGCATATCTCTGATCCTTTCTCCTGTCGAAATCCACACCGGAACCACAGAATCATGCGATTTTGATGCTCCATGAAAAACACACTAGATATACATAAATAGGCGTTCAGTTTGCCGATCCTGCGCCTTGAGCCCCGGTTTTTCCGAGTCTTCCACGACTTTATGTAGACTTGTTGCAAAAACTATATGGAATTTGTGTAACTTTTACATCGAATATGAATTTAACTTGACAGTTAGATGGGGCTTTGTTACAATCCTCATCGTATAACGGAAAAAAGGGATCAGCGGGTCGTGTGCCTGCCCCGAACTATTTTGGAGGAAGTATGAAGAAGATTTCTGCAGTACTTTTGATTGCGGTGCTGGCTAGCGGCTTCGTATTCGCTGGCGTCTCCGGCTGGGTGCAGACCGGTGTAGGGTATAACCTTGATACCACGGAGTATGGGTTTATCAAGCAGGACAATAAGCTCCAGTTCAACCTCGATTTGGCGACGGCGACTGGGGAAAAGAAAGGCGAAGGCGATATCTATGCTGAAATCAACGGTTCCGTGACCTTGTTGGTCACCACTGGTGAGAAGGAAATCGATTCCGATGATCCGTTTGATTTTGTTACTGGACCTGCGACTCTCAAGCTTGGTCTTGACGCTTCCAATTCCTACGCCCGTGTCGTCGGTCCCGATTGGAGCGTCGCGATTGACGGTGTGGCGAGCCGCCCCGACTATGCGAAGTCCGCGATTGACACATACACCGTCAAGAATGATACCGATGATTTTGGCATCACAAAAGACGACTATACTGAGACTGTCACATACAAATTGGCCAACAAGAAGGCTCCTGGTATCACCGCTACTTATAAGGACTTCAAGGTCGGTTTTGGCATGAAAGGAAAAGTCGATGATAAGTTGGATTTGAGTGCTTATGTTGCTACTCCTGATTTTGAAATTGCTGACGGTGTCAAGTTGCAGGCTGCGGCAGTCTACACTGATGTTCTTGATGTAACTAGGTATCATTTGATTGGTGCTTCTGGCAAGCTGTCTGTCGAGACCGACAACTTCTCCGTGAAGGCCGCCGGGGACTTCGGCTATGATCTTGATGCCGCTGACTTCAAGTCCGGTGTCAATGGCGATGCATCCTTGGCTATCGCAGTCGCTCCTGTTGCCGTCGATGTGTACTATGCTCGCAAAGTTCAGACTGGTTATGTAGATGATGATCACGATTTGGCAGAGATCAATACTACCAATCTTCTGTCTGCTAAAGTAGTGACCGATCTTAATGAGTTCGACGTTCCTGTCAAGCTCACTCTGACCGGCAAAGACCTGATCAACAAGCAGAACCTGAAGCTCGCCGCTTCTGTCAGTGCTACTGAAGAACTGACCGTCGGTGTGTACGGTGGTTATGTGATCAAGACCGAAAAGTGGTCCGCTGGTGCTGACGCAGAGTATGCCGCTGATATGTATACTCTTGCAGCCAATGTTGATCTGAGCAAGGTGCCTGCCGATGCGAAAATTACCTTGGGTGTTGGTGCTTCTATCTCCAGCAGCAAAGTTATTCCTGGTGCAAGCCTGAGCCTCGGCTGGTATGATGCTGAAGACATCCTTAATGGTGCCGATCCTGCTGACAAGGACAACCTCGGCTATATCCGTGCAACTTGCAAGATCGCTTTCTAATCGAAGCAATCTACACGAGCTGATCAATACGGGTCATCCAAACGGATGGCCCGTTTTTATATCTACATACTAGGACAACCGCCAAGATATCGCTACAATGGATAGGCAGAGGTATGATGCATGAGGGTGACTATCTGTGAAGACAAACACGACTTGGGATATCAGGCAGCTTTGGCGGGCGTCTGGAAGATACGGCAGGCGATAGAGCTGAATGGCAGCGCCGTCGTTGTTCTGGCCACCGGAGTGAGCCAGTTCGAACTGCTGGAGGAACTTGTCAAAGCGGATGTCGACTGGAGCAAAGTCGAAGTGTTCCATCTGTGCGAATACGTCGGGCTAGACGCCGACCACTCGGCGAGTTTCAGACGGTACCTCCGTAAACGCTTTCTGGACAAAGTGCCTGCGCTGAAGGCGTTCTATGCCATCGACGGCAACGCTACGGATCTGGAGGGGGAAGTGAAACGCCTGTCAGCGTTGCTTTCCGGCAAGACCATCGACCTGATGTTCCTCGGAATCGGAGAGAACGGACACCTCGCGTTCAACGATCCCCCCGCCAACTTCGACACCGACGATCCATACATCATCGTAACCCTTGAGGAACGAAGCCGCCGGCAGCAGGTCGGAGAAGGCTGGTTCAAGAAACTGGACGAAGTACCCACGCAGGCGATCACCATGAGCATCCGCCAGATACTCAAGAGTCGATGCATCATCTGCGCAGTGCCCGACCAGCGCAAAGCGCGGGCCGTGGCCATGTGCCTGTATGACCAGATATCGCCCCTGTCGCCATGCACCGTATTGCGCCGCAGAGTCGAATGCTCGCTGTTCGTCGATCGTCCATCGTCGATGCTGGTTTTCGGCGACAGAAGATGAATTGAGGAGGGATCGCATATGAACAAAGCGTTGATCGTAGTGGATTATCAAAACGATTTCGTTTCCGGAACCCTCGGCTTTCCCGGCGCCGAGAAACTGGAGGGTCCCATCGCATGCAAGATCGAACAATATCTTGCCGCAGGCGACGACCTGCTGTTCACCTTCGACACCCACCATGCGGACTATCTTGACACCCAGGAGGGCCGGAATCTTCCGGTACCGCATTGCGAGAAAGGCACTGAAGGATGGAACCTCTTCGGAACGATAGCCTCATTCCTCCCTCGAGCAAAGAAAGTATTCGAGAAGGTGACATTCGGGAGTATCGAACTGGCGGAATATCTGAAGACATCAGGATACGAATCAGTCGAACTGGTCGGACTGGTCTCCAACATCTGCGTCATCTCCAATGCGATCCTTGCCAAGGCTGCGCTCCCCGAAGCGCGGATCATCGTCGACGCCGAATGCACCGCCGGCCCCGATCCAGAAATGAACAGGAAAGCCCTCGACGTCCTGGAAGGACTCCAGGTGTCCGTCGTCAATCGGTGACGGACCGAGGGCGGGAAGGGATGCATCATGAGAAAACTGACTGCCGTCATCTGCTTGCTGTCGCTATCCATCGCAACCCTGTTCTCCGCTGGAAGTACGGAAAACTCGCACGACGGGAACGGCGGCCTGATCATGTTCAGGTATGCGGAGAACCAAGCCTACGACTATCCGACGACGCAGGCCGCGTTTCAGTTCGCACGGATGGTAGAGGAGCGTACCGACGGACGGATCAAGATCAAAGTCTACTACGGGGCGCAGCTGGGAGATGAGAAACTCGTCATCGAGCAGATGCAGTTCGGCGCCATCGATTTCGCAAGAGTGTCCCTTTCCCCGCTGTCGGAGTTCAATCCATCGCTGAACATCCTCCAGCTCCCGTATTTGTATCGGAACGGAGAGCATATGTGGAAAGTCCTCGACGGGCCAATCGGCGACGAGTTCCTTGCATCGATGGCCGCCTACGATCTGGTGGGACTGTCATGGTTCGACGCCGGAGCCCGCAGCTTCTACACCACCGGCAAATCGATCGAATCCCTGTCGGACATGAAGCGGCTGAAAATCCGCGTCCAGGAAGCCCAACAGATGATCGACATGGTCACTGCGCTCGGGGCCACGCCATCGCCGATGTCGTTCGGCGACGTCTACAGCGGTCTGCAGACCGGATCCATCGACGGAGCGGAGAACAACTGGCCATCGTACGACTCTACCAGGCACTACGAAGTGGCCAAGTATTTCCTGCAGGACGAACATACCCGCGTTCCAGAAATGCAGATCGCCAGCGCGATGACCTGGAGCAAGCTCAGCCCGTCCGACCAGGCTATCATCAAGCAAGCTGCGCAGGAGAGCGCAGAGATCGAGCGGGCGCTCTGGGCGGAAAAAGAAAAGGCATCCGAAGAGAAGGTCAAGAAAAGCGGAGTCGTCGTGACCTATCTTTCCCAGGAAGAGAAGCAGAAGTTCCAGGATGCGATGGAACCGCTGTACAAGAAATACGGCGAAGGAAATCAGGCCATCATCACCCGAATCCAGGAAACAAAATAAAAGCTGCCGTGGGACCGGATGTGAGGTTCTTCGGTGAGGAAAGAGAAAGGGTGTGCGCTTTTATTCTTGCAACTAATATATTAGTATGTTACACTTGTTT
The DNA here is from genome assembly GCA_001604275.1 of Spirochaetales bacterium Spiro_02. Classification (GTDB taxonomy): domain Bacteria; phylum Spirochaetota; class Spirochaetia; order Sphaerochaetales; family Sphaerochaetaceae; genus Spiro-02. The sequence continues at coordinate 14,686 of LVBD01000025.1, forward strand.
CACAACACCCTCCGTCATCAGGCGGAAGAAAGGAGAATATCCCATGAAAATGACCTTGCGTTGGTTCGGAAGCAAATTCGATTCAGTACCCCTATGGAAGATCCGGCAGATTCCCGGAGTGGTCGGAGTAATTACCACGTTGTATGACATCCCCGCCGGTGAGCCTTGGCCGATGGATCGTATCGAAGCGATCAAGGCGGAAGTGGAAGCCGCAGGACTGGAGATCAGCGGCATCGAGAGCGTCAACATCCATGATGCGATCAAGATCGGATCCCCCGACCGTGAGAAATACATCAAGAACTATATCGATACGCTGGACAACCTCGGCAAAGCCGGCATCAAGGTCGTCTGCTACAACTTCATGCCCGTGTTCGACTGGACCCGCACCGAACTGGCCAAGCCACGGCCGGACGGCTCCACTGTACTGGCTTACGATCAGAAGACCGTCGATCAGATCGACCCCGCCACGTTCTTCGACAAGACCAACGCCGGTTCGAACGGCTTCGTCATGCCCGGCTGGGAACCGGAACGTCTGGCCCATGTCAAGGAGCTGTTCAAGGCCTACGAAGGAGTTGACAGCGACAAGCTCTTCGAGAATCTCGTCTACTTCCTCAAGGCGATCCAGCCGGTGTGCGAGAAATGGGGCATCAAGATGGCGATCCACCCCGACGACCCCGCATGGCCCGTCTTCGGCTTGCCTCGGATCATCACCAACAAGGAGAACCTCCACCGGCTGATGAAGGCTGTCGACGCACCGTTCAACGGCGTGACGCTATGTACCGGTTCCTTGGGCACCTCGCTGAAGAACGACCTGCCCGACATTATCCGATCGCTGCCCGGCAGGATCCATTTCGCCCATGTGCGCAACCTCCAGCATTTCTCCCCCGGAGTGTTCGAAGAAGCCGCCCACCTGTCCAGCGACGGTTCGTTCGACATGTTCGAGATCGTCAAGGCGCTGTTTGACATCGGATTCGACGGCCCGATGCGGCCCGACCATGGCCGGATGATCTGGGACGAAGTGGCGATGCCCGGCTACGGCCTGTATGACCGCGCCCTCGGAGCTACCTACATCAACGGCCTGTGGGAGGCGATCGACAAGTGCACCCGTCGCGGATGCAGCAAGGCGTGACGCGCCGCCCGGCGCGACGATCGGAGGAAGCACGATGCCTTCGTTGATGAGGACCACCGTCGCGGACGGAATCTATCGGACGCTCCGGGATATGATTCTCGGCCTGAAATTCGAACCGGGGCAGGAACTGAACGTCGTGGACCTGACCGAGCGGCTCCAGGTAAGCCGCTCTCCGGTCCGCGACGCCCTGATGAAACTCTCCAACGACAAGCTGGTCGACATCTTTCCCCAGAAGGGGACGCGAGTCTCGTTGCTCGATCTCGATCAGGTGGAGGAGGAACGGTTCATCAGGACCGGACTGGAAGAGCAGGCGGTGAAACGGTTCGCCGACCGTTGGACTGCGTCCGACATCGCCGCGATGGAAGCGGCGATCGCGCAACAGAAGATCATGGAAGCGAGTCGGTCCTATGAACAGTTTCTTGTCTGGGACGATACGTTCCATTCCATCATATTCACCGGCATCGGTCGGACAAGAAGTTGGCAGTTGATACAAAGCCAGTGTGGGAACTACCATCGTATCAGGCTTCTCTCGTTCTGGTACGAGGGGGTTTCCCACGATGTCATTGCACAGCACGAACAGCTGGTCCAGGCGTTCAAGGAACGGAACCTGGATCTGGTTCTGGAAGTCGAGCACCGGCATCTGACCAAGTTGCTGACCGAAGCGAACTGGATGATGGAAAAATATCCGAGGTTTTTCGTCGCCCCGAATCAGAATCAGGGGGACCACTCGAAAGGAGAATTACGATGAAATTGAACGACACAGGGCTCGCCGACAAGCAACCATGGATGAAGAACGGGTATCGGTTGCCTTCTTTTGACAGAGAAAAGGTAGCCTTGGCGACGAAACAGGCTCCTATCTGGATCCATTTCGGCGCCGGCAATATTTTCCGCGGCTTTCCGGCCGCGCTTCAGCAGAGTCTGCTGGAACAAGGTCTGAGCGACAAGGGAATCGTCGTCGGAGAGGGGTTCGACTACGAGATCATCGACAAGATCTATGCCCCGCACGACGATCTGAGCCTCCTCGTGGTCCTCAAGAGCGACGGGTCCATCGAAAAGCGGGTGATCGCATCCGTCGTCGAGGCGCTGAAATGCGACCCGTCGTTCGTCGATGAATGGAAAGCCTTCCAGATCGCTTTCGCCAATCCTTCGCTACAGATGGTCAGCTTCACGATCACTGAGAAAGGCTACAGCCTGCGCAATGCCGACGGCGTGTTCTTCCCCTCCGTCGAAGCCGATTTCGCCTCCGGTCCGCAGCATCCTGCCATGTTCCTTTCCAAGCTGACCGCGCTGGTATACGGCCGCTACCTCTCCGGGGCGTCGCCGCTGGCGCTGGTGAGCATGGACAACTGTTCTCATAACGGCGAAAAGCTACAGACTGCGGTCCTGACTATCGCCAGGCAATGGGCGCAGCGCGATCTGGTGGATCAGGGCTTCGTCGACTATCTCTCGGATCCTTCGAAAGTCGGCTTCCCCTGGAGCATGATCGACAAAATCACTCCCAGGCCGGACGAAAAGGTGAGGGCGTCGCTTGAAGCTGATGGATTCGAGGACACCCGGATCGTCGTCACCGACAAAAAGACATGGATCGCTCCGTTCGTCAACGCAGAGGAACCTCAGTACCTCGTCATCGAGGATCTGTTCCCCAACGGACGGCCTCCTCTTGAGAAAGCCGGCGTCTACTTCACCGACCGCGACACAGTCAACAAGGTGGAGAAGATGAAGGTCTGCACCTGCCTGAACCCGTTGCATACCTGTCTGGCCATCTACGGCTGTCTGCTCGGTTATACGCTGATCGCCGACGAAATGCGCGATCCCCAGCTATCCAAGATGGTCGACAGAATCGGCTATGCCGAAGGTCTTCCGGTCGTCGTCGATCCCGGCATTCTCGATCCCAAGGCGTTTATCAAGGAAGTGCTCGAGGTCCGCTTCCCCAATCCGTTCATGCCGGACACTCCGCAGCGCATTGCATGCGATACATCGCAGAAACTGTCGATCCGCTACGGCGAGACGATCAAGGCGTACCTTGCGAGCAAGACGCTCGATGTGTCGTCGCTCAAGCTGATTCCTCTGGTGTTCGCAGGCTGGTGCCGGTATCTGATGGGAGTCGACGACAATGGCGGCACGTTCGAACTGAGCCCCGACCCGCTGCTCTCCCATGTCTGCCCGTACGTGGCGTCGGTCAGGCTCGGGGATGCCGGCCCGTTCGACGAGACGCTTCGTCCGATCCTCTCCGATGCGAAGATCTTCGGCGTCGACCTCTATGAGGCCAAGCTCGCTCCGCTGGTGGTTTCGTATTTCACCGAACTGGTGGCGGGCCCTGGCGCGGTGCGTCGGACGCTGGAGAAATATGTCGGCTGACGGCTGTCGGATTTTCATTTGCACGAACACTCCTTTTCCATCATCACAGGTGGGAAAGGAGTTTCTTTTTTTCCGGGATGCGATACTATAGGCATAGGGGAAGATAGGAGCGATGTTTCAGAGAATCACCAAGAAGACAGTCATCGAATACACCTATATCATACTGGGGACGGCCGTCGCGGGATTCGCCGTCGCCGGGTTCATTACTCCGGCCAAGATCGCCAGCGGCGGGGTGAACGGCATCGGGACGATCTGCTACTATACGTTCGGATGGGATCCCGGTGTCGTGATGATGGCGTGCAGCGTCCCGCTGTTTCTCTTCGGCATGAAGATCTTCGGCCCGCTGTACGGCGCCAAGTCGCTGGTCGGGTCGCTGCTGTTCTCCCTCTGGGTCAGTGTGTTCGGGCAGTTGACCGGATACGACGGATTCCTCGTCTATACCGACAAGGTCGATGTCCTGTTGTCGGCTATCTTCGGTGGAGCTCTGCTCGGCGGCGGGATCGGGACGGTGATGCGCTCGGGGGCCAACACCGGAGGAACCGACATCGTGGCGCAGATCATCAATAAGTACACGCCCCTTCCGCTGGGAACCGCGCTGTTTCTTGTCGATGGCCTGGTCATTGCCGCCGGTGCCGTCGTGTTCGGGTTCGAACGGGCCTTGTTCGCTATCATCACACTCTATATCTCCGGCCAGACGATCAACTTCGTGGTGATGAGCCTCGGAACGAAGTATGCGAAGACCGCCTACATCGTCAGCAAGAAGCATGATGCGATCGGCAAGCGGATCATCGGTGAACTCCACCATGGCGCGACGTTGCTTTCCGGCGTAGGCGTCTATACCGGTCGAAGTCGCACCATGCTTATGGCGGTCGTCCACAACCGGCAGATCAACGCTCTGGAGCGGATCGTCCACGAAGAGGATCCTGATGCGTTCATGTTTGTCAACGAAACCTACCAGGTCCAGGGGCAGGGTTTCGCCAATGTGAAGGTAAAGCCTGTTTCGGATGATGATTGATCGTCATGTGCATGACCTCTGCCATAGAGTGCCATTTTTCAGTTGTTAACTGTATAATTGTTCATGCTGTATAAAATAAGTTTTACAATACGACAATGTATTGCTTTGCCATTGCTTTGCCATTGATGCATGGTTGGTCGGTGATTGCTCGGGTATTGCTGTGCCATTGCTGTGCCATTGCTCAAAAATTGGCTCGGAGCATCAGGCTGGATTCATTGCCGAAAAGCCGAATATCGCATGTAGTTTGGTTTGCGAGGCCATGCTCTGGCACTAGAAGAACACCATTGCCAGAACCACCGTAATGATTCCCGACATGGATAGGGCGATGCCGCTCATGGCTCCTTCGACTTCTCCCAATTCGATCGCCTTGCTGGTTCCGACTGCATGGCTGCAGGTTCCGATTCCTACTCCGACTGCAATCGGATCGGATATTCGCATCAGCTTGATCAAGGATGGAGCCATGATGTTGCCGAAAATACCGGTGATCACGACTGCTACGACGGTCAGGGAAGCTTGTCCTCCCAACTGCCCGCTGATTTCGATTGCGATCGGCGTGGTCACCGATTTCGGCAAGAGCGAAGCGATGGTCGCATCGTCCATGCCGAAGGCTTTCGCCAGTACCCAGACGCTCGCCAACGAGACCGCAGATCCTGCGAACGTTCCGCAAAGGATCGCGATGCAATGATTCTTGAGCAACTTCCGTTGCCGGTAGATCGCCAATGCCAGAACCGCCGTCGCTGGACCGAGGAACATGGAGATCATCACACCGCCCTGAGAATAGCTGGAGAGAGGTATGTCCAAGACCGTCAGGATCGAGATGATCAGGAGGACGGCGACCAGAAGCGGATTGGCCAACGGGGATTTTGTCCTTCTGTTGAGCCAGACTCCTATGGAATAACAGCAGATGCTCAGCGCGATCCCGAAGAACGGCGATTCGAAGACCTGGGAGAGTGCTCCGTTCATGGAGTTGCCTCCTCTCCGCCGGATCCGCGGTTTCTGCGCTTCGCCCGTTGGAATGCGAGTACCGCCGAGACGGTTCCGGCGGAGGCGACGAACACAAGGATCGTCGTGACGAAGCAGATGACCAGCAGCTGCCACCAGCGACCGCGCAGTAGCTGAACATGTTCCAGGATGCCTACGCCTGCAGGGATGAAGAAGAACGTCATGTTCTGGAGCAGGAAGTCCGCTTTTGCCCCGATATGTTCGATTTTCAGTGTTCTTGTGCCGAGAAGTAGCAGCAACAGCAGCATGCCGATGATGCTCGCCGGGAAGGTGAACGGCAATATCGCCGAGATCAGCTCTCCGAGCAGACAGATCCCGAAAACGATGCCTACCTGTCCGAGAATGTTCATCGCCGGTTGTTTCCTCCGTCGTCCCTGTCGCGGTTCGGTACTTGTCCGAGACCGCACCGTCCGTTGTCCGTTCATCCTACCGGACCAGGCGGGCTTTGTATAGTGGTCTCAAGCGGATTCGGGTGTCCGTGGCAGATGGACCGCAAAGAGCCGTTCCTCTCTGCCCGAAGGCGATTGGAACGGCTCGTATGTGCGACTGCTGGATGTCGCCGATGTCAGGAGAGTTTCGCCTTCAGCTGCGATACTTGCGTTCGTGTCAGTCCGACGACATTGATCAGGTAGTCCTCAGCCACCTTCTGTATGTTGGCGTCGGTGACCGCCTGTCCGTTGTTCATCTGTACGAACATGTCTGTGATGATTTTGGCGATGAGCGGGTATTTCGCATCTGTCTTCGATACATGGAAGTAGTTCGTGTAAGTGACCATGTAGTCGTCTTCGATTTCCTTCACCGTCGCTCCCATCAGAGCTTCCAGCACCGCCGCGACCATTCCTGCGCGGTCCTTGCCCTCGTTGCAGTGGACATAGTACGGACCTTCGTGATCGAGCATGAACAGCAGGCCGTCTTTTAGTTTTGCGATAAAGGCAGGATCGTTGAAATCGATGCCCATGTCCAGGGCGATGACGTCGCCGTGCTCGACGAGGGTCTGATAGTATGGTGCGGCCGGAAGGTTCGGCGCCATGCTTTCCTTGCTATCGGCAAGGTTGATGACGGTCTTGATCTTCGCCTGTTCGACCAGTTTCGCCGCATACGGCGCTCTTGCGTCATCCAGGACCGGGTTGCAGCCTCTGTACAGCCGCTGTCGTGCGATCTTGCCTGCTACCATCTCCCGGAAATTGGCGAAGACAGGGTCCGAAGCGTACTCTGTCCGCTCCTCCGATTTTACTAGATGCCTGATTTCGTATTCGTTCAGATACCCTGCCTTGTCCGCCATGGTCAGCGTCACCGCCGTTCCGACGTCGGTTCCCGTTTTGCCGGCGAAATTGTCGTAACTCATCGCCAAGGCGATCTTTCCGGATGATGGTCGGACGAGGAATCCGCCGCGGTCGACGTCGCTATAGGTGCCGACATAGGGGGCGTCGATGTTCTGGCTCCCGATCGCGATGGTGATGATGTCGCCCAGCTGGTATCCTGCGTCCGTCATGGTCGCTTCATCGATGGTCGTCGTGGCGTTCCCATATTTGTCGATGTTCTCGATGGTTCCTTCCAGGCTTCTGTATTCGACCGAGGTCTGTTGAACCGGCTGTTCGATTGGCTGTTCCTGCCTGGCCGTCGCGCAGGAAACCATGATGATCAGCAGCAGGGGCAGGATCATCATCCGAACGATGCGATGTCTGTTCATAGTCATAGCTACTCCCTCCAGTGTTCGTGTGATGAGTCGAGCATACAATGTCGGTGCGGATCGCGCAAGGGAAAGGGATTGGCGAGGTCTGTTGCTATTTTCGTTGCATGTCGGTACATTATCCGACGGAGGAATGTGATCATGAACGAAACATTGCAAACGATATTCCAGCGCAGGAGCGTACGCGCTTATTCCGATCGTCCTGTGCAGGATACGGATGTCGAGTTGATCGTGCGGGCTGGGCGGTACGCTCCTAGCGGGATGAACACCCAAGGCTGGCATTTCACTGTGCTTAGGAATCAGGACAAGCTCAAAAGTCTTGGCGAACGCGTTGCAGGTGTCGGTCAGACGTTCTTCTACAACGCTCCTGTCCTGATTCTGGTGTCGTATCGTATCGGCAACCGTTTCGCAGAAGACGACTGCGCTTGCGCCATGATGAATATGATGCTTGCCGCGACGTCTCTCGGTCTCGGTTCTGTCTGGTGCAATCGTATCAACGGTAATAGCCAGTTCGATACTTCGTTGCAGGATTATGGTGTGCCGGCCGGTTATCAGGTTCACGGTTGTCTGGCTCTTGGCTATGCGTCTTCTCCGCTTCCTGCCGACAGAGAGAACAAATCCGATACCGTCACGTATCTATGAGTTGAGGGTTAGGGTCATTGTATGGTCATTGTAGGGCCATTGTAGGGTTGGCGCGGGGTGTGCGTGGTACTCGTGTATCGATGTCTGGGGGGCGACGGTCAACTGGAATTCTCCCTAAGACGCCGACCTGCCGAAGCACGAGAGCATGCCGAAATACGAGAGCATGCCGAAATACGAGAGCATGCCGAAATACGAGAGCATGCCGAAATACGCCGGACAAACGGAAAGGTGTCACCGGACCCGATCGGACCCGACCCGAACGAACCTGACCCGACTCAGTGACACCCTGCAAAATCATCGCACGGGGTGCGTACCTACTGCAATCACCCTACCATGACCCTAATGTGGGAGAGGAACTCCTGATACGCATTCTCACAATGCTCGTCCGGCTCGTAATCGACCAGAGGATAATGCTCCATCACGAAGTCGATATCCTTGTCGCCCCGACCGGAAAGATTCACCAGAATCGACTTGTCCTTGCCAAGCGAACCGGCGAGCTTCGTAGCATACGCCACCGCATGGGAAGACTCAAGGGCGGGGATGATCCCCTCCATCCGACTCAGACCATAGAACGCCTCGACAGCCTCCCGATCCGTCGCAGTGACATAGTTCACCCGCTCGATCGTCTTGAGGAAACTATGCTGCGGACCCACCCCCGGATAGTCCAGACCACTTGCGATCGAATAAACAGGAAGCGGTTCCCCGTCCTTGTCCTGCAACAAGAAGCTCTTGAAACCATGCAGGATGCCGACACTCCCCTTAGTCAACGTAGCCGCATGCTGGTCGGTATCAAGCCCCTTGCCCGCAGGCTCGACCCCATAAATCGCCACGGGATCATCGAGAAACGCACTGAAAATACCCATCGCATTGGAACCGCCGCCAACACAGGCGACGATATTGTCCGGCAAACCTCCCGTCATTTCACGGAACTGCTTCTTCGCCTCGACGCCAATGACACTCTGGAAATCGCGGACCATCATCGGAAACGGATGCGGCCCGACGACCGACCCGATGCAATATATCTGCGTGACAGGATCGGCGAGATACGCCTCGAACGCCGCATCGACCGCATCCTTGAGCGTCTGCGTACCACGGGTCACTTCAACCACACGAGCCCCGAGCACCTTCATCCGGCTGACGTTCGGAGCCTCCTTGCGGACATCGACCGCCCCCATGTAGATATCGCACTCCAGACCAAGCAACGCCGCAGCGGTGGCCAGCGCCACGCCATGCTGACCTGCTCCGGTCTCGGCAATCACCTTCTTCTTGCCCATCTTGCGAGCCAGAAGGACTTCGCCGATGCAGTGGTTGATCTTGTGGGCGCCCGTATGGTTCAAGTCCTCCCGCTTGAGATATATCTGCGCGCCGCCCACCGCATCGGACAACCGCTTGGCATGATAGACAGGAGAGGGCCGCCCCACGTAATGAACCCGCAAGTCGCTCAGCTCCTGCAGGAACTGTGGATCCTGCACGATCTCTTCGTAGGACTTGGCCACATCGTCCATGACCTTCTGCAATTGTTCCGGCAGATACGCCCCGCCGAACTCACCGAAATACCCCTTGTCGTCGGGAAGATTCGTCGTATCGATTCCGTTTGTCACAGGATTATTCATTTGTTTCTCCTATCGTGGTATTGACGTGATCATCATCCAAGAAAATGATCGCTGAAAATTCCGAAAGAGCACGGACGACCGTCCGATGACCTTCGGCTGAAAGCGCTGTCAGCATCGCCAACACAGCGCATGATCATCGATCTGTCTGTATGATGAGTCCACTTTCGCAATCCTCCGTTCCTGGTATATCGATGATGTTACTGTTAATAGAAACGATTGTCAACAGGTTCCGAACATTTTCCATATGGTATGCCATCGCCCCGGTTTTATGGTATGATACTTTGGCAAGAGGTATTTTGCATATGCTCAATGGCGACGATATCTCCTACATGGCCGAATGTATGTCGTTCTGGAAATCCTTGACGGATGACGAACGCGACTATCTCGTCAAGCAGACGATGGATCTGACCTATGAGAAAGGTTCCGTCATCCACAATGACAGAAAGAATTGCACCGGCGTGATGCTGGTAGTCTACGGAAGGCTGCGGGTTTATATCGTGGGAGATGACGGAAAGGAGATCACCCTCTACCGGTTGGTCGAACGGGACGTCTGCGTGCTGTCCGCTTCCTGCGTCCTGCGCAACATCACGTTCGACGTCCATATCCAGGCGGAGGAACCTACGAGGATTCTCAACATCCCTGTGGAAACATACCGACACCTGGAACAATCGAACCAGAAAGTACAGGACTTCACGAACCAGCTGGTATCGTCACGGTTCAGCGACGTGATGTGGGTCATGGAGCAGCTGGTATTCATGTCGATGGACAAACGGCTGGCGATCTACCTGCTGGAGCAGTCCGCTCTCGTGGGAAGCGACAGTCTCAAACTGACCCATGAAGCGATCGCCCACGATCTCGGCACTGCCCGCGAAGTCGTGACCAGGTTGCTCAAGTATTTCCAGGATGAAAAGATGGTGACGCTCGCCCGGGGAGAGATCACCATCATCGACCATTCCGCGCTGATGCGACTCAGCGAATGATCCCCCGATAGACCAGATCGCCGTCCTGATGCATCCCGTATCGCCGGAAATCCGGTGATCGCCGTATCTCCAATATTTTCGTTCCAACCACAGTTCTTTTCCAGCCGTCAGCCCGATCGGATTGTTTTTCGTGTTCGTGCTTGACAGCTCGATGATTCACGGGTAGACTCTGATTAAGGAATACCTAATTTAATTATTAGATATACCTAAAACAAAGAATGCCCGAACCATGCCGCCATCAGGCCGTCGATACGGGATGTCTGCAAGTCCTGCGCTTTCGACCGGTTCCTTCGGTGAATGCTGAGGCAAAGAGGTGAGATGAATGAAACAATGCGTACGGTTGAACGAGCTCATGCCTGGACAACATGCCGTCGTAACCAGGCTTACGTCGAACGGAGGCCTTCGAAGGAGGTTACAGGATCTGGGACTGGCCCAGGGAAGCGAAGTGGCCTGCGTTCAGTACAGTCCGCTTGGCGATCCGGTCGCCTATGAAGTGTGCGGAACGATCATCGCCCTGCGCCGAAAGGACGCGCACGAAATCGAAGTGGAGGAGGTGGCATATCATGGGTGCGACGAGCGACAATAGAGAAGTAAAGCTGCCCGTCTACGCAGGATTGCAGATCCATAAGCAGAAGCCGGGTGATCGGGTCATAGCGCTGGCGGGCAATCCGAACGTAGGTAAGTCGACGGTATTCAATGCGCTGACCGGCATGAAGCAGCATACAGGGAACTGGCCGGGCAAGACGGTGGTGAACGCACAGGGCTACTGCACGTGGCATAACGAGGGTATGGTGCTTGTCGATATTCCGGGAAGCTATTCCTTGATGGCCCGATCTTCCGAGGAAGAGGTCGCCCGTGACTTTATCTGTTTCGGGAAACCGGATGCGGTCGTAGTGGTGTGCGATGCGACGAGTCTGGAGCGGAACCTGAACCTGGTGCTACAGATCATCGAGGCTTCGAAACGAACCGTTGTCTGCGTCAACCTGATGGACGAAGCACGCAAGAAGCACATCGAACTGGATCTGGCTCTGCTGTCGAAGCGACTTGGCGTGCCTGTCGTCGGTACGACGGCCCGTTCGAGGAAAGGATTGGACGGATTGCTCGATCAGGTGCAAGGGATATTGCGGGAGGGGCATCCGCAGGAAAGGCGGTTGCTGGTATCGTACCCAGACTATATCGAAGAAGCGATCGGGCAGCTCGTTCCCGCGATCGAGCAGGGGGCGAAAGGGGAGCTTGACGCAAGATGGCTCGCAGCACGCTTGCTGGATGGGGACGATGGATTCTGGGTGTCGCTGCAGGAAAGCTTAGGGGTCTCGCCCAAATCCGACTCTGGCGTCGCGACGGCATTGCGACAGGTCCTTTCCGGATTCCTGTTGCGGGGAATATCCCTGACACAGGTCCAGGACGATATGGTCGCATCGTTCGTACATACCGCGGCGGAGGTCTGCGATGGTGTGGTGACGGTCACACGTCAGGGTGGAGATGCGCGGGATCGCCGTCTGGACAAGCTGTTTACCAGCAAAGCGACAGGATTTCCAATCATGCTCCTGTTGCTGCTGCTGATATTCTGGTTCACTATCTCGGGTGCGAGCGTACCTTCCGAACTCCTGGCAAAGGGGCTGTTCTGGCTTGAGGATCGGCTTGCTTGGGGAGCTTTGGCGATAGGGCTTCCTACCATTCTCGTCGATATTTTGATTCACGGCATCTACAATGTCATGGCCTGGGTCGTCAGCGTCATGTTGCCTCCGATGGCGATATTTTTCCCGCTGTTCACCTTGCTGGAGGATTTCGGATATCTGCCGAGGATGGCGTTCAATCTGGACAAGTGCTTCCAGAGCTGCGATGCCTGCGGCAAGCAGGCTCTGACCATGTGCATGGGATTCGGTTGCAATGCGGCGGGGGTCACCGGCTGCCGGATCATCGATTCCCCGCGGGAGCGGTTGATCGCTATCCTAACCAACAGCTTCGTCCCATGCAACGGACGGTTCCCGATTCTTATATCGATTATCTCGATGTTCTTGATCGGCAGCGCCACGGGGATGCTCGGATCTTTGCTGGGGGCGTTGATCCTTGTGGGGCTCATCGTCGTCGGCGTAGGTATGACGCTGCTTGTATCGAAGATTCTTTCCAGGACCATCCTGAAAGGAGTCCCTTCATCCTTTACGCTGGAACTTCCTCCGTATCGGAAGCCACAGATCGGCAAGGTAATCGTCAGAAGTATCGTGGACCGGACGCTGAAGGTGCTGGGACGCGCGGTAGTCGCCGCGGCTCCCGCCGGTTTGATCATCTGGATTCTGGCGCACACGAGCATCGGAGGGATCACGCTGCTGGCGAAACTTACCGGGTTCCTTGACCCGTTCGGGCATCTGCTCGGGATGGACGGTGTGATCCTGACCGGATTCCTGCTCGGCTTCCCCGCGAACGAGATCGTGATTCCGATCATCATCATGACCTACCTCGCGCAGGGATCTCTGATGGAGCTTGAAGGCGCCGCTCTGCTACAGCTATTCGTCCAGAACGGCTGGACTTGGGTGACTGCGGTCAGTACTCTGATCTTCGCGTTGTTCCACTGGCCTTGCGCTACTACCTGCCTCACTGTACAGAAGGAGACCCAGCGATTCAAATGGACGGCACTGTCCTTCCTGTTGCCTACCGTCAGCGGAATCGTGTGCTGCTTCCTGTTCAACACTGTGGTGCGGATATTCATGTAGGAGACTGGCGATATGGAATCGATACTCGACTTGCTCGGAATAGGATTGACAAGCCCGCTGGAGGGAGGAGATAGTGGAAGAGGAGGCGGACCATGACATCCAATCAAGAAGATTATCTGAAGGTGCTGTATGAAGCCGGAGGATTGGAACGGCATATTTCCAACAAGGAAATCGCCGACAAGCTCGCTGTGGCTCCTGCGTCGGTTTCCGAGATGCTGGCCAAGCTCAATCAGAACGGGCTGGTGGAGTACGAACCATATAAAGGATCCCGTCTCACCGAGGCAGGGCTGGCCGCCTGCATGGATGTCGTGCGGAGCCACCGGCTCTGGGAGGTGTTCCTGATGCGTCATCTCGGCTATACGTGGAGGGAGGCCCACGAAGACGCCCATCTGCTGGAACATGTCGCTCCCGCCAGGATGGTCGAACGACTGGATATGTTCCTGAATCATCCCCGGATGTGCCCCCATGGGCATGAGATTCCGCAACGACGGGAACTGCCGCATCCGGTTCCTCTTCTCCGGCTGTCGGATCTACATGTGGGAGAGCGGGCGGTCGTTTCGCAGATAGAGGAAGAAGGCGCGTTGCTGGATTATCTGGAACGGATCGGGCTGCATATCCGCAAGCCGGTCGAGGTCGTGGAGATCGAGGAATATGAAGGCGGCGTCACCTTCGTTCAGGAGGGCAGAATGATTCATGTCGGACAGGCTGCCGCCCGGAGGATATTCGTCGAACGCGAGGAGGGCTCTGAACAATAGGATTCTCCTTGTGCATCGAGTTGCATGGAAGGGGGGATTCGCACAGGACGAAAAAAAGATGGCGGATATCTCTTTGAGAGATTCCGCCATCTTCGATAGGTCGTCATGGAGCCGCATGTGTCGTTCGTATGGCAAACCCATCGGGCATGCCGCATACCGTATTACAGGCTGGCGGCGGGTCGGACGGAGCGATGCGGCGACTGCTTAGTTCATGAGCATCCGCTGTAGCTGATCCTCGTTCCTGACGCCGACTTCCTTCGCCACGGCTTTGCCGTCCTTGAATACGATCAAGGTGGGAATGCTCATGACGCCGAACTGCATCGCCAGTTCCTGCTGTTCGTCGACATTGACCTTTGCGAGGACTGCCGTCGACGAGGTGTTCGTCTCATCCATCTTCTTGTCCAGACTCTCGAGAATCTGGCCCTGCATCCGGCAGGGGCCGCACCATGTGGCCCAGAAATCCACCAATACGGGTACTTTGCTCTCCAATACTTCCTGCTTGAATGTTTCAGCGGTTACGTGCTTGATCATGAATATTCCTCCATATCTGAATCGATGACGATTTTCCAAGTCGCAGACTTGTTTTGTGTTCGGTACGTTTCGTTTCGTACTTCCATAATATACTACCATAATCTTCCTTCGTATGTGATTTTATCACAGTCGTTCCTGAAGAAAGTTAGTATATTCTAACTATCAGCCGGAGCGCATGGCCGTAGGGTCGGGATCGCACCGGTGGAGATGGAACTTAATGAAGGAGAAAAGACTATGGAAGATGTACAGTATCGCATGCCGTTGATCGGGGACGAAGCTCCCGCTTTTACCGCGACGACCACCCAGGGCGTCATCAATTTCCCTGCCGACTACAAAGGCAAGTGGGTGATTCTCTTCTCGCACCCCGCGGATTTTACACCGGTTTGTACCACCGAATTCATGACATTCGCATCGATGATGGATGAATTCAAGGCGCTGAATACGGAATTGGTCGGTCTGTCCGTCGATTCTCTGTATGCGCATATCGCTTGGTTGAGAAAGATCCAGGAATTGGAATGGAACGGGAAGAAACACATCAACGTGACGTTCCCGTTGATCGAGGATATCAAGATGGACGTGGCGAAGAAGTACGGGATGATCCAGCCCAACGCGTCGGGTACCCAGGCTGTCCGCGCCGTGTTCGTCATCGATCCGAAGGGCAAGGTCCGGACGATTCTCTACTATCCGCTGTCGACCGGAAGAAACTTCGACGAAATCAAGCGGATCATTCTTGCGTTGCAGAAAGCTGACAGCGACAATGTGGCGACCCCTGCAGACTGGAGACCTGGCGATGACGTGATCGTTCCGACCGCCGGCAGCTGCGGCACGGCGAAGGAACGGATGGAAAATCAGGACGAGAACACCTACTGTCTCGACTGGTTCATGTGCTTCAAGAAAGAGAAGAAGAAATAAGCGGAAGCTTGTTTTTATTTGACTACTGTTGTCAAGCCCTAAATTCAAGGAACGGAACTTTTAACTTATTAG
>LVBD01000026.1 GCA_001604275.1 Spirochaetales bacterium Spiro_02
TCTATACCCCAGTGACAAAGTCCCTTTCATTACCTCAGGACTTTATCACTTCCCAATGAGGCAGCCTATGGCCGTGGGCGTTTTTTTTGTTGACAGGTGCTAGGGGGCGGGTTAGCATGGGAAACGATTCGGGCATGGGGACTGGTAGTCCGTTGAGTCGTGCCCGCATTTGTTCCAGGAGGAAAACATGAAGAAACTGTTTGTTCTGTTGATGATTCTGTCGCTGTTCGTTCCGGCTGCCTTTGCCCAGGGAGGGCAGGAAGCAACCCCTGCTCCTGCAGCGACGGCTCCGGCTGCGGAAACCACCGCTGCCACGGCGGTGACTGGTGGAAGCGTCAATGCCTATACGACGTTGGAAGAGCCGCTTGCCGCAAAGTTGTTCCAGCTTTTCGAACAGGAGACCGGTATCAAGGTCAACTTCGTCCGTCTGTCCGGCGGCGAATGCGTCGCCCGGCTCGAAGCCGAGGCCGCCAATCCGCAGGCATCGATCTGGGTCGGCGGGGTAGGGCTTGACCACATCACCGCAAAAAGCAAGGGGCTGACCACTCCGTATGTCAGTCGCTATGCAAGCAAGACTCCTGCGCAGTTCCGCGATCCCGACAACTATTTCATCGGCCTGTATGTCGGACCGTTGACGTTCGTCACGAACACCGACCGCGCCAAGGAACTCGGCCTGGACATCCCCCAGAGCTGGGCGGACCTGCTCAAGCCCGAGTACAAGGGGTATATCCGCATGGCAAGCCCGAACTCTTCCGGAACCGCATACAATGTGCTGACTACGATGCTCGACATCTATGGCACCGAAGACGCGATGATGGATTACATGAAGCAATTGGATAAGAATATCGACCAGTACACCAAGAGCGGTTCCGCTCCCGGCAAGAGCGTCGCCACCGGCGAGATCCCCATAGCTATCGGTTATGCCCATGACCAGGTCAAGCTGAAGGCTGCCGGCGCTCCGATCGTCATCACCGCTCCTGCCGAAGGTACCGGCTATGAGCTGGCTTCCATGTCGCTGGTCAAGGGCGGCAAGGATACCGTCAACGCAAAGAAGCTCTACGACTGGATTCTCTCCAGCCCAGTGGCACAGCAGACCTTCACCGAATGGTATGTGGTGCTCGTCGCGGACGGCGCTCCGAAGCATCCCGACGCCCTGTCGATCAACGAAATCAAGACCGTGGTGCAAGACATGGCGTGGGACGGCGACTCTGTCAACAAGACCAGGTTGTTGGACCGCTGGACCAACGAGATCGGCAACAAGAGATAACCGTGGCATCGTGTGAACGGTTTTTCATCACTATGACATGATCTTTCTACCTGCGGGAGGCGGGACTTCCCGCAGGTAGTGTATTTGAGCTAGACAAGAAGAGACGGTCAAGATGTTTACAAAAAAGAGAATCCTGCAGTTCTGCCTTGCCGCCGTTGTGTTTCTGCTCGCCGATTTCTGGATCTATCAGACGCTGTCAGCCAATTTCCAGTCGTACGCGGAGCAGCGCAACTTCAATGAAATCGAACTGTTTGCGCGGACTGCCCCCGAAGGGCAGGATGTCCAGGACTATGAGCAATGGCTTCCGACGGTAAAATCGATTATCCCGGGCGCGAGAGCCCTGTATTTTTCCTATGATGAATCGGTTTTCAACTTTGTCCCGGCGACTGGGTCGCCTACCGCTATGGCCTTGTGGAATTCCAATCGGGGGAGCGCGGAGTTCAACAAGGCGATGGAAAGCGTCTACTATCTGGAGCCGATGAAGCTGTCGCGGATGTTCCAGGCGGACTATTCGAAGGATCCTGATGAAAACAGCGCGGAAATCTTGGGATCCCAGGTCTTTTTCGTGCCGGTGATCGATGAGACCGGGTATCAGGCCTCCGGAGCGATCATGATTCTCGTGCCCGACGTGTCTGTGACCGGTTTCCAGTCGCTGCTGCGGACGTTGCTGATCGCCGCGGCGGTGTTCTTCCTTGCGGTCATTACGGTAATCCTGTTCACCCGCGATCCAATGACCGGTTTCATGGTGCTCGCGCTGTTCGTCATCGTGCTGGTGTTCATTGCCTATCCGTTGTTCGAGGCGGTGCGGCTGTCGTTCCTCAAGAACGGGAAGTTCACCCTTGAGATTTGGAAGGAGTGCCTGTCCCCGACGTATATCGTCGCATTGTGGGGGTCGCTGAAGCTCGGCGTGCTGACGGCGACGTTCTCCACGTTGCTCGGCTTTATCTTCGCGTTCCTCATC
This sequence comes from Spirochaetales bacterium Spiro_02, assembly GCA_001604275.1. GTDB lineage: Bacteria > Spirochaetota > Spirochaetia > Sphaerochaetales > Sphaerochaetaceae > Spiro-02. Next base: position 2,229 of record LVBD01000026.1, read on the forward strand.
GAGCGGACATCGTTTCGTCAGAAGAAATTGATGACGACGCTGGCGACGATGCCTGTCATTTCTCCACCGTTCTCGCTGTCGTTGTCGATCATATTGCTGTTCGGCAACAACGGGCTGATCTCGAAGCAGTTGCTGCATCTCAATACGTCGATCTATGGTCTGGGCGGCCTGACGTTGGTCGAGGTGATCGGCATGTTCCCCATCGCGTTCCTGTCGATCAGCGGGGTGTTGCGGCAGATCGATTCGACCGTGGAGGATGCGTCTCTGGATCTGAGCGCCACCAAGTGGCAGACGTTCAGGACGATCACGTTGCCGTTGGCGGTGCCCGGGATCCTGTCGGGCTGGCTATTGGTGTTCACCAATTCGCTCGCCGACTTCGCAAACCCGTTGCTGTTGTCCGGAGATTACCGCGTGCTGTCCACCGAGGCGTACATGCTGGTCACCGGCCGGAGCAATCTGGGCGCAGGTTCTGCGTTGTCGTTTCTGCTGCTGATGCCGACGCTCACCGCGTTCCTCGTGCAGCGGTTCTGGGTGGCGAGGAAGAGCTATGTCACTGTCACCGGCAAGCCGTCGACGGTGCTGACGGAACTGACCAGTACGCCGGTTCGTCGGGTGCTGGAGGTCATCTCCTGGGCTGTACTCGGGTTCATCCTAGCCCTGTACCTGACGATTTTCGCCGGGTGCTTCGTCAAGAACTGGGGTATCGACTATACGTTCACCATGGCGAACTGGGGCGAGGCGCTCAGCCGCGGGTGGACGAGCATCCGCGATACTGTGACGCTCGCCGCGATCGCAACGCCGATCGCAGGTCTGCTGGCGATGATGGCTGCGATGCTGATCGTCCGAAAGAAATTCCCCGGCAAGCGACTGCTGGAGATGCTGATCATGACGCCGTATGCGATTCCCGGTACGCTGATCGGCATCAGCTATATCCTGGCGTTCAACAAGCCACCGATTCTGCTGGTCGGCACCGGCGCGATCATCGTCATCAACTATGTGATCCGCGAACTGCCGGTCGGGCTTGAGAACGGCATCACGGCTCTGCATCAGATCGATCCATCTATCGAGGAGGCGGCCGCCGATCTGGGCGCCGATGTGCCCACAGTGTTCCGCACGATCGTGCTGCCGCTGGTGCGGCCGGCGTTCCTGTCGAGCATGTCGTATACGTTCGTCAGGTCGATGACCGCCGTCAGCGCGATCATCTTCCTGATTTCCGCCCGCTGGAATCATCTGACCGTGCTGATCTTCAACTTTTCGGAGAATCTGCGGTTCGGTCTGGCCAGTGTCCTGTCGTTCGTCCTGATCGTCATCGTTCTCGGCGTATTTGCGCTGATGCAGGTGCTGGTCAAGGATGACAAACTGACTCAGAAAACAATTTCTGCCCGCTAAGGTGGTGTGCTATGGAAAAGAAAAGTGTATCGGTAACTCTCGAGCATGTTACCAAGCGATTCAAGGATGTGAAGGGCAAGGCCGATGTGGTCGCCGTCAATGATTCGAACTTCATCATCGAGCCGGGTGAACTGGTGACGTTGCTGGGGCCGTCGGGCTGTGGAAAGACGACGACGCTGCGGATGATCGCCGGGTTCGAGCTTCCGACGGAAGGAAAGATTTTCATCGGCAACGAGGACGTGACGATGTTGCCGCCGAACAAGCGCGATACGGCGACGATGTTCCAGAGCTACGGGCTGTTCCCTCATATGACGGTGTTCGACAACGTTGCCTATGGTCTGAAGTTGCGCAAGGTTCCGTCGGAGGAGATCAAGGTCCGTGTCAACGAGACGCTCTCTTTGGTCGGTCTGGCCGACTACGGAGATCGTGCTCCTTCGAAGCTCTCCGGCGGGCAGCAGCAGCGCGTGGCGTTGGCCCGCAGTCTGATCGTGACTCCTTCCGTGCTGTTGCTCGACGAGCCGTTGTCCAACCTCGATGCCTTGCTTCGCGAACAGATGCGCGTGGAGATCCGCAAGATCCAGCGGGATCTGGGCATCACCGCCGTATATGTCACACATGACCGCGTCGAGGCGATGAGTCTGTCCGATCGGGTAGTGGTGATGAAGGATGGCTATATCCGGCAGATCGGAGCTCCGTCGGAGATCTACGAATCGCCGAATTCCCGGTTCGTCGCCGGCTTCGTCGGAAAGGCGGCGTTCTTCCCTGTGACGATCATGGGGCATGATGGGCCTCACTGGACATGCGATCTGGGAGGCCGGGCGGTCGTGGTCGCCCATGCCGCGGACGATGTATCGGTGGGTGATGATGCCGTACTGATGGCTCGTCCCGAATCCCTGCGGCTGGCGGCTCCGGGCGAGGGGCATATCGATGGGCGGGTGCGCATGAATGTCTATCTTGGTAACAGTCTGGAGTCGTTCATCCAGACGCCGTTCGGCGAGGTGCTGGTCCAGATCGATGATCCGCATGCCAAGCGGGTGTATCCCGAAGGAGCCGAGGTGTCGATCGATTTCTCGCCGGATCGGGTGCGCATCCTCAATAAGGACGAAGAATAAAGGGTCATGGTAGGATTAGGGTCCTGGTAGGGTCATTGTGGGAGGTGTTGTAGGAGGTGTTGTAGGAGGTGTTGTAGGAGGTGTTGTAGGAGATGAGGGTGGGGCGCTAGAACTCGAATCGTCACGACATCTATCGCGGGCCGGAAAAGCATGATACACTGAAATTCCACCGGAAAGAGGTTTCGGTGGTATGGAAGCAAAAGGAGGCTCATATGAAGAAACTGTCTGTCGCGGTGCTTGTCTTATTCCTGAGTTTCGTCGCTGTGTTCGCACAGGGAACCAAGGAGGACGGTGCTGCCGCCAAGGAACTGATCGTATATGCAAGTGTGGATGAAGCGAATGCAGTGAAGATTCTCGATGCGTTCACGGCGGAAACCGGTATCAAAACAAGTTTCGTCCAGCTTTCCTCAGGCCCCGCATTGACGCGAATCCAAGCGGAAGCGGGTCGCCCGCAGGCCGATGTCTGGCTCGGTGCACCGAGCGACAACCATGTTACGGCGAAGAATGCCGGACTAACGATGCCGTACAAGGGAGATGCGTTTGAGGCGCTCGGTGCTGAATTCAAGGATCCTGACGGATATTGGAGAGGTTTCTATATGAATCCGCTGTGCTTCGGCGTCAATACCGTCGCTTTGGCGAAGGCCGGGGCCGCGATGCCGACCAGTTGGGCTGATTTGCTGAAGCCGGAATACAAGGGATTGATTCAGGCCCCGACACCGCAGTCCGCGGGAACGGCGAAGATCATGCTGTACAGTCTGGTGGAGATGATGGGCGAGGATGCCGCGTTCGAATATATGGCTCGGTTGAACAAGAACATCCAGACCTACACATCCTCCGGGACGGGACCTTCCAAAGGGGTGAACGTCGGGGATTGCGCCATCGGCATTCAGTTCTCGCCGGCTTTCTTCCAGATGCAGGCCAACGGTCAGCCGATCGAGATCGTATTTCCAAAAGAGGGCTTTGGATTTGAATTTCCTGCAGCTTCCATTCTCTCGGGGGCGAAGAACTACGAAGCCGCGAAGATCTTCATGGATTGGCTGGTCAGCAAAAAAGGACAGGATGTCCTTGAATCGACCGGCACATATTTCTATCCGGTGATCGATGATGCGAAGATCGATCCGATCATGCCCGCGTTCTCCACCTTGAACGTGGTACCGATCGACCTCGCATACTATTCGGAAAACTATAGCCGATTGGTCGAACGCTGGGTAAATGAGGTCTTGAGCGCGAAATAGCCGTTCAGGCATGACGGCAATGCGGCGTCCGGCGAGAGTCTGCGCCGCATTGGTTCCGCTCGATATGGGGATGTCCGGTTCCGACTGGAACGTCCACTGGAAAAAGACAAGAGGGACCATGAAACGATTCCATTTTACCGATCAGTGGAAGGATATGAAGAAGCTGAGCGGCGATCCCTTGTTGCTATGCGTCATCGTCGTCCTGTTGCTGTCGCTGATTATGTTCATCATCTATCCATTGCTGCGGGTGTGTATCGTCAGCTTTCAAGTCGACGGACATTTTTCACTCAAGAATTTTCGGGATGCGCTGACATATAGCAACGGCTATTATCTGAAAGCACTGTGGAACTCGCTGTGGATGGGTGTCGCCACTGCCGTGCTGGGGACTTTCGTTGCGTTCGTATTCGCATATTCCCTTACCCGGGCGAATATTCCTGGAAAGAAGTTTTTCAATGTCATTGCGACGATCCCAATCATCAGTCCGCCGTTTATCGGCGCTCTTGCGATCGTCATGTTGTTCGGCCGCAACGGATTCATCAGCTCGACACTCCTGGGGATGCGCAATGCGAATGCCTACGGAGCGAAGGGCTTGTTGTTCGCGCAGGTTCTTACATTCTTTCCCGTCGCTTACATCACCTTGCGGGGGGTGCTCGAATCGATCAGTCCGACGCTTGAGGATGCGGCGATGGATCTTGGGGGCAATCGCTTCACGATTTTTAGGAAAGTGACGTTACCGTTGGCAATTCCCGGGATCGCCAGTTCCATGTTGGTGCTGTTCGTGGAATCCCTTGCCGATTTCGGCAACCCACTGGTTCTCGCCGGCGCTCAGTTCCCGATTCTGTCTGTCCAGGCATACCTTGAGATCACCGGGATGGGGAATTTTGCGAAAGGAGCCGCATTGGCGTTCATCCTTCTTGTTCCGTCCGTGTCGGTCTATATGTTGCAGAAGTATTGGGTGAGCAAGAAACAGTATGTCACGGTGACGGGGAAGCCCACCCAGTCGACGAACAACGTGGTCAGCCCGACCGCCCGATGGATTCTGTTCGCCGTCTCGTGCCTGATCGCTTCCGTTGTCATCCTTGTCTATGCCAGTATCATCTGGGGGGCGTTCGCGAAATCGTGGGGGAACAGCTATGAAGTGACTTTCGACAATTTCAAGTATGTGTTCCGGGTCGGTTTCGAATCGGTGTTGGATACATTGACCATAGCTGGTATCTCGACGCCGATCAGCGGTATCATCGGGATGATGATCGCTTTTTTGGTGGTGCGGAAGCGATTCATCGGCCGTCGGTTCATGGAATTCTCGAGCATGTTGAGTTTCGCGGTGCCCGGAACCGTCATCGGTATCGGATATATTCTCGCTTTCAACCATGCGCCGTTCTATCTGACGGGGACGCTCGCCATCCTTCTGTTGAATTTTATCTTTCGGTATATCCCGGTAGGAATACAGGGAGGCGTCGCGGTGCTCAATCAGATCGATCCATCGATCGAGGAAGCAGCGGTCGATCTCGGGGCGGACAGCAATGTTACGTTCCGGAAAGTGACGCTTCCTTTGATGATTCCTGCGTTCTTCAGCGGGTTGATTTTCGCTTTTGTCCGGAGTATGACCGCAATCAGCGCGGCGATATTCTTGGTTTCAGCAAAATGGAAGTTCATGACCGTGCAGATCATGAGCCAGGTCGAGAGCGGACGGATCGGAGCCGCCGCCGCTTTCAGCCTGATTCTGGTCGGAATCATTTTGATCGCCATGGCTGTGATCAAGCTGATTCTTCGGTTGAAATATCAGACGACGAGCTCGATTCTCTCCGGTTAATACGGCAGAATGACGATGGACAAGTGGAGATAGACGATGAGTGTCAAACTAGTGGATGTGACGAAGGTCTTTACCGACCATGACGATAGACAGAAGGAATTCACTGCGGTCAGTCATGTGAATATCGAGATCGAAGAGGGCGAGATGGTGACATTCCTCGGTCCTTCCGGCTGCGGCAAGACGACTACATTACGGATTATCAGTGGATTCGAGACGCAGACCTCAGGAGATGTATTCATCGACGGGGAACTTGTCAACGATCTGCCTGCGAACAAGCGGAACACCTCCATGGTGTTTCAGTCCTATGCGATTTTTCCGCATCTTTCCGTAAGTCAGAACATCGGTTTCGGCTTGGAACTAAAAGGAATGAAAAAGGATGCGATCAAGATCGAGGTTGACAAGATCATGGAGGTCATGGGGCTTACGTCTCTTGGGAATCGACGACCGAGCCAGTTGTCCGGTGGACAGCAGCAGCGCGTGGCGCTCGCTCGGGCGATCGTGAATAAGCCGAGAGTGCTTTTGTTCGACGAGCCGCTTTCCAATCTTGACGCGAAGCTGCGGGAACAGATGCGCATCGAAATCCGACGTATTCAGCAGCAGTTCGGCATCACCAGCATTTATGTCACCCATGATCAGAGCGAAGCGATGACTGTCAGCGATCGAATCATGGTCATGGACAAGGGTGAGATCAAACAGCTTGGGACGCCTTTCGAGATCTATAGTCGTCCATCGAACCGATTTGTCGCCGACTTCATCGGCAGAGCGAATTTCATCGAAGGACTGGTGTGCGGTCTGCAGGATGCTGTTTCGATTCAGGTAGGAAAGACGGTCCTGCGATTTCCCAGTTTCAATCCTGATGTGGAAGAAGGAAAGATCGGTATCGTCGTGATACGTCCGGAAGGCCTTGTGCTCGGCAAGACTTCCTCGTCCGCGTTTTTCAATGGAACGGTCTCGCATGCGGTGTACCTCGGTTCTTCGATGGAGTATGAGATTTCCGTGGACGGGCGGGAAGACCCGATCATCGCGGTATCGAACAATCCGGTGAAAGAGGGATTCTTTCATGTCGGGGATCCCGTTGGAATCAGCTTCGACCCTGTCAGTGCCCATGTGATCTCCGGTTCATGATGGGTGTGCGCCAGAGTGTTCGGAATGGTTCGACAGATATCTTGAATATCTCGTATTTTGCAGGTTTCCCATTCCAATCATCGATTTCCGTTTGCTGTCGGCTCGCGATTTTGGTATCATTGCCCTATCAAGGATATAATGGCGAAGTTCCGGTTCCGCCAAAAAGGGAATGGTGTACCGTATGGGCTTGAAGTTTCAGAATGTGTTCTCGGATATCCAGTCGAAGATATTCAACGGCACGTGGATCTACGGGGAGAAGATACCCTCGGAGATGGAGTTGTGCGATATATACGGGGTATCCCGCATCACGGTACGGCGGGCGTTGGATAAGCTTGTCGGACAAGGGCTGATCGTTCGCACGCGAGGCAAGGGGTCGTTCGTCTGCCACCGTATGTTGATCGCCGGGGCGAGCCACCGATGGTTCGATGAAAGGCTGAAGGAAACGGGGAATCCTTCGTACGTCAGGAAGTTGATCCACAAGGAGAAAGTGCCTGCTACGGGAAATCTCGCCCGCGTTCTCAATCTAGACGGACATGAAGAGCCGCGGATGTTATGGTATTTCAAAGGGATCGGATATCTTGGGGATCGACCGGTGGATATCCGCAACAGCTACATGCTCGAGTCGATTGGCGACCAGTTGATAGAGAAAGGTGCATTGGATGCTTTCTACCAGGAGGAAATCGGCCGGATCGTTGGAAAGGAGTATGTCGCTTCCCATGGGACATTGTCGGCGATCAATGCGAACGAGGAAATCGGCTCGTTGCTGGATATTCCGGTCGGTACGGCGTGCATTTGGAGCCGGTGCGTCGGGTGCGTCGAGGGCGATGTCCCCGTGGAAGCTTGCCACACGATCTACAACGGCAATTTGTTCGAACTGTTGTTCGATGTCGATCCTCGAGGTCCAGTAGGGGAATTCTGGGAGTCCTTTCGCTGAAGCGGCGTCCTCTTGGAGGCTGGCCAATCGGGGAGCTTTGAAAAACACACATAAGGAAGGAATGCATGCAGACGATGCTGATGCCGGTGCTTGTCACGGCTTTCGCAGGCCTGGCGACCGTCGCTGGCGCTGCTCTGGTCGTGGACCGATATTCCCGAAAAAGCAAGCTGGTGGCAGCTTCGCTTGGATTCGCGACTGGCGTTATGCTGTCCATCGCGCTCGGCGAGCTATTGCCGGAGGGCGTGGAGATCGGTTCCGAGGCTTGGGGTCCTATCGCAGGGACACTGCTTCCCGTGGGGCTGTTCATTGCAGGAGCTCTGCTTTCCTGGGGGCTCGATGTCCTGTCCCCTCATGAGCATCATGGTCATGGGGAGTCGACCTGTAGCGAAGGCGTCGTCCATGAAGAGCCGGGACATTTCATCGACCCCGAATTCGAGAGCCATGATATCGCCCAGGCGGGGAAGGGAATGGTGGTGGCGTTGCTGCTCCATAACATCATCGAGGGGATGGCCACAGGAATGACAGCGGCAGGGGACTTGCGTCTGGGGATCGGGATGGCCATCGCCATCGCATTGCACAATGTTCCGATCGGCGCAACGCTTGCGCTTCCTGTGGGATACGGCGGATCGAAATCGAAGGCGATCCTCACCGCGCTGGTGGTCGGCCTAGTCCAGCCGCTGGGCGCGCTCGTCGGGGTGCTGTTCTTTGGCTCTTCGGGCTCTCCGGTCGTCATGGGGATGCTCACCAGCTTCGTAGCTGGAATCCTGGTATACATATCCTTCGACGAACTTTGGCCCGCCGCCCAGCATAGTGGAGGACGCTCCCGGTCGATTGCAATGCTGTTCCTTGGCATCTGTTTCATGCTCGTAACCGAACGGATCTTCGGATAACGGAAATAATTCTGGGATTGTCGGTTTTCCTATTCCTGTTTCAGTTGAATTATTCTGACAAATGGTGTATCAGTGTTAATATTAACACTGATACGGTGATTGTCATGTTTCAATGACCGAAGGGGAAGGCTACTATGGAGAGAACGATCATTCGGATGCTGCATGAGGCGGCGCAGCGGTACGGCAACCGCGCGTATACGACCAAGAAAACGGATGCGGGATGGACGCCTTGCGGTTTCGCCGAAACCGACGGGCTGTCGGATCTGGTGGCGGCATGCCTGGTTTCCAGAGGGATGTCCCCTACGCAGACCTGCGGCATCTTGGCTGAGGGGCGTCCCGAGTGGGTCACGTTCGAACATGGAGTGATCAAGGCGAGAGGTATCAGCGTTCCGTTGTCCATCAAGCTGACGCCCGACGAGATAGCGTTCCGCATCAACCATAGCGAGGCGGTGGCGCTCGCCGTCAGTTCGAATACGCTGGGAAATGTCGTCAAGGCGATGCCGAAATTCGACCACAAAGTCATTCTTGTCTATCTTGATTCGTCCGATGAACGGATCTCCAACCATGCCGCGGAAAGCGGTTGGAAGGCTGGCGTGGACTATGTGGACTGGGATATGGTCCTTACCGAAGGGAAGACTGCGCTCGACAAGAATTCCGATCTGGTCAAACGTCTGGAAACAGAAGTCAAGGAAGATGATACGATCAACATCTGCTACACCAGCGGCACGACCGGCAATCCGAAAGGGATCATGCTGACGCATCTGAACTACTGGGCGAACAGTCATGACGCAGTGGAGTTGTTCAAGATTCCAGATGCGACGTTCGAGACGCTGATCGTACTCCCCGTAGACCATTCCTTCGCCCATACGGTGGGCATCTACACCGCTCTGGTGCGTGGCATCACGCTCCATTTCGTGGACGCCCGCGGTTCCAATGCCGCGATCATCCGCAATTTCCCGAAGAACCTCGTCGAAGTGAATCCTGTGTTCCTGATGACCGTTCCGTCGATCAGCGGCAATTTCATGAAGAAGATCACCCAGGGGGTGATGGGCAAGGGAAAGTTCGTAGCGGGGATTTTCCAGCGGGGACTGGAGGCGGGGATCGCCCGCAACGGGGACGGATTCCGCAAAGGCGGCGGATGGGTTCGGTTCAAGACCTGGCTTCCGTTTACGCTGGCGAACATGCTTGTCTTTCCCAAACTTCGCCGGATTTTCGGTGATCGGATGCAGTTCTGCGTCGGAGGAGGTGCGTTGCTGGAAGCGAAGCAGCAGCGATTTTTCGCCGCGATCGGGGTGCCGATCTATCAAGGCTACGGGCTGACCGAGGCCGCGCCGATCATCAGTTCCAATTCCCCCAGTCGGTACAAGTTCGGTTCGTCGGGCATGGTCGCCCCGTCGGTGGTATGCAAGATCATGAAGGACGAAACCCACGAGGCGAAGGTCGGCGAACGAGGCGAGATCGTCATCAAGGGCGAGAACGTGATGAAGGGGTACTTCAAGAATCCGGAGGCCTCGGCCGAGGTGTTGCGTGACGGCTGGTTGTGGACCGGCGACCTAGGCTACTACGACGAGGATGGGTTCCTGGTCGTCACCGGTCGAGCCAAGGCGTTGCTGATTGCAAAGGACGGGGAAAAATATTCACCGGAAGAGGTCGAGGAAGTGATGATCAACAACCTCGACATTCTCAATCAGTTGATGGTCTATAATGACCACCAGGCTATTACTTCCGCGCTTGTCACCCTCCAGGAGGATGTCGTCAAGCGGTTGATCGCAGAACAAAGTCTGTCGACCCCTGAGGCGGTCCACGATGCTGTGATCCGTTTTCTGCGTTCGTACGAGCCGCTGGCAAAGGCGATTCCTTCGGTCTGGCTTCCTGCACGGTTCGCGATCATCCCCAAGGCGTTCAGCGAGGCCGACGGGTTGGTCAATTCGACGATGAAACTGGTCCGATACAAGACGGTCGAGTTCTACAAGGACAGGATCGATGCGATGTACGAGAGCGACGAACGCAACGATGCGCTGAACATCCAGGCGATCAAGGAGCTATTCTTCTGATGTTCGTCCATTTCGTGTAATGCTTTCATAGATTTGTGTGTTATACATGTACCAGCCTTGCCTGTCATCAAGTATGATGAACGGCAGGGCTGTTTTCGTTTTTGACGGTTTTTGGTGATATGTCATTGTTCGTAAATGAGATACGCACAGATACGGAACCTTTTCCAGTTTTTGGTCGCTGCGTGATGTTTTGTGCCTTTTTTATATAAGAATCATATTTATCACTGGATTAACACCAAAAGGTATCGTATGATGGAGCCGAATGAGTCTGCCACCCCGGGGAACGGGATAGGAGGATGTGATGAAGAAATTTGCGATTGCGTTTTTGATACCGTTGCTTTTGGTAATGCTTGCATCGTGCGACGGTGACCTTCAGTCGAAGGTAGCCGGTCTCATGGACAAACTGGGCGGCAACGTCTGGATTGATTCCGGACTGGTCGAACCGAATACCGCAGGGGTGACTCAGGTTACGGCTACGGTCACCAATACGTCTACGATGGCTTCGAATCAGGCTATAGCATCTCTCGGTTTTTCTAATTTGGACGGCTATTCATCTCCGATTGGAAATGACGATCCTGTACTGGCCCCTCAGTCGGCCGAAGATAAGAAAGCTCTGGAGGATGCGCTGAGTACCGCCTTGAACTCGACGACCCAGACAGAGAAGCTCAAGGAAGAATTAAGCAAGCCGGTGACTGATAGCGCTACGGTTACAGCTGCCCAGAATTCAATGAAAGTCGCCGCAGCTGCGTTGACGGCTGCCGCCGGTATGACTGGTCTTGATTCCAATACTGCCACTGCATTAACCAATTTTGCCAGTGCCTTGAATGCAAACGCAATTGAATCTTCTCTCACACAAGGTGATGTCATGCTCGTGCAGATGATGACCAATCTCGTTGCATCTACTGCTACGGTTGCTTCCTCAGAAGATAGTATCGATCCTGCTAGCGACGATGTCAAAGCAGTCATCGATGACTCATTGTTCTTGATCAATGTCGCCCAGCAGGTTTCCGGTGTCGGGAGTCTTGATTTGACGCAGATGCTGAACCTCAGCGATCTGATGAGCAAGATCAACACTCGGTCGGTTGCTAGGTCAGGGGAAACGGAAAGTCCTGTGGAAGTGATTCAGTTTGGGAATGATCAAGCAGAAGTCGTCGGCTATGTCAATCAAGTTTCCAAGATTGTCGCTACGTATGTTATGGCGACTTCCGATGGTACCATCGATGAAGCAAAATACCAGCAGATGATCCGGAGCATGAGGGTCGTGAAAGCCGCATATGAAAATGCCGTGGCCATGGCATCGTTGTCTTCATCCCATTCTCCGTCGGAAAAAGAGCAGTTTGGGTTGACGGCGATGATGGATTATGCGGTAGCGACTGCGTTCATTGAACTGGATACGTTCGAAGATTCCGAAACATTTGACGATTTGGTTGGAACTTTGGAACCTGGCGACACCGTTCGAGAAATCCTTCAATCTCTGTATCAGCATACTCCAAAGTTGCTGACGGGAACGTTGGTTCCAGGGGATACCCTGTACATAGGTGGGGAATATGCCTCGGCACTTGGGTCGCTTGACCAAGAAGCCTTATTGGGAAAGCTGAAGGATTATGTCAAAGGTTGTAAGACTGCAATTCTGGATGCATATGATGTGATCGAAGATATGGCGACAATTTCTGACAATACGATGATCACGGCGCAATTGACCAGCGATCAGCTGTCCAGTTGGTTCGATTCACTATAGAATGGGGGCGAGAGATGAATACGATACGGAAAGTTTCTTGTGTGTTGATGCTGGTTGCTGTAATTGCAGCTCCTCTTTTTGCGACGGAGTCTACGGATCCCGTAGGTCCTGGAGTTGGAAGTTCCTCGGTCGCATATGATTCTCTTGGTGTGGTTTTTTCGCCGATCAGCGTCCGATCCATGGGGATGGGCGGTGCCGGAATCGCCGTTGCCGGTACGTCGGATAGTTTCTTTCTCAATCCAGCTGCACTCGCGAATAGGAAATTCCAGCTGTCCTTGCCGTCCATTGGTGTGACGGTCTATAATCCGCAACAAATTCTCGAGCAAGGGATCATTGAGGATATCAAAGCGGATAAGGAGGAAGATGCAGCTCAGAAGTTCCTAGGAATTTTGAGTCGCAAGGGCTTCAACGAGGCGCTGACTTCAGATGTTGCTTTTTCTTTGTCTGCGGGAGGGTTCGGTCTTGGAATTCAAGCGCAGGAGAAGATTCACTCATATAGCCCGGATGGAAAGACAACTTCGACAAAGCTGATCGCCGAAGCCAATGCCGTCGCTACTTTGGGGTATGGGCTTCGTATCCACATTATTGAAGATTCTTTGTCCATCGATCTTGGTGTCGCAGCGCGGTTCAACTATCGCGCCTACAACCAGGCAGTTACCGCAGATGATTTCATAGGGTTGGTCGCTGGAACGGAAGATACCGATGATTTGCTCAACGAGACTCCGTTGATGGCTGGCTGGGCTGTTCCCATCGATGCCGGTGTAAACGTCAATCTGCCGCTAGGGTTCACGATCTCCACCGTCGTACGTAATCTGATCGGCAAGTATCACATGACCGCCTATCCCGGCATCAGCAACTGGGCGAAGGAAGTCTTGGGCGTGAAGCTTACTTCTGATGGTTCTCAAGGGGCAGGAACTAATTCGGAGTTTGAATTCACGATCCCATGGTCGCTGGATGCCGGCTTCGGCTGGGCTCCGTCGTTCGGTTCCTTCGACAAGATACTCCGTCCTACGGTGGCCGTCGATGTCGTGGATCTGGTTGATCTCTTTGGAGAAGAGGTCACCACCGAACGGCTGTTGACTCATCTCAAGGCAGGTGCGGAAGTCAAGCTGTTCTCGATGCTGGATGTCCGAGCCGGTCTGAACCAAGGCTACATTACCATCGGTGCCGGCGTAGACCTCTTCGTAATCAGGTTGGAAGCGGCATATTATCGGCAGGAGTTCGGCGTGCAGTTGGACGACAAGCCGGTCGATGCGCTGACAATCAGGGCGAACATCGGTTTCGACCGCTGATTTTTCAAGCTTTCAGCAACCCGTTGAAGTGGCAAGGTCCACTAGACGGGTTGCTTTTTTATGTCCATTCCTAGGTCGGAAAGTGCTATGAGAGTCAGATTTTTGAGGACTTTGTAGATTAATTATTTGTATTGTATGTAATTGTATATGTTCATTGCTTTGTCATTGCTCGGACATTGCTTTGCCATTTGTGCATGCATGCTCGGTGATTGCTCGGACATTGCTTCGCCATTGCTCAAAACTAGACATATGCTCAATTCTGTCTTAAAAACTTGCCTCCAAACAGCCTTACAGCCCGTACCAAGCCCGTACTCAGGCAGGAACAGAACTCCCATATGGATATTCTTTTTTTCATTGGCTTCGCCAGGTAGGCGCTTCAAGATATGTTATTATAATAACATTAAGTGCAAATCGCTACAAACTTGCTAGAATTACGTTGAAAATGTAAGTTTCCCCATGATATAGTTACTCCATTGTGGGGGAAGGAATCATGAATTGTACGGCTCCACATATATCTTCATGTGAGAGGTTCTGAAATGGAACATTTCGGTATATGGGGCCTGATACCCCCTGTTCTTGCCATTACGCTGGCGTTCATTACCAAGGACGTCATGGTATCGCTGTTTCTCGGCATCTTGTCAGGAGCACTGATCGTCGCCGGAGGCAATCCGATCGTGGCCATCCTCAATCTGACCGACCTGCTGGCCGGATCATTGAACGATGGATGGAATATCAGGATATTCCTGTTCTGCGCATTGCTTGGAGGACTCGTCGGCATGCTCAGCCGCACCGGATCCGCAGGGGCGTTCGGCCGTTGGGCCGCCAAGAAGATCAAGAGCCCGAAGTCTTCGATGCTGATGGCATGGTTCTGCGGCCTGCTGATATTCATCGACGACTACTTCAATTCGTTGGCGGTAGGGACGGTGATGCGGCCGATCACAGACAAGAACGGCGTACCCCGCGCCAAGTTGGCGTACATCCTCGACTCCACGGCGGCCCCGGTGTGCATCCTGGTACCGATTTCCAGCTGGGTGATCACCGTCATGTCGATCGTCAAAGGCTCCGAAGGATTTTCTGTCCTGGGGATGAGTGAGTTCGAGTTCTTCATCCGTTCCGTACCATACAACATCTATGCGATCCTGACGCTGATCATGGTCCTGGTATTGATCCTGACCGGCAGGGACTTCGGACCGATGGCCCGTTCTACGCAGTTGGCAAGGGAAGGAAGGCTGTACGATTCCTCATACGGCGACGCCCCCGGGGAAATTTCCATCGAAGGAAGCGAAAAGACTGACAAAGCCCGTCCATTCGACATGCTGCTTCCGTTGATCGTGCTGATCGTGTCGGCGGTGATCCTGTTCCCTGCGACCACATGGTTGCTGGCGGTGGACGGGGAGTCGATTTCGACCATCGGCCAGGCAATGGCCTCTATGACATTGGGCGAAGCGTTCAACAATACCGATGCGTCGATGGCCCTGTTCTATGCCATCATCATCACGCTGGTGGTGACGTACATCTACTACGCTGTCCGCCGATTGTTCACGATCAAGGAAGCGAGCGATGCGATCATCGACGGCGTCAAGTCGATGGTTCCCGCACTGATGATCCTGACGATGGCATGGACGATCGGATCGATCATCAAGTCGTCCCCTGCGGATGGGGGGCTGGGGCTGGCCAGCTATCTGTCCGAAGTCGTCGTCGGAGGCAACTTTCCAATCCGTCTGATCCCGATGCTGGTGTTCGCGCTTTCGGCGCTGATCTCGTTTGCCACCGGAACCAGCTGGGGAACCTTCGCCATCATGATCCCGATCGTCATGCCGATCGTCGTCGGACTCGCCCAGGCGAACGGGATGGACAGTACGTCGCTGGTCAACGCCACGTTCATCTCGATCAGCGCGGTGCTCGGCGGGTCGGTGTTCGGCGACCACGCATCCCCCATTTCCGATACCACGATTCTGTCTTCGACAGGCGCCGGTTGTCCCCACTTGGAACATGTGGCGACCCAGATGCCATATGCGGTCACCTGTGCGGCCTGTTCGTTCATCGGCTTCCTGTTCGGAGGATTCTTCCTCAACGAACTGGTCGCTTGGATCGCCGCGCTCTCCGCATTCGTGCTGGCGATGGCATTCGCTCCCAGGATGCGGATCTCCGCAGTAGGAAGGAAGTAACCGACAGATGGGCAAAGCGGCTGAAGCCGCTTTGCCTCGCCCCTCGCTCTACCATGGCATTGCGGTTTCATGCTATGATACTGACAAGAACGTACTGGAGGATGGTATGGACATCGTCAGAATCAGGCCGTATATCAAGGACTATGACTGGGGGAATGAAGATTTCATCCCATCGTTGCTCGGCATACCGGCCGATGGCCGACCGAAAGCCGAGGTCTGGTTCGGGACACATCCTGCCGGGGAATCGACAGTGATCTCCGAGCAAGTCGAAGTTCCGCTCGGAGCATTCCTCGCCGACCACGCCGATGGATATTTCGGCCCCGCCCACCTCGAGCAGTTCGGTCCGTCGCTCCCATTGCTGCTCAAAGTCCTGGCTATCGAAAAGCCGCTTTCGATACAGGTCCATCCATCGGCAGCCCAGGCGGAAAAAGGCTTCACTCAGGAAGAACCTCTGCATCACGTCCTGCCTCGGGAGCAATGGAACTATCAGGATCGGAATCGCAAGGCGGAGGTGATCTATGCCCTGACGCCGATCACAGCCATGTGCGGGTTCCGGTCGTTCGATCAGGTCGATGCGACGTTGCGGATGCTGATTCCGACCTGTTACGACATGTATTTCGCCAAGCCGGTCTCCCTCGCGGGAGAAGATGCGAACGGAAAGCTATCCTGTCTGTTCGAAACATTGTATACGATGGATCCTGCGACGCTGAAAACCTGCATCGACGAATATATCGGCAGTCTGAAACATCACGCGGAACTCCCGCTGGCCACTGCGGACGGCAGGTTTCTTGAGCCGAAAGGCATCGCACTGTCCTGTGCGACAGAATACCCCAAAGACCCGGGACTGTTCTGTCCATTTCTGCTCAATGTGCTGCATCTTGAACCCGGCGAGGCGCTGTTTCTCGAACCGAGGACGATCCATGCCTATGTCTTCGGGAACGGCATCGAGCTGATGAGCGCAAGCGACAATGTGCTTCGGGGCGGGCTGACGCACAAGAAAGTCGATGTCCCGGAACTGATGCGCGTGATGAAGATCGAAGCTGACGATCCGGCTGTCTGTCCGACACTCATCGATGCGTTCGGCCGTAAGGCTGTCCTGACTCCGACCGAAGAATTCATGCTGCTGACGATGGACAGCGGATATTACGACATCGAACGTCACAGCAAGATCGAGCTGATGCTCTGCACGGAGGGCTCCGCCTCGATCATCACCCGAAACGAGCGGTTCGAATTGAAGAAAGGGGAGTGCTGCGTGATCGCGGCCACCATTCCATCGTATCGGCTGGAGGTCCAGGGCACCGTCTTCTCCGCTACAGTGCCTGCCTGACGGCGAGCCAGGACAAGGCCATGGATTTTCGCCATCGGTCGTCAGATTCCGCCATCCTGCAGTTTTTTTCTCGCGTATTCGAATATGTCCGTTCCCGTCGCCGTATCGATGAGGGTGGCGGTACGGCGTATCAGATCGTCCGACTCGGGACTTTCCACACCGAACAGGTTGAGCGCAGTCGATAGCTGGTAGCGCAGAAGCGTCCGGAAATCGGATACTTTGTTGTACCCGGCCTGGAGCAACCCTCGCAGACTCCCATATGCGACCACTTCCTTCATGAAGCAGTCTTCCTTGGTGAGATTCCTGGAGACCGGAGCGAACGTCGGCATGTCCTGCGAAACCGCGCAGTCGAGCACCACGCGCATCGACTCCCAACTTGAGAACGCATCGGAAAATAGTTCGCAGACCGTCGGATAAGTCACGATTACCTGGATCTTGAGGGCTGTGTCGAGGCAGTAGGCGAGCAAGGAGTCGACGGAACCTTTCGTCAGTTCTTCAGCTCGCTGACGGCAGATGGAGAGCAGAGACATGACCAGATGGCTGAAGATGTCATCCTTGTTGGCATAGAAATGATAGAGACTGCCGTTGCGTACTCCGGCTTTCTGGATGATCTTGCGGATCGTTGTCTGCTTGTAGCCGAGAGAGAAGAACAATTCATATGCGGCTGCGAGGATCTGCTGCTTGGTGTTCTCCGTGTGCCGTTCTGGTTTCGACATGCCGCCTCCGTCCATTCGATTCTCGTACCATCTGTCAGTATTGCGCATTTATCCCCGGCAGGCAATATGGAACGTCTTCCCAATTTGAGCATGCTCAAGTAAAATGATTGACATGCAGGATGGAGTCCTGTTCAATACCTCATGTGAGGTATGCGCGACATGCCGATGCATAACGATGCATTCGCCGGCCGTGGTATCGTAGACTCCCGGAACTGGAGGGAAATTCGTTGAAATCGAAAAAGACGCATGTCGTCGTGTTGATATTGCGATACGTGATACTCGCCTGCATCGTAAGTGGCGTGGTAGTCGGCCTGAGATATTTCCTGGACACGAGAAAGAAAACGACATATGAGGCCCCTCACCCGGCTGTGGTGATCCAGCGTCCTGTCCGTACGACGATCGAGCGTAGCGTGGTGCTCAGCGGCCATGTCGAGGCCGACGCAATGATCCCCGTCGTGCCGCTGGTTTCCGGAACGATCATGGAATACCCGGTAAAAGCAGGCGACTACGTGACGGAAGGCGATATCGTCGCAGTCATCGATAAGCGTCCTTACGAACAGCAGATGTTGCAGGCCGAGGCTGCGTATCTCGCTTCGCAGAGCACGTTCGAGCGTGTCGATGGGTTGTACGCGGCCAATGCGGTCTCCAGACAGAACTACGACGAGGCGAAAGCCCAGCGCGATGCGATGCTCGCCCAGTACGATCTTGCCAAAATCCAGTTGGGGTATGCGGAAGTGACCGCTCCGGTTTCAGGGACCGTACTGATGGCTCCGTCGGCGAAAGGTAGCATCGGAACATCCCAGCAACCGGTGGCGGTGATCGCCGATCTGGAAAATCTGGTGGTCCGTCTCGACGTGCCGGAGAAGTATTTCGATCTGTTCAGTACGAACCGTCGGAAGCTGAAAGCGCAGGTCATACGCCCCGCTTCGGGAAACCTTTCCCCGGAAGCTCGTTCGGAAGCGACGATCGAGACGATCGCCCCGTATATCCAGCCCCAGTCGAAGGTGTTCGAGGTTGTCTGCCGGCTCCAGGAGAATCTGGACGACTTCCGCCCCGGTATGTACGTAAAGGTCGGTATTGTCTATGAAACGCAGGACAATGTGCCCGCATTGGCACAGACCGTGCGAAAGGTCGACGGTTCGTGCTATGGATACGACGAGCAAAGCGGTACTGCGAAGTGGATCGAGTTGACCCCCACGATAGAGAATGACCAGCTGTTCGCAGTGCCGAAGGACTATGCCGATCTGTGGTTCATCGTCGAAGGCCAGCATCAGGTGTTCGATGGGCAGGACGTGACGGTGCACAAGCGGCTCGATGCGGCAGGGCGTGAGATCGCCTCCAGCGGGACTTCGTCGAAGGCATCCTCGACCGACTCGCTCTCCGTCGTTGGTGCGAAGGAAGGAGCCTCCCTGTGAAAGTATCCCATTTCGCGGTGCGCCATCCGGTGGTGATCGGCATGCTGCTGATCGTACTGGTCGCATTCGGAGTCCTGTCGGTAGTGGGAATGAACATGGAGTTCATGACCGACATTTCCATGCCATCGGTCGAAGTGATAACCGTCTATCCAGGGGCGGGGGCTTCCGACGTCGAGCAGGATATCACCACGATCCTCGAGGACAATTTCGTCACCCTCCCGAACTTCAAGAACATAGACTCCTTGAGTGCGAACTCGGTCAGCTGGATCACCATCACGTTCCAGGACGGAGTCGATGCATACGACCAGCTCAACGAAGTGCGCAACAGAATCTCTCAGGTGCGTGACGACCTTCCCGATGGCATCCAGGGCGATCCTACCGCACTCGTGGGAGGGGTGGAGATGCTGCCGATCTTTACGTTCTCGATCAGCGGAGGAGCCGATACAGCGAAACTGACCGAATACGTGGAAGACACCTTGCGCCCCAGGATCACGCGGATTCCCGGTGTAGCGGATGTGTCCGTGTATGGGGGGAAGGATCTGCGGGTCAACGTGAAGCTGCGCATCGAGGATCTGACATCGAAAGGCATTTCGGTCACCAGCGTCTACCAGATACTCAATTACGGCAACGTGCAGCTGCCGGTAGGAACCGCCGACTATCAGGGGAGAACGATCGATGTCCGCTACGAGGGAGGTTTCAGTTCGCTCGACGACATTCGGAATCTACCGGTCGGCACGGGTGACGACGATGTGGTGATCCGTCTGAGCGATGTCGCAGATGTGACGCTGTCGTATCCTGACCCTGACATCTATGTCGATTCCGACGGAAAAGAGATGGTGATCGTCGACATCACCAAGCGATCGGACGGCAATACGGTGAAGATCGTGAAGCAGCTCAAGGAGATTCTTGTGCAATCGGAGACGGAGACGGGCGGTGCGGTGACGTACCATGTGATCTCCGATGATTCCCGTACTGTTTCCGCATCGTTGATGACGGTGGTGGAGTCGGGTATCAGCGGGATCATCATGGCTGTTCTTGTGATCTTCCTGTTCCTCAATGATGTGCGGGCTACGCTGATCATCGGCCTGTCGATCCCGATTTCGATTCTCTTCACGTTCATCGGCATGCGTGTCGCCGGTCTTTCCATCAACCTGATGAGCCTGTCGGGGATGGTCGTTGCGCTTGGAATGGTCGTAGACGGGTCGATCGTCATGCTGGAGCAGGTGTATCGCTACTATGGGCGCAAGGACTATACGCTCGACCGTGCGATTTTCCGAGGCGCCGACGAGGTGGGGACCTCGATTTTCGCATCTACGACGACGACTGTCGTGGTATTCATTCCCATTGCGATGCTTTCCGGTCTGGTCGGGATGATCCTTGAAGATGTGTCGATCACGCTGATGCTCGCCCTCATTTCCTCATTCCTAGCAGCGGTGGTCGTCGTACCATTCCTCATGAAGATGGTCCTGCGTCCGGAAGGACCGAGCATCCGCCGCAAGACGTTGTTCAACCGTGGTGTCGACGCTCTGGAAGGTTGGTACCGGCGGGCGCTGGGGTGGTCGATGGCTTCCTGGAAGTTCATTCTGCTGGTCGCCGTGTGCGTGCTGATCATAACAGTCTTCACGATGAGCGCGCTGGGAATTACATTCATTCCTTCGACGGACAACGGGGATTTTTATGTAGATCTTGAAATGCCGAACGGCTACTCGTTGCAGCAGACTAGGGAAAAGGCCGCGATGGCCGAACGGCTGGTTCGTTCTCAAGTGCCGGAAATCCAGAGCGCGGTATTCATTACCGGCCAGAGCCAGAAATCGTTGCTCGGTTCCGCGTCGCCGCATAGCGCGTACGGGAAGATCGTACTGGTGCCGGTCAAGGAACGCAAGCGTGACATCCACGATATCATCCTCGAGCTGCAGGAGAGCCTGAGTGCGGCGATTCCCGATGCGACGGTGGAGGTTACCAACGGAGGGTTCGACAAGCTGGTCGGATACGCCACCGGCGGAGGTGGTTACGGCCTGACGCTGGTCAGCGAGGATCTGGATCTGCTCTATGAGACGGCGATCAAGATCGAGGACGAACTGAAGACCGATCCGTCGGTCATGACTACCTACATCGACACGTCGTTCGACACCAATACGCTGGTCATCGACATGTCGCACGAATACATGAACTCGCTGGGGATCACCAGCTATGAAGCGGGAGTCACTACCGCTGTGCTGTTCCAAGGGGTGGACGCGGGACGCTTCACCAACAAGGCGGATGGCAAGCGGTATGATATCCGCCTGTCGTCAGACATCACCGACAAGCCGGTGACAATGGAATCGATCAGCGACATCCGCGTCGTTTCACTTTCCGGCACTCCGGTGTCGTTCGCCAATCTCTCCAATGTCGACGTGCAGCAGTCGATCTCCCGGATCAACCATAGCGACCGTGCCAAGACAATCACCGTTTCGGCGAATTTGGTGAGCGAGGATACCTCTACGGTCAGCAATCATATGGAGGCCTGGCTTGCGAAGAATCCGCTCCCCGCAGGGGTTTCGTCGAAAGCCGGGGGTATCATGGAATTGATCGGTGATTCCATTCCGCCGATGATGACGGCTCTCGCGATCGCCCTGTTCATGGTCTACGTGGTGATGGTGCTCCAGTTCGAACGATTCCGTCAGCCGTTGCTGATCATGGCGACGGTGCCGTTCTGCATCATCGGCGTCGTGCTGGGGTTGCTGGCCTTCGGTTCGACGATGTCTCTGGTGGCGCTTCTGGGCGTCATTTCGCTGGGCGGAGTGGTGGTGAACAACGGCATCATCCTGATCGACTATGTGAATCTTCTTCGCGACCAGCGGCGCGCCAAGCGTCTGGCAGATAGTCGCGGCGAGAGCTTGGTTGCCGACGAGGAGCAGGGCTTCGTCGTCGAAAAGGCGCTGAGCCTCGGTCTCGAGGGGGAGACGGAACTGTTGCGCACATGTGTGGCCGACGGTTCGTCGAGCCGGATCCGCCCGATCTTCATGACGACGCTCACGACGATGCTCGGTGTCGTGCCGATGGCTGTGGCCACAGGCGAGGGAGCCGAAATCTATGCGCCGCTGGGGCAGGCGATCGCCGGCGGGTTGCTTACCTCCACGTTGATCACGTTGTTCTTGATCCCCGTGCTCTATTTCATCACCGAGCGGCGGCGGATCGTCAAGTTTTATCGAAGAGCCGGCCGTTCCGGTTCGGATGCAGTCGGAAACACATCGTCCGGCACAATGGCCGGCGCTTCTCGGGAGGAATAGCCCATGTTCGGGAAAAAAATGAAACGGTTGATGATCGGTCTCGTGTCGGTGTCGGCGGCGCTCGCCCTTGCCGGCTGTTCGGCGGTGTTCACCAGCACGATCATAGGACAGGTAGTGGAGAAGAAGGATGGGGTGAGCGACCCTGTCGGCATTGACGACGTGGCGGTGTATGCGTTTCTCAGCGAGAGCGAGCGCGCTACGGCCATCAGCGCGTATGAAGCGGACGGGACGCTTCCCAAGACTTCGGGCAGAATCTTCCATGATGTGACCGAGACGGTGAACACCGAAGCCGGCCACTATACGATCTCGATCATCTGGGAATCGACGTCGGCGCTGTTCGGCAAGACCGCCGACCGCATCCCGATCTATCTTGCGTTCTACCATAAGGATTTCGGTCTGGTCTTGTCATCGAACGAGAACTACATGACGTCGGACAAGGTCTCCACGATGATCAGGGAGACGCTCGATCGGATCAACGTGGAATATACGATCAACCTGGTTGTCAAGAACGTAGCTGGAGCGGGAACCGGCGATGAGATGACGCTTCCTGCCGGAATGCGGGTGACGGTCAAGGAAGTCCTTTCCGACAATACGCTCGGCGATACGCTGTACAGCGCGGTTCCCTCGGATGCCTCGGTCAGCTTCGTCTACCCCGAAGCCGATGTTCCCGACACAGGGTTGCAGGTCGCCGTTTCCCTGACGGCAAGCGGTAGCACCTGGCGGCAGACTGACGCTGCCGGCGCATTCATCGACACTACCAACGCATATACGTTGACGGATACCACCTATTCATTGGCGTCGTCCCCGTTGTATCTGAAAAACCTGCAGATCGATGCACAGACGGTATCCGGAAGGTTTACCGGTGGTTCCGATGACGACACACGTGACAACCGGACGGTATGGCTTTTGGAGAAGGAAGAAAACGAGACTGCGCCTGCTGTCGGTGCGGTTTCCGAAGATGTTCCCAAAACTGTCACCACCTATCGGGAGATGGCCGACGAATCGCTTCGGCATGGATACTTTACCTTGACCGCCGGGTCCTGGACCGCGACAGAAAGCGACTATCCAGGTCGATATGCGTCGAAGACGTATTGGTTGGTCGTGTCCCAGTCCCCGAATGCCACGGGAATAACGAGCGGCGACTCGTATCAAGAGGTGACGGTGACCAACAACCCGAACGACGGGAGTTCTGCGCTTGTCGTAGTCGATGGTTCGCACACTGTATAGCGGGAGTGAGGATGATGAAATATCGGAAGCGTCGTACGTACATCCTGTTCTCCGTGTTCCTCCTCATTTCCGTCCCGCTTCTTGCCGATGGTGAGGGAGCCTCGTCGCCGGGTGTCTCTCCATCAAACAACATGGTCGCCGGATTTACTGTCAAGGATCTGCGTCAGAGTATGGTCACGGAGAATACCGATCTTCGCAAGATGTGGGAGGACGTGGCGCAGAGCCTGCTCGATGTCAAGGACGCGAAGGCCGGCTATTCGCCGACGATCGATCTGCAGGTGTCGGGTACGTATATGTTCAATCCCCCCGTGGGGCCGATCACGCTCAGCACCGACGAGATTCTCAACGGTCTGGGTTTGTCGAGCATCCCGGGCGTCGATCCGAACGGGTATGTGACGATCTACGACGGGATGGAGAATACGCTCTACCAGTTCAGCCTATCGTTGACTCAGCCGGTGTTTACCTGGGGCAAGATTCCAAAATCGGTCAAGCTGTACCAGCTGGTGGCGGAGGTCCGTCAGCTGCAGCTTGCCTCGAAGCAGTCCGAACTGGAGGCGGAGCTGGAGACACGGGTGGCGAGCCTGTGGTATCTAGATCGGATCATGACCTTGCTTGTCGAACAGCAGGGGTATGCGGCGCGTCTGGTCGAGCTTGCAAGGCAGGGCGAGGCGAACGGCATGATTCTCCATCAGGATGTGCTGGAAGCTGAAATCCAGGCGAAGCAGTTGGATATCACCGTCCAGGAGACGAACGAGAAGTTCGAAAGCGTGTTGCTTGGTCTTCGCACGTTGACAGGTATTCCCGACCTTTTGTGGCCGATGATCGATTTCAAGCCCGATGAGTCCGCATACCTTGCTTTGCTCGACAGGAAGTATGATCTTCTCGAGGTCCAGGCGACCAGTTCGATGCAGAATAGCCTGAAGATGCTCGACAAGCTACAGTCCGTGGCTTCCTACGCGCAGGATATTGCCGAGGCTTCGGTGTACTGGAAACCGGATCTGGCGCTGGTCGTCGATCTGGGCTATGGAGGTTCCCGTTTCCCGCTGGTCGAGAAGGACTGGTATCGCCAGGATATGTATACCGCGAACTTGACGGTGGCCATCAAGACCACCGTCTGGGACGGCGGCAAGAAGCTCAACGATATCAAGCGTGCGAAATCGTCCGCGGAGAGTTCCTCGGTCGACAAGGATGCCGCTCTTGCGACGATCCGTCGGACGTTGCGCGAGCAATGGCTTGCAATGGATCTGGCAAAAAGCAAGATCGAGTACCAGCAGCTCAAAATCTCGGTCGCCCGCTCGAAAATAGACCAGCAACGCACGTTGTTCGATTCCGGCTATGGCGATGAATCGGCTTTGCTCCAGGCGCAGATCGAGGAATGCACCGCCCGTATCGAGCTGGAGCAGCAGAAGCTCGCCCTCGCCAACGCTTACTATACGATCCGCTATCTCACCGGGTAGGGGGCATCGCAGGGGCTTGCAGTACGTACTGCAAGTGCCCTGCAAGCGCCCTGCGCTCATCCTGCGCCCACCTCGTTACACAAGCATGATGATCGGAGCGAGGATGATGCGTGACAGCCATAGCGCGATGGATTTGAAGAAGTTCGGCGTTCTCAGCGGGAATCTAGGATTCGCAGGTGGGACCGTCCCGCGGGACATCGTATTCGCTGCGCTTGCATCGATCCACTTGCCGAGCGTCGTGCGCATCAGAGCATTGAACGGCTCGCTGTCGATCACGAGCATCGTCTCGGTGTCGAGATGGAGACTTCGAGGATCGAGGTTATATGATCCGACTACGCTGATACGTGTATCGACCACCGATGATTTCGCATGAATCGACCCCGGCCCCATGTATTCGTAGATCGTCCCGGTCTCCAGCAATCGTTTCTTACGGTTCAGATATGCGGAGAATCCCGGGAAATTCGGGGTGGACGCTGCTGAGTTCGTCAGGTACGTGATGCCGACGCCGCTTTCGGCAAGCGCTTTCAGCTGTTGCCGTTGCGCTTTCAGCGGAACGATGTATGGGCTTTGGATGATCACCGATTCTTTCGCCGTTGAAAACAATGCGACCATCTCATCCCATATCCACGGTGCCTTGCTGCCTCTGCCCAGCGGATTGTGTACCAGCGTAATCCTGTTCGTAGGGATGGTGACGGATTCCCAGTCTTCGACCAGCGGGGCGATATATTCAGGGTGCGCGGCGCGCTGGTCCGCCGCCTGTTTCGCCAAGCGCTGTCTGGCTGCGTTCCCCAGCCGTGTCCCCGCTTCTGTCCGCGTCTTGCTGTGTTCCATGTATGGAAGATTCCATACATGCCGGCTGTAATCGAGTATCTGATCGATGACGCTCGGTTCGTCGGAGTTCGTCCGATAGATCAGCACATCCCGGTCGTAGACCGGATTACCGTCGTATCCTTCCGGCTGGTAGAGTTTGTCGGCGATGTTGCGTCCTCCCATGATCGCGATTCTGCCATCGACGACGAGGAACTTGTCGTGGAGACGATTGTGCCATCGCCAGGGCATGAACAACCGCAACGGTTCATAAAGCCCGAGCTCGATATTCGGATGAGCTTCCATCGCTTTGCGTATGTCGAGCAAGGAGCCTTTCATTCCTCCGACTACAGCATCGCAGATGAAGCGAACTTTGACTCCTCTGTCCGCCGCATCGAACAATGCGCCGAAAAAAATGTCCGAGTAAGCTCCTGAAACAAGCGTATGATAGGAAACGACGATGCTTTCCTGCGCTTGTTCGATAAGTTGTATCCTCCATCTTCCCGCTTCGACAGGTGCTTCAAGCAGTGCGATCCTGTCGTTCCCCCACAGCATCGGGTTCCCGAAGAACCGGCTCGCCGGATGCTGCGCCTTGTACTCGTCGGTCGTCGTGCCCCGATGGAAGAACGGAAGCCATCCGGTGAGCAGGACATATATTGCATAGACGAGGACGATCGTCCCCAGGCCGACCAAGCCGAAAAACGTCAATTTGTGTTTCATCTCTCTTCAATATACTCACGTTAGCAGCATTCGCGGAAATGAACTTGCATTTCCTCTTGTTTTTTGGTCGCCGCCTGATATTCGGTCAAAACGTTGTTTCTACGATCGCATGGGAAGTGCGGCATGTGCATAAGATGTGCTTGTGAGCGGGGTGCAAGCGATGGTATATTGAAGCCATGGAACTACAACGACAGAAGCAGTTTCTCGGGCTGCTTGAGAAAGAACTGGTGATAGCCATGGGGTGCACAGAACCCGCAGCGGCCGCTTTGGCGGGGGCGAAAGCCGCCGAACTGCTTGGCGCACGCCCTGAATTCGTAGCGATTTCGACGAGCCGCGACATGGTGAAGAACGCCATGGGAGTAGGGTTGCCGAACTGTGAACTGAAAGGTATCCAGGCTGCCGTCGCGCTCGGGGTCGTCGGAGGGGACTGTTCGAAGGGACTGGGAATCCTGTCGGTGATCACCGATTCCCAGCGCAAGGCGGCTGCGGAGATGGCCCGTGAAGACCGTGTGTCGTTACAGATGGTTTCCGAAGTACCCCCGCTGTATATCGAAGTGACGGTCTCTGCCGGAGGTTCGACCGCAAAGGCGGTCATCAGCGGCGAGCATGACCGGTTCAGCCTTATGGAGAAAGACGGGAAAGTCCTGCTCGACCTCGGCCTAGTCCCGGATTCGCTGGCGGAGGCTTCCGATGCCCTTTCGCAGGAGGAACTTGCCGCGCTGAGTCTCGATGAGATCATCGATTTTGCGAACAGCGCACCGCGCCGTGCACTGGATATCGTCCTGGAAGCAGCCCGTACCAACATGGCGATCGCCCGGCATGCGTTCGTCGGGAACTATGGACTGTCGGTCGGACGCATCTTTGGAGAGACACTGCCTTTCGAACCCCGTACGCTTGGCGAGGCGTTTGCACTGGGAACCGCGCTTGCCGCCTCGGCGAGCGACGCCCGCATGGCCGGTTGTCCGATGCCTGTCATGATCAACAGCGGGAGCGGCAACCAAGGCATAACGGTGACCGTGCCGCTGGCGGTACTTGCCTCTTTTCTGAAAAAGTCGGATGATGAACTTGGCAGGGCATTGTGCGTCAGTGAATTGGTCGGACTCGTCCTGACCTCCCGCAAGGACAGACTTTCGGCGCTATGCGGAGCGTTCACCGCGGCGATCGGAACATCGTGCGGGATGGTGTACCTCATGGGCGGTGATCGCGCTACGATGGATCGCGCCGTCAACACCATGGTGGGAAATCTGACAGGTATCATATGCGATGGTGCGAAAATGACTTGTGCGCTGAAGATATATTCCTGCGTCGATGCGGCGGCTCTATCCTGCCGCCTTGCGTTCAAAGGAATCGCGCCAGGTTGCGAAAGCGGGATCGTAGGGAAGGATTCGTTGCAAAGCATCGATTTTCTTTCCCGGATCAGCCATGAAGGAATGGAGCAGACCGACAGGACGATCCTTTCCATCATGATGGACAAGCAGCGTCACGTCGAACGATGCTAGCTGCACAAACTGAAATATATACGATAAGGAACGATACGACATGGAATTCGTCGCTTTGGATTTCGAAACCGCCAACGGGACGCGAGAGAGCGCCTGTTCGCTCGGACTCGCCTTGATGGATGAGGAGGGGACCCTTCTCGATACATGGTATTCTTTGATCAATCCGCCATCGACATGGTTCGATCCGGCCATGACCGCCATCCACGGGTTGACCGCCGCCGATGTGGCGGATGCACCGACATTCGAAGAGGTATGGCCGAAGGCAATGTCATTCATCGGCGACAGAATCGTCGTCGCTCACAACGCAGCTTTCGACATGGGCATCCTCAAGGCGATGCTCAACTGGTACCGAATGGAGGTCCCGTCGCTCCCGTACCTGTGCACGGTAAAGATTTCCAGGAAAATATGGCCGGACATGGACAACCACAAGCTGACAACCCTCTCCCAGGAGTTCGGTATGGAATATCAGGCCCACTATGCGCTGGATGATGCCGTCAACTGCGCAAAATTGTTCGCCCGTGCATGCCATGGGCATCTGAACGAACTGGAGGACTTGCGCAAGTTCCTGATCACCAAAGGAATCCAACCGCTTGCTCTCAACGGCAGAGGCGTCGACGGTCCCGCCGTGTTCGCCCCGCCCGTCCGACAGGAGGAGGGCTTCCTGTTCTAGAATCGCTCGTTTCTGCGAAAGTGCGCCGCAGTCTAGTCCTGGTCGGGGTTTTCGGCCATCCGATAGCCTAGTCCCATTTCCGTCAGGATGTACTGGGGTTCTGCGGGATTCTTTTCGATCTTGCGGCGGATATGGGCCATGTTCACCCGCAGGATCTTGTTGTCCTCGGTAAAGAACGGTCCCCAGATGTGGCTTTGGATATAGCCGTACGTCAGGACCTTTCCCGGCTGGCGTGCGAGCAGTTCGACGATCTTGAACTCGATCTGCGTCAGATGGACGCTCTCCCCATCGACGGTCACCGTATGCTTGTCGAAATCGATGGTGAAGTCTCCGACCGAATAGGAAGTGGCGGGCAGATCATCGCCCGACATCTTCTTGACGCTGTTGCGAAGCGCCGCGCGGATCCTTGCGATCAGCTCCGAGGAACCGAACGGTTTCGTGATATAGTCATCCGCTCCGAGGTCGAGCGCTTCGACCTTTTCCGTCTCCTGGTCCCTTGCCGACACGATAAGGACCGGCTTGCCGTACCATTGCCGCAGTTTCTTCAGCACGTCCACACCGTCCAGATCGCCGGGCAACCCCAGATCCAGCAGGATAGCGTCCGGAATGTGGGAGGAAGCCATCAGCAAGGCCTCCGAACCATTTTTCGCCACGAGAGCCGTATAGCCGTTGGCGGACAGAATGGAAACCAGCACATGTACGATCGCCTCTTCATCTTCGACAATGAGTATTTTTCCTAAAGTCGGCATATTGTTTCTCCTTCTCCGGTCCGCCATGATGCGGTACCTATTCTTCAGAATCTGATAGTTTTTCCATCGGTATGTTGAATGTGAACAACGCTCCTCCGTCAGGAGCGTTCGTACCGGAAATAGTACCTCCATGGGCGAGAATGATCGATTTGCAGATGCTCAGTCCGATTCCGAGCCCCCTGCTGCTATCGTTCTTCTCGTTGTTCCTGATCGAAAAACCTTCGAACAGGATGGGGAGTTCTTCCGCCGCGATGCCTTTCCCGTGGTCTCTGACGGAGAACTGCACATGGTTGTCGTCGGAGACTTCGACAGAAACTTCGATCGGTTCCGTGGATTCGCTATGGCGGATCGCGTTCTCGATCAGGTTGATGACTACTTGCTCGATCAACGTGCTGTCCATGTAGGCCATGATGAACTCATCGGGAATCTTCACCTGCAGCTTGCAGGCGGGGAAGTGTTTCTTCGTCTTCTGCACGGCCTGAGATACGACTTCCTCGATCGGTTCCATCGATTTGTGGAGTTTCGTAGCAGCTTCATTATCGATTCTGGTAACGGACAGGACGTTCTCTACCATCCGAAGCAACCACATGGCGTCGGTGTTGATATCAGAGACCAGATGAAACATATCCTGGGCATCGATCTTACCCCTATTGTCGAGGATTGCCGAGCTGGCGCCAATGATCCCGGTAAGCGGGGTCCTCAGATCGTGGGAGATCGCCCGAAGCAGATTGCCGCGCATCCGTTCCTTCTGCTGCTCCATCACGATCATCTGCCTGTCATCCTCCAGATGCTGACGTTCCAGGACCATGACGAACTGTGAGAAGATCAACTGCAGGAAATTCTCCGTTTCCTTGGAGATGGGCGGCAGGTCTTTTGTCGATAGGATGGCGATTACGGCGATCACGTTCTCCCTTGATGTCAGGGGGGAATAGGAGAATGCGGATACCGCGCTCTCCCCGGTCGCGAAGATGTTCCGGACGATCCCGGCTTCGTGGAGTTCGTCGACATCTTCTCCGATGGTGCCTTCCTGGATGAACGAGACCGGATCAAGGTAGAACCGGGTAGCCCTGCCGAGGAAGTTGCTCAGCCAATGGCATGCGAGCTCGGCGGTCTCTTTTGAACTTTGTACCTTGAGCAACTGCTGGCTCACTTCATTGAGTTGTCGGGTCTTCTGTTCCCGCGCCTTTGTCAGACTCATCTGTTCCTTGAGTCCTGCGGCGAGGGTGCTGGTGATCATGGCCACCAGCAGCATGCTGACGAACGTGACGGGATATCCGCTGATGGTGAAGTTGAACGCGAAATACGGATAGGTGAAGAAATAGTTGGTTCCGAATACGCCGAAGATCGATGCGATCAGTCCCCATATGAAGCCGTTGGTCCACAACGAGGTGAGCAATACAGCCAGAACATAGATCTCGGAGGCGTTGGAGGCTACTGATTCGGTATTGAGCATGAAAATGTTGATGATCGTGGCGACGAACAGCAATGCGGCGGTTTTCCCGAGGTTCTCAAGCCATGAGACGAGGTTGTTGTTCTTTTGTACGTTCCATCGTAATCGCATTGTTCGCAACCTGCCGTGCTGTTTGCCACTATATAGCACTTTCTTCACTTTTCCTACGGGGAGGATCCTCCATTTTTCCCGGTTTCCGACCGTAAAGGACGATAGGACAGGTTTTACGTGGAAGTTAAAATGGCGTTAATCTTTCTGTAGTCTATAAATGAAAGCATAGTAAAGCGCCGAGGCAAGCTAGTGGCGTGCCCATCGTCGAAAGAAAGTGGGATGGAAGGGGCCGTTTGGAAAAAGCGTTTGTCTCGGAGTAGAGAAAGCTGTATAATTACCCTGTGCGTTCGGCACCGGTATAGTCCGGGGCCTGCAGATATTTCAATGTGAGGGGGATCGTATGGAACTGAAAGGTTCGAAGACGGAAGCTAATCTGATGACCGCGTTTGCGGGGGAGTCCCA
>LVBD01000027.1 GCA_001604275.1 Spirochaetales bacterium Spiro_02
TACTCATCTGAATGAAATCTTTGTCTATTGCATTTCCTACTTGACATCTACAGACAAATAAACCTCCATTACGAACGAACGCGATCTGCGCCCGATGATGGAGGTTTTTTGTCATGCGGCTTGCGATACTCTGTTTGTAGAGCTATGCGAGTTCCTTGTTGACGATGCCTGCGGCGATCTGGCCTTGAAGCTTTGCGATCAGATCCTTGACTTCCTGGGCCAGGCCGTCGAGGTCGAGGCTGAGCGTTTCGTCGAGGTTGCCGCGCAGCTTGATTTCGACCTTACCCTCCTTGAGGGAACGGTTGCCGATCGTCATGCGGATGGGCATGCCCATGAGGTCGGCATCGGCGAACTTGACGCCCGCCGATTCCTTGCGGTCGTCATAGAGGACTTCGATGCCCGCCGCCTGCAGTTCTCCGTAGATGCGTTCGCCGACATCCGCATCCTTGACCAGGCTGACCAGATGGACCTGATAGGGGGCAACCGTAATCGGCAGTTTCAAGCCGTTTCCATCGTTGTATTCTTCGGCCAGACAGGCGAGCAGACGTCCGACGCCGATGCCGTACGAACCCATGATCACCGGCTTGCGGACTCCATCTTCGTCCTGGTAGAAGCAGCCCATGCTTTCGCTGTAGCGGGTGCCGAGCTGGAAGATGTTGCCAACCTCTACGCCCTTGCTGGAGACCAGCGGCTTGCCGCAGACGGGGCACAGATATCCCTCGGCGGCGGAGGCGATGTCGGCCACGATACCCTGGTAGTCACGGCCGTAGTTGGTGTTGCGCAGGTGGTAGCCATCCTCGTTTGCACCGGCGACCAGGTTGTTTGACTTGGCCACGCTGTCGTCGACGATGACGATGACACCTTCCTTCGCTCCGATGGGGGATCCGAAACCGGGTTCCATGCCGGCGGCTCTGATTTCATCGACATGGGCGGGTCGCAGGCCGTTGGCCTTGGCCGCGTTCTGCAGCTTGTTCTCCTCGATGTCCATGTCGCCGCGTACGAGGCCGACGATCAGCTGTTCATGTTCTTCTCCGGTCTCGGAGTTGACGAACGTTCCGACCATGAACAGCGCTTTTGCTGTCTGAGTGGGACTGATCTTGAGGAAGTCGCACAGTTCGTCGATCGTCTTCGCTTCGGGGGTGGCCACCTTCTCGATGGGGAGCTGGTCGGCCGAAGCGTAGGTCTTGCGGAACGTGGCGACCTGCCGGTTCGCAGTATATCCGCATTCGGGGCAGGTGATGATGGTATCTTCTCCGATAGGCGAGAGGTACATGTACTCATGTGCGACTTTGCCGCCCATCATGCCGCTGTCCGAGCCGACGGCGATCACCGGCAATCCGCAACGGGAGAAGATTCTGAAATAGGCGGCGTAGTGGGCCTTGTACTGCTTCTCCAGTCCCTCGAGATCCCGGTCGAAGCTGTAGCTGTCTTTCATGGTGAACTCGCGCACGCGGATGAGGCCCGCGCGGGGACGGGGGTCGTCCCGCCATTTCGTCTGGATCTGATAGACGAGTTGGGGCAGTCGCTTGTAGCTATCGATCTCGCCGCGGGCGACGTCGGTGACGGCTTCCTCGTGGGTCATGGCGAGGACCATGTCCCGCCCCACTCGATCCTGGAACCGGCTCATCTCCTTGTCGATGCTGTAGTATCTGCCGGTCTCTTTCCAGATGTCGGCGGGGTTGACCAGCGGCATGAGGATCTCCTGTCCTCCGATGCCGTCCATCTCCTGGCGGATGACGGCTTCGATTTTCTTCGCGCTGCGAAAGCCCAGCGGCAGGAGGGAAAAGATTCCTGCGCCCATCTGGCGGATAAAGCCGGCTCGAAGCAGGTATTCATACCCTTTGCAGTCAGCTCCGTTGGGAGCTTCGCGAAGGGTACGTGAAAAAAACGTGGACATTCTCATGACGATGATCTCCTCTGGATATCTTATGATCCTCTGGTATGTCGGTACTCTGGTACATCGGTCGGATACATAGGTGTCTGGATATTGCGGATACTCTGCGCATTGTATCAGAACGACTGTATCTTCTCAATATTCATGCCAAAACTCTCTCCGTCATGGGCGCAGGTTGTGGTATAGTTATGGAGAGGCTTGCCGGCAAGTTTCAGGGGGGCGCATGGATCTGCGGGATTTCGAACGACAACGGTCGGAAGTGGCCGAATGTATGGCTAGATTGTATCGGATGGGTCTGACGACGACCAGCGGGGGGAACATCAGTCTGCGGCTGTCCGATGATTTGTTCTGCATTACGCCGTCGTCGCTGGACAAGGCCTGCCTGACGGCGGATACGATCGCCGTGGTGACGATGGGTGGGGAGAATCTTACGCCGCATCTGACTCTCAGCATCGAGAGCGAGATGCATCGTCTGACGTTGCTCAACAGGCCTGATGCGAATGCCGTGGTGCATGCTCATCCATGCTACGCCACCGCTTTTACGACGCTTCGAAGGCCGGACGGTTCTCTGGCGTTGAACACCCGTCTGATCGGCGAGTCCTGGTTCTTGCTAGGCGAACCGGAGGTTGTTCCGTATTTTAGAATGGGAAGCCAGTCCCTGGCCGAGGCTGTCTCGCAAGCCGCGCGGGCCAAGTCCGTGCTGTTGATGGAGAACCACGGGGTTCTGGCCGTCGGGGCCACGTTGCTCAAGGCGTTCGATCGCATCGAGGTTCTTGAGAACGCGGCAAGAATGACGTTCATCACCCAGACGATGGTCAACGGGGGGTGCGTCGTCAAGAATCTCGACCCGCGGGAGTGCGACGGGCTGTCGGCCCTCAGCGGTGCCTAGAGATGGGTTCTCAGGTTGGAATCCATCGGGTTTTTTGATATAACGTAGTACAATAGCCCAGCGGGGTAGAAAAGGAGAAAGAAGATGCTTGATGCCAAGACACTCGGCAAGTTGCAGGACCAGGCGTTGGAGCTTCGCAAGATGACGATTAGGGAGATCGGTCACCTGGGTTCCGGCCATATCGGCGGCAGCATGTCGATCATTGAATTGTTGACGTATCTGTATTACCACGAGATGCGTATCGATCCTTCCGACCCGAAGAAAGTGGATCGGGACCGTCTTGTCTGTTCGAAGGGACATGCCGGTCCTGCCGTCTACGCTACGTTGGCGTCGAAGGGGTATTTTCCCGAGGACTGGTTGCTGACTCTCAATCAGGGTGGGACCAGGCTTCCAAGCCACTGCGACATGAACAAGACGCCGGGCGTGGATTTCACCACCGGATCCTTGGGACAGGGGACGTCCGCCGCCGTGGGGATCGCTTTGGGGCAGCGGCTGCTGAAGCAGGATGCCAGAACGTTCCTGATCGTCGGAGATGGCGAGAGTCAGGAAGGGCAGGTCTGGGAAGCGGCGGAGACCGCTGCGCAGTGGAAGCTCGGCAATCTGATCGCTTTTACCGATTTCAATAAGCTCCAGCTTGACGGCTGGACGGACGATATCGTCTCGATGGACGATATCGATACCCGTTGGCTCGGATTCGGCTGGCATGTGCAGCGTATTCCCGGTCATGACTTCAATCAGATCGCCGAAGCGGTCGAGCGGGCCAAGGCTGTCCTCGATCGTCCCAGCATGATCATCCTCGACACGATCAAGTCGAAAGGGTTCATTCCCGGAGAAGGCATTTGCGCGAACCACAGCATGGCGTTCGACAGCGAGGCCGCCGAGAAGGCGATCGCGGAGCTAGAGGCTCGGACCAAAGGGGGCAAGGAATGAGAGATACGAGTTCGTTGAATAATATGCGGGATGCGATCATGGTCGCGATCGAGGATCTGGCCGCCGAGCATCCCGAAGTCGTGATGCTGGATGCCGACTTGTCCAGTTGTATCGGTTCCAGTTCCTTCCAGAAGCTCTATCCTGAGCGGTTTTTCAATTGTGGTATCGCCGAGGCGAACATGGTTGGCGTCGCCGCAGGGCTTTCTTCGATGGGGCTTGTGCCGTTCGCCCATAGTTTCGGCTGTTTCTCCAGCCGTCGTGCGTACGACCAGTGGTTCCTGTCGGTCGGCTATGCCCAGCAGCGGGTGCACTTGATCGGGACCGATCCCGGTATCACCGCGCAGCTCAACGGCGGTACCCACATGCCGTTCGAGGATATCGCTTTGATGCGCGAGGTGCCGGGCATTTATGTGATCGAGCCCTCCGACGCCCAGAGTCTTTACGAGTTGACCCGTCAGGCGTATGCCACCGGCAAGAGTTCCTATACTCGGGTGCCCCGGAAGGGCGCCACGCATCGCTATCCGGTCGGAACGAAGTTTGAACTGGGCAAGGGAATCGTTCTGCATGAGGGTTCCGATCTTGCGATCGTCGCTACCGGCGAGGTGATGGTCAATGCGGCCACCAAGGCCGTGGAGACGTTGGAGGCTAGCGGTGTCCACCCGATGTTGATCGATCTGCATACGATCAAGCCGCTCGATACCGAGTTGCTGGAAAAGGCTGCGAAGCAGTGCGGCAGGATGCTTGTCTGTGAAAATGGTCGCTACGCCGGTGGTGTCGGCGAAGGGATCGCCGCCCATCTGGCTCGTACCTGTCCTACCAAGATGGACTTCCTCAATGTCGGTGAACGCTATGGCGAGGTCGGCAAGCTTCCGTATCTCGCCCAGGCGTTCGGGTTCACTCCTGAACGCATCGTCGAACTTGCGGAGGGACTGTTGAAGAATTAGTTCCTGATTCAATTGTTCGTGCGGTCGATATCCGCGTTTCATAGCTGTCGTCTGAGGCTGTTCGTGTTCGGTGTTTCCTGTATGGTCGCCGAACGGGGCTTCTCGGGCGGCAGTTTTTATTTGTTTTGAAGTGTAATCAGGAAAAGCGGTGCTCTTTGAGCTTGTCCTTTGAGCTTGTCCTTTGAGCAATATGACAAATGGACAGTATTTATAACTTAAAGAGTAGGCTGTATTCTTTTGACTACAATCACCGAGCAGGCATGCAGCAATGGCAAAGCAATGATAGGTAGTAATTGTTTGTAGTATAGTTGGTTATTTGGTAATTGGTATGGGCGGGTGGGGGAAGGAACGGGCGGGCATTCGTCATCAACCAAAAATGTGATAGTATCCATGTCATGAAGTATGAGTTGGAGACGATCCCGGTGTGGGATGGTGTGAAGAGTGGTAGTGAGTGTTTCTTGTGTGATTTGATGACGCAGGCGGAGGAACATGCGGTTTCGTTCTACCTCGGTAGTTCGGTGATGAATCCTGAGACGCGGGTGAAGGTCAACGAGCAGGGGTTTTGTCGAGCCCACTTTGCGAAACTTGTGGCGGCGGGTAAACCGCAGGCGCTTGCGCTGATTTGCGATACGTACCTCGCCCGCTCACGGAAGTTATTGGCCGGTCCGATGGAGGCGATCGTTTCCGCCAAGCCCGGCCGGAAGCTCGACGGTGCGGTCCGGTCGTTTTCTTCGGCGCTGGAGTCTCGCGAGCGTGGGTGTCTGGTCTGTGATCAGATGCAGGGGCGTCTTGACCGTTATTGCTTCACCACCGCGTATCTCTGGGGACAGGATGATGATTTCCGGCATGCCTTGGCCGAGTCGAAGGGCGTGTGTCTGCCCCATCTTGATGCGTTGCTTGTCATGTCGGCCCAGGCGCTCGACGCTTCGCATCGGGCTGATTTCTGCAAGGCTTTGATTGATCTGACCAACCGTAATCTCGATCGAATCGCTGCCGATGTATTATGGATGACACAGAAATACAAGTCGGAGAATATCGACAAGCCGTGGAACGGTTGCGAAGACGCCCACAAGCGCGCCGTATTCAAGATGGTCGGGCAGGATCGGAATTAGGTTCGGGGGTTCCTGCTAAGTTCAGAGCGATGGGTGGCATAGAGAACACAATACACGATGAGGCCGAGCATGGCGGGAAGGGCGAGGTACTTCATCATGGGCAGGATACCGAACGCTTTCGAGATGTATCCGGCAAGCAAGTTTCCTGTCATGCCGCCGATGCCGGCGGTCAGAGCTGCATACATCGTCATGCCAAGATACCTGACGTTTTCTGGAAGAATGCTGTTCATGTAGTATAGGATGGTGCCTATGTACAGCCCGAAGGCGAAGGGCTCGGTAAGGAACGCGCACATGGTTCCGATCGGCGTTGTGGAAAAAGCCAATATCAATGTACGTAGATTGAGACCGGCAAGACAAATCATCATCAGAAACGATGGGGAGAAACGACTGGTGAGCCGTGTGTTGAGGAGCAGGGGGAACAGTTGGAGCAAGCCCATGATCAGAAGCGATAGTCCTGTGTAGAAATCGCCTGCACCAAGAACCTCGAACTTGCGCGTCAGATAGTTCTGGTGGGAGATGCAGCTTATTTCCACGAGTGTGTAGCTGATCAAGAGCCCTACGTATGCTTTATTGGACAAGAGGATTTTCATTGCTTTGCCGATGGGAATGGATTTGGAGCGGGACAGTGTTTTCGCGGTATCCTTTGGGGTCTTGATGAGCAGTGTCATGGCGACGGCGGTCACGGAGAAAAGGCAAAAGAACGGGATGATGATGTTCGTTCCGTACCGATCTATGGCACTTCCATAGAATACTGCGCTCGCTGCATAGAACACGGCGCCAAATGATCGTGTGAAGCCGTATGAAACGTTCTTGTATAGTCTGCCGACGGACAGACTCCATAGATCGATAATGTATATGAGCGATCGGAAAACCCCGAATATGAGCGGAATCAAAAGATAGACCGCCATGGCGTAGTGCGAAAACATGTTCAGTCCTATGGCGCCGATGACGGCGGAGAGCAGACCTGCGACAAGAAGCGTCCTGACCGATCCGACCCGATCCGCGATTCTTCCTGCCAAGGGCTGGATGATCACCGATGCAAGGGATGCGAACGTCAATGTGATTCCTATCTGGTAATCGTCGTACCCATAGCCATGGAGAAGTCTCACCATGAACGAGATGAAAAGGCAGGAAGCCATCCAGTAGAAGCCTTGCACGAGCCCAAGTACGAGGTTTGTTTTGTTGAACATTTTGCCTTTGCCGCCAGTATCCATATAAGCGTTCAACCGTACAGATGTCGTACGGAAGCATCGAATTCATATGTGATCTTTTCTTTGTCCATGATTGCATATTCACCATTTTCATACAGTACGTTGCCGTCGACCATGGTCAGGGTGACGTCGCTTCCTTGAGCCGAGTAGGTGAGAAGCGCCAAGGGATTCAGGTTCGGCCTCATATGAGGCGCGTCAAGGTTGACGGCTACGATATCGGCTTTTTTCCCGACCTCGAGACTTCCTGTATCGTTTCTGCCTTGCACCCGGGCTCCGTTTGCCGTAGCCATTGTCAGTATGGTTTCCGGAGTCATGATGACAGGGTCATTGGTGTACCCGTTGTGAACGATGGAGGCGACATGCATTTCTTCGAACATGTTCAAGTTGTTGTTGCTCGCTGCGCCGTCGGTCCCCAACGCCACATTCATGCCGAGTTCCAGCATTCTGGGAATTGGAGCGAAACCGCTCCCCAGCTTCAGATTGCTCTCCGGATTGTGGACGACGCTTACTCCATGTGATTGAAGAACGTGAAGATCGTCTTCGGTGCACCATACGCAATGTGCGGCATACGTCGGAATTTTGAAGAAGCCCCTTTCTTCCAACCAGCGGACGGGTGTCATTCCATATCGGCCGATACATGCTTCATGTTCTTGCTGAGTTTCTGAAATATGGATATGAAGTCGTCCTCCCAGTTCGGTGGTTTCTTCCGCCCATTTTTGTGCGATATCCGGGTCGATCGTATATTCGGCGTGGACCGACCAATCCGCATGAAGCCTATCGCCGAAAGCGCCATCATACGTTTTGACGAAGTCCAAAGCTTCCAGCCGGTTCTGATACGTACGATAGTCTGTGTGTTTGTCACCGCCCATCATTACCCGAGTCAGGTTCGCTTTTATTCCGCTTTCGTTGATACATTTTTGGGTAATGCTCGGGCGCATGTACATGTCGCAAAAGCTTGTCGTGCCACCGGCGAGCATTTCAAGGATTGCCATGTTCATTCCGTTGACAAAATCCTCGTCGCGCATCCGGTCTTCGATGGGCCACATGATCTGAAGCCATTCTTGAAGGGGTAGGTCGCTGCCCATCCCTTTCAGCAGATTCATCGCGGAGTGCCCATGACAGTTGATCAGACCGGGAATCAGCATGTGGTCGCTCATATCTTTTCTGCATGAATAGTGTTTCAGGGGTGCTGAGAGTCCGATGTAGTCGATCGTGTCCCCTTCCACTCCAAGGTATGCGTCTCTCAGATATTCAAACCGTCCGCCGTTTGTTGCAACGATATCCGCATGTGTAAACAATAGCGACATACAATCCCTCCTAAAGGTTTCTTACGATATCAAGCAAAAACGAACTGAAGGCCTTGGCCGCTGTCGCCGCGACATCCGATACTTCGGATCCATCGACGTTTCCGGTCGTCAATCCCGTACACATGTTGGTGATCAGCGCAATTCCGAGTAATTGCATGGAACAGTGCGCGGCAGTCAACGCTTCCGTAACCGTCGACATTCCTACGGCGTCGGCTCCCAAAAGTCTGGCAGCCCTGATTTCGGCGGCGGTCTCGAACTGAGGACCAGGAAAGAACATATACACGCCTTCGTGGATCTTCATGGAACTTCTTTCAGCGCAGGAACGAGCGACATCCCGGAGCGTTTTCGTGTAAAGATCCGATACCCCGAAGAATCTCGGACCAAGTTCGGGAACGTTCGGTCCACGCATCGGGCTACCCAGGAACAGCTTGATATGATCTTGGATAATCATGGCATCGCCTGGAGCGTATTCCTGATTGACGGCGCCAGCTGCATTTGTCAGGATCAACTGCCGGACACCCAAAGCATGGAGAACGTGGACCGGTATTGAGAGTTCCTCCATCGAATATCCTTCGTAATAATGGAAACGGCCGTTCATGCATATGACACGCTTTCCGCCCACCGTGCCCGCTATCATGTTCCCAGGATGCGAGGCGTTCGTCGTGACCAAGAAATTCGGTATTTCCGCATAGGGAAACACGATGGGGCTTTCAATTCGATCCGCGAATGGTGCACATCCGGTTCCAAGGATAATGGCGGTCTCTGGGATATATCCGATCCTGTCGTGGATATAGTCGGCCGCCTTTCGATAATAGTCGTAGTCATGACCCGAAAGCATTGATGTTCTCCTTTCCCTGACCCTGCTTGCTGGAGTTGGAAGCCTCAGCGACGACATCGTGAGGCTATCGCGCTCTCGTGGCAGGTGAAGATCTCGCAATTCTGAGTTTATTCACGCAGTTCAATTGGATGCGGTGTCCCGATGCATCGCGCTAAATGGATGACTTTCGCGGCGTCTTCAACATAGCATGCCCGGACATAAGCGAGATCAAGATTCGTTGCTACTGCGACAACTCCATGATTTGCCATGAGGCAAGCTCCTTTCTTTCCGATCGTGTTCACGGAATTCCTGGCGACTTCGATGCTGCCCAAGGCTGCGTACGGGGCGACTTCGATGGTTCCTCCCAACCAAGGTTGCATTTCGGCAAGTATCAGGGGAATTTCCTCCCGAATTGCAGCAAATGCCGTTGCATACGGAGAATGCGTATGTACAACCGCATGAACATTCGCTTTCGCCCGGTACATTTCCGCATGGAGCCTCCATTCGGAAGATGGTCGCGCACCATCCGGACATGAGAGGATTTCTCCATCGATTGTCATGATGACGATCCGTTGTTCCGTCATATCCGGATAACTCTCCGAGCTCGGCGTGATTGCGAAGGCATCCTTCCTGTCCGGAAGCCGTATGCTGATATTTCCGCTCGTCGCGGAAACTAGCTTCTCGTCATACATTCTTTTTGCATACATAACAATTTGTTCTCGAATAGCTTGATGATCCATATTCCTTCCCTACATTTTGATCGTAGCCTTCCTTCTCTGGGTTGAAATGACTACTCCATAGATTGTGATTGCCAAAACGGTGCAGAGGTACGGGATTGCTTCGGTAAAGTACGAATTGATGTATCCCTGCAGTGTTTTCGAAAGTGAAAGAGCTGTTCCGAAGAACAACGATGAAGCGATTGCTCCGAGCGGATGCGACTGCGCCATGCTTGCGGCTCCCATCGCGATGAATCCTCTTCCGCTGGTCATGTTCTCGGCAAAAACGGTCACGTTGCCCATTGCGTGCACCACGCCTCCGAATCCGCACAGGATTCCGGAAAAGACCATTGCCCATATCTGGATTCTCTGGCTTTTGATTCCAAGACTGTCCGCAGCATCGGCATTGATTCCTACGGAGAGGAGATGGAAGCCGCTGACGGTCTTATAAAAATAGATGAAGATGAGGACTGCGACGATGTATCCAAGATAGTCGATCGTGCTCAGGTCCTCGAACATCCGGTACAGAAACGGAGAAAACTTCAGAAAAGAGAGGTTGATCTTGGTAAGCGGGACCATGCCGAACCCTTGGACAGTGCCGCGGGAACCGAAGATGGCCTGCATGAGAAAAGCTGTGACGCTCTGGACCAGCAGGTTCATGGCCGTACCTACAACCATGTCGCGCACTTTCCATTTGATCTGGAATACAGCTA
This sequence comes from Spirochaetales bacterium Spiro_02, assembly GCA_001604275.1. GTDB lineage: Bacteria > Spirochaetota > Spirochaetia > Sphaerochaetales > Sphaerochaetaceae > Spiro-02. The sequence continues at coordinate 10,534 of LVBD01000027.1, forward strand.
CTATCCATGCGACGAAAGCACCTGCGGCTACTCCCGCCAGCAAGCTGATGAACGCATTGTGCGTATAATAGTTTGCAACGATCGCCACAAAGGAAGCTGCAAGCATTTGTCCTTCCAAGGCGACATTGAACACCGCGCACTTGGTGCATGCCAAACTCCCCAACGCCGCGAACAGAACCGGTGTTGTATATCGGAATGTGGTGTTGATCACTGCGGCAAGATACAGATTATTCATGCGACGCCTCCGGTCTCCCATCGTTTCCCGACTTTTTTCCTACATTTCCCGCTCCGTTTTTTGTTGAATTCATAGAGAAAATTCACAGAAATGAACAACGTGATGCAGCATTGGATGATGTCGGCGATCTGCATGGGTACTCCAACGGTCCGCTGAAGCGCGGTTCCCCCGATATTCAGTCCTGCGAGGAATATCGAATAGACGAGGGTGAGCAAAGGATTGTACCCTGCGATCAGCATGGCCATCAGTCCTGTCCATGCATAGCCGGTACTGCTGAACATGGAGTTTACGTATCGGTACCGTACTCCGAAAATCTCGATGCAAGCTGCGAAGCCGCTGAGCGCACCGGACAATGCCATGGTCTGGAACATGGTCTTCATGCTTTTGATGCCACCATAGTTCGCGAAATTCTTGTTGAGACCGGTGATTTTCGATTCATACCCGAATTTGGTTTTCGTAAATACGAAATACATGAGGATCACAACGAGAATCGCGATGAATACACTTGTGTTCATAGCGTTTTTATTCGAAAACCTGAAAAATCTCAGAGACTGTTCTATCTGGACGGACTGTTGGGCCATTCCGTCTCCCGCTGTGTCTCGCATGGGATATGCCACGAAATAATTGGTGATATGGTTGATAGCATAATTGAGCATCAGCGTTGTAATGATGAGCGAAGCGTTGAACTTGTAGTCAAGATAGGTAGGAATCAAAGCGATCAGGGTTGCGGCCGCCATGCCTCCGAGGATACACAGCGCAGTTCCCCATAAAGAATGAACAGGCAGGTAAATAGCCATCACCGCTGCCACCAGCCCTCCGACGCACATCTGTCCCTGCATACCGAGATTGATGTAGCCGGCTCGCCATACCGTCGCCGCGGCGACTCCGCTGAGCATGATCGGAGCGCTTCGGACGAGCGTTTCCGCAAGGTAATACGGTTTGAAGAAGGATTTCGTGAACATTTCCTTATATGCGTATAATGGATTTGTTCCTGTCAGAAGCATGACAATGGCACCTACTGCCAACGCAGCCAGAATGGCAATCAGAGGGGAGGCCGCAGAATCAAACAGCCTCTTTTTTTTCAATTCATCCATTGAGCTTTCCTCCCATCATGATAAGTCCTACTTTATCCCTTGTCGCCTCTGCGCGGGAAAATTCACCGGCAATCCGCCCTTCGTACATGACATATATTCGGTCGCTCAGTGCGAAGATTTCCGAGAGTTCGGAAGAAACCAAAAGGATTCCGTCTCCCGAATTCCGTTTGTCCAGCAGTTTTCCATGGATGAAATCGATCGCGCCGATATCGATTCCCCTCGTGGGTTCCGCGGCCACTAGGAATGGTGAATGTTGGGAAATTTCTCGCGCGACAATCAGTTTCTGGACATTGCCTCCTGATAGTTCCTTGCCCGCCTGTTTGTCGGAAGTGTACCGGACGTCGAATTCAGCCAGCATGTCGTTTGTAAATTTCTTGATGTTCTTCCTATTGAGAACTCCGTATCGCATCATATGTTTTTTGTGATAATGCGCCATGATGGAGTTTTCCAAAAGGGTAGCGTCTGAGGCAGTTCCCCAGAAATACCGATCTTCAGGAACGCAAGCACAGCCGCTGTCGCGATTTTCCTGAACCGATCGATTGGATACGTCTGTATTGTTGATGATCACTTTTCCCGAATCAAATTTCTTGATACCGGTAAGACACTGGATCAACTCGCTTTGACCATTTCCGGAAACGCCGGCGATTCCTACGATCTCGCCATGTCGCACATGTATGGATATATCGTCAAGGATGTTTTTTGTCCCGGTTCCCGACAGCGTCAAATGTTCGACTTGGAGAACAGCGTCTCCTTGCTCGATTTTTTGTATTTCTCTTGTCTCAAGTTTATGTCCCACCATCAGGAAGCTCAATTCCTCGATATTCGTATCTTCTTTCTTCATGGTTTTGATCAATTGACCAAGCCGCATGACCATGATCCTGTCGGCCACTTCCATGACTTCGCTCAATTTGTGGGTGATGAGAATAATGCTTTTTCCCGCATTCTTCAGTTCTTTGAGCGTTTTCAGCAATTCCGAGACTTCTTGGGGTGTCAGCACCGCGGAAGGTTCATCGAAGATAATGATGTTCACCCCTTGGTAGAGGACTTTCAGAATTTCGATTCTTTGTTGCAATCCTACTGGACAGTCCGCTACCTTGATATCCGGTTGGATATACATGCCGTATTGTTTGCAGAGCGCTTGCACTTGACTGGCGGCATCCTTTCGATCAAAGAAAATGAGCTCTTTTTTCGGTTCATGCCCATAGACGATGTTTTCTGCAGCAGTAAAGGTGGGAAACAACATGAAATGCTGCTGGACCATTCCGATGCCATTTGCGATGGCATCGTGCGGGGATCGGAATCTTACAGGTTTCCCATCGATCAGAATTTCTCCGCTATCGCACGTTTCAAGTCCGTACAAGATTTTCATCAGGGTGCTTTTTCCAGCGCCATTTTCCCCTACGACCGCCAGGATCTCGCCTTTGTTGAGGGAGAGGTCCAATTTGTTGTTTGCGACCAAGGGACCGTAGGTTTTTGTGATTTGTTTCATTTCCACTAGCATATCATTACCTGTTTTCAAAAACGGGCAAAGCGCATAGCTTCGCTTTGCCCTGATCTTCGGAAATACACGACTGATTAAATGAGAGGAATGATTCCTGTGGTTTCCTCAGGCATGACGCGCATATTGATTTTTCCGCTTTTGATGTCTTCGACCGCTTGTTTGATGATTATCATGTCGGCATCTGACAGCTGGCTCGGACGAGAGGATATCTGGGAGTCCCTGGTCGCCCAGATCGCGCCGATGGCTCCGTCGGCCACGCCGAGCGTTTCATTTTCTGCGTTCCATTTCCCTTCCATGTAGAGGTCGACAAGGTATTCGATCGATTCTCCGGCGCCCTTGAGCTGGCATGTGATGATGTACGGATTGCTTTTGCTGGTCAGGTCGACGTCCTGGCCGGCTGTATAGAACTTTTTGTCAAGAGCGGCTTGGAATGTTCCCGTGTCGCCTCCCGCTGCGCAACTGTTGATGAAGAGACAGCCTTTCTCATACTGTTGTCTCGCCAGTTCGTTCGCAAGCGCGACTTCCGAATAGCCATTCACATAATTGAAAGTGAATTTAGCTTGGGGATCGATAGAAAGGACGCCCTGGGCGAATCCATATCTCCATTTGAAGGAAGATGCGCTTTGACTGACGTTGATGGACCCGTAGTTGTGGCTTGCTCCATCGACGGTCAGGGCTGCGATTACGCCGACCAAGTATGCGCCTTCGGCTTCATAATAGTTGACGCACTTGACCTTTTTCGAATCGACCATCGTGTCGATGATGCCAAATGAAATGTCGTCATAGATTTCCGCAAGTTCGCTGATGATGGATCCCGCTTCCCATGAAGCGCCAATGATCAGCTCATAACCCTCGTTCGCAGCCGCACGGGTGTTGGACTCGTACTCGGAGGTGTCCTTGCATTCTACTATGGTACCCTTGATTCCCCATTTCTGGCAGGCCTTTTCAAAACCATCGATTCCTTCATTGATGAACACTGATGTTCCTCGTGGATTCGTGATCAAGGCGGCCTTCACCTGTTTTTTGACGATGTTTCTTTATCTCCACCTGCGAAAAGGCAAGTAAGGGATACTGACAAGACCAGAAGCATTACCAAAATCTTTTTCATACTCTACTCCTCTCTGCACACTCGTTCTCAAGCTTGTTTCAGTATTGATGGTGTTTTGTAACAAGTCAATTATTTTTTTGCAATAACCAATTTTTTTCCTCTAATGTTGTTGTTTTATCAACATTAATAGTATGGAAACTTGAAATTTAAGTTTGTTTGGCAACAAATCCATGCTATACTCCTTAGTGATATGAAAGCCAAAGAACGTATAGCAAGCATCATTGAGCAGATTCCATACAATGGGTTCATCATGATCAAGGATTTGAGTGACAAGTACAATGTCACGGAAGAGACGATCCGGAGGGATCTCAACAAGATCGTTGAGATGAATGTCGGCATCAGGAAAGCTCATGGGGGCGCGTATCGCTGTCATCAAGGGGATGTCGCAGCGCCGCAGAGCTTTAGGCAGATCATGTTGCCTGGGGTGAAGCAACGGTTCGCCGCGTTCTGCTCGTCTCTGATCATTCCCAATAGTTGTGTCATGCTCGATTCGAGTACGACCTCCCGGTTTATCGCGAACAAGATCAAAGAGCTGAACCGACAGGTGACGGTCGTTACGAATTCGATCGCGACCGCCGGAATCTTTGAGGATTCGGAAAACGTGAATGTGGTGTGTGCCGGCGGGAATCTTCGGAAGCTCAACGGATCGTTGGTCGGTCCGACTGCGATCGATACGATAGAGCGGTATTGCGCCAATTGTTGTTTCGTTAGTCCGGCTTCGGTGGATGAGCAGTTCGGGCTTACGGATCATAATGAAGAAGAGGCTAGGATCAGGGCGTGCATGATCAAACAATCAAAGAGAAGGTATTTGGTGGTGGATCACACGAAGTTCGGATGGGCTGGCATCAATCGAATCGGGAGCATTGATATGGTCGATATGGTAATTACAGACGGAGAGACGGATCAAGTGTGGCTCCAACGGTTCAGAGAACTCGGTATTGAATATAAGGTATGTTGAGGAGAAGGAATTATGGAAAGGGCGGATCGAGATCTTGCGTATATGCTTCAATATGAAAATATCGCTTGGTATGAGAATGGCGAGGTAAGAATCCTTGACAGAAGGGTATATCCTGCAAAGCGTAGTTTTGTCATTTGCAAGCATCATTCGGAGGTGATGCAGGCTATTAGGGATATGGTGACGCAGAGTGCTGGTCCATATACCGCCGCTCCGATGGGAATGGCTCTTGCGGCGTGGGAATGCAAGGATCTTTCCAAGGAACGACAAATTGCATATCTGAAGAAAGCCTCGGCTGTGATTGCCGACGCCCGTCCAACGACAAAGACGCGGATGATTCAGGTCGTCGATGCCTGTATTCCCGTCGCGCAGCGGGCTTTGGAAGCGGGAAAGCCTGTCGATGTGGCGATACGGGACCATGTGATAGAAGCCAATAATATTCGGTACAACAAGATAGCGAAGACTGCGGAATACCTTGTCGATATGTTTCCCATGAACGGTACTGTTATGACGCAGTGCTTTGCAGAAACAATCGTGGGCATGATGCTGCGTGAGTGCAAGAAACGCAGCAACAACATCAAGTTGTTCTGTCCTGAGACCCGTCCGTATTTTCAGGGTGCGAGGTTGACCGCAACCGTATGCAGTGAGATGGGGTTCGATACGACTGTTATCACCGATAATATGCCTGCGTTTGTTCTTTCGAATGAGAAAGTGGATGTTTTTACATGTGCCGCCGATGCTATTTCATGCGATGGGTATGTGTTCAACAAGATCGGAACTAGCCAGATCGCGATCTGCGCCAAGCATTATGGAGTTCCTATGTTCGTGTCCGGAGCTCCCGATGTCGGGCATCCGACGCACGATACGGTCACGATTGAAATGCGTGATCCTGAATTTTCCTTGCAGGCGATGGGGGTTAGGACCGCCATAGAAGGGACAGGAGTCAAGGGGTATTATCCCGCTTTCGATATGACTCCGCCGTATCTGATCTCGGGTATCGTCACCGAAAAAGGTATATTCTCCCCCTACGACTTGCGTAGATATTTCACAACGGGTGGAAGCGGCGAATTTGTTTGCTGATGATAGAGGAGTTCCAGACGCTCCTTGGTCTATCCCCTATATTTGCGGCGGGGGGAGATGCCGAGCTTGAGCTGTTGCTCGTCGTCCTGCTGTCCATCGAGTTCGCGGCGCTTGAGGATGACGCAGTTCAGCTCGTCGCGCAGAAAATGGTAGTATTCCATCCGATAGTCATCGGCGCGATATATCAGCAGATAATTCTTCTGCGGAAGGAACGAAAGGGCGAGGACCAGTTCGCAGTCGCCGGTTTCCTGCAATTCGTGGAGCGAAGTCTGCTCATTTTCAGACAAATAGCTGTCGCGGCAGACAATGGCCAGAGGCCGGACTGGACGATCCTTCGAACGATCATGGAGAAGGATGTCCGGGGAGAATGTCTTGGTACCGATGGAGAACTGGACGCCTACATCGACATACTGCCTGCCGGGTAGATCCAGGTAGGTCCGGGACGAGTCGTCACCATGGAGGGAGAGATCCCGGCGCAACGCCGCATGGAGATGATCGGCGAGGCGATGGACGACCGCCGCCTTGTTGCGAGGCCAGGAAAACAGTTCGTTGTCCTCCTGGACGAGGTTGCGGAGCGCATCGACGAATATCTCGAACAATCTGATCTTGCCGTATCGTTCATTCTCCATCGTGATCATGTCCGTATTGTATCATATGAATACGCTTGTGCATATCATTCGGCCAGGTGACGGGAAGGGGACGGAAGTGGTATCATACCGTTGTCTCCGCCAAAGGCGGAACATGTACGAGCAGGAGGCATAGTGATGCAGGAAGTCTATGATTTTTTGAAGAAATGCGGAACTTATTATCTGGCAACGGTCGAGGGCGACCAGCCGCGGGTCCGCCCGTTCGGAACCGTGAACATCTTCGAAGGACATCTCTATATCCAGACAGGGAAGGCGAAGGTTGTCTCTCACCAGTTGCTGTCCAACCCGAAGATTGAAATCTGCGCTTTCGATGGCGACCGATGGTTGCGGCTCCAGGCGGTGGCGGTGGAGGACGATCGGGTCGCGGCGAAGAAAAGTCTCCTCGACCAGTATCCCGAGCTGCAGTCGATGTATTCTCCGACCGACGGCAATACGCAGGTGTTCTATCTGACGGATGCCGTGGCGACGTTCTCATCGTTCACCGCTCCCCCGAAAACAGTGACCTTCTAGAAAGGAACGGGCGACACGGGAGCTGGTAAGTGTATATCCGTGGCGGGTCATCGCAGTAGGTACGCAAATCACCCCACCATCACCCTACCGTCACCCCTGCAATGACCCTGCAATGACCCTGCAATGACCCTTATTGGAAAGTGACTGTCCAGTGCATTTGAGCAACATGGCTCAGCGTCTGGAATACCGAACAGTAGCGGGTCGCTGTCTCGAATGCCTTGGTGAACTTGGCCTGGTCCTCGACGCCGGTCGCGGTCACTTCGATGATCACGTCCTTGAGCATCGCGACTTTTTCATCGCGCTTGATGCCCTCGATCTCCATCGACACATGTTCCCAGCTTACCTGCATCTTCTTCGCAAGGGAATCGAACGTCTTGAACAAACAGCCGCTCAGGGCTCCCAGCAGGTATTCGTACGGACCTGTCGAACCGATCTCATATGCCTTGCCGTCAGGTGTTGAGAATTGAAAATGATCGGGCACGAAATCCGCCCGGATATGTCTATGTTCTTCCATGTCTTGCCTCCTGCATACCGACAATATACTCGCTTTGGAAACCTGTCGCCAAGTGGCGCCGCCTACTTTCCTCCTATCGTGCGAAGCGGAACGTCCCCATCTCCGTCGTTTCGATATCATTTGTCGAGGGTGATGAATCGTACTTTGTGTATCTGGTGATGCCCATGGTCCCATCGGATCGGGAGTAGGAACAGACGTACCAGCGTGCCGGTCCTTCGAAAATCGAGTCGCGGCCATGGAACGCTCCGGCGATGAATTCTGTCATTCCTTCGTTGTATCGGGCGATGACGTCTCCTTTGTGATGATGGCCGGCGAAGTACATGCCGACGTTGTTCTCCCCCATGAGGCTGAGGATGAGGTTCCGTTCCCGGGTGTCTGCGAGAGTGAAATATGCAAGGTCAGGTTTGCCGTACAGCGGGTAGTGAGTGCAGAATATCTTCCGGTTCGGATCGTTCGCGATCGCTTGCTGGAGGTATCGAAGCTGTTTCTTGCCGAAGGTGCGGTAGCTGGTGTCCATCATGTAGAACGAGACTCCTTTGTGCTCGAGCCGGTAGTAGTACGGCAGGCCGACATGCGTCTTCCATCGGTCGGGACCGTTGCCCCTGTTGTCGTGGTTGCCCATGATCGCGAACGTCTTGAGTCCGTGTGCGTCGAGGTATTCGACGAACTGCTTGTAGGTGGCATATTCGTTTTCGAACGAGTCGTCGGTTACGTCGCCGAGGCAGATGGCGAACTCGAGGTCAAGGGCGCCCACGCCGTTGTTCTTGTCCTCGAGCCATGCCTTGAATGCCTCGGTGGCATAGTAGACGCCGCTGTCCGGGCGGGTGAAGTGGGGATCGGTGAACAGCAGGAAGCTAAAGTCGTCTGACGGGGTGTCTGGATTGTCCGGTATGTCCGTGGTGTTCTGTGCGACAGGCATCGGTTCTACGAACGGCAGGGGGGCGCCAGGAACCGCGGCGTCGATTCCGGAGACGAAGAATCCTTCATGAAACGTGCATCCGGACAGGGTGCAGACGAGACAGATCATCATCCATAGAGGGGTGGAGCGGAGGAAGGTCATGGCAGCACCTCCATCCAGGTGAGGTACAAGCTCGTTTCGTGCATCGTGATGAATCCGGTCTCTGTCGGGGTGTCGGAGAATCGGGTGAGGGAGGAAAGGCCGATCAGCAACTGGTTCGAGATTCTGCATGCGATGTCCGCGCCGAGCATGAGCGTGAACTGACTGGCGTAGTGGTACAGCGAGTTCGTAGCGCAGGAGAGTTTGAGAAAAATCGTGTCGCGGATGGCTTTCGCGGCGTTGACGCTCACTGTCGGAGTGGCGCCGAACAATGGGTGGTCTATGTAGGGCGAGAACGAGCAGGTGGTCTGTATGCCGAGGCTATAGGAGAAGCTCCACCAGTTCTTGGTTCTGTTTGGTCTGAAATTCTGGCCAAGCGAGACCGATAGATCGATGTTGCCTCCTTTGCTGTACAGGATGTTTCCGTGTCCTTGTATGGTGAGGACCAGTGTGTTTCCTGTGGCACGCTCGGATTTTCCTATCGGTATCCTTGTGTGCATTCCGATATCCGTGGAGGGAGCTTGCACTCGTATGCCGAGGGCGATCTGTTTTTCCTTGTCTTGATATATAGCGGTGACGGCTCTGCCCCAGTCCGTGCTCGATATGGTGTTGCTTTGTCTTTCCTTGTTCTGCTTGGTTGGTGTTCCTGGTCTGTCTGGTTGCCACATAGAGGGTATATAACTATTGGAATAGAATTTTGACATTTGGGCTATGTCGGCGCGCTGACAGAGCAATGACCGAGCAATCACCGAGCAGGCATGTAGCAATGGCAAAGCAATCACCGAGCAATGACAAAGCAATGAAAGGGTATAAAGATATACCATATAAATAAATAAAACAAAAAGTCCTATGAAAACGGTTGGCAAGGCAAATAAAAAACCGTCGGACTGGAGTCCGACGGCTGGAGAGGAAAAAGGATAAGGATTAGCTTTCGTTTATAGTCAGGTGCAGTTCCTTGAGCTGATGGGCGTCGACCGTAGACGGAGAGTCGTCCATCGGGGAAATCGCCGCGGTATTCTTCGGGAACGCAATGACCTCCTTGATCGAAGTCTGGTTCGCCATGATCATCACCATCCGGTCGATGCCGGGAGCGATGCCACCGTGCGGCGGCGGTCCATAGCGGAATGCGTTGAGCAGGAAGCCGAAACGCTCTTCAGCCTCATCGTCCGGAATGTTGCAGATGCGGAAAATCCGTTTTTGCAACTCGACATCGTGGATACGGATCGAACCGCTGGCTACCTCGTAGCCATTGAGAACCAGATCGTACAAGTCGCCTTTGACGCTGCCCGGATCGGACTCGAGGGTATCGAGGTATTCGACCTGCGGCATGGAGAACATGTGGTGGGCGGCCTCCCAGTGTCCCTCGTCCTCGTTGTACTCGAACAGAGGGAAGTCGATGATCCAGCAGAATTCAAAACCGTCGCGGAGCAAGTTCAGGTCCTTGCCGAGCTTGGAGCGGACGGCGCCCATCGACGTGCAGCATTTCTTCCAGTTCTCATGGGCGATCATCAGGATCAGGTCGCCGTCGTGGGCGTCAAGCCGCTTGATGACCGCTTCCTCCTGTCCGCCGAAGAACTTGGTGACACCGCCGCTGAGCGAATAGCCGGAACCGACCTTCATCCAAGCCAGACCCTTTGCCCCGTAGACCTTTGCCGCTTCCTCCAGCTCGCCGATGAACTTGCGGGAGAAGTCGATTCCTTCGGTATGCGGAGCGCAGATCGCCTTGACGTGTCCTCCAGCTTCGAGAATCTGCTGGAAGTTGCCGAAGCTACTTGCCTTGGCCAGGTCATCGACGTCGACGATCGGCAGGTCGAATCGGAGGTCCGGTTTGTCGCAGCCGTAGGTGTTCATCGCATCATGATAGGATATGCGACGGAAGTGGGTGGGCAAGTCATAGTGCATCACCTGCTTGAAGACGTAGTTGAAGAGCTCTTCCATCAGCAACAGGACATCGTCGCGATTGACGAAGCTCATTTCCAGGTCGAGCTGAGTGAACTCCAGCTGACGGTCGCCGCGAGCATCCTCGTCGCGATAGCAACGGGCGATCTGGAAGTATTTGTCGAATCCGCCGACCATGAGGATCTGCTTGAGGAGCTGAGGGCTCTGTGGAAGGGCGTAGAACTTGCCCGGATAGAGACGGCTGGGAACGAGGAAGTCCCGCGCCCCTTCGGGGGTGGACTTAATCAGCGTCGGAGTCTCGATTTCATAGAAGTCGCGGGCGGAGAGGAACTCGCGGATAGCTCGAACGAAATCGTGGCGCAATTTGATGCGCTTCTGCATTCCGTCGCAGCGCAGGTCGAGGTAGCGGTACTTGAGACGCAGGTCCTCGCGCGCGCTGGACTCCTCTTCGATCATGAACGGAAGCGGGGCGCATTTTGAGAGGATTTCGATCTTGTCGGCCTTGACCTCGATCGCTCCCGTGCTCATGTCCGGATTGACCATCGATTCGGGTCGAAGCCGCACGATACCTTCGACGGCGATGCAGTATTCGAGATGAAGTTCCGCGGCGGTAGCCTGAAGCTCGGCAGAAGCGTCGTCATCGACCACGACCTGGGTAATTCCGTATCTGTCCCGGAGATTGATGAAATGGAGCATTCCGTGGTTTCTGTCACGGTGCACCCATCCGTTGAGAACGACGGTCCTGCCTTCGTCCGCTCTGGTGAGAGAGCCACAGGTTACGGTTCGTTTCATGAAAGCTTCTTCTGCCATAATTGGTCCCTTGGTCCCGGTGAGGGCCTCCTTGCGTGATTGCCCCTTGTCGCATGTTCTTGGCGCCCGATCGGGTCGGCCACTGCATTCGGAGTGCTCCATATACTACCATTTCATATGAGGCTTTGCAATCTGAGCGTCCGTTCGCCTTGTCGGTTTGTTCTTGCAACAACCCCAGTCGCTTCCTATAATCCGGGGTGTCCGGTTTCGGTTCGCTTCGGATGTGTTTCCGGTTTGCTCCAAGGGATGCTCCGTGACAGGTCTGGTGGCTGTGGCGATGGGGTTGAAATATTGGGATGGCCTGTCCTGTGCAGGCGGAGGACGTTGCTATGACGGATGACAACAAGGCTGGAACGAACAGTGACTCCAAAAAGGGCGTAGCCTCGGGACATTGGCGACTGATCGCCAGGCAGGTGGGCAACATGCCGTTCGCGCTGTATCTGGTCAAATGTCTGCTTGGTACGGTGATCTGCTACGGGTTCTACGTCCTGGTGCCGCAATACCACCTGTACTGGTCATTGGTGTCGGTCCTGCTGGTTCTTGCCCCGGATCATCATGATTCGATCAAGTTGCCGTTGGACAGGATCAAGGCGAATCTTGCCGGCGGGGTGGTTGGGCTGGCGTGCTTTTTCCTGCCGCTTCCTCCGCTGGCCGCCTTATGCATCGGGGTGCCGGTGACGATTCTGGTGTGCTATCTGCTGGGGTTCGGCAACGCCGCTCGTTCTGCATTGGCTGCCATCATCATCGTGTTCATCCAGGAGAATGAGTCGGGGAACTGGCAGATCGCGATGGAACGGATGGGCGCGGTAGTGCTCGGTTGTCTGGTGGCGTTGGCGCTGACGCTGGTCTTCCACTGGGGGGAGCTGCTGGCGGTGCGTCATTTCTCCGATCAGTCGACATAGTCGTTCCCGTTCGGAGACCGGAGCCTGGCCGATACGTGTCGGCAACGACCGGCTACAGCTGGACGCTATCGTCGGTTTTTGATTTTGAGATGATGAGAGAGGAGGTTCCCATGCCGTTCCATGTTATTCAAGGGGATATCACCAAGCAGCATGTCGATGCGATCGTCAATGCCGCCAACTGCACGTTGCTCGGTGGCGGAGGTGTCGATGGTGCGATCCACAGGGCAGCCGGTCCTCAGTTGCTCGATGAATGCAGGACGTTGGGTGGATGCAAGACCGGGGAGGCGAAACTGACCAAGGGCTACCGTCTTCCTGCTAGGTATGTGCTGCACACTCCGGGTCCGGTCTGGAGGGGCGGCACCCACGGGGAGCCGCAGTTGCTCGCTTCCAGCTACCGCAATTGTCTGAATCTGGCCGTCGAGGCCGGGTGCGAATCAGTCGCATTTCCGTCGATCAGCACCGGTGTGTACAGCTATCCTCTGGAAAAGGCGGCCGCAGTCGCCGTGGCGACGATCATGGAATTTCTCAATGAGCATCCCGATCTCGACGTGACGATGGTCTGCTTCGATTCCGTCACCAAGGCTGCCTACGATCGTGCGGTTTGCGCTGGGAGATGAACAGCCCGGTGATCGTCAGGACAGTGCCGAACATCAACCAGATCGTCAAAGGCTCGTGGAGGATGATGACCGAGAAGATGACCGTCACGACGGGGACGAGATAGATGTAGACGCTGGTGGTCAGTGCGCCGAGGATACCGACTGCGCGATTCCATGTGGAGAAACAGAGTGCGGATGCCCCTAGGCCGAGAAACAGAATATTGAACAGGACTTCCGGTCGTGCGAGCTGGGACAGGTCCGGTGAGAAGCCGAGCGGCCGCAGGGCCGGGAGCATGCAGACCAGACCGTAGAAGAAGATGCGTCTGGTCATGGTGATGGGGTCGGCGATGAATGTGCTGATTTTCTTGAGGAGGACCGAATACATCGCCCATGCAAAAGCTGCGGCCATGGCGAGGAGATCCCCCAGCGGGTTGATCCGCATTGCCCGGCTTTCGCTGAACGAGAGCAACGCGATGCCGACGAACGATGCAAGGAAGCCAAGAAAGAAACGAACGGTGGGGTGTTCTTGTTGTTCGCCGTTCCGTACAATGGCGGAGGCTTCCTCCGAAACGGTATCCGGTGGGGGAGACGCGACCAATGCGATCCCGGATGGGTTGGCGAGAGGCGCGCGTCGTCCGGAGCCGATCATGCATAGCATCGCGGTGAAGAACGGCGAGATGGCGACGATGACTCCGACGTTGGAAGCGTTGGTATAGGTCAGCGCGATGTTTTCCAACAGGAAGTAGAGCGTTACTCCAAAGATACCGGCGCCAAGCAACATCAGTTCCTGTTTGAACGAATGGAAGGTGAAACGGGAGAATCCTTTCCCGAGGATGATCGAAGTCGCGGCCAGCGCGCCGTAGCCGATGAGGAATCTGATGAACAGAATTTCGATCGGCGAATAGGTGCGGAGCAGTACTTTCGTGGAGATGAATGTCGTTCCCCAGATGAGGATGGTGATCAGTGCCGAGAGGTGGGCGAGCGCTATGCGTTTTGTTTCCATGATCTGTCGTAGGATCCTTTTTGTCTTGAAGGGAATGCTGCCTGCATGTTTTCTGTCAGTATCCGGGCTGGTGGCGACGGGGCGCTCTATGAAACGGGAGGAATCTCTTCCTGGGTACTTCGATGGAAGATGTCACGATATTGTCCGGGTGTCAAGCCGATCAAGCGTTTGAAGAATTTCGAGCCTCATTGGGAAGTGATAAAGTCCTGAGGTAATGAAAGGGACTTTGTCACTGGGGTATA
>LVBD01000028.1 GCA_001604275.1 Spirochaetales bacterium Spiro_02
AGAATTGTCTCTCCCCCTGCAGCCAATCATGTAGAGCTACCCACTACAAACAGCGAAAGGCCCAATGAATGTGATCAATTATATTGAATATAATAATTTATTTGATTTTGCCGTAGGATATGGGAAAAAAAGAAATGTATAGCCGACTGACGGCTTTCTCTGTATGTTTTTATGTATGAACAAAAAAAATAGTGATACGCAAGTGGTTCTTGAGGCTGGCCAGCTGGGGTTCCAGATGCCGATGCTCGAGCCATTCATATTCGGGGCGCACCATAAGGACGCATACCCTGCAGGAAACAACCGGATGGGACCGGCGGAAACCAGGGACGGAATCGAATGGGGCGCGGATTTCGATCCCAAAGCACCATGGCGGATGTACCACGGAAGTATGGTGCCGGGTTTTCCGTCCCACCCGCACAGGGGATTCGAGACCGTCACGATCGTCGTGCAAGGGTTCATCGACCATTCGGACAGCAACGGGTGTACCGGACGGTACGGCGAAGGCGACGTGCAGTGGATGACCGCGGGGGCGGGTTGCCAGCACGCCGAGATGTTTCCGCTGATCGATCCGGACGGACCGAACCCGCTGGAACTGTTCCAGCTGTGGCTCAACCTGCCCGCGAAAGACAAGATGACGAAACCTGACTACCGGATGTTCTGGAACGAGAACGTACCGGTCGTTACGAAGGACGGCGGGAGAACATCGGTACGAGTCATAGCCGGCAGATTCGACGGTGTCGAAGCACTGGCCCCGGTGCCGGCCTCATGGGCCGCCGATCCGGACCACCATGTCGGCATCTTCCTCATCGACATGGACGAAGGCGGGTCGGCAACCCTTCCCGCGGTCGACGAATCACTGGGAAGAGCCGCCTACACCTATGGAACAGGGACCGTCTCGGTGGCAGGAGAAGAGCTTTCGGGCGGGAGCTATGCGTTTCTCAGAGGCGATCGGGAGATAACGATCGAAGCGATCGAAGACGGATGCAGGATGCTTGTCCTGGAAGCCGAACCGATCGGCGAACCGGTGGCCGCCTATGGGCCGTTCGTCATGAACACCCGCAAGGAGCTGGAGCAAGCATACGAGGACTACCGGCGTACCGGATTCGGGGGCTGGCCTTGGAAGAGCGATGACCCGGTGAATTCGCGTTCCTCCGGCAGATTCTCCGTCCATAGCGACGGAAGCAAGGAGACGCCGCCCGCATGACGGGAGAGCCGGACAGGTCCGCATGACATGGATTCCGACGCGGATGCGGGACATCGAACAACTGTATCGCAACGCATATACAACGAAACGGCTTTGTCTATGGAACGACATGCAGGCGCCGATATTCCGTCGGCGCGGTTCGTTGTGCCGTCCGCTATGGCAACTTCTTCGCAAAACCAGCCATGTCAAGCAGAAACAGGGCATGGTGGACGTCCCTGCCACCCCCGTATTAGTACATATCCAATGAAGACATATACAAAAACTTGCATAATTTATCATCTTAGTATAACATCGTTTAACGTCTTTTTCCGACCAGGGGGGGGATACGCTCCCCATCTACGCCGTCTGAGGCGTTCCATTTTTTGTGAGGTAACGAATGACAAAGTACATCATACGGCGTCTGCTGGGCATTATCCCTACACTGTTCATCATCGTGACGCTCAGCTTTTTCATCGTCCGCATCGCCCCCGGCGGTCCGTTCGATGGAGAACGCGCTCTTCCTGAGGTGGTAAAACGAAACATCGAAGCCAAGTACCATCTCGATGAACCAGTAATCCAGCAGTATGGCCGATATCTGTTCGACGTACTTCGGGGCGACCTCGGTCCCTCCTACAAGTACAAGGACCATGACGTCAACTATTTCATTGCGGCAAGCCTGCCCAATTCCATCGTACTCGGGCTCATCTCAATGATGCTCGCCCTAGTCTTCGGCATTTCGGCGGGGGTCATAGCCGCGGTCAAGCAGAACACATGGGTCGACTATACTGCGATGGCGCTGGCGATCGTGGGCATTTCGATCCCGCTGTTCGTCATCAGTCCGATCATGCAGTACGTCTTCGCCATGAAGCTCAAATGGTTTCCGACCAGCGGCTGGTTCACCTCGGGCGGAGGCTGGCGTTCCGTGGTCCTGCCGGCGATCGCACTGTCGTTCTCGTATTTCGCCGACGTAGCGCGCCTGACCCGGTCCAGCATGCTGGAAACCTTGCGTAGCGACTATATCCGCACGGCGAAAGCGAAAGGAATGCGCAACTCCACCATCATTTTCAAGCACACCATGAAGGGAGCGATGCTCCCGATCGTCAGTTATCTCGGCCCCGCGTTCGCAGGGATCCTCACAGGATCGGTCGTCGTCGAGCAAGTCTTCCGCGTTCCCGGACTCGGCAAATTCTTCGTGCAGAGTTCGTTCAACCGCGACTACACGTTGATCATCGGCGTCGTCATCGTCTATTCCGTCATCCTGGTCATCATGAACTTCATCGTAGACATCGTGTATGCCCAGCTCGATCCGCGGATCACCTACAAATAAGAGAGGAACCAGGGCATGAACATATTCAAGAAGAAAGTGACCGTCGCCACCAACGAGTTCAATCAGGTCGTCGTCGGAAACAGTCTTACCAAGGACGCCTGGAGACGCCTGAAGAAGAACAAGATGGCGGTCATCGGCATGGTGGTCGTCATATTCTATTCGTTGATCGCCGCGTTCGCCGGCCTATTGCCGATTTATCCATATGATGAAATCATCCTCGACCATCAGCATCTTCCCCCGTCGCTGACGAAGAACGCAGGGGAACTGATGCGGGTCAAGAAGATGGAAGACCTCTATGCGAAGGCGTGGAGGGCCGGCCGGCTGGTCGTGACGGAAGAACAGGACGCCCAGTTGAAGCAGTGGGTGAAGGACAACCAGAACAACAAGGTATGGGAGTTCTGCTACGCCGAAGGGGAAGCGCAGCGGGCTGCCGGCACTTTTGCGTTCAACTCCAGCGAACAGCGTACGATCGATCGTCTTGAAGAAAAGATCGCTACGGAGCTGCAGGTTACGGTCAAGCATGTCTACTGGACGAACCCGGAGACCTCCAAGCGATATGATGTGCAGAAGATGGACTACAAGGAGATGCTCGAACTGTACGCAAAAATGTTCAATGTATCCCCTCAGGCGGTCGAGGAACAGACGGAGATGGAGATCCGGGCGCAGTTGCTGAATTCCATCAAGGCGACGGCCCCCGATTTCACCGACGAAGAATACGCGGGGATGGTGGAGGACGAACTGAAGAAGCTCGGTGAGAAAGGATACGATTCGCTCGCCTCGCAGAACATCTACGGCAAAATCGTGACACAGAGCCGACGCGTCGTGGAACAGGAGCTCAAGACGATTGTTTCCGATACCGATACGAAGTTTCCGCTGAAGGAGACGTTCGGCGTCGGCAATGACATGACGGCGCAGGTCGAGGCGAGCAAGAAGCATGAGCGCCGCTATTTTCTAGGCACCGACTACAGCGGAAGGGACATGCTCAGCAGAATCATCTATGGCGGGCAGGTGTCGATCGCCATCGGATTCGTCGGAACGCTGACCAGCGTATTGATCGGCATTGTTCTGGGAGCCATCGCCGGCTATGTCGGCGGAAAGACGGACTACTTCCTGATGCGGTTCGTCGACATCATGTACGGACTGCCCTACATGCTGCTGGTCATCATCTGCATGGCGGTGTTCGGCAGGAATATCCTGAACTTGTTCTTCGCGTTGGCGTTGGTCAGCTGGCTGACGATAGCCCGCATGGTCCGTGGGCAGATCATGTCGCTGAAGAACCAGGAGTTCGTCGAGGCGGCCAGGTCGATGGGAGCCTCTACCGGACGGATCATCTTCAAGCATCTGGTGCCGAACTCGCTGAGCGTCATCATCGTCTATTCGACGTTGCGTATCCCGGCGTTCATCATGCAGGAATCGTTCCTGTCGTTCCTCGGTCTCGGAGTCCAGGCTCCATACGCTTCGTGGGGCTCGCTGGTCGGCGACGCCGTGGCGAGCATGACACTGTACCCGTGGAAGCTGTTCTTCCCGGCGCTGGCGATGATCATCTTCCTGTTCGCGATGAACTTCCTCGGCGATGGTCTGCGCGACGCTTTCGATCCGCAGAGCAAGAACCAGCTATAGGAGTCCGCGAATATGAACAAGAACAAAACGATGCCCGCTGCGGCACATACGGAGAATTCCACTGATACGGCGCTACTCGACGTCAAGGATCTCAAGACATACTTTCTGACCGATGCTGGAATCGTCAAGGCGGTCGACGGCGTCTCGTTCACCCTCCATGAGGGCGAGACACTCGGGCTGGTCGGTGAATCCGGTAGCGGAAAGAGCGTGACGAATTTGTCGATCATGCGGCTGATCCCCTCCCCTCCCGGAAAAATCGTCGGAGGAGAGATCGTATTCGAAGGTCAGGACATCCTCAAGCTTCCGGAAAAGGAACTGAGGAAGATCCGCGGGAACAAGGTTTCGATGATCTTCCAGGATCCGATGACCAGCCTGAATCCGTTCCTCAAGATTTCGACGCAAATGGTGGAGACGATCATGCTCCACAACAAGGATGTCTCCAAGAAAGAGGCGCTCGAACGCTCGATCGAGATGCTCAAGCTCGTCGGCATCCCGTCGGCTGAGAAACGGATATTCAGCTATCCCCACCAGTTCTCCGGCGGCATGCGCCAACGTGTCATGATCGCCATGGCGCTTTCATGCAACGCCAAGGTGCTGATCGCCGACGAACCGACCACGGCGCTGGATGTGACGATCCAGGCCCAGATCCTTGAACTGATCAAGGACCTGAGCGTCAAACTGAAGACAGCGGTGATCATCATCACCCACGATCTGGGGGTCGTGGCGGGGATGTGCGACAAGGTATGCGTCATGTACGCCGGCCGTATCGTCGAGAAGGCGGATACGGACGATCTGTATGCGTCGCCGTCGCATCCGTATACAGAAGGACTGATCATGTCGGTCCCGAGAATGGATGTCGCCCATAAGAACGATCGGTTGTTCTCCATCGAGGGGCAGCCGCCGAACGTCATCGACCTGCCTCCGTGCTGTCCGTTCCATCCGCGGTGCCACAAGGACATGGAGGTCTGCCGTCATGCGTATCCTCCTACCGTCGGCGTCGGATCGGGACATGAGGTCTCCTGCTGGCTCTATGTAGACGAAGCGCAGCGCAATCTGGCGCTGGAAAAGGCTCTGGCCGATGAACAGCATGCCGCGGCCGATGCGGTGCAGACGAACGCCAGGAAGGAGGCAGCGAAATGAGCGATGCGACAGCAATGAAGGAACGCCAGCCTCTGTTGGTGGTAAAGGATCTGAAGCAGCATTTCCCGATCGATGCGGGATTGGTTTTCAAGAAGCAGGTCGGCGCGATCCGGGCGGTCGACGGGATTTCGTTTTCGGTCAACGCCGGGGAAACGCTCGGAATCGTCGGTGAATCAGGATGTGGCAAATCGACTTCCATCCGCTCGATCGCCCAGCTGTACAAGCCGACTTCCGGCAGCATCGTGTTCAACGGCACGGAATTGACGACTGCTTCGGAAAAGGATCTGCTGCTCGCCCGACGGGACATCCAGATGATCTTTCAGGATCCGTACGCCTCGCTCGATCCGCGGATGACGGTGCGTTCGATCATCAGCGAACCGTTGGTGATCTACAACAAGCGGGGACTGCTGGACAAACCGATGTCAGCGATCGACATCGAGACTCGTGTCGAGGAACTGATGGAACGCGTGGGTTTGAACAAAGCGTTCAAGAATCGGTATCCCCATGAATTCTCCGGCGGGCAGAGGCAGAGGATCGGCATCGCCCGGGCTCTTGCGCTCAGCCCGAAGATCATCCTCGCCGACGAACCGGTTTCGGCGCTTGACGTATCGATCCAGGCGCAGATCCTCAACTTGCTGACTGACTTGCAGAAAGAGATGGGGTTGACGTATCTGTTCATCGCCCATGATCTGGCGGTCATCGAATATATCAGCACCCGTGTGGCGGTAATGTATCTGGGCAAGATCGTCGAACTGTCGAAGGCCGAGGATCTGTATATGAAGCCGATGCATCCATATACCCGGGCGCTGCTGTCCGCCGCACCGATTCCCGATCCAAAAGTGGAGAGGACCAGACAGCGGATCATTCTGTCCGGCGATGTCCCGTCTCCGGACAAGGAACGGACGGGATGCTACTTCTATGATCGGTGCCCGAACAAGATGCCGTGGTGTTCATGCCATATTCCTCCGATGTTCAAGATTTCGGAAGGACATGAATGCGCCTGCTGGCTGTATGATTCGACCGACCATGCGGGCCAGAGCATGGAGGAGGCGGAGGCCGACGCGCTCGCTTCGCTACGGGCGAAAGAAACGGCGGGATCGGATATTGGAGCTGAAAGGAAATGAATTGCTGACATCGAGGCAGTCATGTTCGATATCGGGCGCCGCCGGAATGGTCGGCGCCCTTTTTTCGAGTCCGTACAAACCATCAGGAGGCAACAGCGACGATGTCCAGGCATTGACGCGGGGAGATACCCTGCGCCCGTGCCTGAGCCTGTTCGCCAATGCATGACAGGGTTCTGCGACACCTTTCATAGGAATGGAGAACATGTGTACATCTGAGAAGGGTTGCATCAGGCTTGAATATCCCAGTTTTTTACCGGGCGATCCTCCGCTGAACTGTTCTGAGGGCGGACAATATGAGATCAGATGTCTCTGATACCGACGTTGAGGTCCATATCCCGCGGACGGTCGCTGGACAACGGCAGGCCGCTGATGGCGGCGATCGCCTGGGCGGCGCTTTCCGTCCGGCCTTGCGATGTCTTTTCCGGGATGATCTCGATATCCCGCATGCTGTCGTCGGTCAGATGCAGGGAAAAGACCACCATCGCCTTGTTCCTGCGCTTGTTCGGCTTGAGCACCTTGGAAGCGGCGTCTTCATAGTCGGGAACGCTGCCACGGACGAAATGATTCAGTTCCAGCCTGGCGATCGAAGCATACGGAATGGTTTCCGTGCGGACGAACCATGCGATACCGAAGTCGGACCGTACCGTCCGGCCTACGGGATCGAACGTCCACGATTCCCGATAGCAGACCGCGCACAACGACAGGATCGCCAGCAGAGACGGGATGATCAGGGCTTTCCCGGAAACATGTTCGGCGACGTTGATGACGATGCCTCCGACGACGGCGATGAAGAACAGTGCGGATAGTATCCTGAACATCATATCCGGAGCATAGACGATCCGGCCGTCACGTTTTTTGAATATCGTCAATCGTATCATTGTTCCGACCGCCTTTCCGTAATTTCGAAGGATCCAGACTCCCCTTTCGACATGGAACACTATACATGAAATCGCAGAAAGTAGCCAGAATTCAAGAAACGGCGAAAACCTTCCGGAATCAAGCGCCCCGTCTAGGGGATCTGACCATCATTGAACAGTTTACTTCTTTAAGCATAGACAGATATTTCATATCGAAACAACAAGGTCGTACGATGGACCGACGAATCAAGGGGAAGAAAAGGCGGTCGGTGCATGAAAATCGGCTCGCAGTTGGTGTCGCATGTCCTTGTTTCATCAATTTTCTGAATACAATATCGTCTGTATGGATATGCGTTTGAACAAGATGTACGTTTACATTTTACTGGATTCATGGTTTAATGTATTCTATGCTAAGTCGAACGCATATATTTCACAAGGAGATATGTCTATGAAAAAATTTCTGACAATCATGCTGTGTGTTCTTCTTGTCGGCGCCCTTTTCGTTTCCTGCGGAAAGAAAGAGGCGGCACCGACGGAAACCGCAACGGCTCCCGCTGCTACTACAACGACTCCCGCGGCGCCTGCTGTGAAGGCTCCGGAACCGGCGGCCACTCCCGCTCCTGCGGCGACCCCCGCTCCTGCTGCGAAAGAAGAAGTCGTATTCCGCATCGCCAATGGTGCCGAACCCGAATCCCTCGACCCACATCAGATCCAGGGCGTTCCCGAGCATAGAATCTATGAGGCTCTGTTCGAAGGCCTGATGGTCTACGATCCGGAAACCGCCGATGCGATCCCCGGCTTGGCTGAAAGCTGGACTGTTTCCGACGACGGAACCCAGTACACCTTCAAGCTCCGTGACGCCGTCTGGAGCGATGGTACTCCGATCACCGCGAACGACATCGTGTATTCCTGGCTGCGCGTGCTCGATCCCGAGACCGCTGGTCCCTACGCTTGGTTCCCCTGCATGTTCCTCCAGGGCGCCAATGAATACAATGCTGGAGAAGCAGGCCCCGAGGCCGTGCAGATCCGCGCGCTCGACGACAAGACCTTCCAGATGGACCTGATCGGACCGCTTCCGTACGTCCTTGGAGCTCTCGCCCACTATTCGTTCGCCGTCGTTCCCCAGCATGCGATCGAAAAGTACGGCAAGGACTGGATCCTTCCCGGAAACTTCGTCGGCAACGGTCCGTACGTCCTCTCCGAATGGAAGCCTCAGGAATACATCTCCTGCGTTCCGAACGAGAAATACTGGGATCGTGAAGCTGTCAAGCTCGACAAGGTCGTCTTCTATGCTTCCGACAACGTGAACACCACCTACAACATGTATCTCAACGGTGAAATCGACTGGGCGACCAACGTTCCTCTCGATCAGCTCGAGGCTATCATGATGCGTGACGATTATCAGAGCGCTCCGCAGCTGTCCACCTACTACTATGTCTTCCAGACACAGAAGGCACCTGTGGACAACGTCCTTGTCAGAAAGGCCCTCTCCTTGGCCGTCGACCGCGAAGCTCTCGTCGAGCAGGTCGTCCGTGGCGGACAGATTCCCGCTTGGGGCATCGTGCCTGAGATGGCCGGCTACGCCAGCCTTGGCGAACCCGTCTACGATGTCGCCCTCGCCCAGCAGTATCTGGCTCAGGCCGGCTACCCGAACGGCGTAGGATTCCCGAAGGTCTCCATCCTGTACAATACGCTCGACTCCCACAAGCAGATCGCCGAATTCCTGCAGCAGGAATGGAAGAACAACCTCGGCATCACCGTCGATCTGGAGAACCAGGAATGGGCGACCTACCTGTCCAACAGAAACGCAGGCAACTTCACCATCGCCCGCGCTGGATGGGTCGGCGACTATCAGGATCCGAACACCTTCCTCGACATGTTCATCACCGGCGCAGGCATGAATGGCGGAAAGTACTCCAACGAGACGTACGACCTGCTGATCAACGAAGCGGCGAGAATGCCCGCCGGCGAAGACAGAATGGGCGTCCTGATGACCGCCGAAGATATTCTCGTCAACGAGGATCAGGCGCTTATGCCGTTGTACTACTATGTCTCCCAGAACATGATCGACACCAACAAGTGGGGCGGCTGGCATACCAACACCATGGACTACCATCCGACCAAGGATGTCTACCTCAAGTAGCATCCGTTTCGATTCGTTCGATTTCTCCCCCGGCATATCCGCCGGGGGTTTCTTTTCGCAAGAACTGGACTCGATTCGCCCCGGTACGGTATAGTGGCGCCATGGACAGGACACTCGTACCGACGACGGTTCAGGGAACGATTCGTATTCCCGCTTCGAAATCGCAGACAATCCGTGCGTTGCTGATAGCGACGCTGGCCGATGGCATCAGCACGATCCGAAATCCGCTGGACAGCCAGGATACCGGATCGTGCGTGACGGTTTGCGAACTGCTCGGAGCGAGCATCGACTGGAACAAGGCCGACGACATCATCACGCTCGACTCGCGCCATGTCGTTCGCGGCGGAGGCCCGCTGGTGACTGTCGACTGCGGGAACAGCGGTACCACGCTCTATCTGGCAGCCGGCATGACGGCCGCTTTGGGAAGGACGGTCAGGTTCACAGGAGATGTACAACTTTGCAATCGTCCGATCGGCCCTCTGCTCGACAGTCTGTCGGAACTTGGAGCGACCGTAGAATATGAAGGACGGCAGGGGTATCCGCCGTTCACTATCGCCGGTCCGCTGCGGGGCGGAAGGACGACCATCGAATGCGAGACCAGCCAATATCTGTCCGGACTGTTGCTCGCATGTTCGATCGCATCGGGCGATTCCCATATCGAGGTTCCGCTGCTTCATGAAAAACCGTATGTCGGCATTACGCTGTCGTGGCTGGACAAGCAGGGCATCCGTTACAGGAACAGCGAAGACCTGCAGCATTTCGATGTTCCAGGAGGACAGGAGTACAAGCCGTTCGACGAATTGATCACAGGGGATTTCAGCTCTGCGTCGTTCTTCTTCTGCGCCGCAGCGATCTGCGGAACGACGGTGACGGTGGAAGGACTTGATCAGCAGGATCCGCAGGGGGACAAACGGATACTTGACATCCTTGACAGGATGGGATGCACCGTTCGATGGCACGGCAAGAGCGTATCGGTGACCGGGCCGGCCGACGGAAGACTCTCCGGGGGAACGTTCGATCTCAATTCAATGCCCGATGCACTGCCGATTCTGGCGGTGACGGCATGTTTCGCAGATTCTCAGGTCCGTATCGTCAATGTCCCGCAGGCTCGGATCAAGGAAACCGACAGAATCGCCGTGATGCATACCAATCTGGCTACGCTCGGGGCGATTATTTCCGAACAGCCGGACGGATTGACCATCGAAGGCGGGCATGGATTGGCAGGCGGATCCGTCGACGGGTTCGATGACCATCGGATCATTATGGCGATGGCCATAGCTTCGCTGCGTTGCGCATCCCCGCTGATGATCAGAGGGATAGAAGCGGCTGCAGTCACCTTCCCTACGTTCTTTTCATTACTCGAGAGTCTGCGCAAGTAGGACGGACTCGGTTCTCAAAGCCGGCGACAAGGTATATACTTTGCGGCAGACAGGAACCAATGGCAACAGGAGACGAGGCATGAAACAATTTGACCTTCGAAGCGATACCATCACGAAGCCGACGCAGGGAATGCGCGAGGCCATGTATCGTGCGGAAGTCGGAGACGATGTATATCGGGAGGACCCCACGGTCAACCGCTTGGAAGCGATGGCGGCGCAACTGACGGGGAAGGAGCGGGCGCTATTCGTGACCTCCGGCTCCATGGGGAACTTGATCGCGCTCTATATCAATTGCGGCAGGGGCAATGAAGTGCTCGCAGCTCAGGATGCGCATATCATCCAGCACGAAATCGGAGCTCCTGCGGCGATCGCAGGCGTGCTTCCCATCGGCATAGCCGCTCCTCGTGGAATCCTGTCCGCCCAGTTGCTGGCAGATAAGGTCAAGCCGCAGGCATACGACCTAGCCGCCACTACGATGGTCGAGGTCGAGAATACGATCGGCGGGTGCTGCTATCCTGTAGAGAATCTGATCGGGATCAGGGAGTTCGCCACCGTCCATGGCCTGAAAGTCCATATGGACGGAGCGAGAGTGTTCAACGCACAGATTGCTACCGGCGTATCGATCAGCGAATATGCGTCCTATGCAGATACCATCACATTCTGTCTTTCCAAAGGCCTGGGGGCCCCTGTCGGGAGTCTGCTGTGCGGAAACGAAGCCTTCTATCGGCAGGCGCTGAAAGTTCGCAAGATGCTCGGAGGCGGCATGCGCCAGAGCGGCATTCTCGCAGCGGCGGGAATCTATGCGCTGGAGCATCATGTAAATCGGCTGGCCGACGATCATCTGCATGCGCAGGAGATCGCCCGGACGATCAATGCCGCCGGATGGGCAGAGATCGACATGGATGGAGTCCAGACAAACATCATGTTCTTTTCTGTGGAAGGGATGGATGGATCGACCGTCGTGCGACAGCTGGAACAGGTCGGCGTGCTTGCCAACGCAGAGGGAGATAACGTGCGGCTTGTCACGAATCTTTCGCTGGACGATGAAGATACGCGCCAATTGTGCCGGATACTGGCAAAATTCGAGCCGAAGAAACAATGAGCGGCATGATGGACGGAAAGACGATGGATACGGTGATCGCATGCTTTTCCGGGGCCGGCAACAGCTGGCATGTCGCGCAGACTCTCGCACGATCACTGGGACATGCGAGAGTGGTCATGATGACCGACGTTCTCAACGGGAACGAAACGTTGGGGGATCCACAGCAACTTGGGCTGGTCTACCCTGTCTATATCATGGGGCCGCCCCCGACGGTCGCCAGGTTCATCGAGACGGTTCTTGGAACGATGGAATTCTCGGATCTCCAATATCTTTTTCAAGTAGCCACGCATGCATCGAAAGGCGGCGCATGTCTGGCAGTCACCGAACGCCTGTGCCAGAAAGCGGGTATGAACGTCAGCTATTCGGCGTTCATAAGCATGCCGAACACGATGGTCTTCGATTCCCGGCTCCCGGAGCAGGAGCAGTTCGATGCAGCCATCGTCGATGCGGACAGTAGTGTGGATCGCATCGTACAGGGTATCGTCTGTGGAAAGATCGTGATTCCGAAAGGAGTAGTTTCCTCGCGATTGTATCTGGGGCTGCGGCGCATCCCGCCGCGGATACTTGCGACGTTCAGCGGAAGATTCGTCGTTACGGAAGACTGCACGAAATGCGGACTCTGCTATCGAGGTTGTCCGGCAGGAAATATCACGATGACGGAAAACGGACCACAATTCGGCCACACATGCGAAGGTTGCATGGGATGCTACCACCGCTGTCCGGAACATGCGATCGCATTCACGACACCGCCGAAAGCCGGATACACTTGGTATAACGAACGACGGACAGGTTTCATGCCCGAGTACAGAACATAGGATGGGACATCATGATCAAAGAATATGACTTCGATGCAATTGTGGATAGACGGGGCACGAATTCCGTCAAATGGGCGCCTGATGCCATCCGCTCGATTTGCGGGAACCCTGATGCAGAACCGTTCTGGGTCGCCGATATGGATCTGGCTTCTCCAGTCGAAATCCGAAAGGCTTTGGAAGAGGTCGTCGCCCTCGGAGCTTATGGGTATCCCAAGTTCACCGACAACGAGGAGATCTTCGCGCAATGGGCGAAGCGCAGGCACGACTGGGACGTCGATCCGAAGCAAGTGACGATCTGTCAGGGGATGCTCGGCTCCATTGCAATGCTGACGGAATTGATGACCGGAGAAAATGACGGTGTCATCGTTCCGCTCCCTGCATACCAGCCATTTCTTCGCCTGGTGAAGAATTACAGGAGAAAACTGGTTCCATGGCATCTCCGCTATGATCCGGAATCGGCTTCATTTTCCGCCGACTTGAAGGAGTTCGAACGACTATGCTCCGATCCGTCCAACACGCTACTGGTATTCTGCTCGCCGCACAATCCATCGGGGATCGTCTGGAGCAAGGAAGTCCTGACGCAAATCGCTGAAATCGCCGCCAAAAACAATGTCGTGGTGATCAGTGACGAAATCCATAGCGATCTTGCGTTCTTCGAAGAAACGCATGTTCCGTTCAATTCGGTCGCGAAACAGGCAGGATGCAAGGCGGTGACCTGCATGGCTCCGTCGAAAACGTTCAATATCGCGGGAGAACATTTCTCCGTGACGGTGTTCGACGATCCTTCCTTGCAGGCAGCGTTCAAGAAACGGCAGGCGCAGCTGTTCGCCACGGAACCTGCGTTGCTGTCCGGGACCGCGGCACGGGCAGGATATCTGCATGGATTCGATTGGCTTACGCAGCTACGATGTCATCTGCAGGAGAACGTCCGGTTCATGGATGCGTATTGCAAGGAACGGATTCCGGAAATCAAGGTAGTGGTTCCCCATGCTTCGTTCATCTGCTTCCTGGATTGCGAACAGATACTGCCGATGGCGCAAGCCGATGGGGATCGGAATCCAGGGCTCTATGATCCTGCGATCAGCCCTGCAGGCGGCGTTCTGTCCCGATTCTTCGGAATCCGGGCGGGAATCGCCGTCAACGACGGCACCTGGTTCGGCGGAGATGATTTCCGGCAGTTCGTCAGATTCAACTACGGGACCAGCCGGGCCGCTGTGGAGCATGCGTTGAAGAACATCGAGCATGCAGTCGCCGCGATGCGCTGAGCATCGCCGGCCTATCGGTCCAGCGACCACCAGGTCTCATTTCCGGGCTGTCTGAGAAAACACACCGTCCCCAGTATCGGCAGTCCATATATTCGATGCATCGCCTCCATATAGACGCGTACCTGACGTTCGTGCGCTTGCGGATTTCGCAAGGAATCAGTCTTGAAATCGACGATGTACTGGCGATCGGACAACGTGACCAGCAGATCGACGGAACCTTCCAGCAGCACTTCCCTGCCGTCATGTTCGGCACGTGCGAAAAACGGCACTTCGCATTCGATCATGGCGTTTTCAAGCGATGACAGCTCCTTCCATACGTCGGAATCGAGAAATCCTCGGGCTAATGAAAGACCGTCGGAGAGTATCCGATGGAACTCGGTTCCTGACATCGGTTCCGGTTTGCCGTCGGGGAACAGGAGTGAAAGGTCCTGGAGGGAAGGATCGGGGAGCCCGCCTTCGATCAGAACGTCCGCGACGGCATGCACGAATGTTCCGAACCGGGATGAAAGTCCGTATCGCTTGAGCGTCGGATCACACGCGAGCGGAGGAAGCGCCTGCCCGGAACCGATGTCCAGCGGCTCGGTCCCCGTCCCTACTCCATAGAGCTTGGTCACTCCGTAGCGCAGCGGAAGATCGTAGACGATCCTGGGGCGGGCGTTCCGATACCAGCTCACGCACCGTTGAGCATCGGGACGGTCACCGATCGGCGTGGCGCCCTGGGCATAGAGGCTGTCCGCACGAACATCCTCGATGACTCTGAACGAAATCTCCGGATCGTTGGAAACGAGATGCTCCATGTCGAGATCGCTGTTGCGAACGAACATATACAGGAGATTGGACAGCTCGGCGTCCTCCCCATGGTTCCTCGCATTCTCGCATCCAGAAAAAACCAGATGTGTCTCGGCACGCGTAGCTGCGACATAGAGCTGGCGCTTGAGCTCGGCCCGTGCCAGATTCGTCTGTCGATCCTTGTCCAGATAGTAGCTCCCATTGACGACGGTCTTCCCGCCTGCGGCGGTGACGACTTCCATATGGTGGGGAAGCGCGACCGGACCGCAGGGGGAGAAAGCCGGTTGCCGTTCCATCGATCCTTTTGTACCCATGCCTGCGACGATGACGATCGGAAATTCGAGTCCTTTCGATTTATGGATCGTCATGATCTGGACGCCATGGATATCCTCATGAAGCAGCTCGATGTCGGTGAGCTTCTCGTTCGCACCGAGACGCGGACGCAGGAAATCGAGGAACTCGGCCAAACCATCCCCTCTTTGATCATACTGGGACGCGAGAAGCCACAGATAGTCGTAATGTTCGAGATACACCTGGTACGATGGGTTGCTGACCAGGTAGTTGCGATATGCACGATCATGCCATAGGTATGAAAGCAGCCTGGACACCGGTACTCTTCCCACCTGCCCGGCAAGATTGCCGAACGTTTCCGCCGCGATCCGATACCGTGCGAGGTCCGAAGCAGACAATGCCGATTCAAGCTCGCCGACAACCCCTTCATCCACCGGATAGGGAACGCCAAGGTACGGAGCTTCGTCGTATTTTCCGATAACGGCCAGAACCCCCGTATCGCTCATCCTGCAAAACGGAGAGCGAAGGCTCGCGACATACGCCAGCCTGTCCTCGGGATAGAGGGCAAGCTGCAACAGATTGTACAAGTCGTTGGCGGGAGCCTCCATCAGCAACGCCCTGGGGATCTGCAGCGTATAGGGGATGCCTTTCGCACGAAGCGCCTTCTCGTAGCTGAGCTGACCGCCTGTCGATTTCAGCAGGATGGCGATATCGTTCGGAGCCGGACGACGGCGGCCACCGGCTCCATCGGGAATCAAGTAGGAATCGCTGTCGAGCATCGTCGCGATCAGATCAGCGAGGTGGACCGCTTCTGCCTCAGAGGCATGTGCAAGCTCTCCGCCGTCCTCGTCGTCGGAATCAGGCTCATCGGCGGCGGCATCTTCACTGTGCATCGGCTTGAAGCAGAACGTGATGCTCGGTGCGATCCCCGGGGAAGGCATCCTGGTACTCAGGGGTGAGAAATCGGCCTCCCAAGGCTGTCCGTCGTTGTTCATCACCCTCTTGAAGAGATCGTTCAAATGGTCGATCAATCGAGGCTCGCTCCGATAGTTGGTATTCAGCGACAACGAAACTCCGCCTGCGGAACCGAGTTCATGCTTCAGTTGTTTGAAAACGCTCACATCGGCGCCGCGGAACAGATAGATCGACTGCTTTTCGTCCCCGACGAAGAATAGCTTGCCGCGATCAAGTCGATCGACGGACGGAATCCCTTCCCCCTCTTCTTCAGATCGTTCCGCAAGGAGATACAGCAGATCTTTCTGGATCGGATCGTTGTCCTGAAATTCGTCGATCATGATATATTTGAACTTGTTCTTGAAGTGGCGGCGCAAGGTCGGATTCGTCTTCAGGATATCCACGGCCATTCTGGCGACATCGGAAAAGGTCAGTATTCCGGCTCTCCGCTTCTGTTCGAAAAAGCGATTCTGAAATTGTTCGAGGAATCGGAAGATCGGGACGAGCCGATCCTGTTGCGCCAAAGCCGACGCCGCGACATGGAAGCGATCCAGTTGCCTACGATATTCCGGTACGATCTCGCTCAACGCCACGCAGTCCGGTTTATTCTTCGAGGAGCCCGACATGTTCAGATTCAACGATTCGGATGAGAACATCCGCTGGATCTCCGGCCAGGATCCGGCATCCACCAGCGGAGGAAGAAGATCTTCGATCCGAGCGCAGAGCTCTTTTGCGCGGCGGACGGGCGAAGACGTCAAGTCTTCGAGCGTACCGATCCAGCGGACCAGCTCCATCAGCTTCCGGTAGCTTTCCGACACCGCCCGAAGGAAGTACGAGCGCACGGCATCTGCGGCCGGTTCGGCACGAAGCGGATCGGTGAACGTGAATCGTTCCATGGCGTACGGAACGAGAAATTCATCCACCAGAGCTTCGGGACTATACATGGCCGCAAGAAATACAGTCGCGGGATCTTCGGCCTGTTCCTCGAGCGTCTGTGTCGCGCACAAGGCCGCGAGACGACGACAGGTTTCATCGTCCGTAACATAGTCGGGCGATATACCATATCGGACGCAATCGCAACGGACGATCCTTGAACAGAAACTGTCCAGCGTCGAGATCGCGGCATCTGGAAAGCGTGCGAGTTCCCCGGCGATATCAGGATCCTTGCGATACGCGAGCAACTGCCGGTGAATGCGCTCATGCATTTCCGCCGCCGCCTTGCGTGTGAACGTCAACGTGAGGATTTCATCGACATGGGCTTTCCCCTCGACGACCAGACGCAGGAACCGATATGAGAGAACGGTGGTCTTTCCCGACCCCGCCCCTGCGGAAACGACGGCATTTCGGTCATCGCAGGATATCGCCGCGATCTGGTTGTCATCAAGACGCCGGGGTGTTTCCGCCAGGATCTCCGAGAATTTCTTCATTGGATCGAATACCTCCTGCGACAGACTTGCCGGTAGCGGCAGTCGGAACAGTGTTCCTTCGATGGTGTGGCGGCCAGTTCTCCATGCCGCACCGCATGGACCATTTCCAAGATCCTTGATTCCAGAACGGAATCGATCCTGTCCGTCAACGATCCATCACCGTTCCATACGACGACATATCTGCATGACTTGACAGAATAGTATGCGCCGATGGATACGCAGGATCCTATCTGCGTTCCGACAAGCCGGCGATAGACCGGCAACTGAGAAGAGAGCAACGTCCCCTCCTCCAGCTGCGACTGGAACTGTCTGGCGCTTTCGACGGTTCCTTTCTTGTAATCGACGACGGCGAACAAGGCCCCGGGGCGATTCGCAGCATCGCCGTCCGGGAGGGTTCCATCTTCGTCCGGCAACAGGAGGATGCGATCGATCCGTCCTTCCAGCCGGTACCCCGCATGTTCGTCGACTTCGACGAGCTGATATTCATAGTTCCAACTCAAGGAACCTGGAAACGTCTTGGCTTCCGCCTCAATGATCGCCGGAAGTTGCTTTCGCAGGGAGGCCTCGATCCAAGCGAGGGTCGAGGGGGCTGGGGCGTCGGGACGGTGCGCCATCCTGTCCAGCTCTTCCGAACAGATACGCTCCAGCACGTCTCGATATGTGTCCGTCAAAGCAGGATCAAACGGAGCGTCCTGCGCGGAAATCGTCCGGAAGAATCGCTGGTATATCGCATGGATCAGTACACCGATCGCCCGATGGTCGACAGGTGGAACGACGAAATCCTGACTATCCGCCGAATAGAGGTATCTGCATGCCCATGCGAACGGACAGGTGGCGAAGAGATCCAAGCTCGTCGAAGACAACGGCAGCAACGCCTTTCCGCCCACCGTCACATACAGCGGTTTGAGCATCTGTGGATCCGGCAATACGCTACGGGCCATATCGTCACCCTTGCCGGAAGGAAGGAGCACTGAGCGGGAGGCGAGATCGAACCATTGCTTCTGACTGCCATGGGTGCAGACGGAAGCGGACGGTCGCAGTCCGGACCACAATGCCTGCTCATCGAGAAACAGATCGGGCGCCTGTGCCAAGCAAGCGTCGGGAGAACGAGTCAGACCGTGTTCCACGAACCACGAAGGGGGAAGCATGACGTTCCCGTATGTCTGCCGGCAACAGGAAAGGAATACCCCTTCCTGCAGATCATCCTTCCCGCGGTACAAGGCGAGAAGCGCCTCCGTCATATCCTGTTCCTGTCGCAGAGCTTCGTCGCCGACCGTTTCGGGAATGAACGGAACACGGCTATAGACGCTTCGCACCGCATCATGTGACATGTTCAGGATGAAATGGTATCGGGGGGCGATCCCCGCGGTCACCGGCCAATCGTACACCGAAATTCCTTGCTGTTCCTGCTGGGGTACATAGTTCGCATGCTCGAGCATCCGCAGGAACATGCCGTATAGTCCAGGGTACTCGGCGAACCCGGCGGCATCCAGGGCATCGGCGAGCAGATCGATCCGCTTCATGCAGAACGAGTAGACATCGGCGTCGAGCCTCCCCCTCCCCGAGGCTTCTCCACCATCCGAGCCCGCATTGTCCGGCAGCGGTGGCTGCCATTGTCCATCGGCGAAGAACCGATCCTGGAACTTGTTGAGCTGCATCCGAAGCATCCTGACAGTCGAAGCGGTACAGATATCCCTGATATTCTCCTTGAACGAATCGTACCAGAGCGCAAGTTCGCGATCCGTCCGCGACAGCCGGTCGTGCCACTGATCGCGCCCCCCGTACAGCGCCATATCCCCATGTCCGATACGGAGTTTGATAGCGGCTGCGATCAGTCTGCGGTGCAGAGAAATGTCACGCCACGGCAGGCAGGGATCGAGCAGCAACGCCTTCACCGCATCCAGGGAAACCCGTTCGTCGTACACCCGCTTCACGGAACGGAAGAACTTCCCTGCGGGATAACGCAACGGACTGAGCCCCTGTATGATCCGTATCGGGACGTCACGGAGCCGGGCTTCCTCCATCAGCGGTTCCTGTAACGATGGCAGGTCGGCGCAGGTGATGGTGATGTCGTGGGTCGGCACGCCTCGCTCCAGCAGCGACTCGATACGGCGGATCTGGGTTCTGAGTTCCTGAATCTGATTGTCGAACACTTCCAGACGGGGACCATCGTCCTGTATTCCGATGGGATGCATGCTGATCCAATCGGGCTCTCCCAGACTGAGCAATAGTTCTTCGCACTGGGGGATTACATTGGAGAACATGATGCGATACGGTCCTTTCCGACCGACATCCGATGGGGCATGGTCGAGTGACGGACGTTCGAACGACGGATCGAACAGGTTCCGATCTTCCAGGAATCGCAGATACGATTCCCGCATCAATGTCAGATCATGGACCATCGCCGCCGGAAGTTGTTCCAGCAGGGCGTCGTCTACGGCGGACAAGTGGGGAAGCAATGTCGCCAGCGAACGGGAAAAACGTTCGTCGGCTTCCGGGGCGTCGGCGGGAGCGAACCAGCGGAAACCGCCGGCGGCAGTACCGTCGCCGCGCACCTGAGCCATGAGATGGGCGACGAACAGCTGACGGACCAACGATGAGGCGGGTCGGGAATCGGTTCTCACAGGAAGAAAGAACTGACGGAATGTATCCCATGCAAGAACCCGATCCGACCGGATAGCCCCTTCGCAGGAACGCAACGCATAGTCCGAAGCCCAGAAACGAGCGACCGTTTCGTTGGGGAAAACGCAGGTATAGCCTTCGGACAGGTATTGGTGTATCGTATTGCGTATGGTATCCACAGGAACAGTATACCATGGAGACGCTCTCTTTTGGGAGTCGATGCACAGCCGAGGGTGGAAAATGGATGATGGAATCGCAGAAAACCACAACGATGGACGCATACCTATCGGCAAAGGGCTGGCGGTCGCCCTCTCGGCGCTCCTTTTCTGGCTTGCCGCAGGCGGTTCCCTCGCAGCCTGGCTTGCCGGATTCTCCGGTACCGAAGGTCCGCCCTTGCTCTCGTTCGCTCTTTCAGAGGCGACGGTCTTCGTCCCGTTCCTCTGCATGGCCCTCGGCCTGTGGTTGTCCCTTCGCTACATAGCGTTCGTTCCATTGAGGCGATTTTTCACGGACGCACCTTCGTTCCGGTTCGGACGGACACTGAAAGCGACCGCCGTCACATTGCTCTGCTACGGCGCATATGAAGCTATCGGCTACCTGCGCACCCCGGAGGCATATCGGATCTCCGACCAGATCTTCTGGGGGCTACGCATATTCGCCTGCTTCGCGTCGCTGATTCTGATACCGATCCAAGCCGGTTGCGAAGAGGCGTTGTTTCGCTGTCTGCCGGCCCGCGTCGCATACGGCAGGCTTCCGAAGACGATGTCCGGACGACTTGGCCTGAGCGCCGTTTCATCGATTCTGTTCGTCCTCCCCCATCTTGGGAATCCCGAGGTTTTTGCATCGGGCACACCATGGGCGGTCATCGCCTATTATGCGATCTTCGGATTCATGAGCATGGAGCTTTCCGTATCGACAGGAGGGTTCGAGACGGTACTAGGAATCCATACGGCGAACAATCTCTTCGTCGCTGTGGTCTGCGGATACCCGCAGTCGCCGCTTCCCGGTTTTCCGTTGCTGATCAAAACGTATGCGATCGAGGGATGGTCGAGCAGCGTCCAGCTTGCCGCTACATTCATGATCGTCAGGCTCGTGATGCGGAAACCTTCCTCCGAATAGGTTGTTTTCATCGAATGGGGAGTACGGTATACTACACGCTGAGTCGATTCGACTGACAAACCGATGAGGAGTACTGCATGGATAACGAAAAGCCGAAAACCACGAAGAAACGCAAAACGCGGATGGAAAGGAACATCAAGAAAGCGAAGAAACGCGGCAAACGGCTGCTGATTCTCCTGGCGGTACTGTTGGTCATCTTCGTCGTGACCATGCTGCTCACTCCGTCGGAAGAGACGTATTACGCTGCGGCAGGTACATCGGAAAGCATCCCGAATCTGGAGCTTCCCGCATCGAGACCCGGAGATCAGATCATCCGGCACGAGGGATACACCCTTTGCTACAACGAAGAGCATGAACAGCCGGACTGGGTCGCATATGAACTGACTCGGGAGGAAGTATACGGGTCGGAAGAGAGAAAGGATAACTTCCGTCCCGATCCGCAGGTCGCCACGGGATCCGCCACATTGGACGACTACCGGGGATCCGGCTACGACCGGGGACATCTCATTCCTGCCGCCGATTTGAAGTGGTCCGCCGAAGCGATGAGCGATTCCTTCTATCTGAGCAACATGAGCCCCCAGGATCCGCAATTCAACAGGGGGATCTGGGGAACGCTCGAAGGTGTCGTACGGAATTTCGCCGCTACGGAGGAAAGCGTCTATGTAGTCACCGGCCCGGTGCTTACCGATGGACCATACAAGACGATCGGAAAAAACAAGGTTTCGGTACCGAAACGGTACTATAAAGTCGTCCTCGACTATCGCGAACCGGAAATCAAAGCCATCGGGTTCTTGCTCCCCAACGAGGGCTCGAAGAAAAGCGTACAGAGTTTCGCAGTGAGCGTCGCCGATGTGGAGGCTGCTACTGGCCTTGACTTCTTCCCCTTGCTGCCCGACGATATCGAAGCCCGGCTGGAACGTTCGTTCGATACGTCGGCATGGGATTTCTCCGAGTTCCGTGCATCCGCTGAAGAACGGGCGAACATCGAGTCCGCACAAAAACCGAAAGCATCGGGAACCATCGGAACGCTGCATCGTCTGTCGGGGAGTTTCCTCGTGAAGATCAAGAAAGAGCTCATCGGCATCATAGAGATATTCATTCCGAAATCGGTCACGCAAGCCATCGGTCTGTAGCGAATCATCTGCCGACCGCGGCAAGGTATGCCCTGCGGAGTTTTTCCGCCTGTTCCCAGGGGACGAGCCTTCTGTCGGGACCGGAGCCTTTCGCTCCCGGTCCGCGGCTGCCATGTTCAAAGAACCGGGACTCCTGCGGATACCAGGTACGTTCCACCCCATCCTTCGTACGGCTGTGCATCGACGTCCAGCCCTCAGCTTTGATATGGTCCTCCATCTCGCAGGAGAGGAACACGGCGGCGCAACTGACATCGACCGCGCCTCCCGGATGCCATGGCCGTCCCAGCCACACCGAATGCGACGGCATGGCGACAGTCTCCTTCTCCAGACGGCAGGCAAGGAAACAGAATCCCAGATCGGCACGTTCTTTCGTCGAAGGCGCGCAAACGTAGCCCTCTCCCCCCGGATAGAAGCGCGACACGATCGTACAGGAATCGAACAACGCGATCCCGGCACCGAAAATGAAATCGATGTTCCCCATGATCCGGCAGTCGGAAAAGCAATGCGATCCTACATCGCAGAACAGCGTATCCTGCCATCCGATGAACGTGCATGATTCGCAGACCGTATCGTCGGCTCCTTCGATGGTCCGGAAAGCGACGGCCTGCGTACCATGCTGACGTCCGGGATCCCCGGACATTTCATCACGGGCCTTGATGTAGTCGAAACCGTTGGTGAATGTCATTCCTCTCGCCCGGAACGACGGTGCTGCGACAGTCAGCGTGGCGCTGTCCCCGGTCCCCAAAGGGGAGCCTCCGCGGACCAATCCGTTGTGGTCGTCGAAAACGATGACGCTCGTTCCGGGGCGTTCCGCCTTGAATGTGACATCGGCTCGGTCCACACGGACCTTCTCCCGCCAGATGCCTGGCGCGAACAGAATATGCAATCGTCCGTCGACAGGGGCCGAAGCCAACGCCTGTGCGAGGGACTGTCCGTTCTTGAGGTGTATCCAATGTTCCATAGTGATTCTCCAGACAGCAAGTCGGCCGTTATTGGGGAAGTTCTTCCGTCAAGACCTGGACGCCCATCTGTTCGAACGAGGACCTGATATCGTCGGCGATCGCATCGGTGATCAAGATATCGATGGAACTCCAGTCGCAGATCCGCGCAAGGGAATCCTTCCCGAATTTCGTGGAATCGATCATGAGGCAGACCTTGCTGGCACTGTCGATCATCGCCCGCTTCGTATCCGCTTCTATCAGGTTCGTACAAGAAACCCCGCCGGACAGGGTGAACCCTGAAGCCCCGAGGAACAGCAGGTCGGCATGTATCTGCTTGAAGCATTCACGCGTGTAGTTTCCGATGGCCGACATGGACTGGCGGCGGAGCGTCCCTCCGGCGATCAGCAGCTCGATGGTGTCCACACTCATCAGTTCCTGGATCACCAGCAGTGAGTTCGTGGCGACGGTGAGCGGCAAAGCGGAGATATATCGGGCAAGATGAACCGTGGTGCTGCCGCTGTCGATGATGATGTTCTGTCCGGGACGGACCAGACCAGAAGCGATCTTGGCAATCTGCCGCTTCTGCTCGGTACATTCGTAGATCGTGTTGGAGATCAGCCGGACAAGATCCTGGCGTTCGGCGAGAATCGCCCCTCCATGGGTTCTGACCAGCAATCCTTTCTGCTCCAAATCGTCGAGATCGGTCCGCACCGTCACTTTCGAAACGTTCAGAATTTTCGTCAGCTCACCGACCTGGACACTTTCCTGGGCCTTGAGCATTTCAAGAATCGTTCGCTTGCGTTCTGTCGAATTCATGCATCCCCCTGTTTCGTTTCCGATGCCCTGCGATGCATGGCCGGCGCCGATGCATCTGCGAAGCATGTCGTTTCTTCTGATATGGTATCATAAAAGAAAGGAAACGCAAACAAAGAAAAGACCTGATCGGCGATTCACGAAACGGAATCCGATCCGAAATCTCAGGAACCACCGATAGATGCCGAATAGCGAACGTCGATTGCGTCATGCGTACGGATCGGACGATCCGGAGCTAGAGCACTTGATAGAGGACGACTCCCGCCAGCCCTGCGCCAGACATGACGAGGATCGGATTCAGCTTCCAGATTCGCAACACTACCAACGCAACGACGAAGATCCCCGCCGCGATGAAATCGACATCGGAAAGCGCTGTCGGAAATGCATCGCCGCCCCATAGGGCGAGGAACAGGATCGTCAGCCCTGCGGAAGCGATCATTGCGACGACGGCGGGACGGAGCCCTTTCAACACCCCTTGGATCATCTTCAACTCACGATACCGGTAATAGACGTATGCCAAAGCCAGGACGATGATGCAGGACGGGAGAATGCACCCGAACGTAGCGACGATCGCACCCGCAAGCCCCGCGACCTGCGTACCAACGAATGTAGCGGAATTGATCGCGATAGGGCCAGGGGTCATTTCCGCGATGGTGATGATATCGGCGAACTGCCCCATGGTCAGCCACTGGTGGAGATCCACCACTTGATGCTGTATCAACGGCATCGCCGCATAGCCGCCCCCGATGCTGAACAGACCGATCTGGATGAAACTCCAGAGCAACTGCAGATAGATCATATGGGCCTCGCTTCGTTCTTCTTTTCGCTGACGATCGTATCGATCGCGCCGACTACGGCGCAGGCAAGAAGAATCAACATGATATTGACCTTGAAGAAATACACTGCGACGAACGACACGACCAGCATGACGATCGGCAGAACGCGTTTCATGACAACGATCGACTTTCCCATCGTGATCACGACATCGCAGATGACCGCGGCGACACCGGCGCGCATGCCGGTCATGACCAGATTGACGATTCGATTGCTACGGAACGCATCATAGAAATACGAAACGATCGTCAGGATGATCATCGGAGGAAGAATCGTGCCGAGTATCGTGACCAGCGCACCGGGGATCCCCGCCACATTATAGCCGACGAGAATCGATGCGTTCACCGCGATCGCCCCGGGAGAGGACTGAGCGATCGCCGTCAAATCCATCATCTCGTCCTCCTCGATCCACTTGAGTTCCTCAACGAATTTCTTTCTCATCAACGGGATGATGACGAATCCCCCGCCGAACGTGAATGCACTGAGTTGAAATGTCGACCAGAAGAGCGTCCAGAATTTTCTTGCTTTTTCGTTCATGCCTCAACAACCTCGCACCAACTGTACTGTTTTTCAAATAATATGTAAAATACTATTATTATATGAGTATGATAACTAAAACAATATATTAAAACCAAGACCGAGGCAGGGAACGGAATGACGATCAGACATATGAAAATATTCCTCGCGGTCTGCGAGGCGGAGAACAGCACGACAAAGGCGGCGAAACAACTCAACATGTCGCAGCCTGCCGTCAGCCTAGCGATCAAAGAATTGGAGAACTACTACGGGGTCCGCCTGTTCGACAGGATTTCCCGCAGGCTCTTCATTACCGAAGCCGGCAAGACTTTCATGGAATATGCATCTCGGATCGCAACATTGTTCGACGACATGGAGAAAGGGCTGCGGAACTGGGACTCGTTCGGAATCCTGCGCGTCGGATCGAGCATCACGATCGGAACGCGATTCATGCCCGCCTATGTCCAGGCATTTGCGAGCCAGCATCCGAACGTCGATGTCCGGGTCCAGATCGGTTCTTCGGAAACGATAGAGAATCTTCTGACGATCAACAAGCTTGATCTCGCGCTTCTGGAGGGGACGGTGCGATCCGACAGGCTGGTATCGAGCCAGTACATGACGGACACACTGTCGATCATAGGACCTGCGAAGCCCCCGTATCTGGAACGGAGGGTTCTATCGATGCAGGAATTCAGACAACAGAGGCTCCTGCTTCGGGAACCTGGCAGCGGGACGAGGGAGCTGTTCGATCAAGTGGTCAGGAACGCCGGCATGTCCCTATCCCCCGCATGGGAGGCAATGAGCACCACCGCATTGATCAATGCAACGATCAGAGGAATCGGAATCGCCGCGTTGCCGACCAGAATGGTCTCGGATGCGATTCGGGAAGGAACCGTCGTCGAACTGTCCGTCGAAGGTCTGGAATTCAGACGCTTTTTCAGCATCGTCCATCACCAGGACAAGTTCCTGACCCCGTTCGCCATGGCGTTCATCGAGCTATGCAGGAATTATGAAAACGAACCTACGGACGCCGCACCCCCTCGGATTCAGTAATGGGCGTATCCCGATGCGACATATCGGTCTGTGATCGTTCTGATCGCATCGTTCATCTCATCGCAGATCCGCTGGCTGCCTGCCACCACCTCCCAACGCGTCATGGCGTCCTCGCTTCGGGATATCCGATGCGAGACCTGGCACCAGTCGCCTGATATCTCGGTCGAGGCATCGATGACCGCCGGAAGGCCGAACCGCATCAGCGCGGCGTCCAAGTCGCTTCCGTCATCCATCCGTTTGATCAAGGTGGCTCCACGGGCGACCATATCGCGCTCCACGTCGGCAAGTACACGCTCCATCTGTTCCGGCGCGGCATTGAAGTAGCAGGGCCATTCGCGGATGCGATGGACTTGGTTCTGTCGCTCGATCATCTGTTCGTAACGCTTCGGTCGAGTGGCCCACATGCGCGCCGTCAGCAACGTAAAGAACAACGTATTCTCCGTCGCCGCGAATCCCTTGCTCCAGTCATCGACGTCCAAGGGGAAATTCATGTAGTAATGGGCCGATTCCTCGGAAGCCGCAAGATACTGCCGGCTGAAATTCGTCAGCAACTCCTCCTTGATGAACGAATGCCCGTTCCGGATCAGATGCACCCCCAGCCCGGTCCGAGCGAGTTCCACCATGGCTGTGGGAATCGCCTTGACATCGGAATAGATCTGCGGATTCCATGCCCCGCTGAAAATCCCTTGGCCATAGGCTTGTTGGTACAACGCCTTGATCTCCGGAGCAAGGACGACCATATTGAACCCCGGCGCGACCTGATTGCCGGTGCTGTCCATCAAATCCATGCGATCCCCATCTCCATCATAACAGAACCCGAACGCGAAACTTCCTTGTTTCATGGCGTCCCAAGTCGGTTGAATGCTACTGATGATGATCGGGTTCGGATCGCCGGCTGGAAACTGGCCGTCAGGAACAAGATTCCGGCTCGTCAGGCGAGCCCCTGCGATATCGAACGCCAGCGCGACGTCCACCCCCGCCCCACCGCACAGGAAATCCGCAAGGATGGGCACGCCCGCAAGGTCCCCTTTCCCGACTTTCGCAAGACGCATCGAATATTCGACATAGCGATCAAGATACCTGACGATCTTCACGCTCCCCGTGCCGGGAAATGCCGATGGAACGTTCTCCAGATAGAAATCACGGATACAGGACAGCCCGCCGGCAGGCCCGCAACCCATTGCGACAGGCTGCATCACCGGGGCGAGGATCTTCATGCCGATATACTGGCCGGGATTATGGCTCGCCGTGAACATGACCGCCGCGGCGCCGGGATGCTGCATGCAGGAAAAATAGAACAGGCAGGTGGATTCCTGCAACGGATTGACCAGCACTTCGAACCCCATGGCCGGGAACAAGTCGAGCGTCAGTTGCATCAGATGCGGCGCACCGAGCCGGGCATCGCGGCCAAGTACGACCGTACGTACATGGAGGACTTCCTTGAAATATCTCCCGACTGACAGAATCAGTCGGTGGGACAGGGTGTCGTCAAGCAACTTGACCTGCGTACGGATATCATAGGCTTTGAACATTCCTAGGTTCAATTCCTTGGCGAGAGTCGAATCAAATTCCATTTTATGTTTTCCTTTCTATGCTTCTTATTGGTATTCTACTCATGAAACGAAGTTTTTGCAAACTAAAAATCGCATAAAGAAAAATAAAAGCAAACAAATCACCCAAAAGACTGAAGAAAAATCTTTCGTTTTCTTATCACAATGCCAAGCTATCCACACCAAGGGCGAACCAACCTGGAAGTCAGGCTCCGGCGACTACCGCTGTTTGCGACCGGTCCCCGTCCCTTGCGGGGCGGAAGTGGGCCTTGGCGAAAACAACGCTTGCACGGCGCCCCATGAAACGCTATGTTGGAATGTGACGGCCACATCGTGTCGGCAAGGGAGGAGGAATGATACGGAGACGGAAGCGGCGGGTTCCTTTGAGACAG
The DNA here is from genome assembly GCA_001604275.1 of Spirochaetales bacterium Spiro_02. Lineage (GTDB taxonomy): Bacteria > Spirochaetota > Spirochaetia > Sphaerochaetales > Sphaerochaetaceae > Spiro-02. The sequence goes on from LVBD01000028.1 coordinate 28,390, forward strand.
CTGATCAAAGAACGCAAGCCGTTTTTCTTCATGTATGTCCTGCTGCGAGTTCTGGTGGTGACCGTCATGATCGCGCAGGTATTCAACGGGAACTTCGAGAACGTATTCCTCTGCGCGCTGACACTGCTGCTGTTCACGATCCCCGGTTTCATTGAATCGAACTATGGCATCGACATTCCCGACGTACTTGAGACGATCATCCTGCTGTTCATCTTCTCCGCCGAAATTCTCGGGGAAATCAGCGCCTACTATATCGCATACCCGTTCTGGGATACGATGCTCCACACGATCAACGGGTTCCTCGCCGCCGCCATCGGCTTTTCCTTGGTCGATATCCTCAACAGGAACGAACGGTTCACATTCTCGCTCTCTCCCCTTTTCCTTGCCATCGTCGCCTTCTGTTTCTCCATGACGATCGGCGTCATCTGGGAATTCTTCGAATTCTTCGTCGACATGACGTTCAAGATGGACATGCAGAAGGATACGGTAGTCCATGCGATCAACACGGTGAAGCTCGATCCGACGGCGAGCAACAAGGTCGTGCGGATCGGCGACATTACCTCGGTCGCCGTCAACGGTTCCGATCTCGGACTCGGAGGCTATCTCGACATCGGCCTGATCGACACGATGAAAGATCTGTTCGTCAACTTCATCGGGGCGGCGGTATTCTCCTCCATCGGCTACTTCTATGTGAAGAAGCGAGGCAAAGGACGGTTTGCAAGACAGTTCATTCCTACGGTGAAGGACGAGACGCTTTTGCCACGTCCGCCGGCGGAAGGCGAAGGGCCCGATCAATCGGAACATCAGCGATCAGGTGACGATCAATCCTAGCAGCCGTGCGAAGTCCGCGGCCTGGAAGGCGTTGACGATCGCCCCGCGCAATTCCGAATGATCGTCGGAAACCAACAGATTCTCGATCTCGCACGCGGACAGGTCCACTCCTTTGAGCGCAGTCTTGAAAAAATCGACTCCGATGAACCGGTCATGTTTCAGCGTCGTGGATTTCAGCGTGCATTCGCTGAACACGGCACGTTGGAAGTCGCAGTCCTGCGCGGTCAGATTCAGAAGCTTGGATCCGGTCCAGTTGGTGTAGCTCATGTTGCTGTTGGTCACCGACAACCGTTTGGCCGTCCCGGAACCGAGGTTCGTCCCGACCAACTTTGAATCGGAGATCCGACATCCGTCGAAGTAGGAGTCCGACAGATCGCTGTTGGATAGGTCGCATCGTTCGAATGCCACGCGGATGAAACTGCTCCGGGTCACGTCGCATCCGAGGAGCCGGCAGTCGGAGAACACTGTATCCCGTATGTATAGACCGCCGAAGGATTCTCCCTCGAACGTCTGTCCCTTCACTTGGAGATTCACGATTTCCTCTCCAGTTTCCTTCCGCTCCCGAACCAACGAACCGAAATCGCCCTGCATCACTTCCATCGAGGACCTCCCTCTGCAAGGATAGGCGCTTTGTACGGACAATGCAACATCCTGCACCAAACGGTATTGACTTTTCGAATGATGATGATACACTGGAACCATTATATTTTCAAAAATATAATGGAAGTCGCGCAATGGATTCCCTCCATCCAGCGACATCGGCAAGGGAAATAAAATGAAAGAAATACCGACCACGGAGGCAGTAGGACATGTGCTCTGCCATGATCTGACGCAGATCATCGTAGGCGTCACGAAAGACGCAAGATTCCGCAAGGGACATGTGGTGACGGAGGAGGACATTCCCGTCCTGTTGTCCATGGGCAAGGAAAACCTCTACGTCTGGGAAAAATCGCCGGGGATGCTCCACGAAGACGAAGGGGCTGAAATCCTCTGCGCAGCGACGATGAACGATGGCATGAAGCGGTCCGAACCGAAGGAAGGAAAGATCGAGCTGACCGCCTCCCGGGACGGATTGTTGGAGATCGATGTCGAGCGGCTTCATCGGATCAATGCGCTCGGCGACGTGATGATCGCCACGCGAAGCAACCACACTCCGCTCCGCTTTGGATATCCCTCCGCGCCACGGTCCTCGCCGCAGTCATCGTATTTGCGCTGGGGACCTTGGCCGCCCGCCTGTGCCTTGACATCAGGGGACGGTTCGCCTGGGTGCTCGACGTCCTGTTCACGTTGCCGATGGTCCTGCCTCCTACCGTCCTTGGGTTCTTCCTGCTCGTCATATTCGGCAGGAACACCTTCTTCGGCAAACTGCTGAGCGATGCCGGCATGCCGGTCATCTTCTCTTGGCATGCTACGGTGATCGCCGCGGTCGTCGTCTCGTTCCCATTGATGTACAAAGGGGCGAAAGGGGCGTTCGAACAGGTAGATCAGGAGCATGTCTGGGCGGCTAGAACGCTAGGGATGAGCGAGTTCGGCATATTCGTCAAGGTGATGTTTCCGGAAGCGTGGCCCGGCATTCTTGCCGGGTTGGCGCTGAGTTTCGCTCGCGCACTGGGAGAGTTCGGCGCCACACTGATGATCGCCGGCAATATTCCGGGCAAGACGCAGACGATCCCGATGGCGATCTATTTCGCCACCGCCGGAGGCGATATGCGCACCGCATGGATATGGGTCGCGGTCATTACGATCGTTTCCTGCGTCGCATTGGCGGTCATGAATCATTTCGGCAACAAGGGGCGCTCCTGATGGAATTGGAAGTCTCGATCAAGAAAACATTAAAGGACTTCACTTTGGAGATCGATTTCTCGGTCTCAAAAGGAGAAATCGTCGGCCTTCTCGGCGAGTCGGGAAGCGGAAAGAGCATGACGCTCAAGTCGATCGCCGGAATCGTCAGACCTGACGGCGGCGTCATCCGTCTGAATGGGACGACGCTCTTCGACTCAGAGCGGAAGATTGATGTTCCGACACGGAACAGGAACGTAGGCTACATGTTCCAGTCCTATGCGCTGTTCCCTTATATGACGGTCGCGCAGAATGTCGCCTGCGGAATCAAGGATCCGTCGAAGCGAAAAGAGACGGTGTCGCGAAACCTCGAACTCCTGCATATCGACAAGTTCGCCGACAGGTATCCCCGCCATCTGTCAGGCGGGCAGCAGCAACGGGTGGCGTTGGCGCGGCTGCTGGCGGCCAGCCCGTCGGTGATCATGCTCGACGAGCCGTTCTCCGCTCTAGACAACGAACTGAAGGATTCTCTGCAGGAGGAGCTGAAGTCGACGCTGGAGCGTTCCGGTTGTCCGATCCTTTTCGTATCGCATAACCGGGAAGAAGTGCAGCGGTATTGCACAAGGTCGCTCCATTTATCCGAAGGTCGCCTGTTGCCGTAGCGATCATCGGACATGGAGCAGCATTTCCGCCCTTGCAGGAAACACGGTCCGTCGATCAGCTGTTGAAGATCGCCTTGATGATATAGTCCACACCTTCGACGAGGAACACGATCCCGACCATCAGGCCGAGGGCCAATGCCGTCGCCACGGGAGAGAACAGTGTAATGAAGCCGAAGGCGACCATCGCGATGCCCAAGGCGAGCAACCAGCCCCATGCGGAGACTCCGAGTTTCTTCAAGTCGAAGGAATTGATCAACCGTGCGATTCCAGTGGTCATCATCCAGAAACTGAAGACGAACGGGATGACCATAGCGGTAAACAGCTGGTCGAACAGCATGACGAACGCCAGCAACACGGTCAGGATGCCATCGGCGAGAATCCATCCAGCTCCGGGCGCCTTCCCCTGGACGCTCGCATACATGGCGATATCGCCGATACCGGAAAGCAACATGATGATCCCCACCATCATGGTCAACGTCGCATATGCCAATCCCTCGTTGCCGAGGCAAATGAAGCCGGCGATGATCAGCAGAATGCCGGAAAGAAACCAAACCAAACGGATTCCAGGATTTTTCATACGTGTTTCTCCTCTTGATCAAGTCCGGGAACGGACTTCGTGCATCGATGCGGCAACCGCGTCGGATGATATGGAGAATATACGCATGGCACAACCGAACGGCTAGACACCATCGGCAATCAGTCAAAATAACAACACAATCAGTACAATAATCGATTGGGCGAAACGCTACAACTGAGCGACGGACGTACCGCGGACCAGCGTGCATGCCTGGATGATTCGTTTCGATGTCGGTTCGCTTTTGTTCTGGATCAGATCGAGCAACTGTCTAGCAGCCTTCCGTCCCAATTCCATGTCGCCCATGTCGACCCGCGTAAAATTGTTCCTGCCTGTATACGACCATTCCGGAGAACCGATCAGAACGACGGAAAGCTCTTCCGGTATCGCGATCGAGTTGTCGCACAGGTACTGGACTCCGCCTTTCGCCTGGATGTTGAACCCATAGAATACGGCGGTGATGTCAGGATGTTCCCGCAGCAGTTTCTCGGTCAGCAGATAGCCGGCTTCCGCGGAAAACTCCCCGTCTTCGACATGGACGACGGCCTTTCCGTCAGCGGCGTCCAGCGTGGCGCGTTCACGGGCGTCCAAGTCGTGGATGCCGGAATTCCATCCGACATAGCCGATGTTCGTATGCCCCATGGACACAAGGTGCTCGGCGCCGACGAATCCGCATCCATAGTTGTTCGTCGTGACCCAGACATAATCCTCGACGCCTTCCAACGGTCTGTCGACGACAACCATCTTCATACCCACCCGTCTGACGAGTTCGGTATTCTCCACTCCTTTGACGGTGGGGGTGACGATGATGCCGTCCACCCGTTGTTCGAGCAGTCGCCGGATGATGGCGCGCTCCCTGTCCGTATCGTCGAAGGTGTCGCAGATGATCAAGTCATAGCCATGTTGCGCGAAGACGGCTTCCGCAGCGACCACCACCCTCGTAAAGAACTGGTTTTCAAACTGCGGGACAAGGATGCCGATGAGTTTGCGTTCCTTGCCTTTCAAGGACGAGGCGCCTTTGCATTTGATGTAGTTCAGCTGGTTGGCGGCCTCGAAGACTTTCCGCCGGGTTTCGTCGCTGATATATCGGCCGCTTTTATTGTTCAGGACATACGAGACCGTTCCGATCGTCGTTCCTGCAAGTTCGGCTACGTCCTTGAGCGTGGCATATCCCGCCATATTGCTTCCTTCCTTCGGTGAAAACTGCATCTGGACGGGTTGTCCATGCCGTTGCAGTTCCCGACCATCATACCATATGGATTCGCCGAGGTGTCAACCGCAATGATACGGTCGTCTGCGGAGCCGGACGCTGTGACTCTTCCGTCCTCTTCGGGCTTTTCAAATGAAATTGCCTATGCATGCCGTTATCTGGTTTGGAATGGTTGACAAACGATGCCCTGCTCCGCTATAGTTCCGAATGCGCGCCCAGATGGCGGAATTGGTAGACGCGCTAGGTTCAGGTCCTAGTGGTGGCAACACTGTGCAAGTTCGAGTCTTGTTCTGGGCAACGTGTATGACAGAATTGATACAATCCCACCTGTATAGATAGCTCGTTGTTCCATATAGGAATAGCGAGCTATTGTTTACAACGCTTCATACGGGTAGCGCGACCGGTAGTGATGGGATAAGGCAAACGCCGGTAGAAGTATCTGGGGAAACGCCCCGTACCGACTGAGAATGGATTCATGCCTGTTGCAAGGCAAATCATTTCTCGGGAGGGCAGCCAATGATTGACTATAAGTAACTTCTTGATCTCAAGAAGCGGCGACTCTCTACACATACGATTTACGGCAGTTGGATCTGGAGTTTGTCCATGATCTAGGTGAACTTCATTTCGTGAGGAAAAAAACGGAACATCATTCTCTGGGGTGCACCGGGAATGGGAAAATTTTGGCTTGACGAAGCGCTTGAATGTCGGGCATGCGAGGAAGGAATCCGGACAAAGTGGATCACTTGCCCCGTGCTCTGCTGTAATTTGGAAAAGAAAAGAAGGGATGGGAACAACGCCTTGGACGCAAGGCTTGCATATTACGCCAAGTTCCCGTCGCTTTATATTGACGAGTTTTCGACTGTAAAAAGCCAAGACGATTATCTCATCCAGAAGTTCTTAGACAAACAATGCCAGAAAAGGCAAAGTACCATTGTCTGTTGCAAAAGCCCTCTGGAGAACTGGACGGAATTGTTCGCGATTTAAGAGCTTCGGACAATCCATCAAGGGCAGACTGCTTCAAGGGGGCAAGACATTGAAGATGAAAGGCATGGATCTGCGTACATACAAGCCCGATTGATACGTTTTTCTCTGACCGGTGGTAGCATTACCTGCACAGCCGGTCATCTTATGCCATAGTCAGCGGTCACAATACCGGTGAAGAGCGTTGACGACAAAGAGGGATTTGGGCTCAAATGACAATAGGAATCAAAAAATGTCTGAACACATTTGAACACGATTAAATCCGCATCTACAGCTTGTTTCTAGTTTTGAAAATAAAAATTCGTGTTCTCGAACTTAACTCTTAAATTTAGAAACAGAATGTGCTATAATGATTTATAATTGTTGAGTTGCTTGAAAGAGATAAACCCTTGTTGGAAACAAAGGGGTACGAATTTGAGGAGCACAATGTATGGTTATCAGCTATAAAAAATTATGGAAGTTGCTTATTGACAAAGATATGAAGAAACAAGACTTGAGGACGGCTGCGCAACTCAGTTCCTCCACTGTGGCGAAACTCACGCACGGAGAGAATGTCAGCACGGCTGTTCTCTTGAAGATATGTGCCGCTCTTCAGTGCGACATATCTGATATCATGGAAGTCGTGCCGGAGGGGAGTCCCGCATCTGAGGAACAGCCACAGGAAAGGATGTAAGACACCGATATGTTTGATTTTGGAAGTGCAAACGGGGGACAGCGAAAAGCGATAGCTACCGCAGAAGGTCCCGTCCTAATTACTGCGGGACCGGGAACGGGCAAGACCTACACACTTGTCCAACGTGCGATTTACCTTATAGAGGAATGCGGCGTAAAGCCTGAAAGTATCTTCATTGCTACCTTTACGGAGAAGGCAGCAAAGGAACTGATTACAAGAATCACGAATGAACTGTCGGACCGTGGCATCGTGACGAACATCAACGAAATGTACATTGGCACGTTCCATTCGCTATGCCTTCGTATTTTGAAGGAGAATCTTGAGTTTACGAGGCTCCGGAGGAATTACCGTCTCTTGGATGCTTTTGACCAGCAGTACATGGTGTTCCAGAACATCTACCGTTTCAGGAATATCCCGGAAATAGAAATTGCCCTACCGAACGGCGGCGCATGGAAACAATCGGAAGCCATCTGCAACTATGTGAATAACCTCTCGGAGGAATTTGTGACGCCGGAAGAGCTGATGTCTGACGCTGACCTTTCGATTGCCGCGCTCGGACAGATGCTCAAGGAATACCGTGATGTCCTCACGGAAAACAATATGATGGACTTCTCGTCTATCCAGATCGAAGCCTACCACTTACTCTGTGACCACGCCAATATCCTTGAAGAGATGCGTTCCAAGGTCACGTACATCATGGTCGATGAATACCAAGACACGAACTTCATCCAGGAACAGCTGGTATTTCTCCTCGCAGGAGACCGCAAGAACATTTGCGTGGTCGGTGACGATGACCAGGGTTTATACCGCTTCCGTGGAGCGACTATCCGTAATATTCTGGAGTTTCCGCAAAAGTTCGGTGACGGCGAATGCCGCATCATTCCGCTGATCATCAACTACCGCTCAAACAGTGACATCGTTGACTTCTACAACGAGTGGATGGCTACCACGGACGGTGCGAAGTTCAAGTTCCGCTGGGAGAACTTCCGCTATGATAAGAAAATCAAACCGCATGAAAAAACCACGCTCCACAGCTCGGCGGTTGTGAAACTTGCAGGTGTGGAAGATACGGACGAGTGGCACGAGAAAATCTTGCGCTTCATAAACGACCTGAAAGCATCCGGAAAACTCATGGACTATAATCAGATAGCTTTTTTGTTTAATTCAGTGAAGCATCCGCGAGTTACGGCTCTTGCCCGTTTCCTGGAGAAGAACCACATAAATGTATATTCACCGCGTTCGGATATGTTCTTCCAACGTGGCGAGACAATGCTTGCCATCGGCTGTCTCATGCTCATGTTTCCGCGCTATGTACAGGGTTTGGAGAACGGTGACTACACTTTCCTCCAACCAGAACATCTGACCTATTACCGAAACTGCATCATGACGGCAAACGAGTATCTCACAAAGCCGGAGAACGTTGAACTTTTGAAATGGATACGGCGTAGAGGTAAAGACCATGTCGGTCTGACCGGCGCAACGGACTATGCCTATTGCGGGCTGATGTATCAGCTGTTTGAATTCCAGCCTTTCGCAGGGATTCTTGATACAGAGATAGATGTCGGCATAGTCGATATCCGCCCGGCTCGTAATCTTGCAAAGCTGACGCAGATCATTGGCAAGTTCGAATACCTCCACCGAGTGGACGTCTTGGATGCTGGTAAGTACCGTGGCAAACGTCGTATCGATCAGAACACCGAGATGCTCTTTAATCTGTATCTCCGTCTGCTCTATGATGGTGGAATCACCGAGTATGAGGATGATTCGGAGTACGCTCCGAGCGGCTGCGTTTCCTTCCTCACCATCCACCAATCCAAGGGCATGGAGTTTCCGGTTGTCCTCGTGGATTCTCTGGCGAATGTACCGAGAAAAAACACAAATGATCTGATGATGCAGATCGAAGGGCGATACTTCAAGCGTCCGACGTTCGAGCCATATGAGGTCACGAAATACTTTGACTTCTGGCGTCTCTACTACACGGCGTTCTCACGCGCACAGGATTTGCTGATCCTGACCTGCTGCGAGGACAAGAGAACGCCCAGCAACTATTTCAAAGACATCTACGGGAAACTGCAATCTGTGGACAGTCCCGAATTTGATTTAAGGGAGTTTGATTTCAAACCGATAAAGGATGTGAACATTAAGAATACTTACTCGTTCACATCACATATCACGGTTTATGAAACCTGCGCCCTGCAGTACAAATTTTATAAGGAACTGGAATTCATGCCCGTCCGTGCGAACGCTATGCTTTTTGGTACGCTCGTGCATGAGACGATAGAGGATGTACACCGTGCCGCCCTGTGCCACGAGGAACAGACGATTACGGAGGAGAATGTGAGCCGCTGGTTTGACTCAAACTATGTGTCGCTCACAAAAACCGAGCATATATATCTCGCCGGACCTCAGCGCGAAGCGGCTCTAAAACAGGTGCTACACTATGTGGAAAGGCAGCACGGCGACTGGTCACAAATCCAGCAAGCGGAGGTTGATGTTTCCCTGGTCAAGCCGGATTATATTATTGAGGGAAAGGTTGACTTGATTCGTGGCGAAGGAGATACCGTTGAGATTGTAGATTTCAAATCTCAGAGAAAACCGGATATGGTGAAGGATCAAGAGCAGCTTGAACGATATCGACGGCAGCTCCATATCTACGCTCACCTCGTAGAGGAACGCACCGGACGAAAGGTCAGCAAAATGCATCTCTACTATACCGGCGAAGACGGCGGAGTGCCAACTATCACATATCCGTACACGAAGTCCGCTGTGGAAGGCACGATAGCGGTATTCGATGATACGGTACATAAGATTATGAAGAAGGATTTCCACCGCTGCGCCAAAGACCCAAAGGTATGCAGCGAGTGTGACTTCCGGTTTTACTGCAGGAATAAATGAGGAAGGGAGTGATGACATGGCTAAACATCGAGTAAGGAAAAACAACATCATATACATCATTCCCGATGACGAGTTTTTCAGGAAGTGGAAAAACGATGAGACTTTTATCGATGCGTACGGTCGGCTCATGAATCGCAAGCCGCAACGGATTTTGAAGGAACTTAAACACTCTGTAGAAGATGCACCTATGGCCCAGCAAAGAACCTCTGTGCCGCCCGTTACTACCGCCAGAAAAAACTCACCCGTTAAAGATTATCTCAAGGACACCGTCCGAGATATAGCGATGGAAAACATCGAACCCGCCATCGATCGGGCTGTAGATACATTCTTTTATGAGGTACTACCGAATGTATGGCATGAGCATATTGTGTCGTTCTACCATCAGGCAAAAGAGGCACTTACCACAAAGGGACTGAAGGCCGATGTTGTCCTTGCACAAACAAAGTCGAGTACAGGTGCGGTGGTAAAACAGCCGAAAGCAGGAATCAAGATAACGCAGGAAGAGGCTGATGCCGAAAACCAAAAAGTCCTGTATCACTGGCTTGGTATGCTGAGTAGTCTCAAGAAACTACACGAAGCCGGAGAAATCGATATTGATTCTACTCTGCCACAGCTGACAGACCTTATAATGCTGAAATGTGTAAATGGCTTTCTGAGCGAGAATCCAAATCTGCTTGAAACGGATAAATACATCGTGCTTCACAAGCTACTTGGAAGCGATTTATATGTGGAACAGCAACTCGTTCCTATTAGAGCTACCAAAATAACAACTATAGCCTCGAAATACGGATATGACGCAAGAAACGATAAAATGGAGGGTACCCATAATGGATGAGCATTTTACTTTTGAATTTGAACAGAGTCCCACAATCAAGGGCTTCCCTGAACTTCGCTGGACGGGCAAGCGCCCTTACCGTTCCACGCAGTATTATCCTGCGCAGTTGAGGGAGTCTTACGGTGAGGAACAGAACGGATGGATTAACAAGATTTTCTGGGGAGACAATCTCCAGGTCATGAGCCACATGCTGAAGGAGTACCGTGGGCAGGTTGACCTCATCTACATTGATCCTCCATTCGATAGCAAAGCGGATTACAAAAAGAAAATTGACCTTAAGGGTGTCGGAAAAGCCGAAAGTGACAGCACTTCGTTTGAAGAAAAGCAGTATGGGGATATTTGGACAAATGACGAGTACCTTCAGTTCATGTATGAGAGGCTTCTCTTAATGAGAGAACTGCTTTCCGACAAGGGATCCATCTTTATGCACTGCGATTGGCACAAGAACCATCACCTTCGTTGCTTAATGGACGAAGTATTTGGCCCCTCAAATTTCGTGAATGAAATCGTATGGTGTTACTATGGACCCGGTTCGCCTGGAATGCGCCAATTTAATAGAAAGCACGATAACATTCTTTGGTACAGCAAGACTTACAATGCTTGGAAATTCAACGCCGATGCAGTGCGTATTCCCCATGATGAGAAAACTACAGGAAACTTTAAGCAGGGACTTCGTGGATCTGGATTTATTGCTGGCGATTACAATCTGGCAGACGGAAAAATCCCAGAGGATTGGTGGGAAATGGCAATAGCAGGACGTTACCCAAATGATGGTGTAAAGCGAGTTGGATATCCTACAGAAAAGCCATTTAAACTCTTGGAGAGAATCATTAGTGCCACAACTGATAAAGGTGATATAGTGGCAGACTTTTTCATGGGCAGTGGTGTTACGCAAATGTGTGCAATGAAGCTCGGCAGACGCTTTATTGGTGCGGATATCAACCTCGGCGCAATCCAAACCACTACCAAACGTCTGCTATCCGTAGCGGAAGAACTGAAGCCCGTTCATAAGCCTGTGACCTACGAGATGGTAAAGCCACAGCTTTCGGTGACTGCGGAGGAATCCGCCCCTTACCTCGCTGCGGCAAGTGCAGGAGGAGATACCGAACTGAGTGCCGAAGACCGTAGTAAAGTTATCGACTTTTTTAAGGCAAAGGGCATGGATACCTCGTCTCTAGAGGAGGACGTGAAGTACACGGGCTTTGAGGTTTACAACGTAAATAACTACGACTTCTTTCGTAATCCTGTGGAAGCTCGCGACCTGCTGATTGCCGCCCTGGAAATCCAGCCGTTCCCGCAGAGCGATGTCTGGGACGGCGAGCTGGACGGCAGAATGGTTAAAATCATGCCCGTCAACCGCATCGCTACCAAAGCTGACTTAAAGGAGCTTCTTGCCAATCTTCCGTACAAGACATACGAGAAGCGTAAGGAGGAGAATCCGAATCAGCCCGTGGAGCGGATAACCATCGTCTGCATGGGACACGAGCCTGACCTCAAAGGCGCGCTGGAACAGGAACTTTCCGACTATAAGATTGATGTTCAAATCGTGGATATTCTCCGTGATAAGGCGGATATTCAGTTAAAGCGCGACTCCGAGGCGGAAATCGTCCGTGAAGGTGACAAGCTGGTAATCCGCGCTTTCTACCCGATGAACTTGTTGCAAAAACTTTCTCTTCAGAAGGAGTACGTGGAGGATTGGCGCCAGCTGGTTGATTCCATCATGATTGACTGGAACTACGATGGCGTAGTCATGCAGCCGACCGTGACCGATGTCCCCGGCAAGAACGAGATGGTAAAGGGCATCTACGACATCCCGGAGGGTTCCGGCACGATTAAAGTCAAGATAACAGACCTGCTATCCGAGTCGCTGGAAGTGGAGGTGATTTAAATGGCTGTAAATTTCGAATCGGACTTAGCCTTTAATCAGCAGTTGTGGTACTACTACTCCACAAACCGCGGAAAGATTCGTTCCCGTTATAATGACCTTACAAGAAAATTCCTCGCCTACAACGATAACGAAGAGAATCCCCACGCCTTTCTGCGTAAGCCGCAGTTTGAGGCGTTGGAGATGTATGTCTTTGTGAAGGAATTCATGAACAACAAGCAGGTCTATGAGATGTTCAATGACTGGCGTCATAAGAGAGGCCACTTCTCCAATGCATCATACTATGCCATCGATAAAGGTGGTCAGATTCGTCTCTTTGATGCTCCGACCGAAAAGCAGACCGACACACTCTTTAAGCAGATGAAGAAGTACCGTGAGAACTATCCGAACTACATCTATGCCCTCACGATGGGACTTGGCAAAACCATACTCATGGCTACCTGCATCTTCTATGAGTTTTTGCTTGCGAAGAAGTATCCGAGGGATCAGCGCTTCTGTCACAATGCCCTCGTGTTTGCGCCAGACAAGACCGTCCTTCAGTCGCTCCGGGAAATCATGACCTTTGATAAGACGAAGGTCATACCGCCGGAGTATGCCCGTGTGCTTGATTCAAATATAAAGTTTCACTTTCTGGACGAAACTGGAACTATTCTGCACACGATCGATGATTCTGATTTTAATATCATCATCTCGAACACGCAGAAAATCATCGTAAAGAAAAAGCGTAAGGAAACATCTGCAGCAGAGATTCTTTTCAGCGGCTCTGGTTCTTTGCTTTCCGCTGTCTACAGTGGTGCCGGTGGTGCCGAAGACGAGGATGATGTATGGGATGATACCTCGCTGATGGAGAACCAACGTTTCAAGAAGCTCTGTCGTCTTCCGCAACTCGGCGTGTACGTCGATGAGGCGCATCATCTCTTCGGAGCAGACCTCGAAAAACAGATCAGGTCGAGTGGTGCAAATAAGACGAGTCTCCGCGACACCATCAATCTGCTTGCGGAAAACACATCCATTGTGGCTTGCTACAATTATACGGGAACGCCGTATGTCAAGAATCAACTTCTTCCGGAGGTAATCTATGCCTACGGCCTGAGGGAATCCATCCAGAACGGCTTCTTAAAGGATGCCGATCCGCTTGGTTTTGAGAACGTCAAGAGCTATGAATTTCTTACCGCCGTGGTAACCACATTCTGGGAGAGGTACGGCAGTCAGACCTACGAAGGACTGAATCCAAAACTTGCCATCTACGCAGCAGGCGTGGAGGAAGCGGCTACAGAGGTAAAACCCGCACTTGAGAAGATACTCGCTAAACTCGGTATCCCAGCATCAAAGATTCTTCTGAATGTCGGCGATGTGAAATACACAAAGAACGATGACATCAGAAATTTCAACAACCTTGACGTGCCTGGTACGGAAGGCAACGAAAAGCAGTTTATTATCCTCGTTGAGAAAGGCAAGGAAGGGTGGAACTGTCGTTCTCTGTTTGGCGTGGCGCTTTTCCGAAGTCCGAAGTCGAAGATATTCGTACTCCAAGCTACGATGCGCTGCCTTCGTGCAATCACAAACGAGCGTCTGACGGCTACGGTGTTCCTGTCCAAAGAAAACTACGACACCCTGGACGATGAACTTCATAAAAACTTCAATATGGAGATCAAGGACATCAAGAATCCGTCCAATGACGACCGCCACAAATACCAGGTGCGTGTTCTGCCGCCACCGAGGACGATTACCCTCAAGCGTGTATGGCATGAGTACACGCTGCACGAAAAGGAATACGCCGAGCCTGTGGACTTCAATCTGGTGGATGCTGACCTTTCCAAGTACGCCAGCATCATGTACGAGCGTGACAGCCTTGCCCGCGATACCACAGTAAAGGAAAAGAACATCGACTATCTCCAGGAGAACATGAAGTTCAGCGAGTTTTCCCTCGCGGGAGAAATTGCTCGTTATCTGAACATTTCGTGTATCCTCGCCGCGAGAATCCTTCGCGAATCCGTGGACGGAATCGACACGGTTCTTAAGGCGGTCAACCGCTATAACGCTGTCCTGTATGACTATATCATCCCGGCTGTGTTTCAATCGCTCTTTGACATCACCTCAAAACTGAAGACTGAAGACAAGGAACTGGTACTCCTGCGTGAGCCGAAGGATGCCGGTTACTACGAATTCTCCGCTAAAGATGACCTTGTGCTTACAAACCGTTATCCGGGCTTCACGCCGGAGCAACTTAAGAAAAGCTTCCACGCCGACACCTACTGCTTTGACTCCATCCCGGAAAAGGAATGCTTTATGCAGTACATCACAAGCGGTAAGGTCAAGGAGGTCTATTTCACGGGAATGTTCACATCCAACCAAGGCGATCTCTCCGTACACTACTACGATCCCGAATCCGGCAGAATCCGTCAGTATTATCCTGACTTCCTTGCGAAGATGGTAGACGGTTCCTATCAGCTGATCGAAGTCAAAGGAGACAACAAAATCGACGATACCATAGTTAAGGCAAAACAGGCAGCCGCCGAAGAGATGGCTGTGGCAAGCGGAGTCAAATACTTAATGTATGCTGGCAGCCAAGTTATTAACACTCATGTTTTAGAGGAGGATTCAGATTTACACACCGTGTGGAGGCAATTTCAAAATAGGCTCTGAAGAGACGATAATTGCATACATATACAGATTCAACTTCCCAGACTTCGTCTTACCCGAACGAGAATCGATTATTGAGAAATTGACCGGATTACTGTACATAATTGCTTTATAGCGTGAGTTTTAAGACTTTTTATACTATAAATCCGTTTCGGTCGCTCGCTTGGGTGGGCGAC
>LVBD01000029.1 GCA_001604275.1 Spirochaetales bacterium Spiro_02
CAGCGGACTCCCAGGCCGGGGCCGGGGAAGGGCTGGCGGTAAACCATGCCGAAGGGCAGGCCAAGGGCTACGCCGACGACACGCACTTCATCCTTAAAGAGGAACTTCAGGGGCTCGACGAGCTCGAAGTCCAGGTCCTCGGGCAGGCCGCCCACGTTGTGGTGCGCCTTGACGGGGCCGCTTTCCAGGATATCGGGATAGATGGTGCCCTGCGCCAGGAACTTGATGTTGTCCTGCTTGCGGGCTTCTTCCTCAAAGACGCGGATGAACTCGGCACCGATGATCTTGCGCTTCTGCTCCGGGTTGGAAACGCCGGCCAGTTTGTCCAGGAAACGGTCCACGGCATCCACATAGATCAGGTTGGCGTCCATCTGGTTGCGGAAGACCTCGATTACCTGCTCCGGTTCGCCTTTGCGAAGCAGACCGTGATTGACATGAACGCAGACCAGCTGCTTGCCGATGGCCTTGATCAGCAGGGCCGCGACGACCGAGCTGTCCACACCGCCGGACAGGGCGAGCAGGACTTTCTTGTCGCCAACCTGCTTCTGGATCGCGGCGACCTGTTCCGCGATAAAGGCTTCCGCCAGCTCGGGCGTGGTAATCCGTTCCATGTTTTCAGGGCGCTTGTTGTTCTCCATTTTACATCCTCCCGTTAACAGCAAAAATGGGGTTCAAATCATACCATAACAGAATAAAAAAAGATGGCGGATGTGTCAATTGGAAATCATGACAAAAGAATGAAGTGATTTTTTCAAAAAAAATAATTTTTGGAAAGGCAGCGAAACTATTAACCAATCTGTTAACCAACGCAAGCGGAAATAACGGAAAAACAGAAAAGCAAAAGCCGTTTGGTTAACAGGATAGATAACGAAGCAAACCTTTGCACGCCAACGTTTGCTGGTATTGACAGAATGAAATTCATGGGTTTATAATGCAGGCAATCAGAGGTTAACATGTTAACCTAACAATTAAAGGAGGAAGACCCAATGAAGAAACTGTTGTCCCTTGTTATGGCACTGTGCATGGTCCTCGGTATGGCCTCATTCGCCGCCGCGGAAGACACGCTGCCCACGTTCGACCAGATCGTGCTCGGAGAGAACACCGACCTGACCGCGAAGATCCATTTCGCGTACCACCGGACCGACATCCCGGACAAGCTGAACGGCTATGTGGAAGAGTTCCGGAAGACCTACCCCAACATCGAGATCGAATATGAACTGATCACCGACTACGCCGAGAACGCCCTGCTGCGGGTCGACAACACCGACTGGACCATCATGGGCATCCCCACCGTGCAGAAGGATGAGCTGTCCAAGTACTTCGTGCCGCTGGGCGACCTGGAGACCCTGGGCGGACTGTACAACTTCATGAGCTCCCAGTCCTTCGAAGGCGTGTGCTACGGCATCCCCTCCACGGGCAACGCCAACGGCGTGCTGTACAACAAGCGGATCTTCGCGGAAGCCGGCGTGACCGAGCTGCCCAAGACCCCCGGCCCTGAAGGCCGTGAAGGAAAAGACCGACGCGATCCCGCTGTACACCAACTACGCTGCCGGCTGGACCATGGGCGCCTGGGACGCCTACATGGGCGTTGCGGCTACCGGCCGTGCCACCTACATGAACCAGGAACTGGCCCACACGAAGGATCCCTTCGCGGACCAGGGCAACGGAACCGGCCCCTACGCCGTGTACAAGATCCTGTATGACGCGGCTGCCGAAGGCCTGATCGAAGACGACTACACCACCACCGACTGGGAAGGCTGCAAGCCGATGCTGAACAACGGCCAGATCGCCACCATGGTGCTGGGTTCCTGGGCTTTCACCCAGATGCGTGACGCCGCGGGCGGCGAGCATCCGGAAGACGTCGGCTACATGGCGTTCCCGATCACCATCGACGGAAAGCAGTACGCTCCCGCCGGCGGCGACTACAACTTCGGCATCAACGCCAAGGCCTCCTATGAAGAGAAGCTGGCTTCCCTGTACTACCTGAAGTGGCTGACCCATGAGAGCGGATTCGCCTACAGCGAAGGCGGCGTGCCGATCGACAAGGCCGGCGAATATCCGGACCTGTACGCGGGACATGCTGTCCGACGCGGACGCGCTGGAAGGCGAGGAGACCCTGCTGAGTGAGATGAACGCCGAGTCTGAACTGAACTTCAACAACGGCGGCAACACCAAGGTGCAGGAGATCATCGAGCACGGCTTCAACCATGACAAGTCCTTCGACGACAT
>LVBD01000030.1 GCA_001604275.1 Spirochaetales bacterium Spiro_02
AAAAGTAGCCCCGAAAAGGACTTACATTCGTTTTTTGACCAACTACGCTGCGGAACCATGGAGTGGGGGTTTCAATTTTTTTCGTTGGCTTTCAATTTTTTGTGATGACGCTTGCGGGTTGGAAATTTCGACCGTAGAGTACTAGTGTTAACGATATGTTAACGTAAAGTTCAAAAAGCGTTAATGCTATGGAGGCTTTATGAAAAAAGTACTTACTTTGATGCTCGTTCTTTCGCTCGTGCTTGTTTCCGTTCCCGTATTCGCGAACGGCGGCAAAGAAACCGCGGCTCCTGCGGCGAAGGCCGGTACCGGCAATGTCGCCACGGATCCGAAAGTGACCCTCGTGTATGCGGAAGTGAACCCGCTCGATACGATCGTCGGACAGACCGCCACCTACTTCAAGCAGCAGGTCGAGAAGCTGTCCGGTGGATCGATCACGATCGATGTCCAGGCTTCCGGCGTCCTGGGTTCCGAGAATGATGTGCTCGATTCCATTCTTGGTGGCGGAACTTCCATCGACATGTCCAGAATCTCGGCGTTCGCGCTGACCAGCTATGGTGCCGAGAAGTCCAAGCTCCTGTCGATTCCGTTCACGTTCGAAAGCCGCCAGCACTTCTGGAATTTCGCAAATTCCGACCTCGCTCCCGAGTTCCTCAACGAACCCCAGGAGATCGGTCTTCCGATCCGTGGCATCTTCTACGGTGAAGAAGGGTTCCGCCATTTCTTCACGGTCAAGAGAATCTCAGGTATCCAGGATCTGAAGGGCATGAAGCTCCGCGTTTCCAACGATCCCGTCATGACCGGCATGGTCAAGGGGTTGGGAGCTTCTCCGACGGTCGTTTCCTTCGGCGAGCTCTATTCCGCCTTGCAGACCGGTGTCGTCGACGGTGCCGAGCAGCCGATCGCCAACTACAAGTCCAACGCGTTCCAGGAAGTCGCTCCGTGCATGATTCTCGACGGTCATACTCTGGGTGCGATCCAGGCTGTCATTTCCGACAATGCGTGGGCTAAGCTGACCGAGGCTCAGCAGCAGGTGATCATGGAAGCGGGTAAGCTGACCCAGGCGTACAATGCGCAGATCAGCGAAGCGGCTGAGAACAAGGTTCTCGACCAGCTCAAGGCCGAAGGTGTGACGATCGTGGAAGTTGCCGACAAGGCTCCGTGGTCTGAGGCCAGCAAGGCTGTCATCGAAGCGAACACGAAGTCCCAGGCGGCTTTGTATCAGCAGATCAAGGACATGAAATAATCCGCGCTTCGGGTTGTTCCAGGGGGATCGGCATGCGCCTTTCCCCCTGTTTGTGCGCTGGCGAGAATCCACCGCCGTGTCGCGCCTGTTACGTCAAGGAGTAAACCATGCCCAAATTCTTTGAAAAGATGGATAAGATCAGACCTGTATATGACTGGGCGTATCGAATCGTCATGGTCATTTGCAAGATTTTGCTGATCGTCGATATTCTCATTACTTCATATGCTGTCGCTGGTCGGATGTTCCACGCATATGTGCCGTTCCTCAAGGATCCTGCATGGTCGGAGGAAGTAGTGCTTACATGCATGTCCTACATGGCGGTACTTTCTGCGGCCCTTGCGATCAAGAAGGGATCGCATATCAGAATGACCGCTTTCGACAAGTATATTCCGAAGACGGCCCTGACTGTGCTGGATCTCATCTCGGATGCGGCGGTTCTTGTCCTCGGTGTCATCATGCTTATCATCGGCTGGCGGTATGCCACGACGCTGGGCGGCAGGGGCTTTTATGTCTCCATGCCCTGGCTCAGCCGGTTCTGGATGTATTTCCCGGTTCCGTTGGCGGGAGCCGCGATGATCATCTTCGAGCTCGAAGCGGTCTACAATCATGTAAAGAAATTCTTTGTGCCTGAAGAAGCGAATGGAGGAAACTGATTTATGGATATTCAATCTATCGCCGCTATCGTACTCCTCGGGAGTTTCTTCCTCATGGTGTTCCTTCGGTTCCCGATCGCATATGCGGTAGGGCTTTCTTCCGTTCTCTGCTTGGTCACGCTGGGGCAGAACCTCAACGATGTCTGCCGCCTGATGGTCAAGGGAATCAGTTCGTTCTCGCTGATGGCGGTTCCGTTCTTCATTACGATGGGTGTCCTGATGGGGTCGGGAGGCATTTCGGAGAAATTGATCGCTCTCGCCAATGCTTGTGTCGGGTGGATGCGTGGCGGACTGGCCCAGGTCAATATCGTCGCTTCCTATTTCTTCGGAGGTATCTCCGGGTCTGCGGCGGCCGATACTGCGTCCCTGGGTTCGATTCTCATCCCGATGATGGTCGACGAAGGGTATGACGCCGACTTCTCTACGGCGGTCACCATTACGTCGTCCTGTGAGGGGCTGCTGGTTCCACCGAGCCACAACATGGTAATCTATGCGACGACGGCCGGCGGGATTTCCGTGGGTAGTCTGTTCCTTGCGGGATATCTTCCCGGCGCACTGCTCGCCGTTTCCTTGATGATCGGTTCCTACATCATCTCGGTCAAGCGGCATTATCCGAAAGGGGAGCGGTTCAGTATCAAGAATTTCGCCAGACAGTTCGTCAAGTCGGTCTGGGCGCTGGCGGCGGTCATCATCGTCGTGGTCGGTGTCGTAGCCGGTGTGTTCACGGCGACCGAGTCTGCGGCTATCGCGGTCATCTACTCGCTGATTGTATCCGTGTTCATCTACAAGGGGCTGACATGGAAGGGAGTGTGGAAGGTCCTGGACGATTGTGTCGGCACGCTTGCCATCGTCCTGATTCTGATTGCCACGTCCGCGGTATTTGGAAACTGTCTGACAATTCTGCATATTCCTGATCTTGCGGCGAAGGCGATCGTTTCGCTGACGACGAACCGGGTTGCGTTGATCATGTTGTTGAATCTGATTCTGCTGGTGCTTGGTTGTATCATGGATATGGCGCCGATCATCTTGATCGCTACTCCGATTCTGTTGCCGATCGCCACGACGGTGTGCGGTCTCGATCCGATTCAGTTCGGTATCATGGTCGTCCTCAACTGCGGTATCGGTTTGCTCACTCCTCCGGTCGGAGCGGTGCTGTTCATCGGTTCCGCGGTGGCCAAGCTGCCGATCGAGAAGGTGGTCAAGGCGACGTTGCCGTTCTATCTGTGCATGTTGATCGCATTGATCCTGGTGTCGTTCATTCCTGATATCAGTTTGATTTTCCCGAAGATCTTCGCAGGATACGTTCCTGTCCTTGGCTAGTTAGGGTCATTGCAGGGTCATCGCGGAGGCATTGATCTGCATCCGGATATGTACCCGACCGTGGCGACCCTTTGTGGCCGACTGGAACTCAGTTCAAGACACGAATTCTTTACTGCTCCCGAAATCGGGGGCAGTTTTTGGTTGTGCCTAGGATCGAGTGGCGATGAATGTAGCGATGTCTTGTCCTTCACGGCAGGAGATGTCGCGGTAGCTCGTTTCTTGCATGATGGTGAGAAATTCATCGGCTGGCATGCGAAGTTTCCTGCTGGTTCCTTGTGTTTCTTTTCCTGTCGTTGGATTTTGTGTGGTGTCGGTCGTATAGACATAGGTTCCATCGAATTCCGCACTCAGGGTTTTCGTTACGTCCGAAAGATTCTTGACTATCGAGATTTTTCACGGTCGTGTGAACATCGGAAATGTCCGGAATCTGCAGAAAATTCTGCCATCTGGTTCAAGCAATGTCCGGGCTGCACCGAGGACCGCACGGATTTCTTGCTTGTTTTCTAGATAGAGCAACGTATCCCCTGTACAGACGATCAGATCGAAAGATGCAGGTATGAGCGAGGCGATTTCCCTAATGTCCATCGTCCTGAAGACGACAGGGAAGTCTCGAAGATTTCTTCGGGCGATGTCGATAAACGATTTGCAATAGTCGATCGCCGTTACCTGATAGCCCGCCATGCACAGAGCGTGCGAATATGCGCCCGGCCCGCATCCGAGGTCGAGTGCGGTTTTCGCTGGGACTCCCGTTCGTGGTCTCTGGGAAAGAATGATGGTGGAAAGAGTATCGTTCGCTCTCTTGCAGGCCGCATCGAACGACTGCTCCGAGGCTTGATAGTCGTAAACGAGGCTGGTTTCGAAATAGGTTTTGTTGTCTAGGAATGATTGCATGGCATCATCATTGTATTGAGAGCCAATTTCAAAACGCTGAAACCTATGTATAAAAATTCACAGATGTGTGCATAAAGAT
>LVBD01000031.1:0-5200 GCA_001604275.1 Spirochaetales bacterium Spiro_02
GTTGCAAACTGACGATTTTTCACCCGTCGCTAGGTGACTAAAAACTACCCGTTGGTGATACAATCACCGAGCATGCATGTAGCAATGGCAAAGCAATGATAAAGTATAAAGTGTAGCTAATTATATATAGTATAATAGATTATTTGTATATATGCTGTCTATGGGCTTGTGGGGAATAAAAAATCCCCAGCAGATAAATCGCCTGTGGCTCATCGACAGGCCACTTACCGCTGCTACCTTCCGGTCCTGACGGGGTTGGGTGGCTATCGATAGCACAGAATCTATCTGACTGGGGAAGAAACGGAGGGGGAGGGATTCGAACCCTCGGTGCCTTGTGAGCACACACGCCTTCCAAGCGTGCACCTTCGACCACTCGGACACCCCTCCTCAAGTCGATACAAAAAAACGCCCGGAAAAACACTCCGGACTTTCGGAGAGAGAGGGATTCGAACCCTCGGTACCGTCAGACGATACAACGGATTTCGAGTCCGTCTCCTTCGACCACTCGGACATCTCTCCCGGTGATTGATTACCGATACGAGACCAAGAGGATTCGAACCTCCGACCCTCAGTTCCGCAAACTGATGCTCTATCCAGCTGAGCTATGGTCTCAACACATATGCATGCAAAAAAACAAATCGGAGAGGGGGGGATTCGAACCCCCGGACCCGTTACCAGGTCAACTCCTTAGCAGGGAGCCCGATTCGGCCACTCTCGCACCTCTCCAATGACATCAAGCCTATAGGGTAGGATGTCAGACGGAGAGAGAGGGATTCGAACCCCCGGAGACTTGCGCCTCAACGGTTTTCAAGACCGCCTCCTTCGACCGCTCGGACATCTCTCCAATGAACGGATTGTCAGTCGGGTTTCTACTATATTGACACTCATATACTTTGTCAAGTCATCGCCGGAGGATTGAAAGCTCCTGTTTCCACGCGGTTTTCGCTCCTTCGAAGTGCCCGGATTGCGGCAAGGAAATGCCCTGCGTCCCTACGATTCGTTGACAGTCTTCGGTACTCTTGGCATGATGATCGTAATGGCATTCTTTTCATTCAGACGGAAACGTCGGACCCCATCCGCCCAGACTGCGGAGCCGAAGAAAGAGACCGCCGGCATGGAATCTCTGAAAGCCGGCAAACTGGCGCGGTTCGCACTGGATCGAACCTCCCGTCTGATCTCCGAATTCGGCCCGCGCGAAGCAGGAAGCGCCGCGGCGGAAGGGTGCGCCCGGAAATTGCGGGAGGAACTCGCCCGATTCTGCGATACCAGTGAAACACAATCCTTCCGCATGCATCCCGCGGCATTCTATGGCTGGCTGAAAATCGCCGTCATCGTCTATCCCGTCATGCTACTGTTTCTGTGGCTCGGCCTGCCGTTTTTGGCCACCGTAGCCGGAGCGCTGCTGCTCTTCCTCGTTTTCCGGGAATTTATTGGCTATCGGCCCTGGTTCGAGCGCTATTATCCGACGAAAGACGGAACGAACGTCCACGGTATCTTGGAACCTGCCAAGGAAGTGCGCCAGACCGTCATTTTCAGCGGACACCACGACAGCGCCCGACTGTATCGATACAACAAGCTCGATAAAAGAACCTACCTGCTGAAAGTCGGAGCTCCGATCATAGCGATCGGGATCGCATGCGCGGTCGCTCCGCTGCAACTTCTGGTCCAGTTGTTTTCCGGAACGATCTTGCGAATCGGATTGCCGCCGATACCCTTCATCGTCATCCTGTCGGCGCTGACTGTTGCGTTTCCCCTCATTCTCCCGCTTTGGCGATTCCTGTCGCCCTCCGTATCTCCAGGGGCGGGCGACAACTTGATATCTTCTTCGATGAGCGTGGAACTTGCGAGATTTTACGCATCGAGGCGGCACCAAGAAAGTCCGTTGCAACATACCAGACTCGTATTTGCTTCGTTCGACGCAGAAGAGGTTGGGCTGCGGGGTTCTCGCCGGTGGTTCTCCGACAACGCCCGATTGTATGACGACCCGGATGTGGTCGGATGGCATTTCAATTTCGACTGCCCGTACTATGCCGATGAACTGACCTTCCTGGTACGGGACGTGAACAGTACGGTCAGGCTGTCCCAGCAAATGGCCACAGGGTGCGTCGAGATCGCCAAGGCGATGGGATACAAAGCCAAGTCCCAGCCGCTGCCGTTCCTCGCCGGTGGTACCGACGCCGCGGAAGGAGCCCGGGCGGGGCTCCATGCCGTTACCTTGACGGCGATCCCGTGGGACGACACCAGCCGCCCGGCGGTCTATCATACGCCGGAAGATCTGCCTCAGGCTATCGAGCCTG
The DNA here is from genome assembly GCA_001604275.1 of Spirochaetales bacterium Spiro_02. GTDB lineage: Bacteria > Spirochaetota > Spirochaetia > Sphaerochaetales > Sphaerochaetaceae > Spiro-02. The sequence goes on from LVBD01000031.1 coordinate 2,298, forward strand.
CGGCAGTGGAGGAGGCGTTGTCGATCGCGATCAAGTTCGTCGATCTGCTCGATGCCGGTAAGCTCCATGTCGATTCCCCCTGGCATGTAACGGCGGAAAGTCAGAAACCTTTGGATATCGGGCGCACGAAAACGCCCCCGGAAGCCCCCGAGTCGGAACCGGCCGAGGACCAGGATCTGAAGCCGAAGCTTCCGAACTTGAAGTTCCGCAGATTATCGAAACGCTGAGACGAATGAGTCAGAATGGTTTCGGCTCCTGTCGACGGAATGCAATGGATGTCCTGCCGGAGGACAGTTCCGTGACTGCGGCGGAAAGCGAGGCTTCGTTGGCGGTCGGCAACAGTCCTGCGAACGTGATGTCCGTCGTGAACTCCTCATTGAGGTCCGTTGCCCCGTGCTCAACGAGCAGTTTCTTCATCTGCTCATATGAATCATAGCCTACAATCATATTGAACCGGCTTTTTTCGATAAGTTCTTCGGTTGTTACGCCATCGAGGACTGCCTTGACACTATCTCCGTACGCCTTGACCAGCCCTCCGGTACCCAGCAATGTCCCGCCGAAATATCTGACGACCATGACGATGATGTCGGTAATCCCGCTCCCTTTCAACACCTCGAGCGCAGGTCTGCCAGCCGTGTTCTTCGGCTCGTGGTCGTCGCTCATGGAAAACATATCGCCGTTCGGACCCATCACCGCGGCGTGGACGACATGGTTCGCCTGCGGATGTTCCTTTCTCGTCTGTGCAACGAGCTCCTTGACCTGCTGGCTGGATTCGCATGGGCATGCGATCGCGATGAACCGTGATTTCTTGACCTCGATTTCCGTTTCGTGGCGTTGGAGGAGGACTTTCATGCCTCGATACTACCACATCACATCGAGGTTGCGGTAGTGGCGCTTGCGTTCGTCACCATCGGTGCCCGAACGGATTGTCCTGTTCGGGAGGGATGCACTGTTCCAGACGTCGTGCCGCGGCTGTCAGTCGTGCATCGATCTCTGGTCTGATGATGATTCGTGCGGCTGCAAGATTCTCTTGCAGCTGCACCTTGTCCCGCGCTCCGAAGACGACTGTGTCGGCTGACCGTCCTAGCGCCCATGCGAGGGCCAGTTGGGAGCGCGTGCACCCGAGGCTATCGGCTCCGATGCGTAGTTCCGCCTGCAATGCGTTCCAAGCGTCTGTACAATGGGGGGAGAAGCAGAAGAGGTTTCTGCGAGCATCCTCCGGCTTCAGGTCGTCGATGGTACGGTATGCGCCGGAAAGCAGGCCCATCCCCTGGGGACTGTAGATTTCCGTCCGGATGCCGTTCCGTTTGCAGAACTCCACCGTTTCGTCGAGATCCCGGATCCACAGCAGCGAACCGGGAATCTGCACCCGGTCTATGGAGGCTTCGTCACATGCCATCTTCAGCAACCGGAGCGGGAAGTTCGACACGCCGATCTCTTTGACCATCCCGGAGGCTTTCAGGCCGTTCATTGCCCGAAGCATCGGCAGGATGTCGGTGCGGGAGGTCGGCCAGTGGAGATGGAGGATGTCGATGTACGGAGTGCAGAGCCTACGTGAGCTGGTACGGACCGCCGCTTCGATTTTCTCGGGCGGCATCGGCATGATCTTCGTGGCGATGCGGAACTCCTGCCGGGGAACGATATCGCGGAATCTGCGGAGCTGCTGGCCGAGCAGCTGCTCACTGCGGCCGTTTCCATAGCCTTGGGCGGTATCGAAATGACGCACGCCGCCTCGGATGGCGGCGTGGATCGTCTTGATGGAATCGCTTCGTTGCTGATTTGTCCAGAACCCGAACGCACCGGCGAACTGCCAGCAGCCCAGGGCCATCGTGGAATCGGACATGGAATCGGACATTCCGTCTATTCTCCATCCTCCGGATCTTCGTCGGATTCTTTCGGCAGAATGTCGAGCCGTTCGCTTTTCATCGTCCGGTCATCGAAGATGTAGAAGCCTTCGAAGCGTTTGCCTTCGATCGCCGATGGAAGCCACAGCCGATCATCCTCCCACATCTTGTCGTAGGGGAGGTCGGAGACGGGGCACCAGAACGGCCGGGCTTCATCGGTTTCGACCATCTCTCCCCGGTAGCTGTAGGCGAAGAACACATGTCCGCGCATCGACAGTCCGTCCTTGAACTGGAAGTTGAGCACTCCGCGGTGGCTGAGGTCGGAAATCTCCAGTCCGGTCTCTTCGCGGAACTCGCGGACCGCAGCCTCTTCGGCTGTTTCGGCGATCTCCAGGTGTCCGCCGGGGGCATTGACCAGTCCGTCGCCAAGGCCGGTCTTCTTGTCGATCAACAGCACTTGGCGATCAGTTCCCTCGCCTGCGAACAGGTAGGTGATCACGCACGTCTCCGCAGGCTCCCACAGATCCCAGTCGATATCCTCGACATGGTCCGCTTCGCTATACGAGGACTGCTCGACGATCTGCGTCGCGGCCTGCCGTTGGGCCTCTTCTTCGGCTTGCTTCGCGGCTTCCTGCGGATGCGCTTTCGCCCAGCAGTCCGGGCAAAGGTTGTCGTCATGTCCGATGACATGGTTCGTGTCGAGTTTCGCGCCGCACGAGACGCAGTGCAGCCTGAACGGCCAGACCCGCTTGCGGAAAATCACTCCGAGCGTTACCACGATGGCCAATCCGATGAGCGCCGTCCATTGAGGAAGATTCTTCGTGATGATGACGATGAGAAATACGTTGAACAGCAACGCCAGCGAGGCGATGTACAGCGTCGAGAACCGTTTCTTTTCAGAATCGGCGATCCGTCGCTGATAGAGGTTCACCATGAGGATCGCGGCTATGACCCAGAGATATTGATCTGCGATTGTTTGTAGCATGTTCCCAAGACTATAGTGCAACCGACCGATGGTCAAGAGAAAAGGAGGGGGCCTACGCGCTTCGTCCTATGAAG
>LVBD01000031.1:5227-46142 GCA_001604275.1 Spirochaetales bacterium Spiro_02
CATCGTTCGAGCGAAAACCTTCGGGTATCGTCCCTACGCGGGTGAAGCCGATCGACTCATAGTGCAACCGACCGATGGTCAAGAGAAAAGGAGGGGGCCTACGCGCTTCGTCCTATGAAGGTCGGCGTTTCTGCCCCGTCTTCAGCGGTATGTAGAACACGATGATGTCCTCGTAGGCGCCATCGTTCGAGCGAAAACCTTCGGGTATCGTCCCTACGCGGGTGAAGCCGATCGACTCATACAGGGCGATCGCCGCGGTATTGGTGGTCACCACCGCATTGAACTGCAGGATCCGAAATCCTGCCTTGGCCGCCTGTTCCATACTGTCCAGGACCAGGCTCCGTCCGATTCCGAGCCCTCGCAGCTGCGGCGATACGGCGTACGATGCGTTTGCGATGTGGCCGCACCGGCCGATGTTGTTCGGATGGAGGATGTACAATCCTGCGACAGTTCCGTCCGCTTCTGCTACCCCGACATAAGTCTGGTCTGCGAAGAACCGGGAGGCTTCCCGTTCCGCCATCGGTTCGGATTGCGGGAAGGCGTCGCCGCTTTCAACGATCCTGTTCCACAGCGTCGTCATGACGGGCAGATCCCGCTCCTGGTACTGACGGATGATGATGTCCACTTCCGGTCCTCCTTCTTGCATGAGGTGAGCGCATCGACCTAGCTTCGTATCTGTTCTAGCTCCTTCGTGGGCAAAAGGCAATACCAGGGATCGTGCTTCGCCCAAGGGGGGGGCATCGCATCCGGAGGATGCCTGCCGGCATGGATCCGGTCGATCCATCCTCGTTGCGTTCCGGTTCATTTTGGGGTAATCTGAAGTGGCGCGGCATGACCGCGGTACGCAAGGTCCCCGCATCATCCTGACATCGGACGGAGACCTTGAAGGGAGAGAATCATGAATGACATCGCGAAGTATATCGACCATACCCTTTTGGCCGCCAATGCGACGGAAGAGAAAATCAACAAGCTGTGCGACGAAGCCGCCTCATGGCATTTCGCCTCGGTATGCGTCAACAGCTGCCGGGTGTCCATGTGCGCCCGGCGTCTGAAAGGAACCGGTGTGAACGTCTGCACGGTAGTGGGGTTCCCCCTCGGGGCGATGTCCACCCCCGCCAAGGCGTTCGAGGCCAGTCAGGCGGTGCAGGACGGAGCCGATGAGATCGATATGGTGATCAACGTCGGATGGTTGAAGGATGGGCGCGATGACCTGGTCGAGGCCGACATCCGCGCGGTCAAGGAAACCTGCGGAGGCAAGTTGCTCAAAGTGATCATCGAAACGTGTCTCCTGACGGATGATGAAAAGGTCCGCGCCTGCAAACTCTCCGTCGCCGGCGGTGCGGATTTCGTCAAGACCTCCACAGGGTTCTCCACCGGCGGGGCTACCGTCGAGGACGTGGCGTTGATGCGCAAGACCGTCGGTCCCAAGATCGGCGTCAAGGCTTCCGGCGGGGTGCGTTCCTATGAAGCCGCCGTCGCCATGATCGAGGCCGGAGCCACCCGTCTGGGGACGAGCAGCGGCATCGCCATCGTCCAGGGAGCTTCGTCGGATGCCGCGTATTGAACAGAAGACAATAGCCGAAGATTTCCTCAAGAGCCTCGGGTTTCCTACGATCGATGTCCACGAGACCTTTTCCCATTTCGACTTTACGTCCCCCGGGCGTCGGGTCCTGCTGATCGGTCCGATGGGTTCGGGCAAGACAGAGTTCTCGGCGAGGGTCTGGAGGGATGCCGCGGTCGCCCAGCGCAAGAGCGACAAAGTACGTGAGATGACCAGTACCGGGATCGTCGATCGGCGCAAGGTGTTCTTCGTCCGGTCGGAAATCGACGGGGCGCGCTTCTCCGACTATCCCGACGACGCTCTGTGCTACCGCGGCGGCTACATCCGCTGCGGCGAGAATATCGCCCGCATCCGCGACTCGTTCGGGCTCGAACGGGTTCTGGCCGACAACCCGACGGTAGGTACGTTCATCATCGACGAGGCCTCGTTCTTCGACGAACGCCTTGCCTATGTGGTTCGCAATCATAGCCTAGAACGCGGTGTCATGTTCATTTTTCCGACGTTGATCCTCAATTTCAGGCGTGATATCTTTAATTCGACTGCCCGCCTGATGCTGGACATCGCCACGGACGTCATCCCTCTGACGGCCTATTGCGAGCACCCAGACTGCATGAACAACGCTTTCTATACGTATCGCTATTATCAGGTCGACGGCAAGGAATGCCCCGCTTTGTACTTCGATCCGTTGATCATCGTCGGCGGCGATACCCACAAGGACGATGCGCTGGCGCCGAACTATGCGTCGCGGTGCGACCAGCATCATTATTTACCTGGAAAGGAATATACGTTCTTCCATCTGAAGCCACTTGGAGAGCAAGCCGCCCGGGGCGATGAAAAGCCGTTGCGTTCCGAGCTTGACGCCCTCAAGCACCATATGAGCGATTCGATGCTCTACCGAAACATCCGCGATCGGTACGGCAATCTCGCCGATGAGGAAATATACTTCAATTCCTTATTGCCGGCGAACATCGCCGAGAAAGCGCTGATCTTCCTGTTCGCCGAGCAGAATCTCGTGCCCGAGGAGGTCCTCATTCGCTTGGTGGACGATCTCAGCCTTGATCGAGAATACATGTCCAAGGTCCTGGCGGACAACCGACGTCCCGTCTCGCTTGAACAGCCCCTTCTCTTCTGAATCTGCGAGGTCGGATATCTGCAGGGTTGCCGACCGCAACCCTGCAATCACCCTACCATGACCCTTCCTGAGAGCTGGAAAGTACAAAAACAGAGCGATAACGGACATTGCGCCTGTCTGAAACAGGGTTCAGAATTGACGAAGATAATCCAGAGTCTGCGTCAAGGTCGCGGGATTGAGGTTTTCCAACAAGACAGGGACATCGATGAGTCTTTCCTGGAGCTCTTGCGCCAAGCATTTCCAGTCCATCGTTCCCGTTCCTAGCGGAATGTCCCCGATTTTCCGACCTGCCTCGTCCAGGACATAGTCCTTGGCATGGATCGCCACGATCTTGTCTCCGAATGCGTCGAGCGCCTGTCGGAAGAAAGACCGCTGCGCTTCCTGCGAAGGGTGCCGGCGGACCGAACCGTCCAGTTCAGGAATCCCTGTCCATGGCGTGAGGTTCACCGGGTCATAGATGACACGCAGATGCGGGGTGTCGAACTTCTCCAGCAACCGGACCATCCGAGCGATGGAGCAGATGGTATGGCTGCGGGACACTGCTTCGACCGCGACGATACCGTCGTATTTCACCGCTGCTTCGAGCAACCGTCCGATCGATCGGCACAGCCTGTCGAAGACGGCCGGTTCGGACGTATCGGGATGATAGGAACAATCCGGGTTCAACGAACCGGTTTCGGTGCCGACTATGCGGCATCCGAACTCCCTGTTGAACTTCAGGTGCGTTTCAAACCGCTTCAGATGCGCCTCAAGCTGCTCTGGATCGGGGTGGACAGGATTGATATAGCATCCGATGACGGCGACATGTACACCGTGTGCGGCGAGAGCCTGCCGGATTCCGTCTATGTATCGCGGCGTATAGTCGGATGCGTCGAGTGCTGTGGGGATGACTTTCTTCAATGCGAGCTGGATGCTCGACGGCGTTTGGAAAGTCTCGATGACGGTGGCCAGTTCATCAGCCGTGGCGAACTTGCCGAAATCGTGTGCGCGGAAGCCTAATTGCATATTCATGGCTTGATTGTAGCGAGTAGGAATCCGTTTGTAAAGAAACGGAATGGGACAAGGATAGATACATATGTTTTCTGTGAAAGAATACGGCGCGGTAGGTGATGGCGTCCATGATGATTCCGATGCGTTCGCACGCGCGTTGCAAGCTGCCGGTCGGATCGGCGGCAAGGTGATGGTTCCTGAAGGAACGTGGTCCTGCGGGCCGATCGAAATCGGATCCGGCGTCGAATTGCATCTTGAGCGGGGCGCCAGGGTGAAGTTCATTCCCGACTTTTCTCTCTATGGGCCTGTCCGTTCCCGATGGGAAGGTGTTGACTGCTGGTGCATGCATCCATGCATCCATGTCCACGATGCCAACGACGTGCGCATTACCGGCGAGGGGACGATCGACGGCAGCGGCGAGCTCTGGTGGCAGGCTTCCCGCTTCAAGCGCGAGACGCAGAAAGGCCCTGAAACGGCGCTTGAGAAACGCTTTGCCGCGCTGAACGTCGGCTTCGAATCGCAACCGGGCGGCGGCGGAGGCCGACAGTGCCAGTTCCTGCGGCCTCCTTTGCTGCAGTTTCAGAATTGCAGGAACGTGATTCTGTCCGGCGTCACGCTCATCGACAGTCCGTTCTGGACGGTGCATCCGCTCTATTGCGATGGAATCTTCATCGATGGAGTAACGATCAAGAACCCCTCGGACGCTCCGAATACCGACGGCATCGACGTCGATTCCTGCCGAAACGTCCGTATTACCGATTGTACCGTCGATGTAGGCGACGACGGAATCGCGCTGAAAAGCGGAAGCGGTCCCGACGGAATCGCCGCCGGACGTCCTACCTGTTCGGTATTCGTAGGGCGCTGTACGGTCCGGAACGCACACGGCGGCATCGTGATCGGAAGCGAGACCGCCGCCGGGATATGGGATGTCGAAGCCACCGACTGCCTGTTCGACGGCACCGATCGCGGAATCAGGATCAAGACCCGTCGTGGCAGGGGCGGACACATCCATGACTTGAAGTTCAACCGTCTGACGATGCGGGACAATCTGTGTCCGTTCACCGTGAACATGTACTATCGTTGCGGCGGTTTCGAAGACCGGTTCTTTTCGCTCGAACCGCAGCCGATCGAAGACGATACCCCGGCGATCGAGCGGATCCGCGTCGATGCGTGCCATGCGCAGGGAAGTCGTTCTTCCGCCGGATTCATCGTCGGATTGCCGGAACGGCATATCAAGGATCTGGTCGTCACCGACTGCTCGTTCGATGTCGCTCCTGATGCCAGCGGCGCAATCGACGAATCGGAGATGTACAACGGACTGCCGCCCGTCGCCGACCGTGGGATCCGGTGCCGGAACGTCGAAGCGACATTCAACGGCGTGACCGTAGGAGGCACCGACCGGCCGTTCATCCTTGAAGAAGGGTGTGCGGTCCAAATCGGATGACGGGCGTCAGGCCGGGACGGTTCTGGCGCTAGCGTAGCGTCAGCGCATAGTAGTCGGTCCGGAACTCGATGGCGAAGCCGCCATGCAGGTAGAGGTTCAGCGCCGACGGATTCGCCGTATCCACTTCCAGCGTCACTTTCGTTCGTTCATCGAGCATCTGCCGAACCATGGTCGACAGCATCCTCTTTCCGTATCCCCGGTGCTGCGCTGACGGCTTGATTCCGAGACCGAAAAGATTCGCACTGTCCTCTGTCAGAGTCCGATTGCAGATTCCGATCGCTTCGTCCCCATCGTAGGCGATGAACGCGTCGTCGACGCCGGAGTCAATAACTGCTTCTAGATGGGAACGCTCGGCATCGCAGTCCGAACGGAACGTCTGTACGGCGATGTCGACGGCTAGGTCGATGATGTCCCTGTCCACCCGCACCATCCGTAGCGGCTGCATGCCGTCGCTTGGACGGGAGGTGCAGGACAGCAGGTATTCGCTGTGGCTGAACGTGGCGGCGGGGAAGGCGGCGCGGAGCGTGGCCATGCCGCTCGAGCTGTTTGATTCGATCTGGAAGAGCAGCGTACTGACATCGAGCATGCGAACCTGTCGCATCGCCGCTTGGAACAACTCGGTGAAATATCCGTTCCTTCTCGATCCGGGGGAGGTGAACGCAGTGATCTCCATGACCTGCGGTTCCATATGAAACAAGGAGAGGAACGCTGCAAGGGCGCCCGGCGCCCGGGAACGTTCGCTGTCCTCAGAATATCCGAGGAAAAAGCACGGCATCGCTCTATCGAGGTTGAACTTGTTCGTCAGCAACGTGTCGTTGTGCAGGTCTTCGATCCTGTTGCATGCGTCCTGTAGCGAGATGAGCTTTCGCCGTTGATGTTCCGTGAGCATGTTCGTTTCAATGATAGTCATGATGGTTCGATAGTATCACATGGCTTGGCATGAAGATAGGTGTGTCCATTTGCACAACCCTCACGGTGGAACATATGAAAAGGGACCGCCCCTTCGTCGCGAACGACGCATGAAGCAGTCCCCATCGAGATGTGTGGAATTCGGATTCCGTCAGGTTCAGGCTTTGATCAGATGGACTGCAAAGCCTCCGATTTCTTCCTTGAAATAGACGACCTTGATCTTGCCCTTCGCATCGCGGGCGATGGACGATTCGTCGGCATGGAATCCATACTGCTCCAGATAGGCGAGGGTGCGTTCGCAATCGAAGCATTTGAACGCGATGTGGCCCCGCTTGCCCCGGAATATCTTGGGCATGACTTCGAATTCCGTGCCCATGAAGACCGACGAATTGCCCCGTTTGGTGGCCAGACCGAATGCGGAAAGCGCGGTGATGACTTTCTCCGCATCGTCGGGGTTCTCATTGTCGATGCTCATGTGGGCGAAGCTCAGGCCCTGGAGCGTGACGACGGCCTTGTGGCAGATGTCGGCTATCTCGTCCCACTGCTCGGCCTCGATCAGATCAGCCTTGACCATCCATGAGCCGCCTACCGCAAGGACGTTGGAAGTCTTCGCGTAGTCGGCGAGGTTGTCGAGATTGATGCCGCCGGTGGGCATGAACTTGAGCTGGGGGAAGGGACCGGCGAAATTCTTCAGCATGTTGATGCCTCCGGACGCTTCCGCAGGAAAGAACTTGAGGACGGAAAGATTGCGGGCCAGCCCCTGTTCGATGTCGGACGGAGTGCATACGCCGGGCACGACAGGGACATTGTTCGCGACGCACCAATCGACCACCGACGGGTTGAAGCCCGGGGATACGATGTAGGTCGCGCCGGCGGCGACCGCTTTCTTGGCCAGATCGAGGCTGGTGACCGTACCCGCTCCGAGCAGCATCTGCGGGAACTTCGCGGCGATCCGCTTGATCGCTTCCTCCGCCGCGTCGGTTCTGAACGTGACCTCGGCGCAGGGCAGCCCCCCCTTGATCAAGGCTCCGGCCAAGCCTTCGGCCTTGCTTGCATCGTCGATCTTCACTACGGGAACCAGACCGATCTTGTGGACTTTTTCAAAAAATTCTTCGTACATGGAACACTCTCCTTTTCCTAGGCGTTGCAGGGATGCGGCAAAAGTCGTTCTTCCGGTCGTCCCAGTACAAGCCGATAGCAAATGATAGTTCATGATATCGTTCGATCATGGAACGGGACGCATGCCCACGTTCTCGATGATGAGTATAGCACGATGTCGCTGAAAATGGAACATTGTTTCAAAAAAATGTTGACAGATCGACACCTTGCCAATATCATTGATGCCGGAAGCAGGGGGAAGGTCCGCTGTTTTCCTTGGAAATGCAAATAGGAATAGTACATATGGAAGGAGGATATCCTCATGGGTAAGAAATTTGTCTCGTTCGGTGAAATCATGCTCCGTCTCAGGTCCCCTGAACATGAGCGGTTGTTCCAGTCTCCGGTCCTGGAGGCTACGTTCGGCGGAGGGGAGGCCAATGTCGCCGTCTCTCTGGCGATTTTCGGCGAGCACGCCCAGTTCGTTACGGCGCTTCCGGAGAACGCTGTCGGAGAAGCTGCGGTCCGCGAGCTGCGCAAATACGGGGTGGACGTTTCGGCGATCAACCGGACCAAGGGCGGCCGTGTCGGCATCTACTTCCTTGAGACCGGTGCGAACCAGCGGGCGAGCAACGTCGTGTACGACCGCGCGGGCAGTTCCATCGCCACCGCCAAGCCGGAGGATTTCGACTGGAAGGCGATCATGGCGGATGCCGGATGGTTCCATGTGACCGGCATCACTCCGGCCCTCAGCCAGAGCGCCGCCGACTGCGCGCTTGTCGCCATGCAGGCCGCCAAAGCCGCCGGCGCCACCGTCTCGATCGACCTGAACTATCGCAAGAAGCTGTGGAACTATGGCAAGAAGGCTCCCGAAGTGATGCGCGTTCTGGCCAAGTACGCCGATGTGATCATCGCAAACGAGGAGGATATCCAGAAATGCCTGGGCATCGAGGCGAACAGCGACGTCACGTCCGGAAAGCTTGATACCAAGGTCTACGAGGATCTCGCTTCGGAAGTGAAGAAGCAGTTCCCCAATGTTTCCGTCGTCGCGGTCACATTGCGCGAGAGCCACAGCGCCGACCACAACGGCTGGTCCGCGGCGCTTTCGGGCAGGACAGGGTTCTATCTTTCCAGGCGCTACGACATTACCGATATCGTCGACAGGGTCGGCGGCGGCGATTCCTTCGCGGCCGGCATCATCTACGGCCTGAGCAACTATGCCGACGACGAGCAGTACGCGATCGACTTCGCGGTCGCCGCCTCCTGTCTGAAGCATTCGATCAACGGCGATTTCAACCTTGCCCGCAAGAGCGAGGTCGAGGCTCTGTGCAAGGGCGACGGGAGTGGCCGGGTCCAGCGCTAGATTGTTCCGACCTGCATGTAGATACCGGATTTCATGGGACTGGAGTCGTTCCTGTGGAATCCGGTTTTTTATCGTTGCGTGACGATTGCTATCATGGGGACTTTTCCATAGGATATGAGAGAAACCATCACCTGGATCAGGAGAGAAAGCGGCCATGCCCACACTGTATTTGCTAGGAGATTCCACCTGTGCCCCGAAGAGCGACGATGTCCGTCCCGAGACGGGATGGGGGGAAAGATTTTCCCAATACCTTGCCCCGGGGTGGCGTCTGGAGAACCGTGCGGTCAACGGCCGAAGCACCCGGCAGTTTCTGCTGGAGGGGGATTTCGACCGCGTGGAGCGGGCTCTTCAGAGGTCGGACGCCGTGCTGATCCAGTTCGGGCACAACGAACCCAAGCCGGAACCGTGGCGGCGCACCGAACCATGGACTACGTTCCAGGACAATCTGCGGCGCATGATCGATGCGGTCCGAACGAAAGGCGCCCTGCCGTATCTTGCGACTCCTATCGCTCGTCGCAGATTTGCATGCATCGATGGTGTTTCCGTGCCGCAGGATACCCATGGCGAGTATCCGAAGGTGATGCTGACGCTTGCCCGGGAACTCGATGTTCCCTGCGCAGATATCACTGGTACGACGATGCGCTGGCTTGCTTCCGTAGGTGACGAGGAGTCGAAACGGTTTTTCATGAATTTTCCGGCAGGGATGTATCCGAAATATCCCGAGGGACGGTCGGACGATACCCATCTGAGCGCAGAAGGCGCCGAAGCCGTCGCCCGTCTGGTCGATGAGACGTTCGGCGATATGGACCCGATTCCCCCGTTCCTCTACTGCAGCCGTTGTAGCGCCATCCGTGGCGGTCGGTTCTGATAGCTCGTCCTTGGAAAGCGGAATAACGGAGCCTGCCCGAGTTCCATTCCCGATTATCGGACGTCGTACCCCAGGAGCTCCGAGAGGCGCCGGCATGCTTGCTTGATCATCTCCACCGTCAGGTCGAATCCGTTGTGTTCGAACCGGAAGATCGGCCATGAGACGCTCATGGCGGCGATGACCTTGCCCGTGTAGTCCCGGACCGGAGCTCCGATGCAGACGATCCCCGGCTCGTGTTCCTCGTTGTCCATCGCCCAGCCACGTTCCTTGATCGTCGCCAGTTCGGAACGCAGTTCCTGTGCGGTACGGATCGTATTCGGCGTGAACGGCTTGAGCTGACGTCCCGCGAGATATTCGTCAACAGCCTTGTCCGGCATGTCGGACAGGAGGATCTTGCCGATCGCCGTACAGTACAGCGGAATCATCTTGCCCACGCGCGAATACATCCGCAGGGTATAGGAGGACTCCTTCTTCAGCACATATACGGCGTGGTCGTCCTCCAATATCCCCATGTGGACCGTTTCGCCGAGGTTCTCGCACAGCAGTTCGGCCAGCGGTTGCGCGAGGTTGATCAGGTCAAGATGCTCCAGCCCGTGCGAACCGATGGAGAACATCTTCAACGTCAGCGAATACCGGTCTCCCGGGTCGCGATAGACGTAGCCGAGATTCACAAGCGTAGAAAGAAACCGAAGAAGCGTGGCCTTCGGCAGTTCCGTTTCCTTCGCCAATTGCTCGAGATTGATGCTCGAATGACGAGCCAGTCTCTCCAGGATGGTGATCGTGCGCACTACCGAGCTGATCTGCTTGTCGGAACCGAACTGTTCCAGTTCTTCGGTCTCTTTCCTGTTCACTTGCGACGCTCCGTGTATCGGGTCGATCCGCGGATCGACCCGGTCGCCTATCCTTCGAAATACGCCTTGGCGTTTCCGAACGAAATATTCTGTACCATCTCACCCAGCATGTCAATGTCGTTCGGGACTTCTCCGTCCTCGACCCACGTGCCGAGAATGTTGCACAGGATCCTGCGGAAGTATTCATGACGAGGATAGGAGAGGAACGACCTGCTGTCGGTCAGCATGCCGACGAATCGGCCCAGCAGCCCGACGTTCGCCAGGATCTTCATCTGATCCTCCATGCCGTCCCTGTGATCGCAGAACCACCATGCCGAGCCGAGCTGCATCTTGCCCGGAATCCCGTCCTGATAGCAGCCCATCAGCGTCGCCAGCGGATAGTAGTCCTTCGGATTGAGCGTATAGAGGATCGTCTTGGGAAGCGCATTGTCCATCGACATCGTATTGAGCAGCGCGCTGAGGTTCTGCGACATCGGCAGATCGTGGGATGCGTCGTAGCCGGTGTCGGGGCCGAGCAGCTTGAACATCCGCGAGTTGTTGTCGCGGATCGAGGCGAAGTGCAGCTGCATCGCGATATCTCGCTTTGCGTACGCCTTTGCCAGCGCGACCAGGACATGGGTCCTGTAGGCGTCGATTTCTTCAGCGGTCAGCGAAGCGCCGTCCATCTTCTTTGCGAAGATCGCTTCCGTCTCGGCCTCGCTCTTACTGACGAACGGAGCGTAGGCAAGGGCATGGTCGCTCGCCTTGCAACCGAGCGAGACAAAGAAGTCGAGACGCTGTTCCAGCGCGGCGATCACGTCGGCTACCGATTTGATCCGGATGCCGGCGGCCTTGCCGAGCTTGGCGATGTAGTCGGCGAAATCGACCTTGTCGATGTTCAGCGCCTTGTCCGGCCGGAAGGAGGGAATGACCTTCGCCGGACATTTGCCTTCCGAAGCGATCACCTGGTGGTAGTGCAGGTCGTCGGCCGGATCATCGGTCGTCCCCACCGCATAGACGTTGAACTTCTTCATGATGCCGAATACGGAAAGTTCGGGGTCGCTGGCGAACTTTTCGTTGGCGATCCGGTAGATTTCCGGCGCGTTCTTGCGGTTGAGCACCAGATCGATGCCGAAGTACCGCTGCAACTCCAGATGGGTCCAGTGGAACAGCGGGTTGCCGACCAGTTGCTCCATTGTGCCGGCCCAGGCGTAGAACTTCTCGTACGGATCGGCATCCTTTCCGGTGACCAGCTGTTCCGGAACCCCGTTGGCGCGCATCATCCTCCACTTGTAGTGGTCTCCGCCCAGCCATGCGTCGGTGATCGTCGTAAAGCGCTTGTCCGTGGCGATCTCCTGGGGAATCAAGTGGCAATGGTAGTCGAAGATCGGCTGCGAAGCCGCATAATCGTGATACAGTGTCTGGGCGGTCTTGTTGCCCAGCATGAAATGTTCATCCATAAACTTCTTCATAGTATTACTCCATCCTTGAATAGCGAGATTTCGGCATATCCGTTCTGCTCGTTCTTCGTTCGATAGACTCCCGAAGCGGTATCGGCAATCAATTTGATGAAATCAGCCGTCACAAGGGCATCATCCTCATGCAGCAGCCTTCCTGCGTTGAAATCGATCCAGCTGGGTTTCTTTTCCGCCAGCATGGTGTTGCTCGCCACCTTCACCGTCGGCACCGGAGCGCCGAGGGGGGTGCCCCGTCCGGTGGTAAAGAGGATCACGTGAGCTCCTGCTGCGGTCAGCGCCGTGGTGGATACGATGTCGTTGCCCGGTCCGCTGAGCAGGTTGAGACCCGTATGGGCTACCTGCTCCCCGTAACCGAGGATCGCCTCCACGGGGGCGTGGCCCCCTTTCTGAACGCAGCCGAGGCTCTTGTCCTCCAGCGTGCTGATACCGCCGGCCTTGTTGCCCGGCGATGGGTTTTCATAGACGACCTGCTCGTGCTTGACGAAGTACTGCTTGAAGTCGTTGATCAGCTTGACCGTCTGTTCATAGGTCCGCCTGTCGACGCAACGGTTCATCAGCATCTGTTCCGCCCCGAACATTTCTGGAACTTCGGTAAGGATTCCCGTTCCGCCCATAGCGGTCAGGGCGTCGCAGAACCGTCCGACGAGAGCGTTCGCGGTAATGCCGCTGAACCCGTCCGAACCGCCGCACTTGAACCCGACGACCAGGCGGCTCATCGGCACCGGGGTGCGCACGTCTTTCGCGGCGGTATGCGCCAGTTCGGTCAACATCCGCTTGGCGGCCTCGACCTCATCCTCCACTTCCTGGGCGACGAGGAACTTGACCCTGTCCGGATCGACTGGGCCGACCAGTTCCTTGAACGACGGCATGGTGTTGTTCTCGCAGCCGAGGCCGAACACCAGCACGCCGCCCGCATTGGGGTGGTGCACCAAGTCGGCGAGGATCGTACGAGTCGCTTCGTGGTCCTCTCCCATCTGGGAGCACCCGTACGGATGTGCCCAGACATGGATTCCGTCGATCGGCAGATCGGAGAATTCCTGTTTTGCCCAGCTGACCAGATGTTCGGAAATCTGATTGACGCAGCCGACAGTCGGAACGATCCATAGCTCGTTGCGCACTCCGATCCGGCCGTCGGGCCGCTCGTACGCCATGATGGTCGGGACTTTGCCCTCCCATTCCTTGCGCCGCTTCTCAGCTTCGGCCAGGCAGGCTTTCGCCGCCGCCTCGTCGTAGTGGTATTCGGCGCTTTCCGACAGCAATGTCCTGATGTTGTGGGCATGGACATGGCTGCCGGCGGGGATATCTTCCTTTGCCGCACCGATCGGATATCCGTACTTGATCACCGGATCGCCTTTCTTCAGGTCCACGAGGGAGATCTTGTGCCCCGCGGGGATGTCCGTGACGACAGTCAGCTTCTGCCCTGCGACTTCGACCACTTCTCCCTTTGAAAGGGGTTCGATCGCCACGGCCACCGAATCGTTCGGATGTATCTTCAGCACTTTGTTCGCTTGCATGGTCTCTCCTTGAGGCCGTTTCCAGCCGTTTCTTTGCTGTTTTTCGGCCGTTTCAGGCCATCTTCTGGCCAGATCCTTTTACAGGACGCTTTGCATCGTCGCCTGTATGCCGTCGGTCCAGATGCGGGCGAGGTAGTCGGCGACCATCGCTTCAAGCCCCGGAACCTTGGTCAGATCCTGACCCCACCATGAGCTTTCCGACAGAATGCCCTTCGCCAGCCGAGCCGCTTTGGCGGAAGCATCGCCCCCTTCGCCGTACAGTTGTGCGAACCGGGCGAGGACCTCCGGGCTGTCCTGGATCAGATAGGTCTGTCCGTTGCGATCGCCTTTCAGCGCCGCGCCATCCTTCTCCGTGCCCTGGTAGAACGAGATCAGTGCCGCCAGAGAGAAGACCAGACGCTTGGGCAACGTGCCTTTCTTGTCCAGATAGCCGAGCAGGGAAGGCAGATCCCGGGTCTTGAACTTGCTGGTGGAGTTGAGGGAGATCGACATCAGCAGATGGCGGATATACGGATTGGCGAACCGCTCCAGCACATCCTCCGCATATTTTTCCAGCTCGGCCTTGTCGCCGTCCATCGACGGAATGATCTCTTCGAAGATTCCCTTGCGCATGAACGAGTAGACCATCTGATCCTTGATGCATTCCTCGACGGTATCCAGGCCCGCCTGATGCGCGGCGAGCACCGTCATGGTGTGGGCTCCGTTGAGGATCCTCACCTTACGGGTGCGGTAGAAGCTCATGTCGTCGGTCCATACGACGTTCAGTCCAGCCTTGTCGAACGGCAGTTCGTCGCCATGGAAGTTCTTGTGGCATTCGATCACCCACAGGTGGAAGATCTCGGCCGCGTCGAGCAGGTTGTCCTTGTAGCCGAGCTTCTGGCACAACGCATCGGCCTCTTCTCGCGGATATCCCGGCACGATCCGGTCGACCAGACTGTTGCAGAAGTCGCACGCCTGTTCGACCCATGTCGTGAACGCTTCCTCCAGCTTCCATTCCTTTGCGTACTGCAGGACGATCCGCTTGAGCGTATCGCCGTTCTTGTCGATCAGTTCGCACGGGATGACGATCAGTCCCGCCCGCTGTGCGCCTGCGAAATGCTGCCAGCGGTGATGGAGGAATGCGCAGACCTTGCCGGGGTACGAGGTCTGTGGCTTGTCGTCAAGCTTGTCCCCCTCGTGGTAGGCGATCCCAGCTTCGGTGGTGTTGGAGACGATGAACCGCAGATCCGGATTCTCGGCTACGGCCATGTAGGTTTCGTAGTCGCGATATGGGTTGATGCACCGGCTGACGCTGTTGAGGCATCTGTATTCTTCCACGGTCTTGCTGTTCTGCACTCCTCTGAGGACCGTCGTATACAGCCCTTTTTGCTCGTTGATCATATCGGCCATGCCGCGATCCAGCGGCTGTACCTGCACGACGTTGCCGTTGAAGTCCGTCTTTTCATTGAGCAGGTCGATCATCCAGTCGACGAATGCGCGGAGGAAGTTCCCTTCCCCGTACTGGAGGATCCGCTCCGGTCTGGCGGCCGTTTTCTTTACTTCCACGATGGATTTCATTCGTATCTCCTTTGATTCCCGGATATGCGGGACTCTCTATCATATTTCGATCCCGGATGGAACCGGGCGTCATCCATTTGCACTCTTTCGCGGTTCTTCCGTGTTCCGTCCGCTTTCGCTATTGGTTGCTGTCCGGTGCTTCCCCCCGAACAGTTTCTGTCCGGTCATTGCGCAGACCGTCTGCTGGAACACGATTCCGAATATGACGGGAATCGCCGCCTTCGGAGGAAAGAACGAGATGGCGAGCACGAGCGCGGCGCTGATGTTCCGCAATCCGGTGGCGAATGTCACGCTGACCGTCCTCGGTCCTTCGATGGAGAACAGCTTCGCCCCGAGCTTGCCGAGCAGGAATCCTCCTACCGCCAGCAGTAGCCCGACGAGCATGATCGGCACATAGGATGGATCGAAGTCGAGGATGTCCTGGGCTATCCGCGATACGTTGATCGCGACGACGAACAGCAGCGCGATCTTCGCGAACGGCTTGAGAGCCGGTCCGATATGTTCGTTCACCCGTCCTTTCGTCAGATAGTTCACCATGCTGCCGACGATCGACGGAACCACCACCATCCATATCAGCGAGAGCATCATGCCCGTGGTGTCGATCTGGACCGTCGTCCTGGTAAGGATCCGTACCGTCATCGGCGTGACCAGCGGAGCGAGGATCGTATCAAGCAGGATCATCGACAGCGAAAGTGCCCCGTCCCCCTTGTAGATGGAACTCCAGATGTATCCGACGACCGCCGTGGGGATGGAGAACAGCAGTACGAAGCCCGTGACCACCGCGCTGTCCCCGGGAAAGAAGACCGAAGCAACGGCCCAGGCTGTCAGGGGCATCCCGACATGGGAGCCGAGAAAGAATACGATCAGCGGTTTCGGTTTGCTGACCACTCGGAAGAACTCCCGAGGATTGATGCCGAATGCTCCACTCATGGTAATGAAAGCGAACAGCCAGGTAATGGCGCCCGCCATCCAGCTGATCCGTTGCCCGAGCACGAGGCCGGCGACGACTCCCGTCGGTGTCAGTATCGGCATGCCGCGCTCAAGCACTGTGTTGGCGCGTCGTAGGAATGTCACGGCTCTCTGAAAATGAAACATCGTTCCAATTCTAAACCTCGGGTACTGGGCTGTCAAGGTAAATTGCCCGTGTTTTGTTTTCATAATCCAGTCCCGGAGCTTCTTTTTCAGGGGGATATGCCGTGCTTGACCTGGATACGGGAAGGTGACCGGCTTTACTTCCGGCAGACGTGCTTCCCGCACCCTAGGCGGTAATGCCCCCGGAAAAGGGAAAATATGCGCCTATGTCGCATATGCTATCAACAATGGCCCGTGACTGTGGTAGTATACAATGACTGTGGTAGTATGGAAGCATACGGAAGCCATTGCGGGCTATGGCGAAAGGAGAAGCGACGGATGCCGACGAAGGAACGTCCCAGGAAAATCGGATTCATGCTGGCCTCGATCCACACAGGTTCCTCGAACAACCTGTGGGCGGTCCTTGCCAACATGGCGGCCCGCTCCGGCGATGCTCTGTACGTATTTCCCGGAGGAAGGCTCGACTGCCGCGAAGATTTCGAGTACCTCCGATCCAGCGTCTATTCACTTGCCAATGCCGAGAACCTCGACGGATTGATCAGCTGGAGCTCCAGCCTTGGCGGCTTCGTGTCGGTCGACGACGTGCTGCGGTTCCATGAACAGTTCGAAGAACTGCCGTATGTGACGATAGGATTGAAGAAGGAAGGGCACCCTGACATCAGTTTCGATGCCTATGCCGGGATGAAATCCGAAATATTGCACTGCATATCCGTACACGGGGCGCGGAGGATCGCGTTCCTCAGAGCGCCGGAAAGCCACCTCTCCGCTGAGGATCGTTACCATGCATACCTCGACACGCTGAACGAATGCGGTATTCCGATCGACGGGCGGCTCATCTCGGACCCCATGCCATGGTCTTCCGGCGGCCAAGCCCTCGACCAACTCGTCATCGACCGGAAGCTGGTTCCGGGCAAGGACTTCGATACCCTGATCTGCGCCAGCGACCTCATGATGTTCCGTGCAGGCAGGAGACTGGAGGAGCTGGATGTCACGATCCCCGACGACGTCCGCATCGCGGGCTTCAACGACAGTCACGAAAGCCAGCTGCTCAGGGTGCCGTGCACTACCGTCAGCATGCCATTTTCGCAAATGGGGGTCATGGCCTGGGACTCGTTGATGCAGCTGCTCTCTTCGGACAGGATGCGGCAAGGAAGCCCCGACGTCCTCCTTCCCGCCGAACTGATCGTCCGCCGCTCCTGCGGA
This sequence comes from Spirochaetales bacterium Spiro_02, assembly GCA_001604275.1. Lineage (GTDB taxonomy): Bacteria > Spirochaetota > Spirochaetia > Sphaerochaetales > Sphaerochaetaceae > Spiro-02. Next base: position 22,264 of record LVBD01000031.1, read on the forward strand.
TGCGAGGACTCCCTCGGAGGACCGTCTCAAGCCGCCTCGATCATCACCGACAGAGATTCGTTCCTCCGATGGGTCCAGAAGGCGTTCCATCTTTCGGAATCCGAGATGTTCCGTCGCGTCGTCCCGTTGGTGGATGATGCGCTCGGAGCATGCCATGGAACCGATGAGCGGAGGTTCCTGTCGCTGGAACAGGAATTATCATCGCTTCTTTTGGAATATTTCAGCAAGAACGGGGACATCAACCTGCTGTATGAGGCCTTGTTGTGGTTCCGTCTGTTCGCTCCGGCCGGCGACGCCTTCAGGCGGTTCCTTTCCGATCGCTTGCAACCGATGATCGGCAGGACCCAGAACCGGATGTTCAACCTCGAGATGTTCGAGGCCGGGCGCCGGGCGAGAAAACTTAATTCCCTCAAGTGCGATTTGCTGAGTCTCCGTTCCCTCGCCAGCCTTCCGCAAATTCTCCATGCGCACCTTCCTGGGCTGGGAATCGACGCCGCTTTCCTCGTGCTGAACGGCGACGAGGACTTCTCGCAGTTCGTCGGAGGCTTCGTCGACGAGTATGTGACCTCCGACCGGCGGGAGTTCCCCCATCGGGAGCTGCTGCCGCCGGACATCGGCGAACGGATGCGGGAAGGCGTCTATATCGTCGAGCCGTTGTTCATGGAGAACCAACCGCTGGGGTATCTCGTGCTCAGGACCACCGGCAGGGACGGCGGGATGTTCGAGGAACTCAGGTCGTCGCTGAGCAGCGCCATCAAGGGGATGTTCCTGTTGGAGGTCGCCAACCAGGCAAGGGAGCAGGCGGAGCGGGCGGAGCGATCCAGAACCGAGTTCTTCGCAAACGTCAGCGACGGACTGCGTGATCCGTTGCATGCAATCTTGAAACTGGTCGATGCCCTGAAATCGGATGACTCCGATGTTTCTTCGCGACTTGCCATGTCTCAGGCTATCGAAAAGGAGCTATCCAAGGCGAACCACTTGATCGATCTGACCCTATCCCGAACCGGTGAACTCGAACTCGAGCCCCGGTTGCGCGATGCCGGAAGGCTGTTGGATCGGCTGTGTGAAGTCCTGGGCGCCGAGAGCGGCGATGGCGGTGCGCTGCCTGCGGTTCTTGTCGACGAGACTCGCATCGTCCAGGTCGTGGACATCGTCGGACGGTCGGTCGCGAGGAACGGCGGACGGGTGCTCTGCTCCGCGCAGGCGGTTTCGGACGGACTGGAGATCATCGTTTCTTCTTCCCAGGAGGGATGGGATCCCCGCATGACGCTGCAGGAACCGGGCTTCCTCCTCGCCGAACGGATCATGATGATGCATGACGGGCGGTTCTCTGTAGATCCGCATGCCGTTCGCTGTCTTCTGCCTTGGCCCACGCTGTCGGGAGAGCGGCTGAAAACCTTGCCGGACGACCAAGGCGCAATCTCCGTATGGGCGGTATCCGCCGGCTCCGACGCTTCGGCGAAGATTCCGGATCGATGGTGCGGTCTTTCAGTCCGCGTGCTGTCCGGACATGGCGGAATACCGGTGGAGACGCCGTCGCTACTGATGTGGGATGCGCATGACGCTTGTTTCGAGACGCTGTCCATGCTACGCATGTTCCGCAAGGATCCTATGAAGAACCGGATTCCGTTCTTGTGCTTCAATGTGCCGGAAGGGTTCTCCACGCTGGGCGATGCCGTGGAATCGATCGGCCAGTCGTTCGGCGGAGGGGCTGTGTTCCTGTTCGGGGAACTTCCTCCGGCAATGGAATGGCTGGTTCCGGCAGGAGAGATCGTTTCCTTGGATTCCCTCGACGAATATCCGTCGAGGTGCGGGGATAATCCCGCAGGTCTGCTGGTCGTCTCGAAGGAGGTCCCCGTCGATGCGGTGGAGGCGATCCGGCGGTCGCGAAACGGCGGTTCCATTCCGATCCTGCTGATGTATGATACCTTCGATCCCTCCGATGTCGAACGGCTCTGCCTGCTTCCCCGGGTGCTGATCTGCCACGCCTGCATGGCGGAAAGCGATGGCGTTATCGCGCGCATCAGGGGATTGCTCGCAGGAGACGATATCCTTCCGCCGTTGACCGGCGCTCTGGTCAAGCGCGCGGTCATGTTTCTGTGCCGGCATGCTACGACGCAGATTTCACGCTGGCAGCTCGCCGATGCGGTCAATGTCAGCGAGGACTACTTGACGAGAATATTCCGCAAGGAGTTGGGAATTTCTCCGTGGGACTATCTGAACCGCTATCGTATCCATCTCGCATCCCAGCTGCTCCGCCGGACGGCGATGACGATCAACGAGGTCGCCTCCCGTACCGGGTTCCAGGATCAGGCATATTTCTGCAGAGTGTTCAAGAAGGTGAGGGGATGTCCACCGGGAAAGGTCCGTGGGCGCTAGCGGAACAAACGCTCCCCATATGGGCGTTCTTGTATGCCGCCGAAAACGATAAAAAAGTATCAACAACTCATCAAATTTTTTATTTACAATGAATTGATTGCTCATTGCATACGAATTGCCGGTTATCTGAAAGTCGGAAAAGTACAATTTGCTCTCTGCATTTTCTGTGAATCCCGGTGTATGGTACATGTATCGAGGTAGGAGAAATATGGCAAAAAGCAAGGAGCTCAACAACAGGAGCCCTCTGGTGAGGGATATCGTGCGCCATCGGGCTGTATACGCGCTGCTGGCGATTCCGCTTGCGTACTACATCATCTTCAAATATGTGCCGATCTGGAACGGACAGATCGCGTTCCGGGACTATATGGCCCTCGACGGGGTGCTGGGCAGCCGGTGGATCGGGCTGGAGAATTTCAGGACGTTCTTCCATTCCTTCTATTTCTGGGAGCTGCTGCGCAATACGCTGATGTACAGTTTCGGAAAGATCGTGTTCAGCCTGCCGCTGGCGATATTGCTGTCCATCACGATCTACGAGTGTCGCAGGACGAGGCTTCGCAAGGTGGTACAGACGCTGACGTACCTGCCGCACTTCCTGTCGTGGGTCATCATGTACGGGATCCTGCTAGTGCTGCTGGCCCCCGGAGACGGCATCGTCAACGATATCGTCAAGGCGGTCGGAGGACAGCCGGTGGACTTCCTGACCAATACCAAGGCGTTTCCGTGGATCGTGATCCTCTCCGACGCATGGAAGGAGATGGGGTGGAGTGCGATCATCTTCATCGCGGCGTTGATGGGCATCGATATGTCGCTGTTCGAGGCGGCGATGGTGGAGGGAGCCAACGCATGGCAGCGGGTGAGGTACATCACGCTGCCGTCGATCGCGCCGGTGATCGTGACGGTGCTGTTGCTGCGCATCGGGACGATTCTGGATGCGGGGTTCAATCAGCTGTTCATGCTCTATTCGCCGGCTGTCTACAGCGTGGGCGACATCATCGACACGTGGGTGTATCGCCAGGGGTTGCTGGAGTTCCAGTTCGGGCTGGCCACTGCGGTAGGTCTGTTCAAGGGGCTGATCGGCATGCTGCTGATCTTCCTGTCCAACAGACTGACGAGGAAGATCTCCGGATCTTCGTTGTTCTAGGGGGAGCGAGATGGCCAAGAAACAACATGTAATCAAGGGGACGGCGGTGCGCCTGACAGGCGCAGACCGGTCGTTCTATCTGCTGGTGGACATCTTTCTGTGGGTGATGCTGTTCATCATCGCGATTCCGATGTGGAGCACCATCACGCTGTCGTTCCGTCCGAACGATTTCATCGGGACCAACATCGAGGGGATGTTCCTGATGCCGTGGAACTGGTCTACGGCGGCGTACAAGGCGTTGCTGGGCAACAACGGGTTCATCATGGCGTTCGCCAACAGCCTGAAGATTCTGGTGATGGGCGTGACATGCTCGTTGCTGCTGACGATCCCGTTGGCATACGTACTGTCGGTGCAGACGCTGCCGGGGCGCAAATGGCTGAACATCCTGGTCATTGTGCCGTATATCTTCAACGTGGGGATGATTCCTTCGTACCTGCTGGTGACGAATCTGGGACTGATCGACAAGCTGGTTGCGGTATTCCTGCCGGGAGCGGTCAGTACGTACAACTGTATCATCATGCGCTCGTTCTTCGAGGGGATTCCCGGGGAGCTGAAGGAGTCGGCGCGCATCGACGGGTGCACGGAGATCGGCGTTCTGGTGCGGATCGTGTTGCCGCTGTCCAAGGCGATCATCCTGACGGTGGGGCTGTTCTACGGGGTGTCGTTCTGGAACGACTTCTTCCATGCGATGCTGTACCTGAACCGTAACGAGCTGCAGCCGCTGCCGATCCTGCTGCGCAACATCCTGATGGCGTCGGGGATGAACGAATACGTGGAGGTCAATGCGTTCGGAGAGGCTCCGATCGCGGCGATCAAGGCGGCTTCGGTGTTCATGAGCGCCATTCCGATGATTCTGGCCTATCCGTTCATCCAGAAGTACTTCACCAAGGGGACGCTGCTGGGGAGCGTGAAGGGCTAAGGAAGGTTCCATCTCTCCGTGCGGAAAGCGCGGGGGTACGCCGGATGGCCTGTGCGTCCGGCCATAGCGAACGAATGGTATCCAAGTAAGGAGGAATAACCATGAAGAAACATCTGTTGACTATCGTCGCGATCATCGCGTTGCTTGCGATCGTCGCGCTGCCGGTATTCGCCCAGGGCGCTACCGAGGCTTCCGCTTCGAGCGCCAGTTCGAAACCGGTGACTATCGATCTGTGGTACGGCGCCGCTATCACCGAGGCCGGACCTCCCCCGGCCGACTGGGTCGGCTACCAGATCATCAAGGACAAGCTGAACATCGACCTCAAGTTGACGGCTCTTCCGTCCAATGAAAGCGACCAGGACGTCAAGATCCAGGCCGCCGGCGCCGCCAACAACCTGCCCGACCTGTTCATGGTCCGCCGCGACGCATGGAAGCGCCTGGTGCAGCAGGGGCTGGTCGCCTCCGTCGACGATCTGTATGCGGAGATGCCCACCCGCACCGCCGTGCAGTACGATGCCGACAGCATCGCGTTCACCACGATCAACGGCAAGTCCTATGGGCTCGCTTCTCCCGGCTCGATCATCAAGAACGAAGGGTTGCTGATCCGCAAGGACTGGCTGGACAAGCTTGGCCTGCAGGTTCCCACCACCACCGACGAGCTGTTCGAGGTCATGAAGGCGTTCACCTTCAACGATCCTGACGGCAACGGCAAGAACGATACCTATGGATTCGGTGCGTTCATCGAACTGAACAACTATGAAGAGGGGCTCGGCCGTCGCTTCCAGCCTATCTACGGCGCGTTCGGCGTGGAAGGGACCTGGGATCTGAACGCCGCCACCGCCGGTCTGAACGTCCGCAAGCCCGAGATGTACGACGCGATGGTCTACATCAAGCAGATGCAGGACGCCGGCGTGATCGATCCGAACTGGATGGCGTACAAGAAGGATGACTTCCGCGCCGCATGGAAGCAGGGCAAGTTCGGCATCATGCGCGAGCAGAACGCCGCCTATGCCGCTACTGCCAACTATGCTCCGTTCGACAAGAACTTCCCTGACGGCGAGTGGATCGTCATCGATCCTCCAAAGGGTCCGACCGGAAAGTCCTCCGTCGGTCCGTACACCGTCAACTACCGCATCTACGCTGTTTCCGCCAAGGCTGCGAAGGAAGGCAAGGCCGATGCGATCGCCCGTCTGCTCGAATGGATGTCCTCCGACGAGGGCTACTACCTGCTCGGCTGGGGCGTCGAGGGCGTGAACTATGTGAAGGATGAGAACGGGATCCCGACCGACAAGGGTCTGGCTCTGGGCTTCTCCACGCCGAACGGACAGACTGTCACCCAGTTGCGGAACATGGTGTTCTACAATAGCGACGTCGAGCTGTACGCCCGCTATCCGAAGTACGTGACGGCGGTTTCCGGCAAGACGATGAGCGCTTTGGACGTTCTGCGCGACATGCAGAGCCGCAAGTGGACTCCGTCGATCGGATGCGACACGCTGCCCGCCCCGAACGCCGACGTCAAGCGTTTCTACGAACAGGGCGTGCTTGAGTTCCTTACCGGCAAGCGCCAGCTGACCAAGGACAACTGGACCAAGTGGGTGGCCGAGTTCGACAAGATCGGCGGCAAGGCTTGGGAAGATGCCGGCATCGCCTATGCGAAGGAAGCCGGGTTGCTCAAGTAGGGAGACACCGTAGCGTTCCGCGGGGTTCGCTAGGCTCCTCGGTCCGCTTGTCGACCGTTTTTGGTACGGCCGCTCGCTAGTCGGGCGGCTGTTTTGCTTTTCGACTATCAATTATTACAGGGATGTGCTCCATGCGATTCGATACTTCACGAACACTTTCCCGGCGGATGGCGGATTCTGTCGTCGGCCGATATCGTCCTGGGATGATGAAATGGCATTATGAGCATGGCTTGGTCATCATGGCGGCCATGCGGGTGGGCGAGATTTCCGGCGACGGCTCGTACTATGACTGGGCGTATGCGATGTACGATCCGCTGATCGCTTCCGACGGGGCTATCGCCACCTACCGGAAAGGTGAGTTCAATCTGGATCAGATCAATGCGGGGCGGAATCTGTTCACGTTCCATTCTCGCTCGGGCGAGCGGCGGTTCAAGCTGGCCGCCGACCGGCTGAAGGAGCAATTGCGGAATCAGCCTCGTACGCTTGCCGGTCCGTACTGGCACAAGGAGATCTATCCGTGGCAGGTATGGCTCGATGGTCTGTACATGCAGGGGCCGTTCAATGTCCAGTACAGCGCCACGTTCGGTGATGATGGTGCGTTCGATGATGTCTGCAGGCAGCTGGTCGTCACGTATGAGAAGCTGCTCGATCCGAAGACCGGCTTGCTCTATCATGCCTGGGACGAGTCGCGTGGGCAGCGCTGGTCGGACATCGAGACCGGCTGCTCTCCTCATTTCTGGGGGCGTTCGATCGGATGGTACTGTATGGCGATCATCGATGTGCTCGACTTCCTTCCTTCGGGCCACAAGATGATTCCTCAGTTGCACGACATTCTTCGTCGGCTTCTGGCTTCGGTGCTGAAATTCCAGGATCGAAGCGGGATGTGGTGGCAGGTCGTCGACGAGGCCGGCCGAGAAGGGAACTATCTTGAGACGTCGGCGACATCGATGTTCTGCTATAGTCTGTTCCGAGGCGTCCGCGAGGGGATTCTCAAGGATTCTCGGGAATGCGTCGAAGCGGCGCGGCGCGGCATGGAGGGAATCCGTGCCAAGTATGTGCGGGAGGATGCTTCGGGCGAGTTGCATCTTGGCGGGATCTGTTCGGTCGCCGGGCTCGGCGGCAATCCGTATCGCGATGGTTCGTTCCGCTACTATGTCCAGGAACCTGTCGTCGAGGACGACTTCAAGGGAGTCGGTCCGTTTATTCTGGCCTGCATCGAGGAGGAACGGCGTTAGTCGTTTCCGCAGCGGCGGTTCTTCCGTCTTCCTCGTATTCTACCTCGATGTCCGCATTGCGGACGCATAGGCCCTGTCTCCTCAGGGCCTATGCACTATTAGGGTGGTGGTAGGGTGATTGTAGGGTGATTGTGGGAGTGAGTGTGGGAGTGAGTGTGGGGGCTTCCCTTTGCCATCGCCCATGCCATCCCGTCGCCCATGCCATCCCGTCACCCGTGCCATCCCGTCACCCGTGCCATCCCATCACCCGTGCCATCCCATCACCCGTGCCATCCCATCACCGGTATTGCTTACCTTGTCGCCTTACAATGACCCTGGAATGACCGTTATTGTTTGACATCCCATAGGTTGGTCGATAGAATGAAAGTACAAATTCACTCTGAACAGGAGAGGACACATGAAGAAGTTGATTGTTGCGCTTTGTGTATTGCTGCTGATCGGTTCGTTCGCATTTGCCCAGGGGGCGGGCGAGACGACCAAGGCGAAGGCTCTCAGGGTCGGCATGGTGACCGATGCTGGGACCATCGACGACAAATCCTTCAACCAGGGGACATGGGAAGGCATCAAACGCGCCGGAGCGGAATTCGGTCTCGATGTCAAATACCTCAAGCCCGCTGGAACGACGGAAGCCGACTACCTCAAGGAAATGGGCAACCTCTATGACGCCGGGTACAAATTCATCGTCTGCCCCGGCTACAAGTTCGAGACCGCCGTCTACGAAGCCCAGGACAAGTGGCCCGACGCCAAGTTCGTCATCCTCGATGGCGAACCCCACACTGCGGACTACGCCACCTATCGGATCGAAAAGAACGTCGTGGCCCTCTACTGGGCGGAGCAGGAATCAGGCTTCCTCGCCGGAGTCGCCGCTTCGCTGCAGATGAAGGAAGCCGAATTTGGTTTCGTCGGCGGCATGGAGATCCCCGCTGTCCAGAAGTTCAACTGGGGCTGGCAGCAGGGCATCAAGTACGCCAATGAAAACTACGGCACCAAGATCGTCCTCAAGCAGGAGAACGACCTGTACCAGGGTTCGTTCGACAACGTCGCCGCAGGACAGCAGCTCGCCGCTTCCATGTATGACAAGGGCGTCAAAGTCATCTTCGCCGCCGCAGGTGGCGTTGGAGTGGGCGTCATTAACGAAGCGAAGAGCAGAGCTTCCGCAGGACAGGACGTGTGGGTCGTCGGCGTCGATGTCGACCAGTATGCCGAAGGGCTGCTGCCCAGCGGCAAGTCGATCATCCTGACCTCCGCCATGAAGTATCTGGACCGTGCTTCCTACGACATGATCATCGACGAGATGAACGGCACCTTCCCCGGCGGACAGATCCTTCGTCTGAATGCCACCAACAACGGCATCGGCATTCCGGTGGACAACCCGAACCTTTCCGCCGACGTGCAGGCCGAAGTAGCCAAGATCTACGAGAAGATCAAGAGCGGCGAAATCAAGGTCGCCGACACGCAGATCGCCGGTCTCTACAAGTAATCACACCGTTCGTTCATACCCATGCAAGGGCCGCCTCACGGGCGGCCCTTGTGGGATTTTCGGGGTCGCGTGGCCGGCTCCTCTCCAAGATCCGGCGGATCGCCGTCGATCGAAAGGGGGCCATCATCGTCGCACGGAGCTTCCGTGCCCTCAAAGGGAGTCTATTCGCCAATGAGTCACGTCATAGAAATGTTGCATATTCGCAAGGAGTTTCCGGGAATCGTCGCCAACGATGACATTTCGCTTCAGGTTGAGCAGGGGGAGATCCATGCGATACTCGGGGAGAACGGAGCCGGAAAATCGACCTTGATGAGCATTCTCTTCGGTCTGTATCATGCGGACGAGGGAATCATCAAGGTCAAGGGGAAGGAAGTGAAGATTTCCTCTCCCAACGACGCCACCGAGCTTGGCATCGGCATGGTGCACCAGCATTTCCAGCTGGTCCATAATTTCACTGTCACCGAAAACATCATTCTCGGAAAGGAGGGGGGCTTCTTCCTCGACCGACGCAATGCGTCGAAGAAGATCAAGGCGCTGTCGGAGAAGTACGGCCTGAGCATCGACCCGGACATGGTCATCGAGGATATTTCGGTGGGGATGCAGCAGCGGGTGGAGATTCTCAAGATGCTGTATCGCGATGCCGACATCCTGATCTTCGACGAACCGACGGCCGTGCTGACGCCCCAGGAAATCGACGAATTGATGCAGATCATGCGCAATCTTGTCGCCGAAGGCAAGTCGATCATCCTGATTACCCATAAGCTCGATGAAATCAAGGCGGTCGCCGACCGATGCACCATCATCCGACGAGGCAAGATGATCGGCGTAGTCGATGTGGCTACGACCAGCCAGGCCCAGATGGCGGCGATGATGGTCGGCCGACCGGTCTCCTTCAAGGTGGAGAAGAAGACCGCTCAGCCGGGGCGGGTCATCCTCGATGTCCACCATCTGAACGTCATGAACTCCAAGAAGGTCCTCGGTGTCAAGGACTTCTCGCTTACTGTCCGTGCCGGAGAAATCGTCGGAATCGCCGGAGTGGACGGCAACGGACAGAGCGAGCTGGTCGAGGCGATCACCGGGCTGCGTCCGATAGAGTCGGGCGCCGTTAGCGTCGCGGGGACCGATGTCACCCATGCGTCGATCAGAGCCCGAAACGAAGCGGGGATCGGACATATTCCGGAGGACCGGCAGAAACGTGGTCTGGTTCTCAACGAGACCGTCGCCGCCAACATGGTGATCAAGGACTACTACCACGCTCCGTTCTCCAGGCACGGTCTGCTGAAGGAAGATGTCATAGAAACGTATGCCAAGGATGTCGTCAAGCAGTTCGACGTACGGAGCGGCGAGGGAATCTTCTCTCTGGCAGGCAAACTGTCCGGCGGTAACCAGCAGAAGGCGATCGTCGGACGAGAGATGGTGGCCGACCCGCAGCTGCTGATCGCCGTCCAGCCTACCCGAGGGCTCGACGTAGGGGCGATCGAATATATCCACAAGCAGCTGGTGCTGCATCGTGACAAGGGGCATGCAGTGCTTCTCGTTTCGTTCGAACTGGATGAGATCTTCAACCTTTCCGACAGGATCGCGGTCATGAACAACGGCGAGTTGGTCGATGTCGTGAAGACCTCCGAGACCGATGAGCATGAGGTCGGATTGCTGATGGCGGGCGTCAAAGGCAAGGAAGGTGCGAAATGAGTAAGAAACCGAAACAGAAGAAAGAGTTCAAAAGCAACGATTTCCTGATCGCGCTTTCCGCGGTGGTTCTTGGCTTGATCGCCGGCGCCGTGCTGATGGCGGCGATCGGTAGCAATCCGTTCGAGGGGTTCCTCTACCTGTTCCGCGGCGGACTGATGAACATCGAGCGCATCGGCAATACGCTGGCTACCGCCACGACGTTGATGCTTGTGGGGCTGTCCGTGGCGTTCGCATTCAAGACGGGGCTGTTCAACATCGGAGCGTCGGGGCAGATGCTGGTCGGAGGGCTGTGTGCGACGCTGGTCGCCCACCATGTGTTTCTTCCCCGCCCGCTGTACTTGGTGGTGCTGATCCTGTCCGCGCTGCTGGGGGGAGCGTTGTGGGGCGTGATTCCCGGATTCCTCAAGGCGAAGTTCAATGTGCACGAGGTGGTGGCGACGATCATGATGAACTGGATCGCCTACTGGTCGGTCTACTATTTCGTGCCGGCGTATCTGAAGGGGCCGTCGCTGGAGACCGAGTCGGCTTCGATCGCGGTGACGCAGTCGCTACGTACCGAATGGCTGACCAAGATGTTCCATGGGTCGTACGTGAATCTCGGTATCTTCGTGGCGATCGTGGCGGTGATCATTGTCAAATTCATCCTGGATAAGACGACGCTCGGCTTCGAGCTGAAGGCGGTTGGCTCCAATCGGTTCTGCGCCGAGTATGCAGGGATCAAGGTCAATCGCAATGTCGTCGTCTCGATGATGATCGCCGGCGGGCTGGCCGGGTTGGCCGGGCTGACGTTCTACACCGGCTATGCGCGCAATATGCAGATCGGCGTGATGCCGAGCCAGGGTTTCGATGGAATCGCCGTGGCGTTGCTGGGGGCGAGCAATCCGGTGGGGGTGCTGTTCTCGTCGCTGTTTTTCGGTATGCTGCAGTCGGGCAAGGGGTTCATGAACGCCATGACGAGTGTTCCTCCTGAGATCGCCGATACGATCATCGCCACGATCATCTACTTCACCGCGACCAGCGTGCTGTTCAAGAAGTTCTGGGACGGCGTAGCTCGGAAAATGACGATTCGTAGGGAAAAGGAAGTGGCCGCCCAGGAGGCGCAGGATGCCAAGGATGCGCAGACGGTTGCGGGGCGATTGGCAGAACCCTCGTCCGGTCCTGATGTGAGTTTGCATCCGTCCAGGGAATCTATCGGTCCGGTTAGCGGCGGAACCGACGGCAAGGAGGTGAAATAATATGTGGCATATCATCACCATGGTCTTTCCATACGCCATCGCATATACCATCCCCATGCTGGTCACCGCGTTGGGTGGCTTGTATTCGGAACGTAGCGGCGTAACGAATCTTGGGCTGGAAGGTCTGATGCTCGTCGGATATTTTGCCAGCGCCATCACGATCAAGTTTACCGAAAGCGTTTCGTATGCCGCGGCGTTACCGCTGGGATTGCTTGCGGCTGTCATTGCCGGGGCTCTCTTTTCGTTGCTCCATGCGTTCGCCTCGATCAACTTGAAGGCCGATCAGGTCATCAGCGGTACGGCGATCAACATGCTGGCCAGCGCGCTTACCGTCTATCTGGCCCGTACGATCGCCGGAAGCGGCAACGTTCGGATCATGATGGGCATCGTCCGCAAGAACATTCCGGTGTTGTCCAAGATTCCTGTGCTCGGGCCGTTGTTCTTTTCGCAAAGCTACTGGAGCACCTGGGTCTGTCTGTTGATTTGGGCGCTGTCGTGGATTCTGTTGTACAAGACTTCGTTCGGTCTGCGCCTGCGGGCGTGCGGCGAGCATCCGTCGGCGGTGGCGTCGGCGGGCATCAGCGTCCATGCCATGCGGTATTTCGGCGTAATCATGAGCGGCGCCCTGGCCGGTCTTGGCGGCGGTGTGATACTGATCACCTATTCGGGCGAGTTCAATGGTAGTGTGGCGGGACTTGGGTTCCTGTCCATCGCGGCGTTGATCTTCGGTCAATGGAAGCCGCTGGGGATTCTTGGTGCGACGTTCTTCTTCGGTATCGCTACGACGATAGCCAACGTTTCGCAGGTCATTCCACAGCTGGGGGTCGTTCCGCCGGTGCTTTTCAAGGTCTTTCCCTATGTGGTCACCTTGCTGGCGCTGGTGGCGTTCTCCAAGAAGTCGGCGGCTCCGAAAGCTTCGGGAGAACCGTTCTGATCAGTGCTTTTGTGATTCTTGTTATTGTTTGGGTTTTTCTGACCGGTCGGCTGTGTTCGGCTGGTCAGTTTTTTTCGGCTCAGTGCAATTTATGAAGCCGGGAGCGGAAGCTATATGTAGGTGCCCCCGTGAGGAGGGGGAGCAGGTTCCAACCGTGGAATATGCCAAGATCGACGGCAGGGGTGCCCCCCGTGAGGGGGGGCAGGATCTTTCATACTTCAACACCTCCTTCGCCTTGCAGGGGTGCCCCCCGTGAGGGGGGGGGCAGGAAGCTATGCTGATAGGTGCCTTGTCAAACAAGGGTCTCCGTTTGTGCGGGCTTCCTTCTGGATGAGTGCGTATCGGATTTGCCGCCATGTGTACCCAAGAGGAAGTACCGCTGAGGAATGCATGTTCCTTTTTCTCCTAGTCTGGAGTTTGGAATACAGGACAAATCAAAAAAAGGATTACCATATGGCAATGTCCGGCAATGTCCGAGCCTGCATGCGACAATGTCCGGCAATGTCCGGCAAGGACTGGGCATGTAGGTAGCAATGAGCTGCTATAAAGGGTGGAAAACCTCCGGGGAGGGCTTCATCTAGCAGGAAAACCTCCTGATTGTTGGACTGAGCCTTTTTTCTATTTGCCTGGAGGCCGCAATATTTTGACAGAATAGCTTGTCTGTATAAGTATATAGCAATCACCGAGCATGCATGTAGCAATGTCCGAGCAATCACCGAGCATGCATGCAGCAATGGCAAAGCAATGGCAAAGCAATAAATTGGTTGGAAGCGCATATAATTATATATTGTATAAATAATTATTAATCATTGTCAGGCAAAAAAGGAGGGGAGGGTTTTGGTCGGACCATTTGTCTCTTATGTAAATTTGCGCTATGATCGAATCCTCCCATGAAAACTTCGATCCAGCGCTTTCTCATCGTGTTCGTTCTGATCCTCGCATTGATATCCCTCGGACTGGGGATATTTCTGTTTGTGACACGCTCGCGCGGCGCTGCGGAGTTGTCGTTGATCGAAGGGCCGCTGGACATGGTGGATCTGATCGAAGGCGACTACGCCGTGCCGGAGAAGCTGTCCGTGTTCACCCCGCCGGAGGATGCGGAGGATGAATCGGAGCCTGGGACCTTGATCTCCGACGGAGATTTCTCAGCAGGAATCCTGACCGACGGACGGACGGGTGTGGGGATGGACATCGGCGACGACCTTGACTGGGATGTCTCCTTTACCGCGAACCCATGGGGCGACGAATATGGGTTCACCACGCAGTGGACCATACATTTGTGACTTTCCCTTTCACTGAAAAACGGCTACACTTTGGGCATCCCGGTCTATGACGGTTCGTCGGTCGCCGGCGTTTCGATGCGATCGGGCATGGATTACCGGAGGAACACATATGGAAGATCTTATGAAGAAGTTGCAGGAAGCGGCCGTATTCATCAAGGCCCGGACGGGCAAGGCTCCGACGGAGATCGCTCTTGTGCTCGGCAGCGGCCTGGGGGGACTGGTCGACGAACTGTCGGATACGATCGCCATCCCGTACAAGGATATTCCGCATTTCCCCGTCTCCACCGTTCCCGGTCACGCCGGACGTCTGGTCGTCGGGATGCTGGAGGGACGGCGCATACTGTGCATGCAGGGGCGTTTCCACTATTACGAAGGGTATTCCATGGACAAGGTGGTCTTCCCCATCCAGGTAATGCGCATGCTCGACATCAGGAATCTGCTGCTGACCAACGCCGCGGGCTGTGTGAACGAGAACTGGAAGCCCGGAGACCTGATGGTGATCAAGGACCATATCAAGCTGATCGCCGACAATCCGCTGCGCGGACCGAACAGTTCCGATCTGGGGCAGCGGTTCTTCGACATGTCCAAGGCCTACGATCCTGCGTTGCGAGCCATGGCGATTCAGTGCGGCAAGGACCTGGGCCTCGACGTGAAGGAAGGCGTATACCAGCTGTTCACCGGGCCGTCGTTCGAGACTCCGGCCGAAGTGAGATTCGCCCGGATGTGCGGAGCCGACGCTGTGGGCATGTCCACCGTACCAGAGACGATCGCCGCCAACCATTGCGGGATCAAGGTGCTGGGGATCAGCTGTCTGACCAACATGGCCGCCGGCATCCTCGACCAGCCGCTGAACCATGAAGAAGTGCTTGAGACCGGGCAGCGTGTGAAGGAATCGTTCACCGCGCTGGTCAAGAGCGTCGTCAGTAACTGGCCGCTGTCCTGATAGCGGTCCTTGCCGGCATTTCCGGTAGCAGGGACGGCCGCCGATCGATCCTATGGGAAGGGAGGATGCATGAAACGACTGACTGCGAAAGAAGTGATCGAACTGCTCGATCTGGAGCCGTTGGAAGGCGAGGGAGGGTTCTTCAGATTCCTCCACGCCTGTACGGATGAGCGTGGAACGTCTCGCGCCGGGACGATCTGGTATCTGGTGACCGAGGATAGCTATTCTTCGCTTCACTGGTTGCCGACCGACGAAATATGGTACCACTGCCTGGGCGATCCGCTGGATCAGCTGTTGCTCTCCCCGGATGGAACGTTCCAGCGCCGGCGCATCGGAACGGATCTGGCTGCGAAGCAACTGCCGGTGTCGGTGGTTCCCGGTCGATGGTGGCAGGGAACCAAGCTGGCCGCGGCCGGTGGGTACGACGGTCCGGATGACGGAGATGAGGCGGACCGGGCGTGTGCGGAGAACCGGCGTTTCGGCTACGCCCTGTGCTGCACCATGATGAGTCCTCCGTACGATGCCGCTACATATCGGCAGGGGACGATCGATCTGCTGGTCCAGTATCCCGGATGTCCGGCGATCAAGGACTTTCTCTGACGGAAAGCGAGGAGATGCCATGGATAGTGCGTTGCAAGGAAAGGTAGTGCTGGTCTCGGGCGGCTCCAGCAATCTTGGCTCGGCGATCTGCCGGGCGTTCAGCGCCGAAGGGGCGGTCGTGGTCTGTACATGGGCTTCCCAAGGCGGAAGGCTCCGGGCGGAAGCTCTGGCCCGGGAGCTGCCTTCCTGCAGAAGCCAGGCCATGGATGTGCGCAGCGAGGATTCTGTATCCGGGGCGCTGGACGAGATAGCCCGCACCGAGGGGCGGTTGGACGTGCTGGTCAACAACAGCGGAGTTTTCACCGTCTCGCCGCAGGAGGAGCTGACCGAGGAGGATTGGGACAAGGTCTTCGACACGAACATCAAGGGGCTATGGCGCGTCTGCCGCCGCGCGCTGCCGTCGCTTAGGGCTTCCGCTCCGAGCGCCATCGTCAATATCGCAAGCATCAATGCGTTCCATCCCGGATTCGGCGGAACTGCCCACTACGACGCCTCCAAGGGTGCTGTGGTCACGTACACCAAGGCGCTTGCCGAGGAGGTCGGCGGGGACGGCGTGCGGGTCAATGCTGTCGCTCCCGGGTTGCTCGACGCCCCGTACCTCCGGACGCCGGGCAATGAGCTTGGCGCCAAGTATCGTGCACGGGCGGTGCTGGGCAGGCTGGTTGACCCTTCCGAAGTCGCTTCCGTGGCGGTGTTTCTCGCCGGAGCCCGATCGAGCGGGATCGTCGGCCAGACGATTACGGTTGATTGCGGCTATCTCTTGCGGTAAGCTGGTGCGGTGATGAAGATCCTCTGCATATCCGATACGACCGATCCTCTGGTATATTCTCCGAATATCGCCGAACGATATGCGGATGTCGACTGCGTCATTTCGGCGGGCGATCTGCCGCTGAAGTACTACGAGTATATCCTTTCGTCGTTGAACAAGCCGCTGTACTTCGTGTTCGGCAACCATAACCTGGAGCACCAGCACATGTTCGTCTCAGGCAACCCGTACTACGGGACGGTCAGCACGTCGTACAAGGAAATGGCCATGGCTTCGTCGCTGCCGCCGTTCGGCGGGGACTATATCGACGGCAAGGTCGTGTACAGCCGGAAGAACAACCTGCTGATCGCAGGCCTGGGCGGTTCGATCCGGTACAACGCAGGGGGAAACCAGTTCACCGACCGGGAGATGATGCTACGCATCCTGCGAATGGCCCCGCGCCTGATCTGGAACCGGATCCGGCACGGCCGCTACCTCGATATTCTCGTCACCCACGCTCCGCCGCTGGGGATCAACGACGATGTGGATCCCTGCCATACCGGCTTCAAGGCTTTCCTGTGGTTCATGGACTGGTTCAAGCCCAGATATCTGCTGCACGGCCATGTCCACATGATCGATCTGAACGCCCCGCGTGAGATCCCGTATCGTAGCACGAAGGTGATCAATATCTACCAGAACTACATCCTTGAGGATGATGAATTAGGAAAATCACATGAGAGATGAACTTTCGTACCAGTCCAGCGAAGACTTTACCAAAGCCCGTGCCAGAGGCCGGATGCAGTCGCTACTCTCTACGTTGCAATGGAAGAATTCCGATCTCCTTTCGTTCTACGAGGTGACGGCGTTGCTCAAGCCCCGGCACGAGACGTACCTGGGCATGAAAACGATCCCCATCGACAAGATCATCGGTTCGGAGGGGAGGTACCATGACTTCACGTTGGCGTTCTATCCGAAGAAGGAACTGCTGCGGACCCGGTGGGAGAGCGTGGATCGGGCACATCACCAGTATGTCAATCTGCCGCCGATCAGCGTCTACAAGCTGGGCGATTGGTATTTCGTCCGCGACGGGAACCATCGGGTGTCGGTGGCCAAGACCCAGGGGGTGGCGTACATCGACGCCGAGGTGGTAGAGCTGGATTCGGAGATCCCGATCGAGCCGGGCATGACGATGCGCCAGCTGCGCAAGCGTGTGGTGGCGTACGAACGGGAACGGTTCATCGAGCAGTATCATCCGGAGACGTATCTGGACATGGATCAGATCGAGTTCTCGTCGCCCGGCATGTATCCTGAGATGGTCAACCACATCCTCGTCCACAAGTACTACATCAACCAGGACAAGGAAGAAGAGATTTCGTTCGAGGATGCGGCCAAGTCGTGGTTCGACAACGTCTACATGCCGATCGTCCGGGAGATCCGCCACGAGCGGTTGCTCTCGTCGTTCCCCGGGCATACGGAGGGCGACCTGTACATGTGGGTGGTCCGCCATTGGGACAATCTGAAGAATTCGACCGGGAGCCAGGACATTTCGATCCGCAAGGCGGCTTCCGACTACAAGCGGCGGTTCGGCAAGGGTGCGGTCCAGCGGTGGGTCGAGCGGGTGAAGAACGTCTTTTCGAAGGAATGATGGCTGTCGGTGGGCAAGAAGAACCGGTCAAATCCAGCCGATCGGAATGATGTTCACGTCTCTGTTCATGGGGATGAACTTGTCGCTGAGGCAGAGGATCGCTCCGGAGCCACGGACGTTCGCCTCGATGAGTGAGAAGTTCACCGCCATTGAAGAGGTCGGAGAGCCTGTCTGTTTGATTTCGACGGGATATGCTTTCCCGTTTTCTTCAATGATCAAATCGATTTCTTTCTGAGAGGTGTCCCGATAGAAAGAGAGGTTTGCCCGTTTGCCGTTGTGCCAGTAGCTTTTCAGGATTTCCGATACTGCGTACGTCTCTAATAATGCTCCGCTCATGGGGCCTTCCATTGCCATTTTCCCGCTGGTGATGCCGCACAAGTACGAACATAATCCTGTGTCGAGGAAGTACAGCTTCGGAGATTTCGTCATCCGCTTGACGAAGTTTCGGGGGAAATAGGGATGGAGAAGAAAGATATTGCCCGATGTCTGGAGGACGGATACCCATGCTTTTGCGGTGTTGACGGCGATTCCTGCATCACGCGCGATATCTGAATAGTTGAGGATCTGGCTTGTCCTGCCGGCGAGTATTTTCAAGAAACGGATGAATGCGGTTTCGTTCGTGATGTTGATGATCTCCCGTACATCCCGTTCCAGATAGGTCCGAAGATAGGAGCTGTAGAAGAGGTCCCATGGAGTATCCTCGTCAAAGAGTTTGGGGAACGAGCCTTTGACCAGCATCTCGAATGTGTCATAGGAGGAATGGACGGTACGTCCTTGTGGGGTCTGCGCTACGGAGTCCGGACGGAACGGTGTTCGCCAAGGATCCCCTGTTTTCTCCGCTTGCGAGAAGCCTTGAAGGTCCAGGATAGCCACCCTCCCCGCCAAACTTTCCGATACATGCTGCATCAGATGGAATTGTTGGGATCCTGTCAGCCAGAACAATCCGCGCTCTTCACTTTTGTCAACGATGCGTTTGATGGCTCGGAATAGTTCAGGCGCTCGTTGTACTTCATCGATAAGGATCGGTGGGGGGTATGTCTGGAAAAATAGTTCAGGATCGGCTTGCGCTAGAGCGTTCGCCTCGATGTCGTCGAGCGAGACATAGGTCCTCCCCGAATCCTTGAGATGCATGAACAGTGTCGTTTTCCCCACTTGTCGTGGTCCGGTCAGGAGAATGACCTTGAACGCCTTCGTGGCGGTTTCGATTGTCTTTGCCAGTGTCCGTTGATAAAACATCGGTATCCCTCGATTCCTGACAATAGGATACGGGTAAATCTGAGAAAAGTAAATGTGAGAAAATGAAAATTTGCAATGTGATTGCAAATTTCATGCAATGACGTTGCAAATTTTACCGCACACCCCCACCGACCCTGCCGAAGGCCCGCATGCCGACACTCGCGGAGCAAGCCCCCTCGTCAGCGCACCTATCCGCCGTCCCCCGCAATACCCCTGCAATACCCCTGCAATACCCCTGCAATACCCCTGGAATGACCGCACAACGACAGCGCAATGACCCTGCCATGACCCTCATTCTTGCATGTAGGAAGCGAGGATGTCGGCGTATGCCTCCATGGCATCCCCAAGTTGCTGGGAAGGCCGGATCATGTTCTCCTTGCCCGCCAGATGGACCAGACCGGCCACCGGCTGGTTGCAGTTGGGCATCTCCACATGCACACCGAACGGAATGTGGAGCATCCCCATGTTCTGGGCCCAGTAGAGCAGCGAATCGAGAGCGTGCGAGCCTTCGCACATTGAGTGGGTGCAGCTGGTGAAACATCCGAAGAACCGCGATTCCAGGCTCCGGTCCTCCGACAGATCGAAGGTCGAATCGAGGAACGCCTTCATTTCCGCCGTCATGTTGCCGAAGCGGGTAGGACAGCCGAGAATGACCATATCGCTTTTCTTGAGGGTGGAGATGGTCGCCTCGGGGAGGGCCAGGATATCCTCGTAGTAGTCGTTGGTCGTCTCCAGCTTGTTCGCCCAGATGTGCAGGTCGTTGTCCTCCACCCGGTACAGCCGTGCGTCGACGTTCCGGTTGCGAAGCTGTTCCTGCATGTACGATCCCATCAGAAATGAGTTCCCGTTGACACTGTGGATGATGATAGAACACCGTTTCATGATTGTCCTCGCTTCTCCTCGTTTTCTCGAGGGGTGTATTGACTATACTATACTACGGAACGGGCGCATCGTGTATCGCAATGTTGTCAGCACCAGGCGGTGTACAGTCCTTCGCGTCGGTCGAGGAAGACTTTTGTGCCGTAGACGTCGGACAGCAGATCCTCGTTCAATATCGTTTCTTTTGGGCCGTCGGCGACGATTTTGCCGGCTTTCATGACGATGATCCTGTCGATGCCGGGGATGATCTCGGACAGTTCATGGGTGACGAGGATGATGGTCTTTCCCGCCTTGTCCAGGCCGTCGAGGGTCTGTCGGTATTGGCGACGGGCGGGGAAGTCGAGGTTCGAGACGGCTTCGTCGAGGAGCATGACGGTGGGGTCGTGGACGCAGGCGCGGGCAAGCAGCACTCTCCGGGCTTCTCCGGAGGAGAGGCGGTTCATCGGTTTGTCCTTCAGGCGCCATACGTCCATGTCCTTGAGGGACTGTTCGGCTTTCTGCCATTGCGTTTGGGTCACCTGGTGGTGGAAGTCCAGGCCGATGGAGCTGAAGAAGCCCGATACGGCGATCTCCTTGGCCGGGTAGGTGCTGTTGCACAGGTACTGGAGCGACAACGAGACGATACCCATCCGTTTGCGTAGTTCCATGACTTGCCAGTGGTCCCGTCCGAAGAGCTTTCGGCTGTAATCTGGTTTCCACAGTGGATGGATTTCTTCGGAGATGACTTGCACGAGGGTGCTTTTGCCGGCTCCGTTGGGGCCGATGATCGCCACGTGGGTTCCTGCTTCTATGGTAAGCGATACGTCGTCGAGTATGTCTGTTCCGTTCCTGCGGACGGTGGCGTGCTTGATTGCTACGATGGGTTCCATGTTCTTTGCCTCTGTTTTGCAGGGAGTATAGCATGGGTGGCAGGGTTCCGACACTAGCGGCGGAGATGTTTTTCGCATTCATATGTCACGAGTATGGATGTTGTGAGAAGGATCAATCTATGCGTAGGTACGTTATATCTCGGCCGATGGCAAATGCACCGAACATGATTTTCTGGATTAATATTAGGATATGTCTGAAGTTAATTTTCTATTATATATGAAGATAATGTATATCTTCAAATATAATGAACAAAAACCACAAATACTTGTCCCAAGTATTGACATAAGTCTGGTTTGTTAGTATTGTATGGATGTGCTCAGGGAAAGGGCGCTGAATGAAACGAAAACTTGCACGGAAGTAATTCTGAAAAAGTGAGTGATGGAGCAGAGAAAATGAAGAAGGTTCTTGCGATTCTGTTGGTTCTGATAGTTGCGATGACTGGTGTGATGGCGGCGGAAGTGAATCTTAGGTCTTCAGTTGCAAAGGTGTCATATTTTGGTGTTTCTTCCGCTTCTCAATTGTCAGGTGTTAAAGCTTATATAGATAGCGGAGCAACGACAGGTGGTTATGCAGGGAGTGGAAATCCATGGGGCAGTAAGGTGATTCTTAATCGTGCATTTGATTCTGAAAAGACTGTTTATTTTGGTTATCTTACGAATGATACTTATTCTTCTTCTTCGGCTCCAGAAGTAAAGGTCTTGGCTGATCCTTTTCTTTTAGACAGTGTAAGTGAGAATTGGTCTTCGGAACAGCAAGTTGGATATAAGGTTACTGTTGATGTTCTTGGTGACGGTGCTTCTGCTACGTCCCAATCGGTGTCGTCTGGTGCGTCGCAAGTTTCTATAGTTTTGCCTGGCAGTTTTTCTAAGTTTGGTGTTAACGACACGGGCTTAAGAGCAAATGAGGCTGTTCTCACTTTTACTGCTGATTCTGCTGATGTAAGAAAGGCTGAAGCCGGTAATTATACAGCTATAATCACCTTTTCCGTTACCAGTTTGTAAGTCTGTAATATCTGTGATAGGAACATACGCCGCCCTTCCGAGGGCGGTTTGTTGTATGTCGGGCGGGCGATCCATCTTGGTCGATATGTCTCCCTCCGGTTTGTCGCCGAAGCAGTGTCATACGTTTCTGCCTCGTGTTGGTGATTATTCCATACTCTGAGAGTGTGTTTTGTGCTTTTCAGTAAGTACATGATTGAAGTGACATAAGTATTATTTATTATAATTGTATATAATACAATATATTATAGCATGAAAATGCTTAAATAATAATGATAGATGATAAATAATTTTCATTTCTATTGACATAAGTCTCTATTGTTCAGTATATTGGAAGTGGGTTCGATGAAACCCTGTACGATGATTCGAGGTTGCGGACAGTGAAAAAGATGAGAACGATATCCATACTACTAGCTTTGACAGTGTTTCTTGTCCCGCTTTGCGCAGACAGCAGTTCCGCAACTTTGAATCTCGCTACATCGGTCACGGGAAATACGAAAGTCGCCGTCATTGCCAGTAGTTCGATCCCTGACGCTTTTCCGTCCGACACCGACATCATCGGCGACACGCCCCAGACGGTATCTCCGACGCTCTCCTCCTTCGCGTTCGTCATCGAAACGAACCAGAGCGTCACCGATGTCACGATCCAGGCGAACCCTCTGGTCATGGACGGGAAGTTCATCGTCTATCAAGTGGCCGCGGGAGGTCAGGTTTCCAAGGCGACCTCTGCAAGCGGTACTGCGATTCCGTTGCTTTCCGACTCGTCCAGCTCCGGAGGCAGACGCATCTTCGGCGCCGTCTTCTCCGTCCAGGCCGTCGATCTGTCCTATCGGGACGATCCCGTGTTCGGCTACAACGTCGCTCCCGCAGGGACATACGCGGGAAGCGTGACGATCTCCTACACCGCCAGCTGATCGGTCCTATGCAAGCCGCTTGCCGCAGATCGTGTCGCAATATTTATGTCATATCTGCAAAAAAATTGCCGATAGAAGATACTTATGACATCGTAAAATGAATTAGAACATTTTATATTGCTTAATTTTATAAATTGATATAATATGACAGATGTTGATAGACGTGAATGCTTATGACATGTATTTCTATCTACAGAAACACGATATGTGCGAATCGGAGGGTATCCATGGTTGTGCAACCACTCATTTCGGAGACGAAGTCTTCCCGCATCGCGGCGAAACTTGAAGAAATGATTCTCAACAACCAGCTGCAAGCCGGCGATTTCCTCCCTTCCCAGCAGGCGCTGGCCAAGGAGTTCGGAGCCAGTTCCCGCTCCGTTCGGGAGGCGTTCAAGAACCTCGAGGCGAAAGGGCTCGTGAGGATCCATCAGGGACGGCGGGCCGAAGTCAAGGCCAATAACCTCGACCAGTTCATGGAGTCCCTTTCGACGACGATCATCAGAAGCCAGACCAGCAGCCGCAAGCTCATGCTCGATCTGCTGCAGGTTCGCATCTCGGTCGCCACCGCGGCCGCCAGGGAGTTCTCGAGGAACCCCGACCGGGACGACATCGTCCGGAACCTTCGCGCCTGCTGCTGCCGCATGGACGACATGCTGCCGGGCATATATCGCAAGGATCCGAAAGCCCTGTCGCAGTTCCATGACAGCGACAGCGAATTCCAGAGCATCCTGGTTCGCTCCAACGGGAACATGATCCTCGATGCGATCTATGACAATCTCGCTCCGCTGCTTGCGGAGAACATCAAGCTGATGAAATTCTCCTATGCCGAAATGGAGAAGCTCACGAAGGACTACACGTATCTGTGCGATGCGTTGCAGAACGGGCAGACGGATCTCGCCGTGGCCCTGATGCTCGTGGCCATGACCGCCTTGAAGGCGAAGATCAAGGCGACGTTCCCCGACGAGGCTGTCGTATCCGCCTGATTTCTCATGCGTGAGACGTTATACATGTGGGACTGTCGCAAAATAGAAATGCGGCAGTCTCTTTTTGTCGACACACAATAGAAAAAAGC
>LVBD01000032.1 GCA_001604275.1 Spirochaetales bacterium Spiro_02
CCTATGTTTTATGCTTTTGTCACGTACTTTCTGCCAATATTTGCAACTATTTAAAAGAATTATTGAATTCCTAGATATAATTTGGACGGGAATTTGAGCTCCCTGGCGAAAAGCTTCGACAGGATTCCCCGATTCGCGCTTCGATGTACGCTCGCATCGGTTTCCTCCGATTTTCTGCTGGCCTACTACCGGATCGATCACGAACTGAAACACGATAAGTTACAGGAGATGCTCGAGACGGTGATCCAGGTGGGAAGGGAAGAGTTCGGAATGGATGTCTCGATTATCGTTTCTTCAGCGTGCGAGGGGGGTGACCGGTTCCTGAACGTGTTCGAGGACCTGCTCGCCAAGCGAGCGATTCTTGATCTGTTCGGAAAGGGTGCTGTGCTCGATCTGGCCGTTTTGCCTGATTGCGACGAGTTGCTCGCCCGCGCGTCGGCGTATCGGAAAGCTGCGAGCGCGTTGTACATCGCGGACGAAAAAGTGATAGCGGAGGAAAAGGATCGTATCGTCGGAAAGCTCCTTGACTGCGACATCTCCGACGGGAGGCTCGAAGTTCTAGGATTCGTGCTGGCCTGCGCAATGCGTTTTCGCGAGGATTTCGCGACCTTGTCCGATATCCTCGGCGTCCAGGTGGACTACATGGAGAAAGTCCATGCGCTGGAAGACGCTCGCTCCCTCGTCGTATGGCTGAACAATTTCATCTCCCAAGTCTTCGAGTACTCTCTCGGCATGCTGGACCTCGTTCGTACGGACAGCGTCTCGAAGGCGAAACGATATATCGCCGACAACTATATGCGGCCGAATCTCTCGCTGGGCGATGTGGCGGAGTACGTCGGATTGAATGAAAAATATTTTACGACGAAATTCTCGGGGGAGGCCGGCGAAACGTTCCAGTCGTATGTGACCGGATTGCGGATACAGAAGGCGAAGGAATTGATCGGCACCACCTCGTTCAAGATGTACGAGATATCGCAGATGGTCGGCTATTCCAATGCGGAACACTTCAACAGGATTTTCAAGAAAGAAGTCGGAATTAGCCCGAATACCTATCGAAAAAGCCGAAACTCTGAAGTTTTTTCAAGAAATTGAGGCTGATTCGCCTTGTTCTTCAGGTCTGTATCTGACGAAATATCAAGAATTGTGAACTATTGCCTATGGCGCTATCCTTCATTTCCGGCCTAGGCTGAGTGTATCGAAAATGAGGGAGGTGCTCTTATGACAAAGAGACGAATCGTAATCGCACTGGTCGTCATGCTGGTATTCGGCATTGCGACCGTATTTGCTTCAGGCGGGAAGGAACAGGCATCCGACGGTCTGTCCGGAACCATAACGTTCACTATCTGGGACAATAATCTGAACGATTTCATCGAGGCGAACGACATGGTCGGCAAGTTCAAGGAATCCTATCCGAACGCCGATATCGAAGTCGAGAAGATCAAGGACGACAGCGAATACTGGAATTCGATGAAGATGCGTGCTTCAGCGAACCAGTTGCCCGACGTCATGTTCAACAAACCGTTCACTCTTTCCAGGTTCAAGGATTTCCTGCTGGATCTCTCGGGGACGGAAGCGGCGAAGAACAACCTGCTTGCGTCGGGGTATGCGATAGACGGCAAGATTCTCGGTATTCCGATGACCTCAGGGTATGAGTACGTGTTCTACTGGAAGGACCTGTTCAGAGAAGCCGGCGTCGAGGTACCGACCACTTGGCCGCAGTTCGTCGAAACGGCGAAAAAACTCCAACAGCATTATGGGAAGAACAATCCCGACTTCATGGCGCTGGGTGTCGGTCTGAAGGATGAATGGCCGGACTATCCCTTCATGGAGTTCATGCCCGCATTGATTTCCGGCAACGGTCAGAATTGGAACACGATGGCCGGGCAGGACGCTCCGTTCGCCGCCGGCTCCGATGTGAACACCGCATATACGAAAGTCTACGACCTATTCACGTCCGGAGTGTTGGGCAAGGATCCTCTCGGGCTGGGAAACGATCAGGTGACGTCGCTGTTCGCCGTCAAGGATGTGGCTATCTTCGCATCCGGCGACTGGTCCTTGCAGAACATCGCCAATGGCACCGACGATTTGTCCGAGCTCGGTACGTTCTATCTGCCGGTGCGTGACAGCGAGTCCGATCCGTACAATGTCATCGTCCAGGGCGACAGCTTCATGGGGGTTACGACCCATTCGAAGAATCCCGAGCTCGCAAAGGCGTTCGTCGAGTGGTTCTATTCCGATGCATGGTATCCGCAGTACATCGCATATGTTTCTTCGGCTTCCTCCATGTCGAACTTCCCCAAGGAGAAGGATCCGATTCTTGCCGAAGCGGACGAGAACTGCCCCGACATGCGGCTTGTGATGTATGACGGCGGCGGGGATGCGTTCACCGCGATCCAGAACGAGACTTCGTTCGATTACAAAAAGCTCGGTGCGCAGATGCTGACGCCTGCGTTCGATCTGGACAAGACCCTTTCCGAACTCAACGCGAAATGGGCCGCCGCACGGACCAAGCTCGGAATCAACTAGTTCGTTTGCACGAATCATCGTTTCCATGCAAGGCATGTCGGACACATGCCTTGCATGCGTCCACTGGGAGGGAAGCATGGGGTTGCTGGAAAAACAGAAAACCAAGTTCATCGTCATTTCGCTACTGGTGCCGGTGACCTTGCTCGTGGCGTTCGTCGTTGTTCCCGGCATCGATCTGTTTCGGTTGAGCGCCACGGATTGGGACGGTCTGTCGCGGAACATGAAATACATCGGATTCGACAACTATGCGTCGATGTTCCGCGATAAGGATCTTTGGATTTCTCTGAAGAACAACATGGTCTATTTCTTCGTCCATCTGCTGATGATTCCGGTGGAACTTGCGTTCGCCGTGCTGCTGACGAGCAAACTGCGTGCGGCGAAGTTCTACAAGACCATGGTGTTCATGCCGTATATCATCAACGGCGTGGCGATCAGCTATGCCTTTTCCTATTTCTTTTCGCCGATCAACGGAGCGTTCGATGCGATTCTGTCCGCAGTGCATCTGGAAGGCTTGATCCGGAGCTGGCTATCCGACGCAAAAATCGTCAACTATGTTTTGTCGTTCGTTTCGCTGTGGCGGTTCAGCGGCTATCATGTGATCCTGTTCATGGCGGCGTTGCAGTCGGTTCCTCAAGACATTCATGAGGCGGCGCTTGTCGATGGGGCCAATGCATGGCAACGTTTCCGCTACATTCAGATACCGTCCATCATGCTGATGGTCGATTTCGTTCTATTCGACAACATCCGCGGAGCGTTGCAGGTGTTTGATATCCCGTTCGTCATGACCAACGGAGGGCCGGGATATGCCTCGTCGACGTTCACGCTCTATACGATCAATACCGCATTCAAGTTTTCACGGTTCGGTCTCGCCGCGACGATGGCCGTGGCGATCATGTTCATGATCGTGCTGATATATTTTATCCAGAACTTCCTGATCCACAAGGTCATGCTGCGGGAGGGCCGAAGATGAAGACACTGAACATTCGCCGATCTTTCTGGATACAGCTTCTCAAGCAACTGCTCTGTCTTGCGATGGTGGCGATTGTCGTCGCTCCGATAGCGTTGACCCTTTTCGCCGCGTTCAAGACAAAAGCTGATATGGTACGGACATCCCCGTTGCGGTTGCCGCCGTTCGACCGGATTACTTTGGAAAACTTCAAGGCCGTCCTTTCCAACAAGTATCTCTTCGTCGGCTTTCGAAACACGATCGTGATCCTGGTATTCAGCCTCTTTTTCAACGTGATGTTCGGAACCGTCACGGCGTATGTCGTAGAACGTTTCCAGTTCCGGTTCAAGAAAGTCGTCGTGTCGCTTTTTTTCCTCGGAATGCTGATTCCGACCTTTGTCACCGAGATCGCGCGCTTCAAGATCATATCCGGTCTTGGTTTGTACAATACGCTTGGCGCGCCGATCGTGATCTATGTCGCTTCCGACTTGATGCAACTGTACATCTACCGTCAGTTCATTTCCCGGATTTCGGTGTCGCTGGATGAATCGGCGATACTCGACGGATGCTCATACTTCGGGGTGTTCGGCCGCATCATCTTCCCGTTGCTTGCTCCGGCGACTGCGACGGTCTGCATCATCAAGTCGATCAACATCATCAACGACATGTACATACCGTACCTATATATGCCGAAGAACCAACTGCGGACGCTGACGACGTTCCTGATGAATTTCGCCAATGCGCAGCAAGGCTCTTGGCAGAAGCTCGCCGCAGGCATTATCATCATCATGTTGCCGACGATACTCCTGTATGTCTTCTTCCAGAAGTATATTCTGGCCGGAGTGATAGCCGGCGCTGTCAAGGAATAAGGGGGGGATGCATGAAACCATCGTTGTCCTGGCTGACCGATCCGGAGGTGTTCCGGGTCAATCAATTGCCCGCCAGATCGGATCATGTCCATTATGCCGACGAACAGGACCTGAAAAGCGAGAGCGAAAAGCTCTACCAGTCGCTGGACGGAACATGGGCTTTCCTCTGGGCGAGGAATCCCAAGGAACGGGAGAAGGATTTCTTCCTGATGGAGTATCCCGACGACCGGTTTCGGACGATCCAGGTTCCCGGCCATGTGGAATTGCAGGGCTACGGCAGGATCCAGTACATCAACACGATGTATCCGTGGGAAGGGCATGCTGCGCTCAGACCTCCCCAAGTTGATATGTCGGACGATCCTGTGTCCAGTTACGTCAAGTGGTTTGATCTGGAAGCACCGTTGATCGGAAAGCGCGTGCATATCCGTTTCGAGGGCGTGGAGCAGGCGATGTACCTGTACTTGAACGGAACGTTCATCGGATACGCGGAGGATAGTTTCACTCCTTCTGAGTTTGACTTGACGGACTGTATCAGGCCCACCGGCAACAAACTTGCGGTCGAGGTGTACAAACGATCGAAGGCCGCATATTTCGAAGATCAGGATTTCTTCCGGTTCTCCGGAATATTCAGGTCCGTGCGGTTGTATGCGTTGCCACAGGCTCATGTCGAGGATCTGTGGGCAAGACCGGTTCTCGCCCGTGGCGGACAAGGGCGGTTCAGTCTGGAACTACAGTTCAGCTACGAACCAGGGTTCCTCGGTTCCGTCGAGGTTTCCTTGCAGGATGCGGAAGGCCTTCCCGTTCTCAACGACCGGGCTGAGATCGACGATTCGGTTTCTCGCCTGGAATTCGCTTCCCGGGACATAGGTGCCGTCCATCCTTGGTCGGACAAGACACCGTATCTCTACTTGCTGACCGTCAGGATCCGTGACGCGGCAGGCCGGGTGGTCGAGATCGTGCCGTATCGGATTGGATTTCGGGATATCAGGATCCAGAACGGCGTGATCAAATTCAACGGAAAACGGCTGATTATCGCCGGAGTCAATCGCCATGAATGGAACGCTGAGAATGGAAGAGCCATCACCGTCGATGATATGCGGTGGGATATCGAGACGCTCAGGCGCAACCATATCAATTTCGTGCGGACCTGCCATTATCCGGATCAGATTGCGTGGTATGGGTTGTGCGATGAAGCCGGGATATGCCTGATGGCCGAGACGAATCTCGAATCCCACGGCTCCTGGCAGAAAATGGGGACCGTGGAACCAAGCTGGAATGTGCCCGGTTCGGACCCGCGGTGGCTTCGGATCGTGCTCGACAGGGCACGGACCAACTTCGAGACGTTCAAGAATCATCCGTCGATCCTATTCTGGTCCCTCGGCAACGAGTCCTATGCCGGGGAATGTATCAAGGCGATGTACGATTTCTTCAAGGATCGGGACGATTCCCGTCTGGTCCATTACGAGGGCGTGTTCCATCGTCCGGAATATCGTCCGTCGATATCCGATGTGGAAAGCCAGATGTACGCCCCTCCGAGCAGAGTAGGGCAGTATATGGAATCGGATGGAACGAAACCATTCATTCTCTGCGAATATATGCACTGCATGGGCAATTCGCTGGGGGGTATGCAGTACTACGATCGGTTGTTCGATCGCTATCGCAGCTATCACGGCGGTTTCATCTGGGACTTCATCGATCAGGCGTTGTTCGTGACGGACGATGTGACCGGCGAACGGGTGCTGCGCTACGGTGGTGATTTCGACGATAGGCCGTCCGACTACGAATTCTCCGGAGACGGTCTTGTATTCGCGAACCGGGTCGAGAAGCCCTGCATGCAGGAGGTGAGGTATTATTATGGACGTCGTATACGGTGATGTCACGCTCGGCGTGCATGGCAAGGATTTCGACTATATCTTTTCCTATCAGACCGGTGGCCCTGAGTCTTTTGTCGCAGGCGGGCTGGAATGGCTCTATCGCACTCCAAAGCCGACATTCTGGCGTGCGACCACTTGCAATGACCGGGGAAGTCATTTTCCCCACAAAGCAAGCATGTGGATGGGTGCCGACATGTTCATAGAGACGACCGGGGTGGAAGTGCTGGTCGACGACGCTCCGCTGACGGGGTTCCTCGCCCCTGACAATTCCCGCTTGATTGGTTCGGGATATGAACATCCTGCTTCGGTGGAGGTCCGGTATACCTATGCGACCACGACCGTTCCGAGCGCCACGGTGACCGTCGGCTACAGGGTTGTCAGAACGGGGGATGTGCTGGTCTTGGTCCGCTACGAGGGGGTTCCCGGGCTTCCTGAACTTCCTGCTTTCGGCATGCGGTTCGTGATGCCTTCGCTTGCGACCGGGTACGATTATCGAGGGTTGGAAGGGGAGACGTATCCTGACCGGATGGCGGGAGCTCGCCGAGGGACGTTCTCCGTTTCCGGAGTGCCTCTGACACCATACCTGGTTCCCCAGGAATGCGGCATGCATATGGATACGGACTTTGTGATCGTATCTAGGACGGGAACTGGCGACCGGACCGCTCGGCTGACGTTCCGGCGCCATGACCGGCGGTTCGCATTCAGCCTCCTGCCGTATACAGCGCTGGAATTGGAGAATGCGACGCATCAGGAGGAACTTCCTCCTGCCAGAAGGACCGTGCTGTGCGTCATGGGCGCTGTGCGGGGAGTAGGAGGGATCGACAGTTGGGGTAGCGATGTGGAGCCGGCTTATCGTATCCCTTCGGATCAAGACATCGTTTATTCGTTCGTGATCTCGCCGAGTCAACGGTGATGCGCCGCTGAACGGCTCCTTGCGGTGCTCCAAAGCGGCGGAATCACCAGGTCGGGAGCAAAAGCGTGGCGCCCGTGGCGGGATCCGTCACTTCGTGGACATCGATGCGGTAGGTTTCCTTGAGCGACCGGGGGGTCAGCACCTGCCTCGGCGTGCCCGTGGCTACGATCCTCCCTTCGTGCATCAGCACGACATGGTCGCTGAATACCTGCACCGCATCGAGCGCATGAAGAACGCATATGACGGTCAGTCCGTTCCTATCGACCAACTGCCTGAGCAGACGCATGATGTCTCGCTGATGGAACGGATCGAGGTGATTGATCGGTTCATCCAGCGCGATGACGTCCGTATCCTGACAGAGCGCCCTCGCCAGCAGAACCCGTTGCGCTTCTCCGCCTGACAGTTCTGTGATCAGCTTGTCCCGCATCGTCCGTATCCCGGTGGCTTCCAACGCATATTCAATGCTATCGCGATCCTCTTTCGTGAGACTTGAAAACCGTTTGATATGCGCGTACCGTCCCATCGCGACACTATCGAATACGGTAAATTCATAGTCCGATGTACCGTTCTGCGCCACCATGGCCACATGGCGGGCGAGCAGTCGCTGCCGAAGCGTCGAGACATCATGGTCGGCGATATAGACAGTTCCTGTCTGCGGAAGAAGCACCTTGACCAGATATTTGAGCAACGTGCTTTTCCCTGCCCCGTTGGGGCCGATGATCGAGGTGAACCTCCCGGCCGGGATGTCAAGGCGTACGTCGTGGAACAGTACCTTCGTTCCATAACCTCCGGAGAGATGGTTGAAGCGGACGGCGTTCGATTCCTGCGTAGGATGTGTCATCGGCGCCTCCTCGAGATGGTATGTCTCAACAGGATGATGAACAGGGGAGCTCCTGCGATGGAAGTCACTACACCGACCGGAAGTTCCGTAGTTCCCATCACGGTGCGTGCAAGCGTATCGGATAAAAGCATCAGAAATGCCCCGACTATCATGGAGCATGGCAACAGCCGCTTGTGTCCGGGGCCGATGGTCATTCGAACGAGATGCGGCGCCATGAGTCCGATGAAACCAATGACGCCGCAGAAAGAAACGACGGAGGCCACCGATGCTGTCGCGATGGCCAGAAGCAGCATCCGCCAAGCTCGTGTGGAGAGTCCCGAACTGGTGGCGGTCGTCTCGTCGAGGAGCATCATATCTAGTTCCCTGTGCATCGAAAGAAGCGGGACGCAGGTCACCACGGCGAAGGCCGCCATGACGGACAGCTTTGTCCAGTCGCTGGAACCGAACGAGCCAAGCGTCCAGAACAGCACTCTGTCCAGATGCTCCTGGTTCAGGTACATGAGCAGCGTGATCGCCGCGGAGAGCAGATAGTTCATTGCGACGCCGGTAAGCAACAGCGATGTTTTCGACCATCCTCCGCCGCCTGCGAGGAACATGATCAGCGCGGCGGTCGCCATTGCCCCGAGCCATGCGCTGACTGGGAGTCCCCATGAGCCTGCCCAGGCAGGGATCATGCCGCCAAGCGATGCCAGCGCTACGCCGAACGACGCCCCGGACGATATGCCGAGGACATATGGATCGGCCATCGGGTTACGGAATACCGATTGGAATACCGCACCACTGACGGCTAGTACCGCTCCGGCTACCAATGCGCTGAGGATGCGGGGGAGTCTGAGGTTCATAACGATGTATGCCTGGGATGCGGAATAGGCTCCGTCCGTGGATACTCCGTGCCGCAGGCTGTCGGCTATGATGGCAAGCGCTTGCCCCGGGCTGATTTCCGCCGGTCCCATCATGACCGAAACGAATGCCAGCGCCACGATCAGGATCGATGTGACGATGATCAGTACGAGCGTCAGTTTCCGCTGGAGGCCGCCTGCGGTCGATTCCATGTCAGTGTTCCATCGCTTGCGGATGGAAGATTCGGGCGAAGTCTTCGATCGCCTGCGCGGTCCTCGGCCCCTGCCTATCGACAGCATCGCTATCGATGGGGTAGACTGCGCCGTTCTTTACGGCTGAAAGATCCCGATAGACGCTGCTGGTGGTGAACAGCCGTTTCGTATCCTCATAGTCGGAGCCCCAGTGGGAAGACAGCACGATGATCTGCGGGTCTTTTTCGGCGAGCGACTCCTTGCTGTATGTCCAGTATTTTCCGTCTTTCGCTACGTTATCACCACCTGCGATTTCGATCATTTCGTTGATATATGTGTCGCCGGTGGCGGTGGAGTCGAACTGTCCGAAGTCGATTACGTAGTAGCAAGTGGGGCGGGGCAGTCCCGCGACTTTCGCCTCGACGGCCTTGATACGCTCTTCCATATTGTCAGCGAGCCGTTCGCTCTCGTTCTGTTTTCCACACAGCAGGCCGATGTCGCGGATCATTTCCATTGTTCCTGCGAGCGAGGACTGCTTGTTGATGATTGCCAGCGGAATTCCTGTCTTGCGCAATGCGGAAAGAACGTCTTCGTTAGCGAGGGAGCTTACCACGATCAGGTCGGGATCGAGGGAAAGTATCTTTTCGATGGAGGGTTGCCAGAGCGTACCGATGCTGTCGATTTCGAGTACTTGGCGCGGGTAGTCGCAATAATCGGTCCTTCCGACCAGCGATGCTCCGGCTCCGAGCGCGAAGATCGTTTCCGTGACGTTCGGCCCCATGCTGACGATCCGCCCGGGAATCTTGTCGAGCTCGATGGTCGTTCCGGTACTGTCCGTATAGACGATCGACTGACTTCGCTCTAGAGATACCGCCGACGTCGGTTCCTTGACCGGTTGCGCCGAAAGCGAAACTGCGATCGCCAGTAGCAATGCGGCCAGCTTGATGGTCCGTAGTGACGAAGGGCCTTTCATGCCTGCGCCTCCTCTCTGGCCTCCGTCGAAACCGCGGTCCGGTTTCCGGTCCATACGCCGTGGACCCCGATTCTTTACTCGGACGAAGGTGCGCGACCTGGCAGGTCTCCTGGCTTGGCAAGGTATCGGAAAAGCCTTCCCGGAGTCGGCAGAGACCCCAGTGGCCGTACCGTGACATTCCATAACGGTACATCGTATCCGATGCGTTCCGGCGTTGTCCGCCCATATGCCTTACAGTGGCGGGACCGCATGGGATTCTCACCCATTTCCCTTTCGCGTCTCCGACGCATACCGACCGCGCATGCTGTCACTCTAAAGTGCCGGACCGCCGCTGTCAAGTGTCGCCGACAAGTCCCCCCGGACCACTTTCCAGCGGTATCCGCACACCCTTGGCAACGGATCGTCCACCCTCCACCGCCCACACAATGACCCTGATATGACCCTGCAATGACCCATACCTTTTCCGGCCGTTGACCCCTCGTACCTTCGTGTTGTATCATCGCCCCATGGCACAGAACGAACTGATCATCTATACGGACGGAGGGTGTTCCGGCAATCCCGGCCCCGGAGGGTGGGCGTACGTCATACAGGCCGACGGCAAGACGCTCGCACAAGGAAGCGGGGGCGAGGCGCAGACCACCAACAACAGGATGGAGTTGACAGCCGTCATCGAGGCGCTGAAGCAAGCGGGGGCGTTCAAGCCGGATTCCATCGTCCTGCATACCGACAGCCAGTACGTCAAGAACGGAATCACCACCTGGATACATACCTGGAAGCGCAACGGCTGGCGCACGGCGTCGAAGGATCCCGTCAAGAACAAGGAATACTGGATTGCGCTGGACGCGATCAACGCGGTGATGCCGGTGACCTGGCAGTGGGTGAAAGGACACGCCGGAGTGGAGCTGAACGAGTTATGCGATAGTCTGGTCCGTGTCGAAATGGACAAGTTTCTCCAGTAGGTGCGTCATTTTGTGGAAGGCGAGGGAAAACCCGCCTGCTCCAGCGTCGCCCATGGTTCTCCTGTTCCGCCCCGGCTCTTGTCCGCTTGGACGAGGACTCGGAGCGCGGATGCCTCGGAACGTTTCCGCTCCAACAGATACATCGCCTGCTGCTCCGCTTCGTCGTATCGCTCCATGTTCGCAAGAAGTTCCATCAGGTGGGTACGGCTGTCAGAATCCCCGGGATCGAGCTCGACGATCGTCGTCCATGCATCGACTGCCGCCGCGTTGTCGCCGTTCAACTCCAGCGCCGCGGCCTGCGCCTTCGCGAACCGTATCAGATGCGGAAATGACGAAAAGGAGGATGCCGCAAGCGAGGCGGCCTCGTCGAACCGTTTCGCTTTGATCAGCGCCAGAACCTTGTTGTACAGCAGTTTCTCGTTGTCCGGGCTGATCGACAATCCCCGATCGTAGACCTCGATCGCCTCGTCGAATTTTCCGTCGAGATGATACAGGCGCCCGAGCTCCAGCGCGGCATTTGTCTCGGCAGTACGGTCGGCTTCCGCCCCGCTCGCGCACGACACGGCGGCAAGCAGGCTTGCTGCAAGGCAAACGAACCCCGCCGCCATCCTCATCCGTCGGCCGGCACCCCGCCTCATGCCTACCTCCCCAAGACCGTCTGTTCGATTTCCTTGACCTGCGCGCGGTAGAGGTTCGTGATCGTGCTGCCGTAGTCGGCGATCAACTGGATCATGTTCCTCGGATTGTCCTCCGTGTCGCAGCCGTTGAGCCGGTCACCAGCATCCCCGAGACCGGGAAGGATGTACGCCTT
Source organism: Spirochaetales bacterium Spiro_02 (assembly GCA_001604275.1). GTDB lineage: Bacteria > Spirochaetota > Spirochaetia > Sphaerochaetales > Sphaerochaetaceae > Spiro-02. The sequence goes on from LVBD01000032.1 coordinate 11,744, forward strand.
TTCGTTGAGCACCGGATCCATCCAGAGCGTATAGACTTCCGCGCCTTCGATCGCCCGCGCGATCCGCAGCGCACCCTTGAGCGCGCTGATCACATTGATGAACTTGATGGATTTCGGCTTGACGCCCTGGCTAGTCAGATACTTGACGATCGTAACGAGGGAGCCTCCGGTCGCATTCATCGGATCAGCGAAGATCAGGTCCTTTCCGTCCAGCTGTTCCGGCGTGAAGAACGAACGGTCCAGATCCAGGATATAGTCCATGTTCATTTCTTTCTTTGTGTCGTCGCGCTTGATCCTGAACAGCGCGAACGGAGTGATATAGTCGTTGGACGAATATTCCTGGATCTCCTTACTAATGATCATGGACGGCAGCAACGCGCCGCGGAGCATGACGCACATGACGCTGTTGTGGATCAGACTATCGACGTCGGGAATCCGGTGTACCGCATAGTTTCTGACGGGGATCGTCACCGGCGTGGCGGTGATGATGCTCCGCTTGCGCGGAAGCGCCGCATCTGCATAAACATGGGAGAACAGCAGTTCATACGCCCGCTGGATGAAATATAGGAACTCTTCGTGGGGCGTCTTCGGATCCCGAAGCTTTGCTATCAGCCTGGAAGCTCCGCCATGCTGTTCCTGCGGCGTTTCGAATGAATATACATGGATGTCTGGCTCATCAGCGCAGACCTGTTTGAGAAACTTGCCGATTTCCGCCGCACTTTCCACAAGTCCTTTTCGCGCGTCTTCCAACTGCATGACATCGGTGGCGGTGTCCAGCGTCGAACAGAATCCAAGCGATTTCCGGTACAGTCCGTCTACATGAGAAAGTTTTTCCTTGTCGCTATCGAGCAGAAAACCGTCCAAATCCGTGGCATGCAGTATGATCTTGTTCATTTTCGTTCCTCTTGAAAGTGTGTAGGGCCGATCGCGATGCCTCGGATGGGCGGTGACGTTCCGGCTATCCGTCATACTAGCGTAAAGCGACGCTTTTCGCAATGTCGCTGACTGGAGGCAAAGGGGCTTTTTCTTGAAGGTGCTTCTATGATTTTTCCCGTAATGGAGACAAAACCTGGACAATCTGCTATGATTCTGTCCGTGCGACCTGCCCGTCAGACGATCTTTGCCGATACGGCAGGCTTCGTCCGGAAGAATACGTATTGTATGAGGTGACATCATGAAGCTAGTTTTTCTTGGCCCTCCCGGAGCAGGAAAGGGGACCATCGCGACTCGTGCGAAGGAATTTTATTCGATTCCTCACATTTCCACTGGAGACTTGTTCCGGCACAATATCAAGAACGAGACCGAATTGGGCAAACAGGTCAAAGCGATCCTCGCAGCCGGGGATCTCGTTCCCGATTCGATCACCATCGCCATGGTCGAGGACCGCTTCAAGGATGATGACGCGAAGGGCGGATTCATTCTCGACGGGTTCCCTCGGACGATTGCGCAAGCCGAGGCATTGGAACAGATGGCGGACTTGGATGCGGTGGTGAACTTCGTTCTCGACAAGGAGCGGATCGTCAAACGTCTGAGCGGACGGCGCATGTGCAAGAGTACCGGGCGGATCTACCATATCGAATACGATCCTCCGAAGACCGACGGCATCGACGACGAGACCGGCGAACCACTGATTCAGCGCGACGATGACAAAGAGGACGCGATCATGAATCGTCTCGACGTCTACGATGCCCAGACCGCTCCTCTGATCGAATACTACAGAGGCAAAGGACTACTGGTCGACATCGATGCAAGCAAAAGTCCGAAAGAAGTGTTCGAGTCTGTCAAGAAAGCGTTGGCAAAGAAATAGCGCTCTCTCCTGTCGGCGGCTCCCGGCGGACGTTCCGTTTCGAGCCGTCGATGTATGTTCGAAAAGGATTGATCGGCATGATCCGTACACAGCTAACAAGAAAAGCGGCCTGTATCGCCGAAGCCGCCCACCATGGACAGATCGACAAGGGGTGCTGGCCGTATATCATGCACCCGCTGGCTGTGGCGGAGCGGATGACGGACGAAGTATCATGCGCGGTGGCGTTGCTGCACGACGTGGTGGAGGACACTTCGGTCACCTTCGAGGATCTGTCCCGGCAAGGGTTCCCTCCCGAAGTGCTGGAACCGCTTCGGCTCCTCACCCATGACAGGAATGTCCCGTATATGACATATATCGAAACCATCAAGTCCCATCCGGTGGCGCGGGCGGTCAAGATCGCCGATCTCAGGCATAATCTTGATGCCACCCGGGTCGAAGACGCGGAAACGGTGGATCGTCGCAAGTATGGAACGGCACTGTCGTTGCTGCTTGATGGTGCGGGCTTGGCCCGTTCCTACGAGACCGACCGTCTCGTCCTTCTGTCGTCCGACGTGGAGCTGGCGGTCCCTGTCGTCGACTATCTCGTCCGCAACAGGGCGTTCCTGGAATCGTTTGAGCCGCTCCGTCCCGAAGTCTATTTCACCCTCGAAGGACAAAGGACCGAACTAGCGAAATATGCCGAGCAGGCGGAGGCGGGGACGGAGTATCGGTACTGGATATCGCTGAAGAACGATCCGTCTCGGATCATCGGCATGGTCGGAGCCAGCGGCATCGTCATGGGGGCGTTCCGCTCATGCTATCTGTCCTACAAGCTGGACAAGACGCTGTTGCGACGGAATCTGATGACCGAGGCGCTCGGTAGGTTCGTCCGCGCCTTGTTCGACGATGCTGCCCTGCATCGCGTGGAAGCGAACATCATGCCACGCAATCTGCCTTCGCTCGCCGTCGCCAGGAAACTAGGCTTCGTCGAAGAAGGGCTTTCCCCGAAGTATCTGAAGATCAACGGAACATGGGAGGATCATGTGCACATGGTTCTGCTCAGCGATGACGAGGAGGTTCGGCGATGACGATCCAGACGCTTTCCCAGATGTTTACCGTCTGCCGGTTGTCCGATCTATCCGGTATCGACCTTTCGATCCCGTTCCAGTTTCTTTCCGTGACAGACCGAGAACTATCGCTGGTCTGTCCGACGGAGCGTGTTCCTGCCGCTACCGTGGAGCGTGAGGACGGATGGCGCGCCTTTCGCATCGCCGGACAGCTTGATTTTTCTCTGGTCGGCGTTATTTCGGCGATTACGACGTTGCTCGCTTCCCGGAAGATCGGCGTGTTCGTCGTTTCTACGTTCGAGACAGACTACGTGCTGGTCAAGCAAGAGCATCAGGAAGCGGCGCTTTCCTTGTTGTCCGATGCGGGACATGACGTCGAACGGGAACCCCTCCGGTAGCCGTCGCGCCGAAGTACCGGCGCAACGTCATTGCTCGCATTCGGCTTCTTCCTTTCGTTCCTTCTGCCGCTCCATTCTCCACGCGGCTTGTTGAGCCAGATGTTCCTGTTCCGTTTCCTGCCAGCTTTTCCCGTTGCGGGCGTAGATTCTCACAAGTTCGGACATTCGATGCGCGATTTGCTGGGAATAGTCCTTGCGTTCCATTCTCCATGACCAGTTGTGAGGTCCGCAGGTCGAAGGAACGTTCATCCGGGCCTCAGAGCCTATGTCAAGGATGTCCTGCATGGGAAAGATCGCGTATTTCGCATGCGAAGCCATGACCGCGCGGATCATCGCCCATACCAGTTCGTGGTCGTTGCACGCCAGATAGCGCCGCACCATATCCCTGTCGTCTTCCGACAGCTTCGTGTACCATCCTCTGGTTGTATCGTTGTCATGGGTCCCGGTATAGGCCACCGAATTGTATTCATAGTTGTGGGGCAGGAACATGTCGAACGGGTTCGGCCAGGAGGCCGTGTCCCGGCTGAAACCGAACTGGCAGACCTTCATTCCGGGAAAGCCATTGCTATCCCGCAGTTCTTCCACCGATTGCGTCATGAAGCCGAGATCTTCGGCGAGGATCGGTAGTTGCCCCAGCTCCTTGCGCACGATAGTGAAGAACTCCTTGCCCGGTGCCTTGACCCATGTGCCGTGCTCCGCCGTCTTGTCTCCGTAGGGAACCTCCCAGTATGCGTCGAATCCTCTGAAATGGTCGATTCTGAGGATATCGGTCTGCGAAAGCAATCGTTTGATCCGCTGGATCCACCATGCATAGCCATCGGCCTTGATCGCGTCCCAGTCATAGACTGGATTGCCCCAAAGCTGTCCTGTGGAGCTGAAACAGTCGGGAGGTACGCCGGAAACCGCCGAATAGTGTCCTTCCTCGTCGGTCTTGAACAGCTCGATATGGCTCCATGTATCGACGCTGTCCGGAGCGACGAAGATCGGAATATCCCCGATGAACTTGATACCATGGCCGTTGACGTAGGAGCGGAGTTCCTGCCATTGGCGCTCGAAGAAGTACTGGAGCACCTTCCGAATTTCAATCTGATCGCCATAGCGGTTCATGATGTCCTGGAGCGCCCTTGGCTCGCGATCTCCGATCTCCCGATCCCAGACGCTGAACCATCTTGCGTCCTGATACCGTTCATAGAGGACCATGAACATGGCGTAGTCATCAAGCCAGAAAGCGTTTTCCATGCAAAACGCATCGTAGTCCGACGCATGCTGTCCGCATGTGGCGAGGAAGTTTCTTGCAGCCTTCTTCAGCAACGGCATCTTCCATGCGTCGACCATCGAATAATCGACGCCGCAACAGGGAAACGGGGGAGGGGACGACAAGTCGGAGTCTTCCAGCAGGCCGTCCTCTCGCAGTTTGTCGAGGCTGATCAGCAGTTCGTTGCCGGCAAAGGTGGATCTGGCCGCATATGGACTGTTGCCGAATCCTGTCGGTCCGAGAGGAAGTATCTGCCACAGGCAGACATCGCTTTCCGCCAGATAATCGGCGAACGCGTAGGCTTCGGGCCCCATGTCTCCGATTCCGTAGGCCCCCGGCAATGATGTAGGATGCATCAGAATGCCGCAATATCGTCGTTGGGTGGTGTTCATTCTTTCGTACCCTCTCACGGTGTTTCGTCAAGACGTTCAGGAACCGGACCAAGCGAATTCCTAATGATGGTCCTGTACGGGATGATTAGCCTCGTGTCCTCGCAGTCCTCGCCGTTGATCATCCTGAACAGCACCTCGGCCGCCATATACCCTTTGTCCGCCGCCGGTTGGTCGACGGTCGTCAGACGAGGGGTGACGAGAACGGATTCCTGGATGTTGTCGAATCCGACGATGGAAATGTCGCCAGGAATCGAGTATCCATGTTCATCGAGATACAGGATGCATCCGATCGCGACGATGTCGCTCATCGTCACGATGGCGGTCGGCCGGGTCTTGAGCTTGGTGATCAGATGCGCGGTATGCTTGCCGTCCTCCAGCGTGCATTCGCTGACCATCGTCTCGACAGACGGACTTTCCAGCGAGAGCCCGACTTCCCCCAGCGCCCGTTCGTATCCGCGTTTGCGCAGGGTGGGGACGCTTGTGTCGTCGCTGGCTCCGGTGGTGAACGCATCGTCTGGCAAAGAGACGATCACCATATCCCGATGTCCCTCCGCCAGAACCTGCCGCATGATGCTGTATGCCGCCGCCTCATCGTCGATGTTCACGCTCGGCATCATCTGCGACGGAGTTCCGTCGATCGTTACGAACGGCAGTTTCCGCTGCCGCATGATATCCACGATCTCCATTTCCACCTTCATGCCGATGGTGATCAGGCCGTCCACAGCTGCATTTCGTACCGCTTCGGTGATGCTTTCGTTCAACGGCGGAATCAGCGTCAGCGTATAGCCGTATTTCTGACATACCGATCCGATGCCCTGGATCACCTGCATCATGTACGGGTTCCTCAATGTATAGTGGATGATCTGTGGGAGCAGGAAGCCGATGCTCCGATGCCGTCGCAGGGAGAAGTTCCGCGCCATCGGATCCGGAATGTATCCGATCTGGGCCGCCACCGCAAGGATCTGTTCCCGCGTTTTCTGGCCGATCCTCGTGGGATCGTTGAACGCGAACGATACGGCGGTCTTTGAATATCCGGAAAGCCTCGCGATATCGTTGATCGTCGGTCGTTTATCCTTCGCATCTTTTGATCTTGCAGTTGCCATCAGTGCACTCCCTGTCTGTCGTTTCTGTCGGCGAAGCTTCCCAGCCGTCGGTTCTTCATGCCGGCCGTATCTGCGGATTCGTACGACGGCTCCGGTACTTCGCGCGGGTATTTCGCCTGCGGATCATCCCTTTACCGCTCCGGCGAGCACTCCCTTGATGATGTGCTTCTGTCCCAGAAGGTAGAACACGATGACGGGAATCATGGCCAGGACCAGCATCGCCATCATGGCCCCCATGTCGACGGAACCGTATCCGCCCCTCAGATACTGAATCGCGACGGGAATGGTCCGATATGTGGTGCCGATCGTCAGGTAGGGGAGCAGGTAGTCGTTCCAGACCCACATCGTATTGAGGATCGCTATGGTGACGCTCATGCTCTTGAGCATCGGCATCACCACTTGGAAGAATGTCTGTACCGGCGTAGCCCCATCGATCATCGCCGCCTCTTCCAGGGCAAGGGGGATGCTCTTGATGAATCCCGCGAACATGAACGTGGCCATGCCCGCGCCGAACCCAGCATACAGTACGACAATGCCGACCGGATTGTCCAGATGCAGCATGTTCGCGAATTTGCTCATGGTGAACATCACCATCTGGAACGGCACTATCATACTGAAGACCAGCAGATAGTAGATCAGCGTGGTCACCGTTCCTTTCACTCTGGTGATATACCATGCGAGCATGCTTGTCAGCAACTGTATCAATACGACCGAAGCCACGGTGATCCACAAGGAGATGAAGAACGAATGGAAGAATTTGATCTTCTGGATTCCCGACGTGTAGTTCTCCATGCCGATGAACGTTTCGGAATTCGGAAAGATGAATGGTTCGCTGGAGATATAGAACCGGGATTTGAACGAGTTCATCAGCACGACGAGGATCGGCATGATGACGAACGCTGCGACGCAGAGCAACAGGACGAAGATGACCCAGCGGGTGCTTTTGCGGCGTACTTGGCTCATGATTCGACCTCCTTGGAACGGGTTACGAACAGCTGGCTGATAGCGATGGCCGCGACCAGTAGCGTAAAGATGACAGCCTTCGCCTGTCCGACTCCTTCGAACCCGATCCTGCTGTAGAACGTGGAGAAGATGTTCAAGGCGAGCATTTCCGTAGTATGGTTCGGCGCCCCTGCGGTTAGCGCCAGGTTCTGGTCGAACAGCTTGAAGCCATTGGTCAGCGTCATGAACAGACAGATCGTGATGGAAGGCGCCACCGACGGAATCGTGATCCTGAACAACGTGTTGAAATATCCCGAACCGTCGATCGAAGCGGCTTCCAGCATGTCGCTGGATACGTTCTGCAGCGCGGCGACGTAGATTACCATCATGTAGCCGACGTTCTGCCAGTTCATCAGTACCACCAGCCCCCAGAATCCATAGCGTGTCTGAGAAAGAATCGTCGCGTCATATTTGGCAAGCACACCATTGATGATCACCTGCCATATCCAGCCGAGCACGATGCCTCCGATCAGGTTCGGCATGAAGAATATCGTCCGGAACGTATTCGTGCCAGGCACATCCCTTGTCAGGAAGAGGGCGAGGATGAAAGCGAATACATTGATCGAGACGACCGTGACGATGGTGAACAGGAGTGTGAACCAGAACGAGTGGATGAAATATCCGTCGACCGTGAACGCCTTGATGTAGTTGTCCAGCCCGACGAACGTGGCGTTCGTGATATTGGTGAATTCGCAGAAAGAGAGGACCAGGCCCCAGACCATCGGTATCAGGAACGCGATGCAGAAACAGATAAGGCCTGGTAGCGCAAACAGCGCGAAGTACTTTTTCAGAGTCTTTTCCATGATGGTCTCCTCATGTGTGATCGACTCGCAGGAGAAGACCGGCCGCTGCAATGCGGCCGGTCGAAAGCTGGTTTGTGGTTACCTTCCTGCGATCTTCGCTTCCTTGGTCCAGGAATCCTGGGCGGTCTTCACGACATTCGCCCAACTTGTCGAGCCCTGGATGTACTGCAGCAGCGCGCCGCCGAAATCGGACTTCCACTGCTCGGAGGGAATCGCGGAGAACGTCCATGGAATCGAACTCACTCCATCCTTGTTCATCCACTGCACGACTTGCTTCGCCAGCGGATCGCTGGGCATCTCGCTTTCGGAGAACGTATTGAACGGAGTGATGAATCCCAGCTGCTCCTTGACGATCTTCTTGCCGGTGGCGGAGGAGAAGAGCCATGTGAGGAACTTGTCGGCGTTCGCCTGCGCTTCGGCGGACGCATGTCTGTTGATCGACAGGTAGTTCTCGGTGCCTACGCACAGCCCATAGCCGCTTTCACCGGGAAGCCCCATGTACAGAGGCAGGAACTTGATGTCGCTGTCGGCGACCTTGTTGCCCGGCACCCCGAGGATCTGCGAGGCTCCCCAGTTGCCGTTCTGAACCATCGCCGCCTGTCCGAGGGCGAACTCGGCCATGGAATCGTCGACGCTCTTGCTTCCGACAAGACCGGGTGCGGTCGTGCTGTTGTTCAGATAGAGATCGAACAGTTGCTTGTACTGGTCGGCGTACGTAAAATCGAACGTTTTGGCGGCGAGGCCGGTCAGCGTCGCGTCCGCGGGGCTCGACTTGTCAGCGAATTCCTGATAGAGGGGGACGTTGAACAGGTGCGTCTGCCATCTCCAGTCATTGCCCGGAGCCATGGATGTGGATGCGAACACGCCTTTGATGCCGAGTTGGGATTTCTTAGCGGTCATGTCTTCGACGACTGCCTTGAGCGTGGCGAAGTCCTTGATCTGATCCATCGAGGTGGCCTTCGCTCCGGCGGTGGCGAAATACTTGTTCATGATCGCCTGGTTGTAGATGATGCCGTATCCTTCGACTGCATACGGTATGGCCGCGACGTGTCCGTCGATGGAAAGCGCCATCGATTTGTCGGCAAGGATCTTGTAGAACTCGGTGTTTTCAAGCGGAGCGACATCGGTTCTGGATCCCTGCAATCCGACAGGTCCGTTGGTCTGGAATATTACCGGCGGGTTGCTCGTGGCCATTTCGCTCTTGAGCGTGGTGGCGTACTGATTCGATGCTGCGGTCACGACCTTCAGCTTGATACCGGTCTCCGCTTCGAATGCTGGAGCGACCGTATCGGTATATACCGTCGCGATCTCAGGCTTGAAATTCAGAAAATACACTTCGGGAGTCGATGCTTTTTCCGAAGCGCCCTGCGCCGCCAATGGTCCTGCGACTGCCAGCATGACGATGAGAATGAGGCCCAAAGTCTTTTTCATGTGTGTCTCCTTTCCTACCGGGATGAGCGTCGAGACCTCGATGGATTGCGTCGTGCCGTGCCCGATTTCTCCATCTTCCAGCCCTCTCCGTCCCGTTCGGTAGTGCGTTTCCGCTATGCAATGCCCCCTACGGGGCAAGTTCCCGTTGCCGCGGCGGAATGCGAGGATACCGCTTGACAACCCCCGCTTCCCGTCGTGTAATCTATACTAAACCGGTTTTCTAAACCGGTCAACAAAAAAGTTCCGGATTCTTGACGGCCCGCTCGGCGTCTTGGAAAGATGTCGACATGGTGGTATCGTCTGATGCGGCTGACCGACATCCTGCGACGGTCGGTTCTGGAAGGGACGGAGGAGTACGGTGTATGGACTGTGATTCGGGAGACGATTTCAAAGCGGTGTCCACGGAGTGGATGCGGCTGGTTGATTTTCAGGTCGCGGAGCAATTCGTCGAGCCGATATGGCCGAGAGCGGGAGAGACAGTGCGACTGTCCATCCGTATCCCCGCAGGCTCTCCTGTCCAGGAGGGGTTCGTCGTCGCATACCTGCTCGGCAGGGTGTCCCGGTTCCGGTTGAGATCCGATGTCGACGCATGTGAAGGGCGTCGGGGCGCCGTGACGTATTGGCGGACGGAACTGACGATGCCGAAAACCGAAGGACTGTATTGGTGGTTCGAGCTAAAGACGGGCGATTGCGTGCGATACTATGCGTCCGAAGGGTTCCGTTCCTATGTTCCGCCGCTACGGGAGTGCTTCCGGCTCGAAGCGGATCTCGATCTCCCCGGTTGGGTTCCCGGCTCGGTCTGCTATCAGATATTCCCCGATCGTTTCCGCAAGGGCGATCCTTCCGTCGGCGTCAGACCGGGACAGTACGAGTTCGATGGCGGAAAACCCCGGGTTCTCGACTGGAACGATCCTCCGTTGGATTTCGAACAGGGCAGATGCCTTGATTTCTATAACGGCGATCTGAAGGGGATCGAACGGAGCGTCGAGCACTTCAAGCGGCTGGGAGTTTCCGTCCTCTATCTCAATCCGATCGGTGTCTCGCATACGACACACCGCTACGATTGCTGCGATTTCTTCCATGTCGACGACAAGCTCGGCGGCGACGATGCCCTCGTCGAGCTGATCGAGACGATGCATGCCAATGGAATCCGTGTGATCGTCGATATTTCCATCAACCATACGGGGACTGGACATCCGTGGTTCATCGCCGCGAGGGAGAATCCCGACGGCGAGGAGGCCTCGTTTTATTACCGCGAGCCTGACGGGAGCTTCGCCTTCTGGGAAGGAGTGCCGACCTTGCCCCAGCTAAACTATGGGAGCGGACGCCTGCGGGATGTGATGTATCGGAATTCCGACTCCGTGTTGCGCAAATTCCTCGAGCCCCCGTTCAACCAGGATGGATGGCGGCTCGATGTGGCCGATGTAGTCGGCCGGCGCAAGGACGACCAGTTCTGTCATGAAATCTGGAGGGAGGTACGAAAGGCTGTCAAGGCTACATCATCCCAGGCGTATCTGGTAGCGGAGGATTGGATCGACGCTTCCGATCATCTGCAAGGGGATGAATGGGATGCGACGATGAACTATTACGGTTCCTCCCGTCCGATTCGTCGCTGGATGGGGGAGACCGATCGGTTCCAGCTTCCAGGATGGGGGCATGATCCTGTTCCGGGGTCATATTTCAGCGGAAGGGACCTCGCCGAGGCGCTGGATCGTCAGCTGAAGTCGCTTCCGCCGCAAATGGTCTTCCAGCAGTTCAACCTGATCGACAGCCACGACACGCCCCGGTTGCATACCAATGAGTTCGTGGCGGATCGGAACCTGTACCGAGGCGCGGTCATGCTGCTGTTCCTGCTTCCCGGCATGCCGAGCGTCTACTATGGGGATGAAGTCGGTCTGGAAGGGAAGATCGGCTCCGTCGAAGCTTCCCGGTATCCTATGCAATGGGATCGGGCGCAGTGGGACATGGATGTCTACCGTCTGTATCGCGATCTCGGGCTGTTGAAACGGTCCGAACCTGCGTTGGCGTTCGGAGCGTGGAAGATTCTTCATGCCGATGAAGATGCCATGGTGTTCGCCCGATACGACGGCAAGCGGGCCATCGTGCTGGTTCTGAACAAGGATCCGAAGCCGAGTGATATCATATTCGATGCCGGCGTGCTATCTCCGACCAATGTCATCCGATGGTCCGACGGAACGCTTGTCGAAGTTTCCGATTCCCGTAAGATACGCATATCGCTCAAGCCAAAGGAAAGCGAGCTTCTGCTCGTCGATCAGGAGAGATGAAATATTTTCCGGTGATATCGAAAAAAAAACGACTTTCTGATAAAAATGGCCACCTGACATATGTATGGCCTTGGGGTTCCATGCGATAATTTTTGAAACGGCGCAACAATACGGAATGGGCATCAACGCTTCGCCGAGAACAAAGTCGGGTGGGACTGGTTATGGCTATTGGGCGTAGATGTCCTGGATGGATGCTGTTCCTTGTAGGCGCGATATGTGTTCTTTCACTGTTTCTTGTTTCAGTTCTCTTCGATTCCCGGCTTCAGGTGGAGCCGATCGACGATGGAACCTGCGTGCTGTTCGACACAGGCTGGTCCCTGTTCGTCGACGGAGAGTTGAAAGCGGAGGAGATGGTTCTTCCCATGAGCGTACGCGTTCCGCGGCGTTCTTCGGTGGTGCGGATCGACAACATGCTCCCGGATCCGCTTCCGACGAGCAATGCTTGTCTCTCTATCGGATTGGGGATGAGTCTTCTCGAAGTATTTGTCGACGGAGTGTCCGTGTATCGGTTCGATGCGGAAGGTTCCCCATGGCGGCTTCCGTTCTACGGAGGGAGAATGCCCCATTTCGTCAGGATCGCCGACGATGCCGCCGGCAAGCCGATATCGCTTGTAATGGAGTCCTCGGCGGCGAGCTTCGTCTCTCGGAATCTTTCGGCGCCCGTTCTGGGGACGAAGGTATCCGCGCTGTTCATGCATGCGAACCAGGAATGGCTATCTTTGTTCTTCGGTTTCACGTTCAGCATCGTGGGGATCGCCTGCCTGTTCGGCGTTGTGTTTGTCAAGAGAGTCGAGGACCGTCGAAGCCTCAAAAGTTTCGGAGCGCTGGAACTGGTGCTCGGAATCTGGGTGCTGACGCAGGGGAGGAGCAAATTCCTCTTTGTCCGGAATCCGGCGGTGCCGATGGATTTCAGCTGCCTCGCCTTGTTCCTGCTGCCAGTATGTCTCGCCGGATTCTACAGCCATACCTACCGGACGGAGAAATCCGGGGATCTGTTCCTGCGCATTTCCTTCGTGTTCCCCGTTGCATATTGCGTGATCGGTATCCTGCAGCTGTGCGGTGTGCTGCTCTATTGCGATACATTGATGTTCGCGGGAGCCGCATTGGGACTGTATGTCTTTTCAATGCTCCTTGTGTCGATCCTGCATCTAGCGAGGGGGGCGCGGAGCCTGCTCTCGTTCGTCGTGGCGCTTTCGTTGCTGTTCGCTTCGGTTCTTGCGGATGAAATCCTGCTCGTGGAGGGTGTGGTCCTGGACAATGCCACGTTGCTGCATCTAGCCATGACCATCGGTGGCATCGTCATGTTCGGGCAGTCGTTGCGGAACATCACATCCGGCAATCGGGGGGAAATACGGGACCGGATGCTGTTCGAGCTGGCCTATACGGATGCGCTGACAGGTCTGGGCAACCGCGCGCTGTACGACAAGAAAATCATCGAGCTCGAGCAGGAAAGGAAGTGCGCGACAGGAATCATCGTAGCCGACATCAACGACTTCAAGGTTGCCAACGATGCATTCGGTCACGACCACGGCGACCATGTGCTGCAGGAAATTGCACAAGAGCTGAGGGAGATGGTTCCTCCTGGCGTCTTTCTATTCAGGACCGGCGGCGATGAATTTGTCATTATGCTTCCCGGAATCGACGCACGGCGGCTTGCCTCCCTTGAGTCTGAGCTTTACTCCAGGTTCCACGACACGGAACGCATCGTTGTCGCGATCGGTTCGTATCTGTACGCTCCTGCGAATGATGAGTCGATGATCGACGCGATCTGCCTCGCCGACGATGCCATGTATCGGGACAAAGCTTGGTTGAAGGGGCGTTCCCGACAAGGATGATGCGTCGAAAGCGCATACTTGACTCGAAGATGCGGGCGGGAGGCCTTGCTTTTTTCCAGGTGAAAGGGCACTATGTCCTTGACCGGCGGGGAGACGACTTCCATTACCGCAAAAGTCCGACCGCACCGCTTCCTTCCTCGGTTATCGTTTTGCGTCGCATATCCTTGACTAGTTATTCCGTTCGTATTTTGTGTGGCGGATATCACGACGGAATCATCGGATGTCTGCTATTGCGTCGTCATACGGGTCGTCGGGAATGGATACGCAGGGGATTTGACATGAAAAGAATCCATGGACGAAAACTCGGGGTTGTATCAGTCGGTGCGCTGGCGCTTCTGGTCTTCTTGATATTCTCCATTTCCGTCACATACGACTCGAAACTGAACGTCGAACCGTTGGATGACCGATCCTATCAGCTTTTCGAGCGCGGATGGACCGTTTATATGGACGATGTCCTTGTCGCATCGGATGCGACTCTTCCTTTGCAGTTGACTGTGCCCTCCCGCGGCGTGCCGATCAGAATCGTCAATACGCTTCCCGATCCATTGCCCGTGAGCAACTCATGCATCGCGATCAGTCTTGCGATGAGTACGCTGGATGTCAGCATCGATGGTCGGCCGGTGTACTCGTTCAACGCCGATGATTCTCCTTGGAAGCTTCCGTTCCTCGGCGGTGCCATGCCCCACTTCGTCAGGGTGCCGGAGTGGGGAGCTGGCAAGGAGATATCTTTGGAGATGTCGTCCACCGCCACGCCGCGTATGGCGAGGGTGGTCTCAGCGCCGGCGCTGGGGACAAAGATATCCACCATGTTCTGGCAGCTTGACAGCGAATGGCTTTCCCTCTTTTTCGGCTATACTTTCTTCTTCATCGGCGTCGCGTGTCTTGCGGCGTCGCCGTGGATCAAAAAAATCGCTGATCGGAAAAGTCTCCTGTGGTTCGGCGTCTGTGAATTGTTTCTCGGCATCTGGGTGCTGATGGAGGGCAAAAGCAAGTTCCTGTTCTTCCGTAATCCAGCGGTTCCCATCGACTTGTGTGTATTGGTGCTGTATCTGGCGCCGATGTGCCTCGCGGAGTTCTTTACCTCCGCCTATCAGCCCGGAAGGGCGGCGGTCGTGTTCCGACGCATCTCCGCGCTGTTCGTCTGCGGATATTGTGTCGTAGGCGCCCTGCAGTTCTCCGGGAGGCTGCTGTTCTCCGATACCATGCCGGTGGTCGGGTTCCTGCTGGGGCTGTATCTGCTGGCGATGTTCGTCGTGTCGTCGGTACTGCTGGCGAAGGGGAACAAGGGGTTGCTGTCGTTCATCCTCGCGCTGGCGATATTGTTCCTATCCGCGTTTTTGGAAGTGGCGCTGTTTGTCTCCGGCGTCGTTCTCGATAGCGTCACCTGGTTGCATGTGTCCTTGTCGCTCTGCTGGCTGATCCTGTTCGTCCAGGTTTTCAGGAACATTACTTCCAGCAACCGGGATCTGATCCGGGAGCGGATGCTTTTGGAAATGGCATATACCGATGCTTTGACAGGGTTCGGAAACCGGGCCGCTTACGACCAGAAGCAGTTGGAACTGGACAGGAGCCATCGGGGTGCGATCGGCATCCTCGCCATGGACATGAACGACCTCAAGTCCGCCAACGATACGCAAGGCCATCTGTTCGGAGATAAGTTGCTTCATGAATTCGCGATGAATCTCAAGAGCCTGCTTCCGGAATCCGCTCTCGCATACCGGATCGGTGGAGATGAGTTCATCGTGTTCGTCGAAGGATGCGATGCTTCGGAACTCGCCAAGCTGGTGGATCGGATCGTAAGCAATTTCGCACCTGGAGCCGGTTCGGGCTACAGTGTTGCGGTCGGTTCCTCCCTGTTTGTTCCAAGCGAGGGAGATATCGTTTCCTCCATCCGTGCCGCTGATCGTGACATGTATGCCTGTAAGGCGAAAATGAAGGGGGACGCCTCCTCGATCCGATGATTGTTGCATTTTTGTGCGGGATTGCGGAGGATTCGCTTTCACCGGGATGGTTCGGTATTGCTTTTTCTGTGTCGATGCGGCATTATGCATCCAATTTACCGAAAAAAACATACCCGTCCTTTGGAGGAGCGCAATCATGGCCATGTACTATGAGGAACCGTCGCATACATTTAGCGAATATCTGCTTGTCCCCGGCTATTCTTCTGCGGAATGCATTCCGCAGAATGTCAGTCTGAAGACTCCTCTGGTCAAGTTCCACAAAGGGGAGAAGAGCCGGATCGTCTTGAATATTCCCATGGTCAGCGCGATCATGCAGTCGGTCAGCGGAGAGAAGATGGCGGAAGCTCTGGCAAGGGAAGGAGGGTGTTCGTTCATCTATGGCTCCCAGTCCATCGAGGACGAAGCGGCCATGGTGGCCCGGGTCAAGGCGTTCAAGGCGGGCTTTGTCCCCAGTGATTCCAATATCCGTCCCGATCAGACGATGTCCGAGGTTATGGCGCTCAAGGCCGCCACAGGGCATTCCACCATCGCCGTGACCGAGGACGGTACGAACACCGGCAAACTTGTCGGCGTCGTCACCAGCAGGGACTATCGTCCGAGTCGGATGGATTCGTCCACTCCTGTCAGCTCGTTCATGACTCCGTTCGAAAAACTGGTCTATGCGAAGGATGGAATCACGCTCTCCGAAGCGAACGATATTATCTGGGATCATAAGCTGAACGCGCTTCCTGTCATCGATGACGCCGGCCGGTTGAAATATTTTGTATTCCGCAAGGACTACGACAGCCATAAGGAGAATCCGAACGAGTTGCTTGACAGCCACAAGCGGTATATCGTCGGCGCGGGGATCAACACTCGGGACTACTCCCAACGGGTTCCCGCGCTCGTCGAGGCTGGGGCCGATGTCCTGTGCATCGATTCTTCCGAAGGTTTTTCGGAATGGCAGAAACGGACGCTTGGCTGGATACGCCGGACATACGGCGATTCCGTTCTGGTCGGCGCCGGCAACATCGTCGATAGGGACGGCTTCCGATTCCTCGCCGAAAGCGGCGCCGACTTCGTCAAGGTCGGCATCGGCGGTGGTTCCATCTGCATCACCCGCGAGACCAAGGGGATCGGGAGGGGCCAGGCTACTGCGTTGATCGAGGTAGCCAAGGCTCGCGACGAGTATTTTGAGGAGACCGGTGTGTATGTTCCGATCTGTTCCGACGGTGGACTGGTCTATGACTATCATATGACCCTCGCATTGGCCATGGGTGCCGACTTCCTGATGCTTGGAAGGTACTTTGCCCGGTTCGACGAAAGTCCGACGGAGAAGGTCAATATCGGCGGAAACTATGTGAAGGAATACTGGGGGGAGGGTTCCGCCCGCGCCAGAAACTGGCAGCGCTACGACCTCGGAGGTTCCGAGAAGCTTTCCTTCGTCGAAGGTGTCGATTCTTATGTTCCGTATGCCGGTCCGTTGAAGGACAATGTCCAACTGACGCTGAGCAAGGTCAAGTCGACGATGTGCAATTGCGGGAGTCTGACGATTCCCGAACTACAGCGGAAGGCTCGCCTGACGTTGGTCTCGTCGACAAGTATCGTCGAAGGTGGCGCACACGATGTCATTCTCAAGGATAGCCGCGAAAACAAGGTGAAGTGAATTGTAAAACTCCGGAGAATCGTCCGGGCACTTGTCTTTTCTCGTCGAAACAGGTATAAAGTTATCCGGTGGTTGCGGTCGCGGTCGTTTCGACGATTCGCGTCAGCGCCGTATGGCGGTGTAGCTCAGTGGGAGAGCGGTTGCCTTACACGCAACTGGTCGGGGGTTCAAATCCCTCCGCCGTCATATGAGTAGCACGATATGGTCGTTGTGTCGGTCGTATCGTGCTTTTTTTGTGCTCGGTGCAGAAAGCCAGATGTGTCCATGTCTGATGAAGCGCTCCTCGGATGTATCCCTCCTCCACGTGTCCTCAGCCGATGCCTTGCCCCTCCGGAAGTGCCGCCCGACATCCAGCCGATGATCCGGGCGGACGATGCCGCAAGGCTCCGGACGGTGACGTGACCGTGTTTCCTGCAAGGCCGATGATTCGATATTTTTAGTTTAGTAACTAAACATTATTGACATGCCCCATCAGTTTTCCCTATGATCGGAGTAGGAAAAAAGATGGACGATCGAGGGAGACCATGTATTGTACGGTAACGATGCAACTGCTTTCCGTATTGAAGACGATACAGGACGAACAAAAGAAACCGAAGCTCTACGGACCTGGCCAGATGTTGTTCCATGCCGAGATCAATGTCCTGCTGAACATCGACAGGAACGAAGGCTTGAAGGTGGGCGACCTTGCCAAGGCTCTGGGCATTACCAAGGGGGCTGCGACGCAGCAAGTGTCGAAACTGGAGGAAAAGGGACTGGTCGAGGTGTACATGGTGGGGCAGAACAGAAAGGAGAAGCATCTTCGGGTATCTCCGTTGGGGCGGGATGTTCTTGCGGAACATGAACGGATGCACGATCAGGCGAATGCGAAGCTTCGCAATTTTTTTTGCGGTCTCGATGAATCGGACTTGCGGGTGATCAGGGAATTCTTGGCATTGCTGGACGAAAATCCTTCGTTCTGTGATTTCGTTTGTGAGAACAACAGGTCGTCGTGCGACCGTAGGAAGGAATAGGAAGGAAGTAGGAGATGGCGAAGACGTTACTGAAGATCGAGGATCTCCATGCAGGATTGGAAAGCGGACAGGAAATCATCCGGGGAATCGATCTTGTCGTGCGCACCGGTGAAACGCATGTGCTGATGGGCCCCAACGGAGCGGGCAAATCTACGCTGGCCCATGTTGTGATGGGGAATCCCGAATACACCGTCACCCAAGGACAAATCGTGTTCGACGGAGAAGATATCACCGAGGCGAAGACGGACGAACGGGCACGTAAGGGATTGTTCCTGTCGTTCCAGTCCCCCGAGGAAGTCGAGGGGATCACGGTCGAGGACTTTCTGCGGACGGCGAGCACGGCGATATCGGGGGTCACCGCCCGATCGTTCGCATTTCGGAAGTTCCTCGATGAAAAGATGCGGATACTGGGGATGAACGAATCCTATGCGAAACGATATCTGAATGTCGGATTTTCCGGCGGAGAGAAGAAAAAGAACGAAATTCTCCAGATGCTGGCGCTTGAGCCAAAGCTCGCCATTCTGGACGAGACGGACTCCGGTCTCGATGTCGACGCAGTAAAGACAGTGACGCAGGGGGTGCGCGGCTACAAGACCGCTGACAATGCGCTGGTCGTGATTTCCCATAGCGCGAAACTGCTGGAGAATCTCGAAGTCGATTACGTGCATATCCTCGTCGATGGCATGATCGTTCAGACCGGGAGCAGGTCTTTGATCGATACCGTGAATCGCGACGGATTCGGCGCGTTTCTTGATGCACGCTGAGACGTGCGTGAGGCAAAGAACTATGGCGAAGCAAAAGACCCGGGTCGAAGAATTCAATCGCGACATATATGACGTGTACGACCATGATACGACCGAGTATCAGATGGAACAGGGGCTGAACGAGGAGATCGTCAGAAGCATATCCAAGGAAAAGGATGATCCGCAGTGGATGCTCGACCTTCGCTTGAAGGGGCTTGCGTTGTTCCAGAAGATGCCGATGCCCTCATGGGGACCGTGGCTGGGGGAGCTGGACATGTCGAAAGTCGTCACCTATGTGCGGCCCAATGCGAAGATGACCGACGACTGGAAGGAGCTTCCTCCCGATATCCGTCGGACGTTCGATCGTCTGGGGATTCCGCAGGCGGAACGGACGAGCTTGTTCGGGGTCGGAGCCCAGTATGATTCGGAAATCGTGTACCATAGCGTCCAGCAGGAGATGCGGGACAACAATGTCGTCTATACCGACATGGAGAGTGCGATGCACGAGTACGAAGACATCGTGCGCGCCCATTTCATGAAACTGCTGACGATGGACGAGCATATCTTCCTTGCCCTTCATGCCGCGGTCTGGTCCGGAGGGTCGTTCGTCTATGTCCCGAAGGGAGTTAAGGTGCGAATGCCGTTGCAAAGCTATTTCCGGCTCAATGCGCCCGGCGCCGGTCAGTTCGAGCATACGCTGATCATTTGCGAGGAGGGCTCCGAGCTTCATTTCATAGAAGGCTGTTCGGCGCCAAGGCACAATCGGTTGAACCTGCATGCGGGTTGCGTCGAACTGTTCGTCCATGAAGGGGCGAAACTTCGGTATTCCACGATCGAGAACTGGTCGAAGAACATGATGAACCTCAACTCGAAGCGAGCCCGGGTGGAGAAGGACGGCACGATCGAATGGGTCTCGGGCACGTTCGGTTCCCATATCACGATGCTCTATCCTTCCAGCATGCTGGTCGGAGAGGGGGCCCGAAGCGAATACACGGGTATTTCATTCTCAGGGAAGGGGCAGATCATCGACACGGGGGCGAAGGTCGTCCATGCGGCTCCTCATACGTCATCGACCACGACATCCAAGTCGATATCGCGAGACGGAGGGCAGGCCGTATTCCGTAGTTCCGTCAAGATCGCTCCTCGGGCGACTGACAGCAAATGCAGCGTGATCTGCGAATCCCTGATGATGGACAACGATTCGCGTGCGGATACGATTCCTGTGATGGACGTCCGTAACGATACGTCGGATATCGGCCATGAAGCGAAGATAGGACGTATCAGCGAAACTGCGGTCTATTATCTGATGACCAGAGGTTTGAGCGAAGAAGAGGCGAAGGCCATGATCGTCCGCGGTTTTGTCGAACCTGTCACGAAAGAACTCCCGCTCGAATACGCCGTAGAGATGAACAGGCTCATCAGCCTTGAGCTGGAAGGTACCATAGGGTAGGGAGGATATGATGCATATACGACTTGCTTCGTTGAACCGGCTTCCGGTCCGGACATGGAGCTGGCTTTCGGTCAACGAGTCGGCGCTTGAAATTCCGTCGTTAGGAGCCATGTATCACGGCGATCCTTTCGCGGATGTGCCTGTCGGCGTGACTATTCGGTCCGATGTTTCCGATGTCGACTTCCGATCCTCCGTTCCTCCCCGGTTCCATGCGGCTGAGGGAAACCTGCACGAAGTGGTCGATGATACAGCTCGGTTCGTTGAACAGCGGGCCTCCTACAGGGCCGTCCTCGAAATCGGGGAGGATGTGTCGGTGGAAGCGCCGATGACCGCGACCTTCGACCTGGGGGCAGGCGAACAGTTGTTCGACAGGATCCATGTCAGAGCCCTGCGCGGCAGCAACGCCAAAATCGTTTTTCGCTATCTCGGCGGAAGGCCGTCAGCGGACGATGTGGTTCCCTGTCATGGCGGCTTCGTTTCGTTTGAAATCGAAGAGGGGGCTTCTCTGACCTTCATCCAGATACAGGCATTGTGCGACAGGGCGGTGCATCTCGATGCGATCGACGCCGTGGTAGCCCGGGAGGGAAAGTTCGAAGTCCTCCTTTCTGAAATCGGCGGACAGGAGGCGATGGCTTCCTGCAACGTGGAGTTACTAGGAAAGAGCGCCGAATCGACTGTCAACGGACTGTATCTTGCAGGAAACGATTCCGTGAGGGATCTGAACTATCGCATCGGATTCGCGAAGCCCGAGACAATCGGCTTGATCCGTGTCAGGGGCGCCTTGAACGGAAAGGCGCGCAAGACAATGAAAAGTACGATCGATTTCATCCGTGGCGCAAGTAAGTCGCAAGGCCGCGAGGAGGAATCCGTTCTGGTGCTCGGTGACGAGGTCGTGAACGTCTCCACGCCGTTACTCTTGTGCGGAGAGGACGATGTCTCCGGCGAGCATGCCACCAGCATCGGCCGTCCGAATTCGGAGAAGCTGTATTATCTGATGTCCAGAGGGTTCACGGAGAAGCAGGCGCGTATCCTGCTCGTCGAAGCGAGCATGTCGACGATGCTGGACATGATCCCGGACACGGACGGTCGTGCCCGCGTCCTTGCCGCGCTCAGGGAGGTCGTGGAAGCATGATACAAGGATCGAAAGCGGATTTTCCTTTTTTTGCGGAACATCTGCAGGAAGGTCGTCCGGTCGTCTACTTGGACAATGCCGCGACGACGCAGAAACCGTACCCCGTCATCGATGCCGTGCGACGATATCTGACGGAGTCCGTGGCGAATCCCCATCGAGGGGCGTACCAGCTCAGCGGGGAAGCCACGTCGCGCTATGAGGCTGCCAGGAGCCGTGTCGCGGCGTTTCTCAATGCGACTTCCTCCGATACGGTCGTGTTTACGAAGAATGCGACCGATTCGCTGAATCTGGTGGCGGAGAGCTATGGACGACGGCATGTCGGCGAAGGGGACGAAATCATCATCTCGATCGCAGAGCACCACAGCAACCTGCTTCCCTGGCAGCGGCTTGCCCAGGAGAACGGCGCCCTTCTCAAGTATGTCTATCTCGACGAGACGGGGATGTTCGACATGGAACAATTTCGCCAAGCGCTGACGGATCGGACAAAGATCGTCGCGGTCACGCAGGTGTCCAACGTTACCGGAATCGAGTTTCCTGTAGCCGAAATCGTTCGCGCCTCGCATGACGCCGGTGCGGTGGTCGTCGTAGATGCCGCGCAGAGCGCTCCTCACATTCCCATCGACGTGCAGGCTTTGGGCGCGGACTTCCTGGCGTTTTCCGGCCATAAGCTGTACGGCCCCGACGGGGCGGGTGTACTGTATGGTGCGACCTGTCTGTTGCAGGACATGCCTCCGATATCCGTCGGCGGCGGTATCGTGGAGGAAGTGACCGAACGGACGGTACGGTATATGGATCCTCCGCTGAGATTCGAGGCGGGAACCCCGAACGTGGAAGCTGCGGTCGGCCTTCATGCGGCGCTTGACTATGTCGACGCCGTCGGTTTCTCACGTATCCGGCGGCAGGAACAGGAGCTGACCGGGTATCTGGTGCGGACGCTGCAGGCGATTCCGGGTGTTTCGCTGTATGGCGGAACTGAGGGTGTGGCCAGGCATGGCGTAGTTTCGTTCAATGTCGGTTCGGTCCATCCCCACGATGTAGCTACCATTCTGGATTCGCAGGGAGTGGCTATCCGGGCAGGGCATCATTGTGCGCAGCCGTTGCTGAACTTTCTTGGCATCCGGTTCTGTTGCCGCGCAAGTCTCTCGTTCATGAATACGAAGGAAGATATCGATGCACTGTCGGATGCCATTATCAGCGTTGGGAGGTGGTTCGATGGATCTGCATGATCTGTATGGCGATATCGTCCGCGAGCACAGCATGTCGGGCCACAACCTCCGGCATCTCGAGCATCCGTCCGTCGTCGTGCCGGGGCGCAATCCTAGCTGTGGCGATGAAATCGATCTGGAGCTCTCCGTCGAAGGGGATCGGATCAAGGATGGTTCGTTCACCGGTGTGGGATGCGCCATCTCTCGGGCTTCGGTTTCGATCATGCTCGATCTTGTCCGGGGCCGGACGCTCGACGAGGCGGCGGAGCTGGCCCGGTTGTTCCTTGCTATGGAGCAACGAGAGCCGCTGACCGACCGCCAGCTCGATGCTCTCGAAGAGGCTGTGGCGCTGAAAGGGGTGTCGAACATGCCCGCTCGCGTCAAGTGCGCCACGATGCCCTGGCATACTCTGCTCAATGCGGTGGAGGTCGCGCGGGGTACGGACTGACTTGTGCCGCCGGTTGGCGTGCGCCAGGCCACAGGCGCCTGACAGGGTGGATTTTTCCTGTGCGTCGCGCTATGCTTCAGCCATGGGCAGGACGAACGAATCATCCGAAACAGCGAAGTATTGTTTCGCCGAAGCGATCAAGCAATTGATGGCGACGACCGCTTTGGACCGGATTCCCGTTACGGCGATCGTCGCTCGCAGCGGGCTGGCGCGCCAGACGTTCTATCGCAACTTCCGTGACAAATATGCGTTGGTAAATTGGTATTTCGAGCGATTGGTCGTAGATTCGTTCCACCAGATGGGGATCAGCTGCACGTTGCAGGAAGGGTTGGAACGGAAGTTCATGTTCATTCGCCAGGAATACGTTTTCTTCCTCCAGGCGTTCCGTTCCCAGGATTCGAACAGCCTCGTCCGGTACGACTTTGATATGATCTACGGGTTCTACCGTGATGTCATCGTTAGGAAGACAGGTGTCGCGTTGTCCGACGATGTGGATTTCCTGCTCCGATTGTACTGCCATGGTTCGATTCGGATGACGGTAGAGTGGGTGCTCGACGGAATGCCGCTTTCCCCCCGCGATATCTCGATCCTACTCGTTGAGGCGCTTCCCGAGCGACTGAAATCTCTCTTGTCCGATCTTGCCGTCGAAATTCCTCAAATCCCCCGGTGACTTCCGTCGCCGGATGTTTCTCATCATGCACGCATCCAGGAAAGTGACAAACCGAACGAGTTGTAACTTGCAATTCGATTCTTTTTTATCGAATAATTTTGTCGATGGATGATGAACCATCGAAGGAGCAAGGATATGGCGCAAAGATTCGTTCTGAATGAAACTTCCTATCATGGCGCTGGAGCCATCAAGGAAATCGTCAATGAAGTGAAAGTCCGCGGATATAGGAAAGCGTTCGTCTGTTCCGACCCTGACTTGATCAAGTTCCATGTCACGTCGAAAGTGACCGATCTGCTCGATTCGGCGGGGCTTCCGTTCGAATTGTACAGCGACATCAAGCCAAATCCGACGATCGAGAACGTGCAGAGCGGCGTGGAGGCTTTCAAAAAGTCGGGGGCCGACTATCTGATCGGGATCGGAGGAGGGTCGTCGATCGATACCGCCAAGGCGATCGGGATCATAGTCGCGAACCCGGAACATGGGGATGTACGGAGTCTGGAGGGGGCAGTCGTCACAAGAAAGCCGAGCATTCCGTTGATCGCGGTTCCGACCACCGCTGGAACCGCGGCGGAGGTAACGATCAACTATGTCATTACCGATGTCCAGAAAAATCGCAAGTTCGTCTGTGTCGATCCTCACGATATTCCAGTGGTCGCGGTCATCGACCCCGACATGATGAGCAGCATGCCGAAGGGATTGACTGCGGCGACCGGAATGGATGCCCTGACGCATGCGATCGAAGGGTACATTACCAAGGGCGCATGGGAACTGAGCGATATGTTCCATCTCAAAGCGATCGAGATCATCGCACGCTCGCTTCGCGGCGCTGTGGCCGACACGCCGGAAGGACGTGCGGGAATGGCGCTCGGACAGTATGTCGCCGGAATGGGGTTTTCGAACGTCGGACTGGGCGCTGTGCATGCCATGGCGCATCCGCTGGGTGCTGTGTACGATACGCCGCATGGAGTGGCGAATGCGATTCTGTTGCCGACTGTGATGGAATACAACGCTCCCGCCACCGGCGAGAAATATCGGGAGATCGCTCGGGCGATGGGTGTGGAGGATGTCGATTCGATGTCCCCTGACCAGTATCGCAAGGCGGCTGTCGACGCTGTGCGGACGCTCAGCCGGGACGTAGGGATTCCTGCCGACTTGAAGCAGATCGTCAAGGAAGAAGATGTCCGGTTCCTCGCTGAATCCGCCTATGCCGACGCATGCCGGCCAGGCAACCCTCGCGATACTAGCGTCGAGGATCTTGCGGCGCTATACCGCTCGTTACTGTAGACGCATGTTGTTCCGTCAGGGGCGCAGGGGGGGATATTCGTGGCCGGGAAAAGGTTTTTCCGGCCACATTCTTTGTCCCGGTTCCTGGGAATTACCGCGACGGAAAACTGTGTCTATTCGATAGTTACTTGCAGTGTATTGAATTGTATTGTTGCTGTTCATTTTGTAAGCGAACGTATTTTGCGTTCGTGGGCGATGTCCGGTGTCCCGTGGAAATACCGTATCTTTGATAATAATTTGTTATTATAATAACATAATGTTAAGATGTAGACATAATATTTACAACCTGCTATAGTAGACGGCACTGGAGGATAGTGATGAAGATCGGTGTCGTTGGATATGGAAGGATGGGCAGGATGATTCGTAATGTCGCCCAGGAGACCGGACATGAAGTCGTTGCAATCATCGATCCCGTTTCATCCGCGCCTGAAGTCAGCGGAGTCGAGTTGACCGTGGATTCGTTGGGTGGCTGTGACGCGGTCATCGATTTCAGCGTCCCTTCCTGCGCGGTGGACCACATGCTGTTCTATGCCCGGACGGGGATTCCCGCGGTGATCGGGACGACAGGGTGGTATGATCGGCTCGAGGAAGTCGTCTCCTCTCTCAAGGACTATCCCGAATGTTCGATCGTCTGGTCCGGCAATTTCTCGATCGGCGTCCATCTGTTTTTCGAAGTGGTCAAGTACGCATCTGGATTGTTCGCCTGGTTCGACGACTATGACGTTCTGGTCCATGAGATCCATCATGCCGGCAAAGCCGATAGCCCTTCCGGCACCGCGAAGATGATCGGAGACATCCTGTTGGAACGCATGACGGGGAAGACTTCCTTGGAAACCGCCCGGCTGGACCGCAGGCGGGAGTCGTCCGAGATACATGTGTCGTCCAGCAGGGGCGGTTATTTTCCGGGCGTCCACGAAGTCTACTTCGACAGTCCTGTGGATACTGTATGCATTTCCCATAGCGCAAGGAGCCGGGAAGGGTTCGCCCGGGGTGCCGTCCGAGCGGCGGCATGGGTATCGGACGGCAGGAAGGGTTTCTTTTCGCTTGACGACATGATGGCCGACCTGTTGCCCTCCGTGTGAACCGCATTGAATCGATTATGAACGAATAGGAGCATCATACCAATGAAAGAGAAGCAATTTCGTGGAGTCTACACGGCGCTGATCACACCGTTCACGGAAGATGGATTCGTGGATGAGCTGGCGCTGGAGCAGTTGGTCGAATACCAGATCGCGAGTGGTATCGACGGATTGGTACCCTGCGGAACGACAGGCGAAAGTCCAACGTTGTCGCATGCTGAGCATGACCGGGTCATCGAGCTGACCGTCCGCTATGCGAAAGGCAGAGTTCCGGTTATCGCCGGAACCGGCAGCAATGCGACCAGCGAGGCCGTCCGTCTTTCCAAGCATGCTGAGGATCATGGCGCGGATGCCGTGCTGTTGGTGAATCCGTACTACAACAAGCCGACGCAAAAGGGGCTGTATCTGCATTTCAAGACGATCGCCAATGCAGTGGGCGTGCCGTGCATCCTCTACAATATCAAAGGACGCACCGGTGTCAACCTCGAGACAGATACGCTGACCCGTCTTGCGCAGGAATGTCCGAACATTGTCGCGGTCAAGGAAGCCTCCGGTTCTCTGGATCAGATGAAACAGGTGATCGGGCGAAATCTGGATGGTTTTTCCGTCCTCTCCGGCGACGACAATCTTTCCCTCGATCTGATTGAAGCCGGCGGAGATGGCGTCATATCCGTCGCCTCCAATCTCATCCCCTCGTTGATGAGCGATATGATCCATCATGCGCTTTCCGGAGACCGGAGCGGGGCGCGGGCGATCAATGATCGGTTGCAGGATTTTTTCAAGGTGTGCTTCATCGAGACAAACCCGATTCCGATCAAGACCGCCATGGCCCGTTACGGATGGTGTCTCGAGACGTTCCGACTACCGATGTGCACGTTGGAATCCGAAGAGCACCGCACGACATTGTACGAAGTGCTTGATGCGTTGCAGTTGCCTGCAAGTGTGAAAGCGTAAGGAGTTTTTCGATGGCGACAGTCAATTCAGATTTTAGAAAGATAGCCGCTGGCTACCTGTTCCCCGAAGTGGCGAGGCGGACGGCGGCATGGCAGGGGAAAAATCCCGGTGTGAAGATCCTTCGCCTCGGAATCGGCAATACGACGGAGGCCCTCTGTCCTTCGATCATAGAGGCGATGCACCGGCAGGTGAACAAGCTGGCGGATCGCGCCACATATACCGGCTATGGCGACGAGCAGGGCAACACCGACCTTCGCAAGGCGTTGGCCGGTTACTATCGCTCGTTCGGCGTCGAGCTTGCTGACGATGAGTTCTTTGTCAGCGACGGGGCAAAGGCCGATGCCGGGAATATTCAGGAAATCTTCGGGCGGGACAATGTCGTCGCAGTCCAGGATCCTGCATATCCGGTCTATGTCGATAGCAACGTGGCGGGGGGGCGCACCGGTTCATTCAATCCGGAAAAAGGATGCTACGATGGGTTCGTCTATCTACCCAGCACCGAGGAGAACGGCTTTATCCCGATTCCGCCGGACGGGAAAGTCGACCTGATCTATCTGTGCAGTCCGAACAATCCCACGGGAGCGGTGGCGACGCACGAACAGCTCAAGGCGTTCGTCGACTATGCGAACGCATGCGGCGCGGTCATCATATTCGATGCCGCATACTGCGAATACATCAGCGATCCTTCCTTGCCCCGCAGCATCTATGAGGTGGATGGAGCGAAGCGTTGCGCAATCGAGATCAACAGTTTCTCCAAGTTCGCCGGGTTTACCGGCGTCCGGCTCGGCTGGACGATCGTGCCCCACGATCTGATGTGCGAGAACAGCGCTCCCGATGAATTGCATCGGCTCTGGAACAGGCGGCAGTGCACATTCTTCAACGGTGCGTCGAACATCGCGCAGGCTGGCGGCGTCGCCGTACTGTCCCCACAGGGGTTGCGTGAGTGCCGCGATTTGATCGGATACTACATGGGAAACGCAAAAATCATCCGTGAAGGACTGCGCGGCATAGGGCTGACGGTCCATGGGGGTGTGAACAGTCCGTACATCTGGGCCCGAACGCCGGACGGAATGGGAAGCTGGGAGTTTTTCGATCTGCTGCTGGAAAAGTGCCACGTGGTGGTTACTCCCGGTTCCGGGTTCGGCCCGGCAGGCGAAGGATATGTGCGAGTCTCTTCCTACGGACATCGGGAGGATATCGAGGCCGCGATGGCTTCCATCATCCGGAATCTGAAGAAATAAGGAATACGAAATGAGTGATAAGAAACTCCCTTGCAGTTCCGCGCATATGCGGGAACTGGCGGATCGGCTGCCTACGCCGTTCTATCTGTATGACGAGCGGGGCATTCTGGATGCCGTCCGCGACATGAAGGTCGCGTTTGCCTGGGCGCCTGGTTTCCGCAACTACTTCGCCGTGAAAGCATGTCCGAATCCGACGATTCTTTCTCTGCTTGCGAAGGAAGGTTTCGGCGCCGACTGTTCGTCCTTGCCTGAACTGCTGCTCGCAAAAAGCAGCGGGATCACCGGCGAAATGATCATGTTCACGAGCAACGATACGCCCGACGAAGAGTTCTCCGAGGCTGTGAGGCTCGGGGCCATCGTCAATCTGGACGATATCACTCATATCGAGGCTCTGGAGCGATCCGTCGAAAAACTTCCCGAGCTGATCTGCTTTCGCTACAATCCAGGACCGAAACGAACGGGCAATGCGATCATCGGCAATCCCGTCGAAGCGAAATACGGCGTGACCGACGACCAGATCGTCGAATGCTACAGAATCATGAAGGAAAAAGGGTGCAAGCGCTTCGGTCTTCATACGATGGTCGCGTCGAACGAACTGGATGGTTCCTATATCGTGGAGACGGCGCGCATGCTGTTTTCCCTGTGTGTCAGGATTCAGCGCGAGGCCGGCGTCCGGATTGAGTTCATCGACATGGGCGGCGGTATCGGTATCCCGTACCGTCCTGATCAGGATGCCATGGATCTCAAAGCCGTTTCGACCGGGATGCGCGCCTTGTATGAACAGATTGTCGTTCCTGCGGGGCTCGATCCGCTGAACATCGTCTTCGAATGCGGAAGAGTCGTTACCGGACCGTATGGATACCTGGTTTCGAAAGTCCGGCATGTCACCCGCAAGTACAAGGACTACGTCGGTCTGGACGCCTGTATGGCGGATTTGATGCGCCCTGCGTTGTACGGTGCATACCATCATATCTCCGTAGTGGGGAAGGAAGCCGATCCGTTCGACCATGTATATGACGTGACCGGGTCGTTGTGCGAGAACAACGACAAGTTCGCGATCGACAGGAAGTTGCCTCTGATCGAGCGGAACGATATTCTCGTCCTCCATGATGCTGGGGCCCACGGTTATGCGATGGGGTTCAACTACAACGCCAAGCTACGGCCTGCGGAATATCTGCTGAAAAGCGATGGTTCCGTCGTCATGATCAGAAGAGCCCAGACGTACGACGACTATGTCGAGACATTGCGTTTTTCCGGCGCACCGGTGGAGGTCTGACCAATGGCTTTCCGTTTTCCTGTCCGCGTCTATTTCAGCGATACCGATGCCGGCGGTATCGTCTATCACGGGAGATATCTCGATTTTGCGGAGCATGCCCGTACCGAGCTGTTCCGCAAGGCTTGTTCCCTTGTGGCGGAGCGGGACGGAGATGCTTCGGACGAAGTCTCCCAGCGCGAGTTGCTTTCCCGCGATACGGCGTTCGTCGTCAAGTCCGTCAGTATCGACTACAAGAAGCCGGGGCTTCTTGACGATCTGTTGGAGGTCGTGACCGAGATAGAGGATTGCAAGCGGTTCTCGATGACGTTCCTGCAGCAGGTGACGCGCGATGGCGAAGTGCTCGCCGAACTACGTGTCCGAGTCGCTTCGATCAGCGTGTCTACGCATCGTCCCCAGTTGATTCCTTCGTGGTTGCCGGAGATCATCGAAGTCCTGTAGCTACCGCTATCGGACGACGGGAATGTCGCTCCATCTGGTGGTGTAGCGGGGAGACAGGTGGAGCTGTCTGGATAAATCGAGCTTGAGCTTCATGTCCCCGGAGCCGCACAGCAGGGCGCGACGACCATGGTCGTGCTCGATTTGAGCCAGCGCTTGCGTCATGCGGTCCTGCCGATCGAGCTCGGCTTGGACATGTTCGGAGTCGAATAGTCCGAATTGTCGTTGTCCCGCCGGAACAAGTCCCGTGACCCATATCCGGCTGCCGGCATATTCGTGTCCTTCCCGCCAGATGATGTGTAGCGCTTGTTTCGCCGCCTGATAGAGCGCCGGCGGATATGCCGTCGGAAACGCCAACGGTTGAGGCTGGACCGCGGAGTAACGGTTCGCTTTGAATCTGTTCGTGAAGAGATGCACCGCCAGGTCGGTCGCCTGGACGCCTCGCTTCCTGAGCTTTTCGGACAGCGCCATGCAGTGGCAGGAAAGCGTCCTTGCGACGGTTTCGAATTCGGTCAGCGGTTCGGCGAACGTGATGCCGCTGCACAACGTTCGCATACGGCTCGTCTCCACGTCGATTTCTTCACGGCCTCGCAGTTCCCATGCGGTCTGCAACCCCGTGACCGTGAAGTGTCGTTCTATCCATCTGTCGTCCCGGACCGTCAGATCCCAGGCCGTCCTCAGCCCGTAGCGATACATTTGCGCCGCTCGTCTGGGGCCGATGCCCCAGACATCTTCGAGTCGGATTCTCCGAAGCAGATCCTCCTCAAGTTCCGGCCTTAGCACGTAACAGCCTCCGTATCGCACCGGATCCTTGCCGATGTGGTTCGCCAGTTTCGCCAAGGTCTTGCTCCTTGCCATTCCGATGGATACGGGGACTCCTGACAGTCGTTCGATGCGGCGGTGGATCCGCCTGATCTCCTGCTCATAGGAGCGCCATTGTCCTTCCGTCTGCGAAAGGGCGCCGAACGTGAAAAATGCCTCGTCGATGGAATATGGCGCGACGCCTTCCACCGATTCGGAGAGCAGCGCCATCACTCTGTCCGAGATGTCCTGATAGAATGGATAGTTCGACGAGAAGACCGCCACGCCGTTCCTCTCCAGCGTTTCCTTGACGGAACCGTAGGAAGCGCCTCTCGCGATGCCCAGAGACTTCACTTCGGCCGTAGCGGAGACAATGCATCCGTCATTGTTCGAAAGGACGACTACCGGCTTCCGTTTTAAATCCGGCCGGAACAGGCGTTCGCACGATGCATAGAAGGAATTGCAGTCGCAGAGTCCGATCACGAGATCCTCCTGCGGGATGCTTTTTCTCCCGTTCGCGGCCATGACCGATCGATGCGTTTGACAACGGCGGATACGACGCCGAATATAGTCAGCTCCGCGTTCTCGGAGACATGGATATCGTCGTAATCGGGATTTTCCGGATGGAGGATCGCCTTGCAGTCCTGACTGTCCGGCCGGAGCAGACGCTTGACCGTGAATCCTCCATCGTATTCGGCAACCACGATATCGCCGAACACGGGACGGATCGATCGATCCACGACGAGGATGTCGCCGGCAAAAATTCCAGCGCCCATCATGGAGTCCCCGCCTGCGCGGATGCAGTACGACGCCGCACGATGCGGAACGAGCAGTTCGTTGAAATCCAGAGGCTCCTCCCTGCAATCGCTTCCCGGGGAGGGAAATCCGCATGGAACCTTTTCTGTGAAGAACGGGATTCCCGTTGGAGAACAGATCGACGGCATATCGTTCATACTTAACATTTGTATAGTAGTTTTGGGTAGTTGTCAAGGCTGCGATTCAGCTCGAGCGCAGGATGCCGGGAGAAAGCGGCCTGCGGGACTCGATTCAATGACCATGATGCTATATACTCATACCCGTTTGTTCCGGGCCGTCCTCGCCCGGTCGATCCATATGTTTTCGGAGGTTGTCATGGATGCAGTCGATGATCGTTTCGTCAGGACCGTGCGGGTTCCCAGACGAGATGTGGCGGATGGCGCCATGGTACCCGTCATGGAAAGTCCTTGGCCGGGGTTCGAACCGGATCCGCTGTATCCTGTGACGGTTTTTGCGAAAGTCGCGCACGACGGACGGAACCTCAATGTTCTGTATCATGTGGTTGAACCGGAATTGAGAAGGATGTGCACGAACCACAACGGCGATGTCTGGACCGACAGTTGCGTCGAAGTGTTCCTCCTCAATCCTGCGATCTCCGGCAATGCGTATGTGAATTTCGAATTCAGCGCTTCTACCTATGCGCTGGCGGGAAGGGGGACCGGACGGACAGGAAGAGAGCTCTATCCCGTCGAGCAGGTCGCCGCCTTGCCGGTCGAATTCCATCTGCTGCGCAATACCGCTACGTTCGAAGGGATGTCCTGCGGAAGCGAATGGACTCTGTCCGTCAGCCTTCCGCTCGCCCGGTTCGGTCTTGCTCCCGCCGATTCCGATATCGGAGGACTTCGGCTGAAAGGAAACTTCTACAAATGCGGAGACGGCCTGGACCGTCCGCACTATCTGATGTGGAATCCGATCGATACCGCCAGGCCTGAGTTCCATAGCCCGGCCTGTTTCGGGTTCATTGAACTTGAGCCTTGACTTGTTCCGATGGAAGAACTGCAGTTCTTCATTTCTCGGTCCCCGCCACGGGATTCCAGGCGGCTTCTCCATGAAGCGCATCTCCCCCTACCAGATTATCGAGGGCGAGGTGGGCCAGCGTCAGACCGAATATCCCGGTGACTGTCGGTAGGCTGCCCAGGACGTTCCGCCGTCTACCTCGGTCGATGATCTGCTCGTTGAAGTCGGCATGCTCCTCTTCTTCCGGCGGCCGATATGCGAACCTGACCAGTTCCGGAGAGAATACGACCTGGATGCCTCGTCCGACCCCTCGTTTGCGGAGGTTCGTCCTGACTTGCCGGGCGAGCGGACACCCCCAGGTATCCATCAGATCCGCGGTCCGTACCAACGATGGATCCCTGCGTAACGCTGCTCCCATCGAAGAAATGAGGGGGATGCCCCGTTCGTACGTTCCTTGGAGCAATGCGCATTTCGGATTGAGGGAATCTATGGCGTCGATCACTAGATCCGGTTCCCCCGCGAGGATTTCGGACAACGTCTGTTCATGTGCGAAAGCTTCCAGCGCCTGGACCTGCGCCTCCGGATTGATGTCCAGCACCCGTTCTTTCGCGACATCGACTTTCTTTCGTCCGATGGTCGATTCCAAGGCTAATATCTGTCGGTTGAGGTTCGTCACCGATACCGTATCGAAGTCGACAAGCCGCAGTCGTCCGATGCCGCTACGAGTCAACGCTTCCAGAGCATACCCGCCGACAGCTCCGAGTCCTACGATGACGACGAACTTTCCGTGCAGAATTTCGACGACATCCTCACCGAGGAGTCTGCTGATTCGTAAGAAGCGTTCCGATTGCATCAATACGTTCCTCCAGTCGTTCTTCATTGGTGTCCATGGCGGCCGCCAGTCGGCTCGCATGGGCTGACAGCATCTCTTCGTACGGGAGCTGCCTCCAAGGTTCCGGCAGCCATCCTTCCGGCCAGTCGGTCTCCCAGACGAACGGCATATCGCGTAGCTCAGCCAGTCGTGCGGCCAGTTTCAGGTGCGGTCTCCACAGCGATGGTCCGAACGAGAGAATGCCTCCGGTGGCAACGAACCGTTTCGCAGTTTCGACGCTGCCAGTGTATCCATGCCAGATCATGAGCGGTAGTCTTCCTCGCTTCGCCTGGAGAATGTCGAACAGGATCCGTTCATTCCCGACTATGTGGAGTGTGACCGACCGATGTCTCCGATATCCCAATTCCAAGGCATCGACGAGAAACTCACGCTGCGCTGCGATAGGCGCCGCATCCTGGAACCGGCGGTCGAGTCCGACCTCTCCGATCTGGACGGAGGGCGCATGGTCCAGTATCCGTTCCATCCGTTCGATCATATGCAGCGGCGGAGAGCCTTTCCCCGATGGAAGCGCTCCGATCGCGCCTGTCATGCCGAGCGACGTTTCCACCGTCATGAGCAGGGATGTCCATTCCTCCTGCCGGGACGTACAGACGAGTCCGCGCCAATCCGACGGAATTTCCCGAATCTGTGCGGGTGATGGAATATGGCAGTGTGCGTCGAACATGATGCAATCCTACGCGACATGGCCGAACTTGTACAAGTGGATGTCGTCCGAGCCTCAGAAGCAGGTCAGCGCGAACCATGTAGCCAGCACGCTGCCGATGATGGGCAGGACTATCGTCCCTTTCCACCAGGCAAGAGCCGCCGCCACGGCGACCCCCAGCAGTCCTGCGTACCACTGCGGCGAAAAATCGACGATGGTCCCTGGAAACAGCAATGCTCCCAGCGCCGCGACCGGCATGACCAGCATGCATTTTCTGGCGAAGCGGGGGAGCTTCCTCAGGAATTTCGCATAGTACGGAACCACGCGCGGAAGGAACGTGGCGAATGCGGACAGGACGATCATCAGCCAGATGTTCATACAAGGGCCTCCGATTTCGCATCCGGCTGGATTTCTTCACATTTCTCCTGGCCGTCTTCATCGGAGTCGGGCATCACCCAGGCTCCGAATATCGTTCCCCCCAGCATCGCCAGGACGAACGACCATCCGACAGGCATTCCTGCGATACAGACGAACAGCGAGTTGAGAATCGCCGAAAGTCCGGCTACCAGAATCGCTGTACGGTTCGTTTTCACTTCCTGGACAAGCAAGGAGGCGAACATCGCATAGATCGTTACCGCCGCCGCCCGCTGCACCGCATAGGGGAGGATCGTTCCGACAAGGAACCCGACTGCCGTTCCCGCCACCCAGCCTGCATATGCGATCCCCTCCAGGCCCATCATGTACGGGAACGTGAGCTTGCCCGGCCGCAATGCGGAAACAGAGAATACTTCGTCGGTGGTTCCGAATGCGATCGGCAGCCGTTTCCCGCCGATGGCATCTTCGGCGAGCCTTCCTGCGATCGCCGCCCCCATGAACATGTATCTGAGGTTGATCATCAGTACTCCGAGAAACAGTGCGGCGGCGGTCGCCTTCGCAGCGATGAGGTTGACGGCGAGGAACTGGCCGGAACCTGCGAAATTCGTCAAGGAGAATGTCACTGCCTGCGCGAGGCTCAGGCCGATGTCACGGCATACCAGCCCGAACGCCATGGCGGTGGGGAAATACCCGACTCCGATAGGGACTCCCGCCCGGAAGCCTTGCCCCAGAGTCGGCGCATAGGATGGATTGTAGTGGTTCATGGTGTTTCCATAGTACCCGAAATGCGGAATCCTGGGCAACCGGGGCGGCGATGCATTCCTTTTTTGAGAAAGGAAAGGACGGCCGCGATCGGCGCATTGGGGCAGGGGCGCATGAATTAGCGATACCGTAGCGGATCGGAACATGATGGAAAAGAATATGCAAGAATAAAGTTATGATGGTGTTAAGTTGTTGTTAAATAATAAAATATATACGAAGAAAAGATAATGGTTCGTGATATTTTCGTCGTTTTGCATAACTTTCGGTGCTTTGGGCGACGATACTAATGAATTGCTAGCTTGTTTTTCACGTGATATTCTCTCCAGCATGGGGAAAAGGAATTTCAGCTTCAGATTCGTTTTGACAGGATCGTTCCTGTCCATTCTCTTGCTGTTCACGCTACTGGTGCTTGTTTCCTTCCTCTCTTTGTTCTCCACGACCAGCAAGATGCAGGCGCGGATCAATCGCTACATGAATCTCAATGCGTTGACCAAGGAGATCGAATCTTGCCGTCTATCCTTTTCCTCGTATTTCGACAGCCTGACCGACGGTCCTTCATCCAGTCTGATGGAGGCTGCGCAACTGCGCGGCGGGCTCGTGAGATCCCGGCTTGTCCTCAAATCCATCGGAGAACCGGCAATGGAGGACGGCGAGGCGTATTTCACCCATCGGGCGATCCTCAACGGTCTCGAGTATCTGGAAAAACGGAGTTTCAGAGTCAAGGAGACGGACTATGTGGAATACTATCGTCTGCTCAAGATATTCGATTATCTGAACGAATACAGCTCCTCGGATTATCTTTCCTACGCCATAGCGAACGATACGTCAGCGGCTCATGCGACGTGGGTGTATCTGACGAAACTGGGAAGCGGCGTCGTTATCAGCACCATCGTGCTGTTCCTGCTGGTCATTCTGTTCCTTGTGTTCTTCTCCGGATACATGTCCAAGCCGATCCAATCCATGGCGAATGCCGCGACGCAGCTGACGCTGGGCAACTACGATATCCCGGAGCTTCCCGCCGAAGGGCCGCGCGAGCTGGCGAGCCTGGAAGAAAGCCTCAACCAGATGAAGCGGTCGATCAAGGAGCGCGATGAACTCGCTCGAGAACTGTACGAAGAGAATCTGAAGAATAGCGAGATGGCCCGGAACCTCAGCAGAGCGCATTATCAGGCGCTTCAGGCGCAGATCAATCCGCATTTTCTGTTCAATGTCCTCAACACGCTTTCCCATACAGCGTTTCTGGAGAATGCGGAGAAGTCGGTCCTTCTGACGAATACCATAGCTTCCTTCTATCGGTATACGCTGGATTTCCAGAATGAAGTGATGATCAAGGAGGAACTTGAGTTCTGTCGTCTGTATCTGGTGATCCAGCAACAGCGTTTCGGCGGACGACTACGGTTCGTGATCGAATGCGACCCGAATTTGTCCGAGCTGTTCATCCCCCCTGTCGTCATCCAGCCGTTCGTTGAGAACGCCGTCGTCCATGGGTTGGAACCGACGGAGGACGGAGGAATCGTGCGCGTAACTGTCCTGCGGGACTCCTGGCAGCGTGTCGCGGTGGTTGTGCAGGATGACGGGATCGGAATCGATCCGTCAGGTAGGAAGAAGGATGATGGAGGAAGAGTCCACATCGGCATTGAAAATGTCTATGAACGGTTGCAGGTGTATTTCGAGAGTCAGGCGACAGTGACGGTGGAGCGGGCTTCGCAATCCGGAGGAACCAGAGCCGTCCTGCTTTTCCCGGCCAGGAGGGAGCGATGGGCCTGAAAGTTCTGATCGCCGACGATGAATATCTTGAGCGCGATGTATTGGAATTGTTCTTGAGGAAATATGATCCGACATGCCGCTGCCTGAAAGCTCCGAACGGAAAGGTCGCGGTCGAGATGGCCTGTGAATATCATCCTGATATCTGTATTCTAGATATACAGATGCCATTGCTTGACGGACTTGAGTGCGCCAAGCGGATCAAGGAGTCGCTCCCTGATTCCCTGATTCTGTTCATCACGGCCTGGAGTTCGTTCGACTATGCGCAGGAGGCGTTGCGCATCGGAGCATCCGACTATTTGGTCAAACCGGTCGACTACGATACGTTCGTGGATCGGATGGATTCTCTGATGGCGAAATTCCGTGACAGCGAGGAAACTGGTCCGAACCGTGCGAACCAGTTCACACGGGAGTTCTTCGCTTCACTCAAATACGGACTTCTTTCGGAATCTTCCATCGAGGCCTGTCTCGATACGTTCGGAATCCATGGAACGCGGGGCGTCGCGTTGGTCCTGAGCGGCATGGACATTGCGGATATTCTTTGCGTGACGTGTGCCGAGGAAAGGTTCGCAGCCTGCCGGATCTGTTATTTCCCTTCTCCTGACCGGACGACGGTCCTGATGTTTTCTGTGGATGATCTACAAGCCGCCGATTTCTTTTCCCAGCCGAGATGGAAGGATTGCCGCATCGGTGTCGGTCGTGTGTTCGACACCTTGCTCGATATCCCTCGATCCATCCATACCGCGTCGGTCTGCCACACCGACGCGGTGCATTCCTCCCGCCAGATGACGGCGTTCAGGTTCCATGCAGTCTCGCAGGCCTTCGATAGGGCGCTGCTACAGAAACAGTACGGTGACCTCGTGGCTGCGATAGCGGCAGGCTCTGCTGAGAACGCGCGCCAGATCCTCCATGAAATGATCGACGGCATCAAGGATGCGGTGGGGGATCAGCGTGAAGGGATGCGCGAGCTGTATGAGATGGCGTCGGCGGTCCATCATGACATCGAAAGTAGGATACCGCTGTTCCATCGCCCGAAGCCGGAGGCGGGAACGATGATGGAAGTGGAGAACTATCTGATGGACTATATCGACGAAGCGACGAAAGCGATCCGTCAGGACCACCAGGACAAATATGCAAGGACGTT
The DNA here is from genome assembly GCA_001604275.1 of Spirochaetales bacterium Spiro_02. GTDB lineage: Bacteria > Spirochaetota > Spirochaetia > Sphaerochaetales > Sphaerochaetaceae > Spiro-02. The sequence goes on from LVBD01000032.1 coordinate 49,788, forward strand.
TTCCATGTTGCGGCTCTATCTCGATTCCCACTATATGGAGAATCCTTCCCAGGAAAGGATAGCGGAGTCGATGGGGATCACCGGGGCGTATTTCTGTCGTTTGTTCAAAGAATACAACGGAATGACGTTCAGCGAATATCTGACCGATGTAAAAATGAAACGCGCCCAGGAGATGCTCCGCTTCGGGCATACTGTCCAGGAGACCTCGGATGCGATCGGGTTCTCCGATTCCAACTATTTCGCTCGGGTGTTCCGTCAGTGTTTTGGCTGTACTCCGACAGAGTATCGCGGGGACAACATGCCGTTGGTAAAAGAATGAGTCCGATAGGTGGCTTTTGATTTCTTAGCTTTTTCTTTACAAGAAAAGGATGATTTTGAAAAAAAAATATCCCATCTAAAAAATCTCTGGATTTCTTTCCTGTTGATATCGCTCCATACTGCGTACAGTTTGTACATCCGCCTGTTTTCGTATCTTTCGACTACGGTGGAGATGGAGGTATGCATGAAGAAAGCTCTTATCGTCCTATTGGTCCTGGCGACCGTGCTCGGCACGGCGTTCGCCCAGGGAGGTTCCGAAGCGTCGCAGAAAACGACGACGCTGATGTTGTCAGAAGTCCATGCCGAAGGGTATCCGACCACGCTGGCCGACCGAGAATTCGCCCGTCTGGTCGAGGAGCGGACGAACGGCAGAATCAAGGTCGAGGTCTATTCCGGCGGTACGCTGTACGGGCAGGAGACCGGCGCCATCGAAGCGTTGCAGATCGGAGATCTCGCTTTCGCCCGTGTTTCCGCTTCCCCGGTCGCTTCCTATGTGCCGAAGATCAATGCGTTGCAGATGCCGTATCTGTACCGTGACGGCGAACACATGTGGAAGGTTCTCAACGGTGAAATCGGACAAGGGCTGCTTGCCGATATCCAGACCTCCGGCTCCGGCTTGGTCGGTCTCGCCTACTATGACGCGGGTTCGAGAAACTTCTATACGAAGAAGCCTGTCAAGAGTCTGGCCGACATGGCAGGCTTGAAGATCCGTATGCAGAACAACCAGATGATGGTCCGGATGGTCGAGCTGCTCGGAGCCAACGGTGTTACCGGTATCGGACCCAACGATGTGTATTCGGCGATCACCCAGGGAACGATCGACGGTGCGGAGAACAACTGGCCGACCTACGAATCGATGGGGGACTATGAGGCCGCTCCGTACTTCTTGCTCGACGGTCATACCCGTGTTCCTGAGATCCTGCTCGCTTCCGAGTCTGTGATGAAGAAGCTCGATCCGGCCGACGTACAGATCATCAAGCAGGTGGCAAAGGAAACGCAGGCGTTCGAAATCCAGAAATGGGCGGAACGTGAGCAGGCTTCCAAGGCGAAGGTCGTCGCCGCAGGTTCCGTGGTCACTGAGCTGACTTCTGCGCAACTGGCTGAGTTCCAGGCGAAGATGGCTCCGCTCTATGAAGAATACGGAAAGGCCTACAAGGATGTCATCACCGCGATCCAGAACGTGAAATAATCGTTCTGAAACGTGAGAATCGTCTCGTTCGGGGGAGTGGGGTGCACCTTCCCCCGTTCTTTGAATATGGAGGAATCGATGGCGACATCTTCATTCTCGGCATGGGCGTTACGGAACAAGCTTGTGATCGACAGGTCGAAATATCCGTCAAAAGTGCCGTTCAAACAATACATCATCCTATTCAACCATTGGTGCCACAGGGTGTTGCTCACCATCGCCCAGCTGGCGGTGATAGCGATGCTGGTCATCGTGTTCGCGAACGTGATCCTGCGTTTCGTCTTCAACACGGGTGTCAAGTGGGTCGAGGAAGTTCCCGGGTTGCTGGTGACGTTGTTCACGTTCATCGCCTGCGCGATCGGCGTGAGGGACCATATGCACATTTCCGTGAGCCTGCTGTACAACCGGTTCCCGAAGGGGGGCCGGATGCGGAGGTTCATGGACATTCTGGTGGACGTTTCCACCTTTGTGTGCGGGTTCATCCTTTTCTACTATGGAATCCAGTTCATGGTGAAACTGCGTCCCGGGATATTGCCGATGACCGGCTGGCCGACGTGGGTGCAGTATGTTCCGGCCCCGATGGGAGGGTTCATCATGATGTTCGATTCTATTCTGTTCCTCACAGGAGTGCTGCGGCCGGACGATCTGCTGTACAGCGAGCCTGAAGTGGACTACGAGGAACTGCTGAAGGAACAGGCGAAGGTAGCCGCGTCGGCGACCGAGGGAGGGAAGAACTGATATGGCTACATCGACACTTGCGACGATCGTGCTGCTCGGCGGGTTCTTCCTGCTGATGGCGTTCAAGATACCCGTGACGTTCTCGATGCTGATAGCGACGGTGTGTTCGGCGCTGATCCACGGGACGAATCCGACGACGATGGTGAGGATGATGCTCGACGGGGTGAACAATTTCACGATGCTTGCCATCCCGTTCTTCATCGTGATGGGTGAGATCATGGCTGCCGGGGAGATATCTGATAAGATCGTGGATCTTGCGAATCTCGCCGTAGGACGGTTCCGTGGTGGTCTTGCGTACGTGAACTGTCTGGACTCCATGTTCTTTGGCGGAATTTCCGGTTCCGCGGTAGCCGATGTGTCGTCGCTTGGTTCCGTAGTGATTCCGATGATGGAGAAACAGGGCTATGACCGTGAGTTCGCCGTCGGACTGACGGTGACGACGGCGTGCCAGGGGGTGCTGATCCCTCCTTCGCACAACATGGTCATCTATGCACTGGCCGCCGGAGGCGGTATTTCGATCGGCAAGCTGTTCGTGGCGGGGTTCGCCCCCGGTATCGGGCTTGGCGTCGGATTCATGATCCTGTGCTTCTTCCTCGGCAAAAAATACAACTTCCCCAAGGGATCGAAGATGTTTCCGCTCGATCCGGTGAGATGGATGAAGTTCTCTCGCCATGATCGAAACAGCAAGGCATTCTCCTGCCGAAGCGTCGCATCGACGTGGGTGAAGATTTCGAATCCGCTGTTCGATGTCGAGCTTGGCAAAGCGGTCAAGATCATCGGAAACGCGATTCTGCCCATGATGACGCTGGTGATCATCATGGTCGGGACCGGCATGGGCGTATTCACCGCGACGGAGAGTTCCGCCGTGGCGTGCTTCTATACGTTCATCCTGACATATTTCGTGTTCCGTACGGCGCGGATCAGGGATTTCGGTACGATCATCAAGAATTCCCTGAAGACGTTGTCGGTGGTGCTGACGCTGATCGCCACGGCGAAGGCGTTCGCCTACATGATGACTGCGTTGCGCATTCCCGCGAACATCACCAGCGGTCTGATCGGGCTGACGGACAATCCGTTCGTTCTGCTGATGATCATCAACGTGCTGCTGCTGGTGCTGGGGTGCTTTATGGACATGGCTCCGTTGATCATGATCATGACGCCGATTCTGTTGCCGGTGGTGACGAAGATCGGGATGTCTCCGATCCATTTCGGCATCATGCTGATCTTCAACCTTGCGATCGGGTTGTGCACCCCTCCGGTGGGTTCTGCGCTGTTCGTCGGTTGCGCGGTCGGCAAGACGCAGCTGGAGAGTACGGCGAAGAAGATGATTCCGTTGTTCCTCTGCATGGTGGTCGTTCTGTTGATCGTCACCTACCTGCCGTTCGTGGTGAAAGTTCCGCTGTTCGGATATTGATAGTATCGAACGGATGGATGGCCGTTTCCGGGATATCTTCCCTGGATTCGGCCTTTTTTTGTATAAGTATTCCGCTGTAGTTCTCCGGCCGTGTTCCGTGCTACTATGGAAAGCAGGAGAAGCTATGCCGGTATTTCTACATAACCTCGGGCTTGATTTCATGGCTGAAAAGGGGCGGTTGCTCGATTCGTACATGGTGCCGTTGTTCGACTCCGGTCGCGATCGCATCTGCAGGGAGGGGCGGTATCGAACGGCGTTGCTGCCCAGTGGGGTCGAATTCATCTTCCATCTGGTCGAGGATGGGGGCGACGTCCGTGTCGTGGGTGTCGATACTCATGTCGGAGGGCCCTGTGTCTGGTACGGGACTCCGTTCCTGTTGCTCGATGCGGGTTCCGATCCGCTTGCGATGCGGCTCGCTTGCACCAATGAGGCAAAATCAGCGGTATTTGTCGCGAACATCATGAACGCAGGGGTTCTGCCTGCGATCGATGAGTCGACACGATTGGAACTGCAGGTCGCCGGCTTCCCTGCTGCGCTGGAAGTGTATCGGAGCAGGGCGGACTACGAAGGGGCCATGACCGAAGCTGCCCGCGCCGCTGGCGGCGGAACTCCTGTGATCATTTCCGATGGTCAGCCGCTTCCGTACAATTTCATCATAAAGAATAATCCCGAGGCCTCGGATGCCGATCGGGAGCGTGCCGGCCGGGATGATCTGCTGTTGCTGTGCGGGCCGGTCCTGGCGGTCGAAGAACGATCGCACGGCATATCCGGCCATGAGGATGCTTCGATGGTCGTCGCCACGATCGCCACGGCTTTCGGGCACTTGGATGTCGTCTTCGTCCCGGATATGCTCGCCGGCAACAGTTGCGCAAAAGGAGACTATCTCGTCACCGAATGCGTTCTGAGTGCCGATGTCGCGTTGGGGCGGTTCGATCGGTGGGAAGACCGCTGACGCCAAGTTCCCGAGCATACAGGCAATGTACATATAAAAAAGCTGTTTCGACGAATCTGTTCGAAACAGCCTCAACAACCGTATCGGGCAGGCCGGATTTGAACCGGCGACCCCAAGTCCCCCAGACTTGTACGCTAAACCCCTGCGCTACTGCCCGGATGTATCGTCCGCCGTCCATAGGCTGACAAGCAAGGAACATACCACAGTTCCAAGAACATGTCAACAAAACCGACGGACCAGGCCTTTGAAAAGCCATGGAATAGCGAAAAGATCATGCGTATGATTTTTCCCGATACTCTCCTGCGGCACGGCGTAGTCTGTCGGCGGATGATCGCTGGAGAACGAGAAGGCTTCTCCCCCTTGAGAAATGTTTGTGTTTCTATCAATAGTAATTGACCTTTTGCCATGCGCTCTGTTACTATACATAAGAACATCAAGGAGGGCTGCATGTATCCATCCCTTGCAGAGGCGAAGCATATCGCCGGCACAGATGAATTTCGGCGGATTCCTGTCAAGCGGGAATTTTTCGCCGATCGTTTTACGACGATCGAGGTCCTGCGGAAGCTCAAGAGCGTCAGTTCCCATGTGTTTCTGTTTGAAAGCGTCGAACAGAACAGGAGTTGGTCAAGATGGTCATTCCTTGGATTTTCTCCATCGCTGGAACTCAGTTGCTCGGATGGGACGTTGAGGATTCGTAGACGGGAGAGCGAAGACAGTGTGGTTGAAGAAACGAAGCAGGTCGATAGTCCGAATGAGGAAATCAGGCGAATCTTGGCGGAAAACCGCGCCCCACGACTCAAAGGGTTCCCCCCGTTTTGTGGAGGATTCGTCGGATATTTTGCCTTTGAATATCTTAAGTATCCGGAACCGAGGCTTTCCTGTCTGACAGAGCTCGATGCTGCCGATGATTTCAAGGATGTCGATCTGATGTTGTTCGACACAGTGGTGGCGTTCGATTCCTATCGTCAGAAAATCGTACTCGTCGGGAGCGTCGAGACTGATTCCATGGAACAGTCGTATCGTGATGCGGAAAAACGGTTCGACTCGATCGAGCGGCTGCTGTCGCAAAAAGCCGGGTTGGAATTCCCCCGATTGCAGCTCGAGGAAGATTTGCAACCGATGTTCCCATGTGATCGCTTCCATGCCATGGTGGGCAAGGCGAAGGAATACATCCGCGAGGGGGATATCTTCCAAGTAGTCCTATCGAATCCGATGAAAGCGAAGGCTCATGGGAGCCTGCTGGATGTCTATCGTGTGCTGAGAACGACCAACCCGTCGCCATACATGTTCTATTTCTCCAGCGATGATGTGGAGATCGCCGGAGCATCCCCCGAAACATTGCTCAAGCTGGAGGACGGCAAGCTCCATACCTATCCGCTTGCGGGAACGAGGAGGCGTGGGACGGATGAAGCGGAGGATCGTGCGCTGGAGGAGGAACTGTTGCGCGACGAGAAGGAACTCGCGGAACACAATATGCTTGTCGATCTGGGACGGAATGATCTTGGAAGGATTTCCAAGATCGGAACCGTCCAGGTGGAGAAGTACCTCTGCGTCGAACGATTCTCCCACGTGATGCATATCGCATCGACGGTTTCATCGGTGATCAGGGACGACAAGGATTCTCTGGATGCCGTCGAATCGATCCTTCCCGCGGGGACGCTCTCCGGAGCTCCGAAAATTCGAGCGTGCGAAATCATTTCGGAACTGGAAGGAACGCGACGAGGAATCTATGGAGGCGCGATCGGTTATCTCGATGTTTGCGGGAATGCGGATACATGTATCTCGATCCGGCTGGCATATCTGAAGAACGGTACGCTCTGCGTCCAGTCTGGCGCAGGGATCGTCGCGGATAGCGTCGAAGAGAACGAGTACCAGGAATGCCTGAATAAGGCGAAAGCGGTTGTGGATGCCATATCGCTGGCACGGGAGGGATTCGATGATCTTGTTGATCGATAATTATGATAGCTTTTCCTATAATCTCTACCAGTTGCTCGGGCAGTTCGGAGTTCCTGTCGCAGTAGTTCGGAATGACGAAATATCCATCGAAACTATCGAAGAGTTGGCCCCTGCAGCGATTTTCCTTTCTCCAGGGCCCGGTCGGCCTGAGGATGCCGGTATCTGCATCCCGGTCATTACGGCCTTCGCATCAAGATGTCCGATATTCGGCGTCTGCCTGGGACATCAGGCGATAGCTGTCGCTTTTGGAGGCGTAGTGACGTATGCTCGCACGCTGATGCATGGAAAGACCAGCGAGATTCTCTGTGATGATGATTCCCGATTGTTCCATGGACTCGGCGAAACGTTGCGTGCCGCCAGGTACCACTCGTTGGTCGCCTCGGAAGACAGGCTGATCGGTACTGGACTGGTCGTGACGGCGAGGACCCGTGACGGCGAGGTCATGGCATTGGAGCATGAGCGGTATCCGGTGTGCGGAGTGCAGTTCCATCCGGAATCCATCATGACTGATGTAGGATATGCGATCGTGAGGAACTATCTATCATCCATCGGTATGGAGGTATGACAATGATACGGGATGCTATCAAAAAGCTTTCGAAACGGGAAAACCTGACATTCGATGAAGCTCAGGCGGTCATGGATGAGATCATGGACGGTAAGACGAGCCAGATTCAGACGGCAGGATACCTGACGGCCCTCGCCATGAAAGGGGAGACAGTCGATGAAATTACCGCTTCCGCAGCCGCGATGCGCAACCATTGCGTCAAGCTGCTGCATGACCTACCTGTTCTGGAAATCGTCGGAACGGGAGGGGATGGGGCCAATTCGTTCAATATCTCCACGACGGCGGCGCTGGTGATCGCTTCGGCTGGCGTCAAGGTCGCCAAGCATGGGAATCGGGCGGCGTCTTCGCGGAGCGGAAGCGCCGATGTCCTGGAGGCGTTGGGCGTCGATATCTCCGTATCCCCGGAACGAAGCCTGCAGATGTTGCAACGTATCGGAATCTGCTTCCTGTTCGCACAGAACTATCATATCGCGATGAAATATGTAGCTCCTGTGCGTAGGGAACTGGGAATCAGGACCGTATTCAACATCCTTGGACCTCTGTCGAATCCTGCGGGAGCTCGTATGGAGTTGATGGGCGTCTATGACGAAACGCTTGTGGAGCCTCTTGCGCAGGTCATGAGCGCGCTGGGGGTCGAGCGTGGGATGGTCGTGTTTGGAAAAGATCGGCTGGATGAGATATCCATGTCGGATGCGACGCATATCTGCGAAATCAAGGACGGTTGGTTCCAGACCTATGATATGACGCCGGAGCTGTTCGGCTATGTCCGATGCGACAAGTCGGTGCTTGTCGGCGGAACGCCGCAGGAAAACGCACGGATCACGCTGGATATTCTCGATGGCACGGATCAGGGTCCGCGACGAGGCGCAGTCTGTCTCAATGCGGGAGCGGCGCTGTATATCGCACGCAAGGCGGAGAGCGTCGAAGCCGGAGTCCGTCTGGCGGAACGCCAGATCGATTCCGGACTGGCGCTTGCGAAATTGAACGAATTCATCGAGGAGAGCAAGCGATGAACATCCTTGCGCAAATTGCGGACAGGACCCGCGACAGGATCGCAAAGCGACGGGCGGCGGTACCGCTTGAACGTATCAGGGAATTGGCGGAGGGTGTGCCTGTATCCGATGCCTACCCCTTCGAGGCGGCGATGCGAAAGGACGGGATGTCCGTGATCGCCGAACTCAAGAAGGCCTCCCCGTCGAAAGGAGTCATATGCTCCGATTTCCCGTATCTTTCGATCGCTCGTGAATATATGCAGGCGTCTTGCGACGCTGTTTCGTGTCTGACGGAGCCATTCTATTTCCTTGGCGACGACAGATATCTCTTGCAAGTCGCAGCTGCAGTGGACGTTCCTGTCCTTCGAAAGGATTTTTTCATCGACGAATACATGATCTATGAAGCGAAGTTGTTCGGGGCAAGTGCGATCTTGCTCATTGTATCGCTGTTGGACGACAAGACGCTGACTACATATATGGAAGTCGCCGACTCTCTCGGCCTGTCTGCGCTTGTCGAATGTCGCGACTCAACGGAAGTGGACCGCGCTGTTTCCGCTGGAGCAAGGATCATCGGCGTCAACAACAGGAATCTCGGGACGTTCGAGGTCGACATGGAACGGACAGCTCGGCTCCGGGACTTGGTTCCCGGTGATACGATCCTGGTTTCAGAAAGCGGGATATCCTCAGGAAAGGACTGTGCGAGGCTACGCTCCATCGGAGTTGACGCCGTGCTTGTCGGAGAGGCCCTTGTCAGATCCTCCGACAAAGCGGCGCTGATCAGGGAACTGAAAAGAGGAGGAAGTCTTGACGGGCATCAAGATTTGCGGCTTGCGACGACATGAAGACATCCTGTTTGTCAATGAGTTGGGACCGGAATATGTCGGTTTCGTCATCGACGTGCCCTCGAGCCCCAGGAGCATCGATGCAAGGCATCTGACGGGGCTTGTCCAAGAGTTGGACGATGGCATCGTGAAAGTGGGGGTGTTCGTGGACGAATCGCTCGATTTCGTCTCCGGCCTGCTCGCCGACGGTCTGATCGACATGGCGCAGCTCCATGGCGACGAACCCGATGCATATGTCTCGGAATTGTGTTCTGTCGGTAGACCGGTCATCAAGGCGTTCCGATTCTTCGATTTGGATCGAGCGAGCTCCTGTCCAGCGGATTATATTCTGATAGATGGTGCTGTAGCCGGTTCCGGACACACGTTTCCCTGGGATGCCGTCTCGACTGTGCGAAGGCCGTTTTTCCTAGCCGGTGGTCTTGATAGCGCGAACGTAGGGGAGGCTGTCGCAAGACTCCGGCCATTCGCCGTAGATGTCAGTTCTTCCGTGGAATCCGGCGGAGTCAAGGATTTTTCCAAGATGGCCGAATTCATCGCCGCTGTCAGAAATGCGGAGAAAGTGGGTCCTCGGCACAGCATCGGATGAGATTATTGCATGTTTCCCATAGTCGATTGATGGAAAATGTACTAGTTTTCAAGTGTACTATCAATGACACGAGGAGTTTGTTTGCATGTCTCAAATGACGAAACACGCGCTTGCGGCTTCGTTGAAGAAGTTGCTTGCGGAAAAAACCCTGGAGAAGATCACAGTTAAGGAACTCGTCGAAGAATGCGGTGTCAATAGGCAGACGTTCTACTATCACTTCAAGGACGTGTATGATTTGCTTGACTGGGTTTTCACGACCGAAGGCAAGGCCGTGATGCCTGAAGTCCGCCCGGATGACTGGGAGCAGAACGCTCGGAACTTGTTTTCATATATGGAAGCGAACCAGCAGTTCATCATCAATGCGTACCATAGCATCGCCAGGGAGCATCTCGAACGGTATGTCTACCGGGAAATGTATCGTTTGCTATATGCCAGAGTGGTCGCGTCTTCCGTCGATCTGGATGTATCCGAAGCGGACAAGCAGTTCGTGGCGAATTTTTACAAGTTCGCTTTCACCGGTCTCGTACTGGAATGGATACGCTGCGGCATGCAGGAAAATCCGTCGAAGATCGTCGATCGGCTGTCGATTCTGATGAAAGGCGAATTCCGCGATACTTTGGAAAAATTCGACAAAAGCGGTCGCTGATGCATCGCCTTGCGTTGCATCAGAAGCTTTTTTCGCTCAAAGAAATCGAGTCCGTCTGTAATCTTCTGTCATAACTTTCTTCTCTGAGAGACGAGTTCCATGTATCCCTTGTCGTATGATTCCACGGGCGTAAAACCGTTTTTTGATCGGTTTTACCGGAATATTTCGGCATGTCCCAGTACCGAGGCCGTGTCGTTGCGTTCGGTGGAATATGCGGATTCCCTTCGGAGTCGGCAAAAAGAAAAAAAAGACGAATAGCCCGTTAATTTTAGTGAAATACAGGAATTCCGAGGCCTGATCCGATCCATCTTCCATAAATTTCAATCAAGAAAATCAAAGCGATGAAGGCGAGGACTTGAAAGAAACGGTATGATGGCGTACACTATCTACAATATTTTTGAGAAAATGAGAGAAAAGACTATGCAACATAATTGCAATGGTGTTATGATATGTCACATGAATGCGACAAAACGGTTAGCTGCTTTACTAATGGTTGGTATCATCTGCGTTTGCAATCTCGCTGCGTTTCAGTTCTCTCCGCTGGAGCAGACATTTGCCCCCAGTGGTGCGGAAAGTACGAAGACGTATACGATCGTCAATGATTCCGATGATAGCATCGCGATCGAGATCAGCGTCGAGACCCGCGATCAGGATGAGTTCGGAAATGAACTCAACTCCGACGCATCGGCCTATTTCTCGATCGTTCCTGCGAAAGTGATCGTCAAGCCACAGAGCACGCAGATCGTCCGGGTCCAGTACCGCGGACCGAGAACCGTGACCAATGAGCTTTCTTTCCGTCTGCGTGCCACACAGATTGAATATTCCCAGGGCAAGAACGCGCAGAACAAGGGGATGTTCAACTTCATGTATGTATATTCGACGAGCCTATATGTGAATCCTTCCAAGCCGATCGCGAGAGCGGGCGTCCATCGTGTCGCTCCTGTGGTGGCTGAAGACGGGACTCGTTACATGGCGGTCACGATCTCCAATACCGGAAACGTCCACCAGTTGTTGCTGGATGCGTCTCTCGAAGTTTCCGACAGTGCCGGAAATGCCGTTACGTTGAAAGGAAATGAAGCGCTTCCCGGTATCGACGGGATGAATATTCTGGCGAAGCGTGTCGTGACAAAGAATATCCCTTGGCCGGACGCTCTTGCCGTTGGAGAAGGCGTCGGTTACAAGGCTTCGATGACCTATAGCAAATAGTCGTTCAGCTCCCTTAGTAGATGCTTCGCGAACTGCGGGCTGTCGGCAGTGTTTTGGAATCTGTCGGCATCCCGCATGTGATATTGACATCCTAAGGTTTTTACGTTGATGAAAAGGGAGTCGTGATGCAGAACAGACGTGGGCATACCATAGTACTGTTGTTCCTCTTATTTTTAGTCGCTGTTTTTCTTGTTGCGTTCATGAAGACGTGCGCGGGCCGTTCTGCATCGGTGGTCCACGAAGCTGTCGACGAGAAACCTACTCCTATAGCAGAAACAATTCCTCTCACCTCAGGAGGGGAACCTGTCGCCGAGCCGCTTCCCGATATCGCATCCTCTGTATCGCCTGCCGCCGCTTCGGAACTTCCCCCGGAGGAAACCCCAGCCGTCTTGCATCCACCCGTCAGGCCTTTCGCCCCGACATATTCCGGCCCGCCTGCGATCCTGCCCCTGGCCGCTTTGGAACCTTTGGCCGCCGCGTCTTCCCCCGTGGATCCGGAATCTACCGTTTCTCCCGAATTCCCGCCTCAGGAGCAGGTTTCCGTTCCGAAAGTCCCCGACATGCCGTTCATTTTCGAGCCGAGCGTCTTCACGCTGGACGACTGGTATACGTTCTTCGTCGATTCAGAACCCGCTCCTTCGTCGAGCGACGATCCGTTCGCTGATTTCTTCGTTTCCGGCGAAGACGCCATGGTGTACGATGACGGATGGTACTACATGGGACTGTATATCAACGACGAGTATTCGGGTGACATCGAAGTTCAGCTGGAAGCGGATCAGCAAGCCCTCAACAGTTCCGAGTTGAGCCTGATGCTGGACACCCTCATTACCGACGATGCATACCGGATGATTTTCAGTGCCGGGGAACAGTACATTCCTCTCGATACGCTGAGGAATCTCGGGATCGGCGTCGATTATGATCCGGCGATGTTCACCGTGGGGCTTACTTTCGGCATCGATATGATGCCTGTCAAGAACATTTCTGTCAGCACGAGCTACATCTCCCGCCGCGACAGATATTCGCTCAGCGGCTCCCAGGTGCTCGCTCCCGCGAAGTTTTCGTGGATATCGCATCTTTCCCTGTATTCAGCGCTCGATTTCACAGAGGGAGAGCTGTCGACTTCCCAGTTGTTCTCGCTATCGGTGGCGAACAACCTTTCGATCTTCGGGGTAGGGCTGGATTTCTCCTATCAGCTTTCGCAGAACGATCCATATTTCACGTTCGGTTCCTGGCGGGGATTCTATGATTTCGCTGACAAGAACATCAGAATGTCCTTCGGAAACATCGGAAGCGGAATCGGTAGCTACAGCGGGACGTATGTCGGGCTCGCGTTCGAGAAAAATTATTCATACGGCACCGGATCGGCGAAAAGCAACCAGTATGAGCGGACCATCACGCTTCCCGTGCGGTCGAGCGTGGAAGTGATCATGAACGAGCGGTCGGTGTTCAAGCGGGAACTGGCTGCGGGAACGTACCGCCTGAAGGATTTCCTCTTCAGTCAAGGCGCCAATTCGATCGATGTCATAATTACCCCTGTCAATCCGATGGACGGAGAATCCTATACGATCCATGTTGACATGGGCTACGATTCCCGCCTGCTTGCACGCAATGAATCGTTGTGGGGGATGAGTTTCTCCCTGCCAAGGGAAGAAGTGACCGCCGGCAGCGGTATCGGCATCTCCTTGCCATGGATCGGCGGCAAGGAACTTGACTATCGACCGAAGCAGTTCTCAGCCCAGTATTGGCAGCAGACGGGAATCACCGATATCTTCACGCTCTCCACGACGTTCTCGGTCACTCCGGGGCTCTTCCTCTCCAATTTTTCCGGCGTGCTCGCGACGACATTCGGCACCGTCCAGGGCGCTACCGCGTTGAGTTTGAGTCCTTTGGGTGTCGGTTACAGCGGAAAGCTCAGCCATAGATACTCGGCGTCCAATTCGTGGTTCAATTCGATCGATGCAAGTATCGGATATACCAACGGTACGTATTCGGTCACACCGAGCGAAACGCAGATCGCATCGGTCGGACTGCTGACAGGGGCGTTGTCGTTTTCCGGTCGCATCGGCAGTTTCCTGCGGATTTCCGTCGGTAGCAACGTGTCGCTGGCTGTCGATACATTCTCTCCCGATTGGTCGATCGTCACATCCCTTGGGATGAGTCCTGCGCAAGGTATGTCTCTGTCGGCGTCCATTGTCGCAACTGCAACCGGCGAGAAACCGGATAAGCCAGTCGTAAAGGGAAGCTTGAGTTTCAGTTATTCGTTCGGTTCGGCGGCGGCCCTGTCTGTTTCAACGGATTTCAGAACCGGGAATTCGATCAATTTCTCCTGGCGTCCGGGCGTCGACCGCCGTGACACCTTGCAGTTGAACCTCAGCGGAATCGATTTCTCCAATCCGATCAGGCATACGCTTTCGCTGGGATGGTCACATATCGGCGATCTGTATTCGATGACGTTGCGTCAGCAGTTCTCGGATTCCTACCAGAGGGCGGTAACGTACCTTTCCTTGAACACGAGCTTCATTTTTGCCGACGGAGTGTTCGGGATGTCCCGCAATATTTCCGACAACTTCCTCCTGATCAAGCCGACCGGCTCGCTCAAAGGAGGCTCCATATCAGTAGGAAGATCGATGGATTCCTCCCCATCGGTACTTCCCACGGTCTTCGGCGCCGCTGTATACAACAACATTTCCAGCTATACCAGGAACAACGTGATCGTATTCGGTTCGAGCGGATCCTTGTTCGGAAGCGGAGATACGTTCGTCTACGAGATGACGCCGCGTTCCCGGCAGGGCTTCGTCGCGAAGATCAGCATGCAACCTTCGTATACGGTCAGCGGACGCTTGTTCACTGCGGACGGACAACCGTACGACCAGTACTCGTCGCCGGTGTACAAGTTCGAGCTGGATGAACAGGGCATGCCGGTGCTGACGCCTGTCGACGAATACTATCTCTTTACCGACCAGGAAGGGAGGTTCATTATCTCCGACATGCAGCCTGGCCAGTATCTTTTCGACCTGCAGGTGCAGGATTCATGGTATGCGGTGCGATTCGACGTTCCCGTTTTCAGTGCACGGGACAAAGCCGATGAAACCGTTCTCGTCCTTGGCGACTATTATGAGGGAGATCCTGCGTTGGTCGTCGATTATACTGTGCTTGATGCCGACGGCGCTGCGGCGGAGCACGGCGATACCGACGTGTTCGGCACGCTGCTCGCCAGTGAATATAACACGGTCGTCCAGCTGACGATCGATCGCCGTATGAACGAGCAGTCGTTCTGGGATTCCATTTTCCCGACGTTCGATAGCGATCCGTTCTTCGACGGTGCCGCGACTGACCTTTCGGAAGAGACTGAGTGATAGCTTTCGGATCGAGGCCGGCGCTCCGTTTTGCCCCCGATTTCAGTTCCGCAAGAACGTCTGCCTGCTCGGGCGGTGGCCTGGAGAGCCGCAGAAGCCGGACTTCGCTATGATCCCGCTACTTGGCTTTTTCTCGAATGTTATATGGAATCCTCCTATCTTTTCTTTTCCTGAATAAGAATTATATGGTGTTAACATCTTGAATTCGTGAAGATGTTGACATGCATTGAATAAAGGTTCAGTATTGGGCTATCGATACTGGATACGGCTCCTGAAAAGAGACGATTCTGCCTTTGTTCGGAGTGCGTTGTCACAGTTGGGGGCGTATATGCAGAGCAAGGTCATCAACGATATATTGACGGTGGAGGATCGGGCTGATTCCATTGTTTCGGATGCTCGGAAAATCGCCGACGAAAAACTTTCCGCCGCGGATGAGAAGGCTTCCGAAATCGTCCGTAAGGCGATCGATGACGAACAAGCGCAGGGCAAGCAGGCGCTTGCCGATGCCGAAGCCAAGATTTCCCAGTCCCTCCAGACCTATGAAGAGCAGCTTGATGAGGATTCCAGCAAGGAATCGGCGCTTTCCGACGTCGATGCAGATGCAATCGCAGAGAAAATCGTTCGGAGAATCTGTGCCACGGTATTCCAGAGCCAGGAGGGCGTCTCGAAATGAAGAGCGCCGCTTCCCGGTACGGCTTCATCAATGCCAAGCTGCGTGCCCGAATCGGACGGATGATGGACGATCATGTCGTCAATGACATGATTCGGTCCGGTTCCCTTGTTGAAGCCGTACAAGTATTGCGCGACACCCAGTACGCTCCGGTAGCCGAAGCGTATGACCGCACGGGTGATATCCAGGCCTTGGAGCTGGTTCTCCTGCAGGGCGAGATCGCCATGTATGAGGAAGTCGCCGGCTATCTGGACGGCAAGCCTGCGGAGTTCGTCCGGGTGCTCCTCGAAAAGATCGAAATCGATAATCTGAAGAACGCGATACGGTTGTGGTACAGCAATATCGTCCGGCATCATAGCATCAGCTACCGCGGTGCCTATATTTTCCGAGAGCGTATCGTGCACGCGATCGACTGGGCGATGATCCTGAACGCTGTGCAATGGGATGAAGTGCTCAAAGCTGTCTCGGGAACCCCGTATCTGCCGGTTCTCGAGCGCTATACATTCGACAGTATCGTCGAGGACGGTCTGTTCGAGATGGAGACTTCGTTGGACAAGCTGTGGTACGAACACCTGCAGCGACAGGCGAAGAGCCTGTCCCGAAGGGATCGCGCCGCGGTCGAAAAGGTCTATGGCATAGACATCGACTTGAAGAACGTGCTGATGCTCGTCCGCTTCGGTTGGTATCACAGGCTTTCTTCCGAACGTTTGCGGCAGTTGTTGATCCCCGGGGGAACTATCTACGGAAGCAAGGATATCGAGTCGTTCCTCTCCATGGAACCTCCGGAGCGCAATCCTTCGTTGCTCCTGAAGCGCCGGTATGCGGATCTTGCGAAGGCGACCGATGAAATCGCGGTTCAGCAGAATACGCTTTCCGACAGCACGGATGCGAAGGTGTTGGAACGGAAGAATGAAATCATCGCCGCACAGACGCTGCGCATCGAGCAGTATCTGGGCAAGATGCGGAAGAAACAGTATCTGAAGATACTTTCCGGCTACCCGTTCACCTTGGGAGTCGTCCTTGCGTATTTTTTTCTGTATAAGCGTATGGATCAGATGATCCGTGCCGCGATCAGCGGAAAATATTACGGCTGGAGCGAGGAGCGTATCAGGGAGGTTATGGTATGAACCTGTTCACCAGGCCAATGAAATTGCTTACGGCGGTAGTGCTGGAGGGAAGTACTGACGCTGTCGTCAAGTCGCTGCTTGAGCTTGGGGCGCTTGATTTCGTCAAGATCGACCAGCTTCCCCCGGAGCAGATGGCGAAGCTGACGACGCGTTCGTCGTCGATCGGCAGGGCGTCGATGGAAGACATGAGACATCGTGTCGAGGCAGTGCTCCGGCAAGGCGATACGGTGCTTCCCGCCGTGGAATCCCTGGATGTCAGCCAGCTTGCCCCGCTGGATATGGACGGATATCGGAAGCTGCTCGACAGCCTGTCCGCTACTTTGCAGCAGCTGAAGGATCGCCAGAAGGATTCTAACCAGAAGCTGCTTGGGATCGAAGAGATGGAGCGGTACATCAAGGAAGGCAAACTCCAATACATCGACTTGCGCGTGGGCACGTTCAACCATGGGGAGCCGAAAGATGTCCAGGACCGTCTGCTGCCCATCGGCGGTATCGTGCTGGAAGGGACCGGCAAGGATCCGACGGTAGTGCTTGCGCTTCGCAGGGATGTTGCGAAAGTGAACCCGCTGCTCGACAAATTCGGATGGACGGAAAGCTCCGACGCCGAAGCGCAGAAAGCTGGCCTCAGTCGTGCGACATCACGCCTTGAGTCGGATCGTGGAGCGGTCACCGAAGAGCGAGACGCCCTGCAGCACCAGGTCGTCGACATGATATCGAAGAAGCGGAGCGAGCTGATCGGCATCTGGTGCAACCTGCGGCTGCATGAGCTGTGCGACCAGATCCAGTCATATTTCTCATATACAAAGAACACGACCCTCTTCTCCGGATGGGTCCCCTCCGATCTTGCCGATGAGGTCGAGGAGGCGATCAGGTCGGCCTCCGGCGGACAATGCGTCATTGAATGGACCGATGCCGGGAGCATGCCGAGGGAGCAGGTTCCCGTGGCTGTTTCTTCGCCGCGCCTGCTCAGGCCGTTCCAGAAAATGGTCGACAATTACAGTACTCCGGAATACGGGACGATCAACCCGACGCCGTTCGTGGCCGTCGCATACCTGTGCATGTTCGCGCTGATGTTCGCTGATGCAGGACAAGGCTTCGTCCTGTTGCTGATCGGCGTATTCGGGACGCTTTTGTATAAGAAGAACCCACTTCGCAAGGAGGGGATGCTGACGGCGAACCTCTGCAATCTGTTGATCTATCTCGGTTGTGCGTCGATCATAGGAGGTATGCTGTTCGGTTCGTATTTCGGGCATCCGTGGTTCCCTGCCTTGTGGTTCAACTACCATGAAGTGGTGGAAGGAGGCTCTTCAGGATCGATCAGGAGCGTGTATGACATTCTGGGGATCACCATCAAGTTCGGCATAGCTGTCATCGGTCTTGGCTTGGTCCTCAATTGGATCAATTTGTTTCGGAAACGGCAGTGGTTCACCCTGTTCCTGGATAAGAACGGCATCGTAGGCGGCTGGTTGTTCGGCGTAGGCGTCTGGGCAGGGTTCGCTTTCGTGGCGAGCGGGTACAAGAGCCTGCCGTCCAGTCCGTTCCTCAAATGGGCGGTCGAGATACCCGTCGTATTGCTGTTGGGCAAGGGATTTCTCGGCTATTACCTTGAGCGGAAGCGGGGAAGCGACGCGAAGTCGATCGGAACTGTTGTCATGGACAGCGTGATGGAGTGGCTCGTCGATCTGCTGGAGATCTTCAGCGGTTTTTTGGCGAACACCCTTTCGTTCATGCGAGTAGCCGGGTTGGGGATCGCCCATGTCAGTCTGATGGTGGCATTCGCCGACATGGCGGCTTTGACCAGCGGCGTGTTCAGCGTGCTGATTCTGATTGTCGGCAATGCGCTTGTCATAGCGTTGGAAGGACTTTCGGCGGGGATTCAATCCTTGCGATTGAACTATTACGAATTCTTTACGAAGTATTTTACCGGTCGAGGTATCGCCTACGAACCTGTAGGGCTGAGATCCGACTCCGGAAAATGATAGAAGCATGGAGGGTTGTAGAATGACCACATACGCATTCAGAAGGAAAGTGGCACTTTCGTTGGTGATCACGGTGTTATTGATGCTCGCCTCGGGGGGCCTGTTCACGCCGCCGTTGTTCGCCGCCGATGCGTCCGCAACGACGGAAGCTGGAGGGAACAGCCAGTTGATGTGGGTGTGCCTGTCTGCGGCGATCGCATTCAGCATCGGCGCTCTTTCGGCTGGCATCGCGATCAGCAATGTCGGCTCCGCGGCGATGGGCGCGATCAGCGAGAAGCCCGAGATCGCTAGCCAGGCTCTGATTTTCATCGCTCTGGCCGAAGGTCTCGTCGTGTTCGGATTCATTACGGCGCTGATGATTCTGGGGAAGGCTTGATGGAGTATTTTGTCATCGGCGACGAAGATACCGTGCTGGGATTCAACCTTGTCGGGGTATCCGGGCTGAGCGCCTCAAATGCCGAAGAAGCCAACGCGGCGTGGAACAAGGCTCTTGAGAGCAACAAAACCGGCATCATTGTCATTACGGATGAGGTCGCCGATCTGATCCGGCAGACTGTGGACCGGTATCTGTTCTCCGAGTCCTTCCCGTTGGTGGTGGAGATTCCTTCGCCAAGGGGAACCGGCAAGGGCAGGGATCTTCGAGCGCTGGTAAATGATGCCATAGGAGTATCGTTATGACGACCGTTGAAGGACAGGACAGCAGGCTGCTCGACGGAATCATTGCCGAGGCAGAGCAAAAGGCTTCGCAGATTATCGCCGACGCGGAGAAAGAAGCCCAGGCGAGGATCGATGCAGCGAAAGCGCGGGCGGAGCGGGAGCGTGAGATCGAACGGAAAGCGAATGCGATCCGCTTGGAGCAAGTGCGCCTGAAAGGGGAATCCGCCAAACGCAATACAGCCAGGAAGGCGTCCTTGCACCGTATGGATGTCTGCTACGATGTCATCCTTGATCGGGTGAAGACACGGTTGCAGACCTTGTACGGTACGAAGGAATTCTCGTCGGTCCTGGTCGACTGGATCGCCGAGGCCGCGATCGGCCTCGACCTCCCTCAGGCGAAAGTGAGCTCGTCACCGAAGGTGCCTGTCACCGAAGCCATGTTGCTCGACGCCCGGCGAAAGGTCAAGGAACTGACTGGTGCCGATGTTTCCCTGTCCTTGGACACCCGGCCTTCCCAGGGGGTCGGCGTAGTGGTCTCCTCTCCTGATGGAAAGGTGTCATACAATAATCTGGTCGATGTCCGGCTCCGTCGGTTCGACCGAGATATCAAACAACTGGTGGAAGAAGGGACATGCAAGACAGAATAGTCGGACAGGTCAAGCGAGTGAACGGTCCCGTCATCACCGTGAAGGGAATCACCGACGCGATGATGATGGAGATGGTCCGCATCGGTGAACAGAGATTGATAGGCGAGCTCGTGAAACTTGCCGGTGACGAGGCGATTCTCCAGGTGTACGAAGATGCCACTGGCATCGCTCCCGGCGACAATGTCTACGGAAGTGGGATGCCGCTGTCGGTCGAGCTCGGGCCGGGCCTGATCGGGACGATCTATGACGGAATCCAGCGGCCTTTGGAGACCTTGCAGAAACTGGGAGGCGTTTTCATCAATAGGGGACAGAATAGTCCTGCATTGGATCGGAAGCGCACGTGGGTGTTCGAACCCTGTGTAACGGAAGGCGATACCGTATCAGTCGGTTCGACGCTCGGCACCGTGGCGGAGAACGACAACATTATCCACAAGATCATGGTTCCACCAGTCTTTACCGGTCATGGGGATGTCGAGGCGAAAGTCGTTTCCATCGTGCCCGCCGGAACCTATACGGTGGAGGATGTCGTCGCCGTGCTTGCGCTCTCCGACGGTTCGACGGAAAAGGTCGGCATGATGCAGCGTTGGCCGATCAGGGTCCCTCGGCCGGTGGCGGAACGCAAGCCTCTGGTCCAGCCTCTGATTACCGGACAGCGGGTCATCGACATGCTGTTTCCGTTGGCGAAAGGCGGAACCGTGGCGATTCCCGGCGGCTTCGGTACCGGCAAGACTATGACGCAGCATTCCATCGCAAGATGGTGCGATGCGGACATCATCGTCTATATCGGTTGCGGGGAGCGCGGAAACGAAATGACCGATGTCCTGCGGGAATTTCCGAATCTTGTCGACCCTCGTACCGGACGATCCTTGATGGAGCGGACGATTTTGATCGCCAACACCTCCAACATGCCGGTCTCCGCCCGCGAAGCGAGCATCTATACCGGCATCACGATGGCCGAATATTATCGTGACCAAGGGTTCCATGTGGCGATCATGGCCGATTCCACCAGCCGTTGGGCGGAGGCGCTCCGCGAACTGAGCGGACGCATGGAGGAGATGCCTGCGGAAGAGGGGTTCCCGGCATATCTGCCCACCCGCATCGCCGAGTTCTATGAACGGGCGGGGTTCATGAAGACGCTCGGAGGTTCCGAAGGCTCCGTATCTGTCATTGGCGCAGTCTCCCCTCCGGGAGGCGACTTCTCCGAGCCCGTCACCCAGCATACGAAACGGTTCGTCCGATGCTTCTGGGGGCTGGATCGGGCGTTGGCGAGCGCGCGGCATTATCCAGCGATCAGCTGGCTCGATTCCTACAGCGAATATGTCGGCGAGGTCGCCCCATGGTGGAACGACCACAGCGGGGGAAAATGGGTAGAGGAGCGACAGTCGATCATGGAGCTGCTGCAGAAGGAAGTGCGTCTCCAGCAGATCGTGAAGCTGGTGGGTCCTGACGCCCTGCCCGATAGTCAGAACTTCATTCTTGCGGTGTGCAACTTGTTCAAGACGGCGTTTCTTCAGCAGAATGCGTTCGATGAAATCGACCGGTACTGCTCGATCGGAAAACAGATCAGGATGCTGCAGATCATACTCCGCTATTGGGATCTGGGCAGCGCGGCGATTTCGAAAGGTGTCCCGATGGCGAAGATCACCCGGCTGAAGGTTGTGCAGGATATCACGAAGATGCGATTCACCGTGCCCAACGATGATCTTGATGCACTTGACAAGCTGGAGCTGCAGCTTGAACGCTCGATGTCCCAACTGGGAGGTCTGTATGATGGACAATAATACGCTGCTGGCTCAGACGGATCGCCGGTTGCTTGCCGGACGGGAATACCGTGGAGCAAGCAGGATCGACGGTCCGCTGGTATACATGCGCAACACGCATCCTGTCGGCTACGGAGAGTTGGTCGAGGTGATCGCCCCCGATGGCGGACACCGCTCCGGACAGGTACTCGATACCAGCGACGAGGTGGTCGTGGTCCAGGTGTTCGAGGGGACCAGCGGCCTCACGCTACCGGGGACGGCGATGCATTTCATGGGTGAACCGCTGACGCTCGGCGTCAGCGAGCAGATGCTCGGACGGGTGATGAACGGCCTCGGACAGAGCCGCGACGGAGCCGCGATGCCGCATGCCGATGCTGAGCGTGACGTGAACGGTTCTCCGGTCAATCCCACCGCCCGGGAGTATCCCCGTGATTTCATCCAGACCGGAGTATCGGTCATCGACTGCATGACGACGCTGATCCAAGGACAGAAGCTGCCGATCTTCAGTGGCAACGGTCTGCCTCACAACCAGCTTGCCGCTCAGATCGTCCGTCAGGCGAAGGTTCGCGGCGGCGCCGGCGATTTCGCCATCGTGTTCGCCGCGATGGGGGTCAAATACGATGTGGCGAGGTATTTCATCGATAGTTTCGAGCAGACGGGGGTCCTTGACAACGTAGCCATGTTCCTGTCGCTGGCCGACGACCCCTCCATCGAACGAACGATCACACCGAGAACGGCATTGACTCTGGCGGAACACCTTGCCTTCGACAAAGGCAAGCAGGTGCTGGTCATCATGACTGACATGACGAACTATTGCGAATCGTTGCGTGAAATTTCTACACTGCGTGGTGAAATTCCCTCCCGGAAAGGGTATCCCGGGTATCTGTATTCGAACCTCGCCGAGTTGTATGAACGGTCGGGGAAGATCATGGGACGTTCCGGATCCATCACGCAGCTTCCGATTCTGACGATGCCCAACGACGATATCGGCCATCCGATTCCCGACTTGACCGGGTACATCACCGAAGGGCAGATAGTTTTCGAACGCGACATGCACGGCCGTGGAATCTATCCTCCGATCGCATGTCTGCCTTCTTTGTCCCGATTGATGAAGGACGGGATCGGCGAGGGGATGACTCGTGACGACCATCCCCATCTGTCCAACCAGCTGTTCGCTTCGTACAGCCATGTAAAGGATGTCCGCAATCTGGCGTCCGTTATCGGCGAAGAGGAGCTGACTTCGCTCGATCACCAGTATCTGGAGTTCGGAGATTTCTTCGAGAAGAAGTTCGTCAATCAGGCGTTTGAAGAGGATCGGTCCATCGAGCAGACGCTCGATCTTGGATGGGCGGCGCTTTCGCATCTGCCGCCTGAGGAGCTGCAACGGCTGACCGACGAAGAGATCGAGGCCCACTACGACAAAGGGTAAGGGGATATGGATACCAGCATAGCGCCGACAAGAAGCAATCTGCTCAAGCTCACCGACGATCTCAAGTTCGCCAAGCTCGGTCATGAGTTGCTCGACCAGAAACGTTCGATCCTTGTCGTCGAGCTTCTGACGCTGGTGGACCAGGCCGTCGACTATCAGGGGCGTGTCGAGGAAGCTTTGTCGGAAGCTTCGTCGGCCTTGCAGGATGCTGTCATGGACATGGGCCGGCTGAAGGTCGCCAACCTGTCGGGAGCCGTCAACATAACGACATCGATCGAGGTCGGCGAACGTCGGGTGATGGGCGTGCGACTACCGAAAGTCAGTACGACATTCAGCGAGCATGGCCCGTACTTCTCCCCGGAGGGGACGAGCCTGCTTGCCGAGGTCGCATTGACCAAGTATCGGGACGCGTTGGAGTTGATGGGGCGCATGGCGGAACTGAAAGTCTCCATCATGCGATTGGCCAAGGAGGTCAAGAAGACGATCCGCAAGGTCAATGCGCTGGAGAAGATCGTCATTCCCGATACCGAGGCTACGCTCAAATACACTGAGAGCAGGATCGAGGAAGCGGAACGGGAAAGCTTCATCCTGCTCAAGACGGTCAAGGATCGTCTTCAACGCAGCAGAGAGGCCGCCGACGCCGCTGCGTCGAAAAGCGCGTCAAACCGCGCCTCCGCGGTTGTGCCGCCAGCGACTTCGGAACCTGCCGTTCCCTCGCCGCAGGAGCACGGCTCGTGAGCGCCGTGGCACGGTTTCTTGATGACGAACGGTTTTCCTTCTGATACAATGGTAATCGAGGGTGTTTACATCCGCGAGCGGAAGGTGGAGTCGATTCTTTGCCGTATAGCTGAAGCGGCAAGGGGAGGAGAGACAGGCAATGAATGTGCCGTTTCATGACATTCTTGTATATCTTGACGGTTCTGAGAGTTCCTTGACCGCCGCGATGTACGCCATCACGCTGGCCAAGTCGACGGAAGCGAAGCTGTCCGCCGTGTATGTGGTCAATACCCGGGCCATCGGAGAACTGGTGAAGGCCCGGATTTTCGTTGATGCGGAGCGGTCGGAATACCTCACGGATCTGGAAGCCGATGCCGAGCGATATCTCAGGCATGTCGTGCATCTGGGAGCGCAGAAAGGCGTTGTCGTACAACCGGTCAAATTATCCGGGACGGTGTATTCCGAAGTGCGCACCTATGTCAAGGACAATCTTGTCGATCTGCTGGTGGTCGGTGGGGTGACCGAAATTCGGAGTCGCCGAGACGAACTGATGAGCGAGACTGACAGAATGTTGCGGACTGTCCCGTGTCCCGTGTTGATCGTCCGAGACGATGACGCCATCTGGGACAATTTCGAACAAGGCTGAACCTGTTTCGTTGCATCGCTTCGAATAGTGGAGGAAGTGTATGAATCTTGTAGATATTCTTGATAGGCAATTGATCAAGGTCCCCCTTGTCGCTACTGACAAAGTGTCGGTGATCGATGAACTGATAGACGTGTTGATTGATGCGAAGCATCTGTCTCCCCAGCAGCGGGAAGGCATCGTCGACGCCGTCAGGAAACGGGAAGCGCTCGGGAGTACGGGGATCGGCCATGGAGTGGCGATTCCGCATGCCAAGACCGATGCCGTGAAGCAGATCCGGCTGGTGGTCGGCGTTAGCCGCATTCCGATCGATTTCGATGCGGTGGACAAGGAACCTGTGCGGATATTCTTCCTCGTGCTGGCTCCACTGGGCGAGTCGGGTCCCCATGTCGAAACTCTGGCCGCCATAGCTAGGACTTGCACGTCGCAAGTATTCCGTCGCTTGCTCGAGCAGTCGAAGAGCGCGGATCAAGTGTATCAATTGTTCATGGAATAGCGTTTTGCGGCTATTGGGCTATTGGCCGTAAAACATTAGTATCCGGTTTCTTCTCCTACGATCAGAACCGTGATCCGGCCTTTCTGCCGTTGTCTGCTCAGTACGACGCTGTTGCAGCAGATCGAGTTCTCGCAGGCTCCCGCAGGAAGCGCCATGATGTTCCTTCCATCGCAGACGGGGGACATGCAGCGTCCGTTTTTGACGCAATACGTATCGCAGTCGAGGCGTACTGCGTTCGCCGGCGCGGCGACGGTCTTTACTCGCACTACTGCGGCGGCAAGATCAGGAACGATTTTCTCCCATCCGACGATGACGACGACTTTCTCAGGCCCATACAGCATCGCGGCGACGCGATTGCTGGTTCCGTCGACGCAATACAGTTCCCCGTGTTCCGTCACGGCATTCGCACTCGTCAGGTACGTGTCCGCAGTGAAGCTGTCAAGGAATACTTTCCGTACCTGCTTTGCGGAAAGCCCCGGTTCATATCGATCGAGGAACCGATAGTCTCCGCTTCTCAGCAGATCGATCGCACCTGACTCGAAAAGCGTCATGGAACCTCCGACGGCGACTGTCTCGCCCGGATGCAACATGGTTTTCAATTTCGGGACGATGTCGGATACCGATGGAAGAAAATCGGCTCCGATATTGTTCTTTTCCAATGCGGACATCGTCCTCGCTATGCTCAAATCCCTGATTTTCCGCCGATTCGCGTCCATGGTCGTCCTCCAAAGCTTCCGCTCGCACAGGAAGATCATAACATGAATTCCGGTTTCGTGCAAAACCCGTAGTGCGGCTTCTACCGATATCCCCGGCGGATGTCCGCGATGGGGAACGAGCTTCCGCTTCGTCCGCGCAAGGTCCTGCATGGACGAAACGGAATACGGATTTCTTGCTTCGGACAGTTTTTCCTTGCTTCGTCGGCGCGTGCGGAAGTATTCTTTCCCATATGGAGGCTTTGCATGGAGATTACTTTCTTCGGTGCCGCCCGGCATGTCACCGGCAGCTGTACCATGGTCCAGTGCAACGGAACGACGTTCCTTGTCGATTGCGGACTTCCGCAGGGAAGCGACGAGAAAGAGGTCGGGATGGAGTTCCCGTTCAGCCCGGAACAGATCGATTACGTTTTGCTGACGCATGCCCATATCGATCATAGCGGTCGGATTCCGCTTCTCTATAAAAACGGGTTCAGGGGTACCATCTATTGCACTTCCGCTACGGTCGACCTTTGTTCGATCATGCTGGCGGACAGCGGACACATCCAGGAAATGGAAGCGGAATGGAAAAGCCGCAAGCAGATTCGCGCGGGAAAACGCCCGGTGGAGCCGTTGTACACGGTAGAGGATGCGAACCGGTCGATGGATCTGTTCATCGGCGTGGAGTATGACAGGATGCTTACTGTCGCCCCCGGCATCCAGGCGAGGTTCGTCGATGCCGGACATCTGTTGGGGTCTTCATCCATAGAGGTCTGGCTGGAAGAGGACGGAAAGAAGCGGAAGATCGTTTTCAGCGGGGATATCGGCAATTTCGATCAGCCGATCATCAAGGATCCCGAATATCTCGACGCCGCCGACTATGTCGTGATGGAATCGACGTACGGCAATCGCCTCCATACGAAGCCCGAAGGAACTCCGGTGGGGAGCAGCAATGTGCCGACGGCGGTCAGGGCGAAGGAACTTGCCGACATCATACGCACTACGTTCGCCAGAGGTGGAAACGTCATCATTCCGTCTTTCGCAGTAGGCAGGACTCAGGAGATACTGTATCTGATCAGGACGATCATCGCACATAAGATGATCCCTGAACTTGGTGAAATCCCGGTGTTCGTCGACAGCCCGCTTTCGGTGAAAGCTACCCATGTATTCGCAGGGAATGTAGAGGGGTACTATGATCAGGAGTCGATGGATCTGGTCAAGCAGGGGATCAACCCGATTCTGTTCCCGTCCTTGGTCACCATTACCGATGTCGAAGATTCCAAGGCGCTGAATTTCCGTAAGGAGCCGGCGGTCATCATTTCATCCAGCGGCATGTGCGAAGCCGGAAGGATCAAGCATCATTTGAAACACAATCTCTGGCGTCCTGAATGTACGATCGTTTTCACCGGCTATCAGGCCGGAGGTACGCTGGGCCGTTCGATTCTCGATGGGGCCCGCCATGTAACGATCTTCGGGGAACAGATAGATGTCCGTGCACAGATCAGAAAACTCGAAGGGATCAGCGGACATGCCGACCAGGAAGGCCTGGTCAAGTGGCTGGCTGCGTTCAATCGCAAACCGAAAGAGGTGTTCGTCGTCCATGGAGAAGCGGAGGTGGCCACCTGGTTCGCGGGGTTCATTGGAAAACAGCTCGGAATCAGGGCCTACGCCCCTGCTCCGATGGATACGTTCGATCTGTTGTCGGCCGTTCTTCCTGCCGCGGAACCGATTCCGTTCACATCCGCCCAGACGAAAGTCATTCAGGATGCGTTCGAATTGCTTGAAAAGGGTCGCTCGAACCTCGAGGCTGTCGTCAAACGGATGGAAGAGGCGGCATCCCGGCTTGATCCTGCGGCCGACACTCGCAAGGTGGCTCGTCTGGCCAATGCGATCACACGGCTTGCAAGCGATCTCGATTATCTGAGGATCAAATGGGGCGGGGATGCCGACGATGATGTGTCACCGCTGCATGGGGACGGAAAGAGCGCCGGGTGATCGGAAGGATATGGGCGGGTCTTGATGCTGTCATCGGGGTCCGCTCTTTTTTTGAATCAGTGACACTATGCTTTTTTTTCGACCTTGAGCCCGTATACGGCACCCCATTCCGGTCTTTCCAATATCCGGAATCCAATTCGTTCATAGAACCCGAATGCCTGGGTGTTCTTGCCGTCAACGCCGAGATGCACACCCTCCGCCCCTCGCTGCGCGATACAGTCGAGCCATATTTTCATCAACGCCTTGCCTAGACCTTTTCCCTGCAGTTTCGGCAACAGGTCGATGTGGAGATGCGCCGGGTACCCTACATGTTCCCAGACACCCGCCCCAGGACCTTTTCTGATTCTGTCGCAGAGGCTCTGCTCCTGTTCGCTTTTCACGGGCCGGTTCTGTGGATATTGTTTTCGCAATGGCGGAAGCCAGTAGTCGTTCAGCCATTCATTGAAGTGTTCCGTGTCATCGGTTCCTACGATGTAGCCGGAAGGGACTCCGTCATCGTCGAGAGCGACGAAGCAGAGATCGGGATCTTTCCAGAGGTATGGAGCGGCATAGTAATGTCCGAGCATCAGCGGATCGTGGTAGTAGTTGGTCGCATCAAGCCCCGATAGACCTGTCTTCAGACAGATTCCATAGAGATATGGCATGTCAGATCCTGTCGCTTGTCGGATATACGGACTGTCCATGCTGCTTCCTCCCGTCTTGTGGCAATGGTTTTTTTGTTGAACCCCAGCGCAAGTATCCCTATCGCAAGCATAGCATCAAATGGAATCTCAAGGCAATCGACGGATATCTTCGGGAGTTCCAAGGTTTCCGGTGTCGGATGGATTCCGTGCGGTTTTCCTAGAAGATGCGGAGGATAGTCATGTGTGATAGCATTTCGTTGCCTGGGTGATAGTTGCAAATTTTTGCGAAAAGTTTTTGGAAAACATGAGGAAAAACAGTGGACAAAACGATGATTCCGGTATAGTATCCCAGCTTGTTCGGCTTGAGACCGAGGGGGGCGGGAGTCTCCGGAGGTTGGACGGAGGAAGCGAAGCGAGGGAGGCCCTGGGGGGTTGACAGCGCGAGGCGGAATCTGGTAGGA
>LVBD01000033.1 GCA_001604275.1 Spirochaetales bacterium Spiro_02
TCTTCGAATTGCCACTGGTGCTCCTGCGCGGAGCACCGGTGCTTTTCAGCCGGAAGATTCAACAACGGAGAGGTCCGGAAGTTCTTTGTCGAGGGAGGACATGAAGCCATAATCACTCCAGAGCAGTATGACATGGCACAGCAGGAGCTGGAAGAGAGGAAGAAAGAAGAGCGACAGCATTCTTCAAAGTCAATCTTTACCTCCAGATTGATCTGCGGTTGCTGTGGAGGAACTTATGGCTCAAAGGTCTGGCATTCCACAGACAAGTACCGCTCCGTCATTTGGCAGTGCAACAACAAGTTCATCAACGCAGAGAAGTGCACGACACCTCATCTGAAGGAAGAGAAGATAAAGGAAATCTACCTGAAGGCCCTGAATCAGCTGATAACCAATAAGGAACCGGCGCTGGAAGTGATGACAGGAATCCTTTCAAAAGTTAAGGATACGGCTTCTCTCGAAGAAGAAATAAAAAAGGCAGATGATGATCTGGAGGAAGCTGAAATCCTATTCCAGGACTACATCGCAAAGAACGCCATTACTGAGGCTGACCTCAATGACGGCAAGTATGCGGTGCTAGAGAACAAGTACAGCAAGGCTCAAGAGAAAGCCGATACCCTTCGTGGCGAGCTTACCTCCAGAAGAAGAAGGGCTGCCTCGATCGTAAGGTTTATCGAGAAGGTGAGCAGCTTTGACAAAACCTTTCAAGAATTCACAGAGGAGTTGTGGTTAGGACTAGCGGATACAATAACGGTGAAGGATAAGAAAAACTATTTGGTTCGGTTCAAGAACGGAGTGGAGATTCCTGTAGAAGTATAACAAGTGATTTTACATCATGGGCCTGTGGCAATCAGCTGCAGGTCCTTTTCCTTATATATGGAGAACCGGATAACGATTTGAAATTCATCGTAAATACAGTATTTACGTTTTTCTCTATGACCGAACAAGATTTCGCGTTTCGTAAAGCTGGTTTTCGAAAAATCGTTTGTTTTTGGCTTTACCTGTTCAATTACGTTACAGAGCCCATGAAATAATTCTTTTGTAGGGCAAATAAAAAAAGCCAGAACTTGATTGTATCAAATTCTGACTTAAAGGATACCGGCGATCGGACTTGAACCGATACAGAGTTGCCTCCATCAGATTTTGAGTCTGACGTGTCTACCAATTTCACCACGCCGGCAGGCGCTTCGTATATGCGATGCTTTGCATACTATACAGAAAGCGACGGACAAAATCAACATCTGTTCGGAAAGAAATGCCATGGGTGCGGAGATCTGCGTCTGTTCTGCATTCGAACCATTCGAATTCTTGTGTTTTGAAGATTTTTCCGGTACGATACGTGATGTAGGTCGGGGGTGTTGCAGGAGGTTCCATGACTGGCGGATTGAAAAAATTGGTCGTTTTCGTGTTGATCGCGGTCTGTACCGCATCTTTGTTCAGCGCACCGTTTGCTTCTGACGGTGGGGTGATCACCAATGCTTCGAACGATCTGCTCGCCGCAGTGGTTCCGATCACCTATGGCGACGAGGCGTTCCGCCAGCGGATATTGGAGAGCACCGGCGCCCAGCGGGAGCCGATCGGGCTGGTTCTGTCCGGAGGATCTGCGAGGGCGTTCGCACATATCGGGGTGCTCAAGTACATGGAGGAGAACGGCATTGTGCCGGACTTCATCATCTCCAATTCAATGGGCTCGATCATCGGCCTGATGTATGCCGCGGGACTGTCTCCCGACCAGATTCTTGAAATCTGTTCGAACGTACCGTTGGGGACGCTGTTCGATCTGACGATTCCGTTCGAAGGCGGTCTGCTCGATCCTACCAAGTTCAAAGCCGTGCTCAAGACGTATCTGGGAGACAATCTGCGGCTGGAGGAACTTCCGATCCCTGTGATGGTGATCTGCGAGGATCTGGCGACGAAGCGCCAGGTGCATATCATGGAGGGGGATTTTTTCGAGGTGATGAATGCGGCGTACGCGTTGCCTGTCTACTATCCGCCTGTGGAATACAAGGGACATCTGCTGATCGACGGCGGAATGTCGAACCTAGTTCCGCTCGACCTTGCATACCAGTACGCAGATTTTAATATCGTTTCTACGACGTTCTACGACGTGACGACGCTGAATCTGCGAAATCCTCTGACTGTGCTCAACACATCGTTCGATATTGGCAAGCGGCGTCAGGGTGTGACCGAACTGCTTGAACATAAGGACGATGCGATCTGGATCCGATGCGATGTGGAGTCGACGTCGTTCATGGAGTTTTCCGCGGCGGTGGAACTAGCTGACAAAGGGTATGCGAGCGCGGCCGAGCATGCGCAGGAGTTCTTGGCGATCTCCGGCAAGCATCCGGTGTCGCCGGAACTGCAGGCGATTCGCGATGCGTATGCGCCGCAACTGGTCAGCGCCCAGTATTTCTACAATCTCTATGGACATGCCTATCAGCGGGAGTTCTCCCAGTTCCTCGGGTTGGGGGTCAAGAGCTATCGCTATCCGGGTGATGACTATTATCTGCGCGATGATATTCTGTTCGGGCCGGAGTACGGGTTGCGCTGGGACAACCTGGAAGTGTCGGTGATCGGCGGCGCGGCGTGGCAGTCGTATTCCAGCGATTATATCGACAAGATTTTTCCGTCATTGGCATTTTCGATCGACTACTATCTGTTGAATTTCGTCAAGCTGAGCATCGATGCCACGGCGGCCTGGGATCGGGATACGTGGTTCCCCACTGGGTATTTCCGTCAGGCGTTCGAGCTGAAGTTCCGCCAGTTCGACAAGCGGCTGAATCTGACGCTTATCGAGACATACGAGACGGTGATCAACCCCAAGCGGACTACTTCCGGTTCGGGTGGGACTTCGGAACCCGGGGAATCTACGGAGATGAAGTCGTCCAAGTACATGCTGTTGTCGGCAGGGTTCCGCGGGTACTGGACGCAGAACGAAGACTCTCCGCTTGGCATTGGGTTCGGAACCGGGTATCAGCTTGCCGGCTGGTTCGATAAACCTCGTCATTTTGTCTATGACAAATTGAATTTCGACCTCCCTCTGCCTTTCGATTTTACGTTCGGTGCTAATTTCTCCGCCAGATTCTCCGTTGATGGCAAAGGTCAGGTGCCGTTCTTCGTGGAGGATGGGTTCAGGACCAATGCCACCGAAATCAGGATGCAGGGCAAGCCTGATGCGAGCTGGAATATCGCCGATTCCGATGCGCCGTATCTGCTGGTCGGCTCGTTCTCGTTCGATTGGACCCCTGCGGTGTTCAAGCCTTCGTTCGGCGAATTCCTACTGTTCGAGAATAGTTCCATAGGTATATACTGCGATCTGTTGTGGAACACGATCGGAGACGGGGCGTTCGTCCCGAAAGTTTCGACCGGTGTCGCGCTCCACACTGATATGGCTCTGATTGGATTGCAGCAGCTACCGATGTCGGTCTATGTCGGTTACGATCAGCCTGCGAATTCCGTGATCTGGGGCATCTGGTTCGGAGTCATGGATTAGGTTGGGGGCATTGCATGGTCATTGCAATGACCTTGCAGTAGGTGCGCGGCATAGCTTCCGCCATCCGGTGCCGGCGCCGATGTCCCCTGGGGTGGGTAGCTATTCCTGCGATGTCCTGCGATACCCGTACAATGCCTCGCCCCTCCTGTTAAGAATGGTCGCGCAGGGAGAATTCACATCCGCAATATTCCTGCCGATAGAGATTCATTTCCTTGCTGAGGACGATGCTTCTGTTGAAGCCGTCCTTTTTTTTGAAATCGATCGGTTCGAATCCTTCGAAGGCTTGCCCAACGGTGAAGATCGTCCTGCTGTTCTTGAAACGGCTGACGGTGAGCGTCGTGGTGAAATGCTTGAAACCGAGTTCCCGAGCTTTCGCCGCCGCTTGCGCGAGATTATACCGGAAGCAAATGGTGCACCGTTCTCCATGTTCCGGATCGGCCTCGTGGCCTGCGACAGCCTGTCGCCAAGCCGAATGGTCGTACTGCTCCCTGATGACGGGCAGACGATATCTACCGGCGACTTTCAGAAGCTCGGCAAAACGCTTGTCGGCTTCGGAAGCCGGGAAGATGTTGCTGTTGGAGAAGTAGATGGTCGGTTGCCATCCTTCGGAGAGGAGCCGTTCGATCGACGCCGTGGAACATGGTCCGCAACATGCATGGAGCAGAATGGGAGTTGCCATGCCGCTATGGTAGCGCACGTGGACGTGCATGTCAAAGGGCCTTGTGCATTTTGAGCCTTTTCGGGCACTGCGGTCGCTGAGTCGGACCAACTCGGGTCAAGTCGGGTCAAGTCGGGTCGGGCGTGGGCGCGTTGTTTGAGCACTCCTGCTGCAATCACCGAGCAGGCATGCAGCAATGGCAAAGCAATGGAAGGTGACAAACAATTACCATATAAATAAATATTTCAAAATGTCTAGTTGGCGTGTGGACGGAGGAGGAAGGAGGAAATGTCCGAATAGACGGCAAGCCGGTCGTCTTCGTTGAGTACTTCGTGGCGCATGCCGGGGTAGACGATGGAGGTGACATCAAGGTAGCCGATCTTCATCAGCGTGTCGACCGTATCCTTGAGGCCGAGCTTGCCGCCGGTGACAGGATCGCCTTCGCCGGAAACGCTGAGAATCGGCAAGGCAGGGTTCGTGCAGCGGTAGGCTTCCAGATCGTGCAAAGCTTTGTTCGCCTTGAGAATCGTCACCAACGCCTCATTCTGATACGGGTACCTGCAGAGGGGATCGTCATTGCGCCTCTGTCGGTTTTCCTCGCTTGCGCTGACCCAGGACACATCATCATCACCATTGAAGTATTTGAGGAGTGCGCTGTAGCCGTGTTCGCCGGAGATGTGTGCCGCCAGCGAGCTGATGGCGATACCAAGATCGACGATGGGGACGTAGGCGACGGTACCGCTGAGGACGAGGCGGGTGATGGCTCGGTCGTGTGTCTGGAGATAGATGCGGGCGAACATGGAGCCGAGGGAATGCCCGAAGATCGCCAGCGGAAGGCCGGGATATTGCGCCTGGATATACGATGAAACGCACACCTGGTCGTCGATCATCTGGTCGAGATCATCCATATACCCCAACGGGTAGGCCGCGTTGACGGAATGCCCGTGTCCGCGGTTGTCGGAGATGATCGTGACGATACCTTGTTCGTTCAGATACTTCGCGAACTCGTAGTAGCGTTCCTTATGCTCAAGAGCTCCGTGGATCATCTGGAGAATCAATCGCGGGCGCTGTCCCTCCGCCGGAGCGCCGATGGCCGCCGATAGGTCCAGACCATCTCGTGCAGGGATTTTCAGTTCCTTCATGGACACATCATGCCAAAGGTAGGTGAGGATGGCAAGAGTCTGTTTTTTCTGAGTGTGGCGCGTCGTTCAGAAGCGGATGCGGTGGTGTATGGAAAGCGAAGGATATCCAGGACGTGACGGAGGAGGGTTCAATGGCGTCGTGACCGTACTTGTCAGTGCGGCTGTTTCCGTTTACGATGGAAAGCAACAGTTCTCGGAGGAATCAGATGCCCGAAAAAAAGAATCCTAGGAAACAGAACCTTGGCTTATGGCTGGCGGTTCTGATAGTCGTCATCGTCGTTGTCCTTCCAATTCCGGTATGGGCACGCGCGGTGATCATCGTCGTGCTTGCAGCCGCGTTCGCGTTCTGGAGAAGGAGCATCATCTACTTCCTGATCGGGAACAGGAAAATGGCGGGGGACGAGAAGAAAGGCAAGACGCCCGATCTTGAAAGCGCTTGGAACTGGTATCGTAAGGCATGGGACGCCCATATCCGGCTCGATTATGGAGCGATCATAGGCAGCACGTTCATCCAGCGCGGGGACGTCGAATACGGGAAAAAGATTCTGGAAACGGTGATCAGCCGGATGCCGGGCACCGATTTGGAGAAATCGACAAAAGTGGCGCTGTCGATGGCGTTATGGCGGTTGGACGACCTGCAGGGAGCGATCGACGTACTGGAGGAAGTCCGTGCCTCCGGCTATTCGGACAAGAATCTGTATGTGAATCTTGGTACGTATCTGCTGGAGAAAGGCGAGTACCGCCGGGCGAAGAAGATCAACGATGAAGCGAAGAAGATCGGGCCGGAATCGCCGGGAATCACCGACAACCGGGGGTGGTACTACATCGCGACCGGAGACTGGAACAATGCCCGCAAGCTGTACGACGAGCTGACCGATGAGCGTCGGCCCCGGTTCCCCGAGGCGTATGTGCATGGCGCGCAGGTAAAGCTGCATTTCGGCGATGTCGAAGGCGCTATCGAACAGTTGGAACGGGCGTTGGCGCAGAAGTTCGTGCTCACGACCGGGGTTTCCAGGGAAGTGATCGAACAGATGCTCGAGGATCTTCGCAATCCACAAACCCGCAAGAGTGCTGCGGCGGCCATTGACGCAAGCGCCGTGATCGTAGCCGCCGGCGGAGCTCCTCTTGGAGCGTCTGATGCGATGGGTGCTGCCTCCGTTGCTCCCGTGGTGAGTGCCGACGCGCCGGAACCCGTCGCAGAGAAGCCTCCTGTGGCATTGGTAGAGGCTTCGGAAGACGAAGAGGCCGATGACGATCTGGCGGTGCCTGCCGTCGTCGATGATGGGCCTACGGACGAAGAGATGGGCCTTGTCTGCGATGACTACGCCGAGGACGAGGACGAGGACGAGCCCGATACGTCGGTTGATGACGATGACGAGCGGGAGCCCAATACCGAGCTGGATGAGAGCGACTACTTGTACGAGGATATCGATTCCGACGATGAGGATGCTGACGAAGACGAGTCCGAAGATTCATTCTATGATCTGGATGATGACGACGACCGCGATCCGAATATCGAGCTTGACGATGACGACGACCTGTACGAGGATGATGATCCGGAAGAAAAAACGTAAAAGCGGTTCTGTACCCGCACCATCGGGCTTTTTAGGCATGAGTGTTCATAACTTATTATTTTATAAGTAATTGCTAGCCATATGCCAAAATGATTGCTTTGTCATTGCTTTGCCATTGGTGCATGCCTGCTCGGTGATTGCGCGGGTAATGCTATATGTATGTCCTATAGCGAATTGTCATGCCTGATGGATATGAAAAAAAGAAAGGAAGAGAATGACGATATTCTTTTTTTCTTGGATAGACAGGCGTACACGGTCAGCCAAAGAGCCCGTGTACGCCTGTGATCGGATGGTCTGCCCGGTATGCAGGCATGACGACCGTGTTCACGCATGATGTTCGTTCGGAAATCGGAAATGATTGAGCGAATAGCGGGAACCGCGGTGTTTGAAGATGAGCTGCTCGTCGGAGATGTCTTTGGGAATGAGAGACGAAAGGATTTTGTTCCAGGAATCATCAGAATACAGGGCAAGGGAATGGAACTTGTTTGGCGTTCTGCCATACATCGCGGCGATTTCTAGGATGACCTGTTTGTCGATGTACTCAAAGTAGTTGAGACGGAATTCGCGACGGCTGGAGATCTGAAAATTCGGATTGGGCAAGTTCGCCCGATCGGGGTTCAGCACGACATATCGATACTCCGTCAACAACTGCATGTACCCCTTGATCGGAACGTATGAAGCATGGTTCATGAACAGCTTCGACTGAGCGTGATGATCCAAATAATCAACCAGACTCAGATATTCCGACGTGCTGGTTACGTTCTTGCCCAGTCGGCCGGCCCGATATTGCGCTCGAACATGCATGGCGAAGGAGCGGTTCGTCAACCGTACGACAGTGGTCAATGCCTGCCAATTGGGCGTTTTGACCAGTAAATGGATATGATCCGGCATAATGGTGTAGGCGGCGAGTTGAACCTTGTACTTGTCCATGTACCATCGCAACCGGGTCAGATAGAAGTACATGTCCCGGAACGTGGGGCAGAGCCCGAGCTTCGGGAAAATGGACTTGATCGAAATCTGATAATACTTGTATTCGCACAGATCCGGGTACGAATACATGCCGTTCCAATAGTAAGCCTTGAGAAGTTTGGTCGCTCTCCTCATATTTTCCTCCCTATGCTGCTATAGACGGCGAAAAAGCCACGGATGATTCAATTGGTATGGATGATGAAGAATGTCGGACGCACAAACTATTGCCAGCGGTATATATTCATTACTCTGCGCAAAATGGTTGAGCAATCACCGAGCAGGCATGCAGCAATGGCAAAGCAATGACAAAATTGAAAATATGTATAACCATATATATCATATATAATTATATGTCAATCTGGTGGGAAGGGCGTGTTTTTTACTTTACGAGTGCGTCGGTAACCGAGTAGATTGAAGGCATGTGGAATATTGCGAAGTTTTTGCGGCCGTACGCCGGTCAGGTGGCGGTGGCAATGGTTCTGGTGGTACTGCAGGTGTTCGCAAGCCTGGGGTTGCCGACGGTGATGGCAAAGATCGTCGATGTGGGTATTCCGGCCGGTGATCTGCCATATATCTGGAAGATGGGAGCGGTGATGCTCGGCATGTCGCTGCTGCAGGTCGCCGTGATGGTCGGCATCGGATTCCTGTCCGCCCGGGTATCCAGCGCATTCGGGCGGGATGTCCGGAGAAAGGTGTTCGAGAAGGTCGAGGCCAGTTCGATGGCAGAGGTGGATCAGTTCGGTATTTCTTCGCTGATCACCAGGACGACCAACGATATTACGCAAGTACAGAATTTCATCGTGATGCTGCTACGGATGGTGGTGATGGCCCCGATCATGTTCATCGGTAGCGTGGTATTGGCGATCGGGGTGGACCGGGAACTCTCGATGGTGATCCTGACAGCGCTGCCGCTGCTGCTGGTGTTGATCGCCCTGATTCTGACCAAGGCCTCGAAGATGTTCGCGTCGTTGCAGGCCAAGATGGACCGGCTGAATCTGCTGGTACGCGAACGGCTGGCAGGTACGCGGGTGATCCGGGCGTTCGTGACTACCGAGTACGAACGCAAGCGCTTCGATGCGGGCAACTCCGATCTGACGCGTACGACCACTCGCGTGCAGGCGATCGCCGGCGGAATGCTGCCGGGAATGATCATCATCATGAATCTGACGACTGTTGCGGTGATGTGGTTCGGCGGAGTGCGCGTGGAAGATGGCGGAATGCAGGTCGGACAGCTGATGAGCTTCGTGCAGTATGTGACGCAGATCCTGATGAGCGTGTCGATGCTCTCGATGCTGATGCTGGTGCTGCCGCGGGCGTCGGTATCGGCTCGTCGCATCAACGGAGTGCTTGCGGTGGAACCGACGATCGTCGATCCTCCCGAAGGCGCCGAGGCACCAAGGCCGACCAGTGGCGAGGTGCGGTTCGACCATGTGACATTCTCATATCCGGGAGCCGAAGCACCCGTACTCCACGATGTGAGCTTCACCGCCGAAGCCGGCCGGACGACTGCTATCGTAGGGGCGACCGGCAGCGGAAAGAGCACCATGCTGGATTTGATCGAACGATTGTACGATGTCGACGACGGCGCCGTGCTGATCGATGGGGTGCCGGTCACCGGTTATCGGATCCGGGATCTGCGCGATAGCGTCGCCTTCGTACCGCAGAAAGGAGTGCTGTTCACGGGGACGATCGCCGACAATATCAGGTTCGGGAACGAGCATGCGACCGATGAACAGGTGCGTGCCGCCGCACGGACGGCCCAGGCCCTCGACTTCATAGAAGAGAAACCGGACGGTTTCGACGACATGATCGCCCAAGGAGGAAAAAACGTGTCCGGAGGGCAGAAACAACGAATCGCGATCGCCCGGGCGCTGGTGAGGAAGGTTCCGCTCTATCTGTTCGATGACAGTTTTTCGGCGCTCGATTTCAAGACCGACGCGGCATTGCGCTCGGCGCTCGCCCGCGATGTGGCTGGCAGTACGATCATCATCGTGGCGCAGCGGATCAGCACGATCATGCATGCCGACAGAATCGTGGTGCTCGATGGCGGCAGCGTCGTGGGCATTGGTACGCACCGGGAATTGCTTGCCGGATGCGAAGTATACCGGGAAATCGCGAATTCCCAGCTTTCTGACCAGGAGCTTGCCGTATGAACGAAGATAACAATATGAAACGGGACGGCGGCAAGCGGATCAGGATGCCGGGATCCGGCGGTGGGCAGGGCCGGCACCGGGGCCCGATGCCAGGGGAGAAGGCCAAGGATTTCAAAGGGTCGATGAAGCGTCTGTTGATACGGCTTGGACCGTATCGAGGGCTGCTTGTCGTAGCGCTCATATGCGCATTGGCCGGCGTGGTGATATCCGCGTTCGCACCGATGGTCCTGGGCAATGTGACGACGTTGCTCTATGAAGGTTCCCGGGCGATGGCGGCGGGTACCGGCGGTTTCGACTGGGAGGGCATTCGCCGAACGCTGTTCGTGCTGGTACTGGTGTATCTGGCTTCCCCGATACTGCGATACGTGCAGAACATCACGATGGTGGTGGTGACGCAGAAGATCGTCTATACGTTGCGCCGCGATATCAGCGACAAACTCGACCGCCTTCCGCTTTCGTACTATGACAGTCGTAGCAGGGGGGATATCATGAGCCGGGTGAGCAACGATGTGGATACGATCAGCCAGTCGTTGCAGGAAGGAGTGAGTCAGGTTCTGGTGGCCGGTTTTACGCTGGTGGCGCTGCTGACGATGATGCTGTCGATCAATGTATGGATGACGCTGGCGGGGCTGGTGGTCCTGCCCCTGTCGCTACTGATCGCCCGGGGCGTGGTCAAACGCTCTCAGAAGCATTTCCTCGGGAACCAGCGTCATTTGGGCGATGTGAACGGACATGTCGAGGAGATGTACGGCGGGCATGAGGTGGTCAAGGCGTTCAGTCTGGAGGATGTGTCGCTCGTCCGGTTCGATGAGGCGAACGGGAAGTTGTTCGAAGATGGCTGGAAGTCGCAGTTCTATTCGAGCGTGATGATGCCGCTCGTGGGGTTCGCCGGCAATGCCGGATACGTGTTCGTCGTGGTGCTGGGGGCGGTGTTCGCTTCCCGTGGGACGCTTGCCGTGGGGCAGATCCAGGCGTTCATCCAATACCTGCGTCGGTTCAACCAGCCGGTCAACGATGTGGCGAACATCGCCAACGTGTTCCAGTCGACCGTAGCCGCGGCCGAACGTGTGTTCGAATTGCTCGAAGAACCGGAAGAACCTGCCGATGCGCCGGATGCCTATTCGGTGCCGATGGCGCATGCCGGCGCTCATGCCAATGGCAAGGCGCATTCGCATGCCGGACTGCAGGTCGATTCCAAGGGGCATGCCGGGGGAACTTCGTCCGGCCCCGTCTCCGGAGAGGTCTGTTTCAACCATGTTCGGTTCGGCTATTCGCCGGACAAGGTGCTGATCCGGGATTTCAATGTGGCGGTTCCCCCTGGGACGAAGGTGGCGATCGTCGGTCCCACCGGCGCAGGCAAGACGACGTTGATCAATTTGCTGATGCGATTCTACGACGTATGCGGCGGGTCGATCACGGTGGACGGTGTGGATGTCCGGCAATGGAAGCGGGACAGTCTGCGCGATCAGTTCGGGATGGTGCTGCAGGATACCTGGTTGTTCAACGGTACGATCGCGGAGAACATCTCGTACGGAGCCGGTAGGCCGGACTTACCGCTGGAGCAGGTGCGCAAGGCCGCTCGTGTGGCCTGCGCCGATCGGTTCATCCAGACATTGCCCGGCGGATACGGCATGGTGGTGGACGAAGAGGGAGGCAACATGAGCCAGGGCGAGCGTCAGTTGGTGACGATCGCCAGAGCGATCATCAGCGATCCGAGAATCCTGATATTGGACGAGGCGACGAGCAATGTCGATACGAGGACAGAGGTTTTGATCCAGCAGGCGATGAAGAACCTGATGCGCGGGAGGACGAGTTTCATCATCGCCCATCGGCTGTCGACGATCCGTGACGCCGATCTGATTCTGGTGTTGCGCGACGGGGACATCGTGGAGCAGGGGACGCACGAGGGGTTGTTGGAAGCCGGCGGTTTCTATGCGCAGCTGTACAATAGTCAGTTTGCATCGGCGGCGGTTTCATGATAGGCTTTTGATGTCGCCCGGAGGCCGTAGCCGGGCTAGAGGGAAGTCGCCGCAGCATGAAAAAGATTCTCAAGTTTCTGACAGGTCGTCTGTTTATCTCGATTCTGCTGATTTTGCTGCAGCTTGCCACGTTGTTCGCCGTGGTGGTCGTCGCAAAGGGACGCTGGTATTGGTCGTTGCTCTTCGAGCTGGTGAGCGTGGTGATGGCGCTCGTGATCGTGACTCGCGACGAGAATCCTGCGTACAAGGTGGCATGGATGGTGGTGATCATGTTCCTGCCCGTGTACGGGGCTTTGTTCTATCTACTGTTCGGCAATAAGCGCGAGGGGCGGTACGCCCAGCGCAAGCTCAACCAGCTGGTGGCCAAATATTCGGACAAGATTCCGGTGCTGCCGGGACCGGACATGGTGGTTCGCGAGGCGCTGGAGAACTTCGATCCGATGCTTGCCAGGCAGAGCGACTATATTTCCAACATCAGTTCGTTTCCCGTCTGGCGCAATACGGAGGTGGAGTATTTCTCGCTCGGCGAATATTTCTTCGAGAGGTTGCTGGTGGAACTGCGCAAGGCCAAGCGCTTTATCTTCATGGAATATTTCATTATCGGAGAGGGCGAGATGTGGGATGCCGTGCTGGCGGTCCTGTTGCAGAAGCAGCGCGAGGGGGTGGAGATCCGGTTCATGTACGACGATCTCGGATCGATCCATACGATACCCGCCCATTTCGACCGGAAGCTTCGCTCGCTCGGTTTCAAGGTGGCGATGTTCAATCCGATGAAACCGCACCTCAATCCCCGGTTCAACTATCGCGATCACCGCAAGATTTGCGTAATCGACGGGAACGTGGGGTTCACCGGCGGCTTGAATCTCGCCGATGAGTACATCAACCGGACGATCCGTCATGGGCATTGGAAGGATACGGCGGTGATGCTTCGCGGCGACGCGGTATGGAATCTGTCCCAGATGTTCCTGTATCTGTGGATGTTTAGCGCGAACGAGTATCTGGATATGCTGCGGTTCCTGCCGACGGTGCAATGTCGGACGGATGGGTTCGTGCAACCGTTCGGCGATAGTCCTCTGGACGATCAGAACGTGGCTGAGAATGCCTATATCCAGATCATCAACTGCGCGCGGCGCTATGTGTGGATCACGACGCCGTACTTGATTCTGGATAATGAGATGATCACTGCGCTTCGCATCGCCGCCCAGAGCGGGATCGATGTGCGCATCATTACGCCGTTCTATGCGGACAAGGTGTATGTGCATCCGGTCACTCGTTCGTACTACAAGGTGCTGCTGGAGGCTGGTGTGCGGATTTTCGAGTATACGCCGGGGTTCATCCATGCGAAGATG
The DNA here is from genome assembly GCA_001604275.1 of Spirochaetales bacterium Spiro_02. Lineage (GTDB taxonomy): Bacteria > Spirochaetota > Spirochaetia > Sphaerochaetales > Sphaerochaetaceae > Spiro-02. The sequence continues at coordinate 13,315 of LVBD01000033.1, forward strand.
TTCGTCTGCGACGATGTGGTTTCGATCGTGGGGACGACGAACATGGATTATCGTTCGTTCTATCTGCATTTCGAGTGCGGGGTGGCGTTCTATGGTTCGTCGGTGGTGCATCAGGTGCGCGATGATATTTCCCGGACGCTGGATGTTTCTCGCGAGGTTACGATGGGTGATGTCCGATCTACGCGGTTGCTCTCCCGCTTGGCTCGGTCGCTTCTCCGCTTGTTCGCTCCTCTCATGTGAGGGTCGTGGTAGGGTGATGGGAGTAGGTCCGGAACGGACATGATCCACTGACTGGGCTGATCGGGCTGATTTCTCGTCTTGCCTTCCACCGTGTCCTGAACCACTTGCCGAGCACCTGCATCCCATACCATGCTGCATCCACCTGTAATCGGGTAGGGATTGGTTCTTCTGTCCGCTAAAACGTTGGTACACAATCCCTCTTTTACTAGTGAGGCCCGGACTATATCGCAAAGACAGGCGGGAAATCCCCCTCCCGTACTCCTGTGACAAAACCCTTTCCGTTTCCTGAGGCCATTATCACTTCCCGATAGAGGGATGGTGCGAATGTAGCTTTCGGCATGTTGACAAGCCGTTGGGGATATGGTAGATATTCCGAGACTGTTAGCAATATCTAACTTTTTTGGAGTCAGCGGTAGAATTCCACCACTCGTATGCGGTTGTGGGCTCTTCGTTTGAGCAATTCCGGACCGCCAGTTTGTCTCACACCATATCACTACTCAGGAGAAACACATGAACATACGCAAATTGTCCAAATGGATCGTACTGCTGGTCGCAGCCGTGGCTTTGACGCTGACTGGCTGTGCGAAGTCGAATGAGAGCTCCGCTCCGGCTACCGCCGCCCAAACAAGCGGTTCCGCCACCCAGGCCACCGGAACGACAGGAGGTGCCGCGTCGCAGACTGTCGAGCCGGCCAAGGTGGCAGAGCCGGCCGAACCGATGACGGTAGAGGTCACTGACATCTATGGAACCGTTTCCGTTCCCGTCAATCCGAAGAACGTAGTCGCGCTTGATAACCGGACGTTCGAGACTTTGGCGGACTGGGGGATCGAGCTGGCCGCGGTACCCAAGGGAGTCATGCCTGCCGATTCCGTCTATGTCCTCGACAAGTCCGTCCTGGATATCGGCAACCACTCCGATCCGAATCTGGAGATCATCGCCGCCGTCGATCCTGAGCTGGTGATCGTCGGACAGCGTTTCGCACGGTTCTACAAGGATATCAAGGCCTTGGTTCCCAACGCCGCGGTAATCAACTTGAACTTCGATGTCTCCACGAGCGCCGCCGATCCTGGAGCGAATCTGATCAACGGGTTGAAGGATTCCACCGTCGCACTGGGAAAGATTTTTGACAAGAACGCGGAGGCGGAACAGCTGGTCGCCGATTTCGACCAGGCGATCGCGGATGCAAAAGCGGCCTACAACGGCACGGATACCGTGATCAGCGTCGTTGTCTCCGGCGGCGACATCGGGTTCTCCGCCCCCCGTTCTGGTCGTGTCTGGGGTCCGATGTACGGGGTGTTCGGCTGGGTATCCGCACTGGAAGTCGCGAATGCGTCGTCCGACCATATGGGCGATGACATCTCCGTGGAAGCGATCGCTCAGAGCAATCCCGACTGGCTGTTCGTGCTGGATCGCGACGCCGCGATATCGTCTGCGAAGAACGCCGTGCCCGCGCATGATGTCATCAACAACTCCCCGGCGTTGCAGAATACCACTGCCGTGAAATTGGGGCATATCGTCTATGCGCCGAACGATACATATACGAACGAGTCGATCCAAACATATCTGGAACTGTTCGAAGATATCGCAGATGCGTTCTCGAAATAATACCCGGGAAGCTTGATCGATGCCTGCAAGCAGGGAAGCCTCCGCTGCCGGAGCCGAGAAGATTCGGCTTCGGCGGCATTCCGGGAAAGTATGGACGAAACCGTTCGTCGCGGCGATTCTGGCCATCGTCGTGCTGGGTATCGTGTCGCTGTTCACCGGTGTGTACGACATTCGCGGACAGGAGGATGGCTGGGAGATGTTCTTCATCACCCGTGTGCCGAGGACCGCGGCGCTGATGCTCACCGGAGCGGCGATGTCGATGTCCGGTCTGGTCATGCAGCTGATCACGCAGAACCGGATGGTGGAGCCGACGACGACGGGGACTATCGAATGGGCCGGCTTGGGGCTGATCTGCGTCTATCTGGTCGTTCCCGCTCCCACGCTGGTGATGCGGATGACGGGGGCGATCGCATTTTCATTCGTCGGGACGATGATCTTCTTTTTCTTCCTGAGGAAGGTGCGGTTGCGCTCCTCCCTCATCGTTCCCATCATTGGCATGATGCTCGGTGCGGTCGTGTCGGCGGTCTCGACGTTCGTCTCGCTCGTTTTCCGGATGTCCCAGAGCGTCGAGACCTGGTTCGTCGGGTCGTTCGCACCGGTGCAGGTGGGGCGGTACGAGTATCTGTGGCTGATCGTTGCCGTATCCATATGCATTTTCGTCTATGCCGACCGGCTGACGCTGGCTGGACTGGGGGAGGATGTTGCGACGAGTCTCGGCGTCAACTACAACCGGATCATCATTGTGGGAACCGCGATCATTTCGTTCGCTGTCGGTCTGGTCGTCTCGGTGATCGGGAACGTTCCGTTCCTGGGGTTGATCGTCCCGAACGTCGTATCGATGTACCGGGGCGATGACCTGCGCGGCAATCTGCCGTGGGTCTGTCTGGTGGGGATGGGGACGATCACCCTCAGCGACATCATCTCCCGGACGATCATCATGCCGTTCGAGGTGCCCGTTTCGTTGATTCTGGGAACCGCGGGAGCGGTCGTATTCATCATCATACTATTGAGGCAGCGTAAGCGGACATGAGAGACATTCGGCAATGCGATTCGGTTGTGTCGGATCGTGCGATACGGTCGTCCAAGGCGTTTCGGTCAAAGGGCGAACAGCGGCGATATTGGGTGCTCCTGACGGTTCTGGTCGCATTGGGCGTGCTCGCGTCCTACGGGCTGCTGGTGTTCCGTAATCCGGTTCCGGTCGATTCCCCTTCGTTTGTTCCTGTGGTCAGGAGGAGGATGGTGGCGCTGGTGGCGATGCTGCTCGCCGCGGTCTGCCAGAGCCTGTCCACCGTGGCGTTCCAGACGAGCACCAACAATAGGATCATCACTCCGTCGCTGCTTGGGTTCGAGGCGTTGTATACGACGATCCATACGGCGACGATGTTCTTTTTCGGTTCGACCGCTTTCATCCGGTTCAGCGAGGGTATCGGGTCGTTTTTGCTGCAGATCGCGGTCATGGTAGTCATGTGCCTGGTCCTGTATGGCTGGTTGCTTGGCGGCAAGTACGGCAATCTGCAGCTGATGTTGCTGGTGGGGGTGATCATCGGCACCGGTCTGCGGTCTGTGTCGTCTTTCATGCGCAAGCTGCTGGCTCCGTCTGAATTCGATATCCTGCAAGCCAGGCTGTTCGGCTCGGTGACCCATGCTGCGGCTGAGTATTTTCCGATCGCGATCCCGTTGGTGGTCGTGGCTGCGGTGTTGTTGCTGTCATACTCGAATCAGTTGAATGTGCTGTCGCTCGGTAAGAGCGCAAGCACGTCGCTGGGGGTCGATCCGCAGTTCGGTACCATCTATACGTTGATTCTGGTTTCCGTCCTGATGTCGGTTTCTACGGCGTTGGTCGGACCGTTGACGTTCTATGGGTTCCTGGTGGCTACGATGACGTATCTCGTGGTGCCCAGCTATGACCATAGGTATGTGTTTCCGATGTCGCTTGCCATCGGGTTTCTTGTGATCACCGGATCATATTTCTTCATGTATCATGTGTTCCGGGCGCAGGGTGTCGTGTCGGTGATCATCGAGATGTTCGGTGGGGTGACGTTCCTGGTCGTGCTGTTGCGGAAGGGGAGTGTATGATTCAAGTTCATCATGCGAGGAAGCTGTATGGGGATACGGTCGAGATCGGTCCGTTGGATATCCAGATCCCGCGGGCGGGGATCACGTCCTTGATCGGTCCCAATGGGGCAGGGAAATCGACGACGTTGCTGATGATCGGTCGGTTGTTGCGGATGGACGAGGGGCATATCCAGGTTGCGGGGATGGATATCGGTGCTTCGAGGTCGGAGGATATTGCGAAGAAACTGACGATTCTTCGGCAGGAGAATCATTTCGTCACGCGGCTTACCGTGCGTCAGCTTGCCGGGTTCGGACGGTTCCCGTATTCGAAGGGGCGGTTGACGAAGGCCGACGAGGCGATCGTTTCGAAGTATATCGATTTCCTCGAGTTGACCGAATTGGAGAATCGGTATCTTGACGAGTTGTCCGGCGGGCAGCGGCAGCGGGCGTATGTGGCGATGGTGCTGTGTCAGGAGACGGAGTATGTGTTGCTGGACGAGCCGTTGAACAATCTCGATATCGCTCGGTCGGTGCAGATGCTGAAGCATTTGCGGCATGCGGCCGATGAGTTCGGTCGGACGATTCTGATGGTGATGCACGATATCAATTTCGCGGCTCAGTATTCGGATCGGATTTGCGCGATGAAGGATGGGCGGATCGCGGCGTTCGGGTCGGTGGATGAGATTATGAAGTCTGATCTGCTGTCCGATATTTTCGAGACGAGGATCGAGATCATCCCCGGCCCGCATGGTCCTCTTGGGGTGCCCGTCTCTTGGTAAGGAGGAGAGGGTCATTGTAGGGTCCTTGCAGGGTCATGGTGATGGGCGGCGGCTGGTACGATGAGCTGGTATGATGAGCTGGTATGATGAGCTGGTATGATGAGACCTGACAGGCTTTTTTACGTGCAGGCTCTCCGGTATGTTACATGTGAGGCTTTGGGATGATCAAGGCCGATAATCCAACGTTTAAATTATTCATCATATTGCGAATAGAATTAATTTATTCATTTTTTAATGAATAAGATTGCTTCATGCAGGAAAGTGGGATATACTGTAGTCAGGAGAGACGAGTATGGTCGAGAAACGGTATATCGCTGTCATCGGGGATATCGTCGGATCGAGGCAGATCGGGCGGCAGGAGCGGTTCGAGGTCCAGGAACGGTTGCGGCGTGTGCTGGCCGAAGTCACGAAGACATATGCCGATGCCGTGGTGTCGCCGTTCATGATCACGCTGGGCGATGAGTTCCAGGGATTGCTGGATGGCGGGAGACATCTGATGCGGGTGTTGTTCCGCATCCAGAGCGAACTATATCCGGTGCAAATCAGATTCGGAATCGGTGCAGGGACGATGGCGACGAAAATCGACACGACATCGGCGCTCGGCTCGGACGGACCTGCGTATCATCGGGCGCGGACGGCTTTGTCGAAATTGAAGGATAAGGATCATCGTATCAAGCGGACGGCCGAGCGGACCGCGCTGGAGGATCCCGATTTCCCGATGCAGACGGAATTGGTCAATACGGTTCTGATGATGATGGGGGAGATCGAGTCGCGATGGTCGGAGCGCAACATCCGCTATGTGGCGGCGAGCCTTGGAACTGGGCGGACGCAAAGCGATGTCGCCGCTGTATTCGGCGTGGGGCAGTCGACCGTGCAGAAGGGGTTGGTGGCGGCGCGATACTATGCCTACGAACAGGCGTTTGTTACGTTGGAGCATGTGTTTTGTTCCATTGTGTAGTGTAGGACACGGAAGGAGTCGCTATGAATGAATTGCTGACGGTACTGGTCGTCGCTCACTTGCTGGGGGACTTCTATTTCCAGAGCGAGCGGGTCGCGGCCGGCAAGAATCGCCGGGCGGGATCGTTCATCATCCATATCATTGTATATTGGGGAGCGTGCCTGCTGGCGATGGCGTCGTTCTGGGGCAACGGGGCGTTCGCCGTATCGCTGGCGGTTGCCGGTGCCCATCTGGCGGTGGATTTGACGAAGGTGGCGGTGGTGCATTCCATCGGGCGCATTGCCGGGCGGAGCCGGGATTCGGACGGGGCGATCGGAAGGAAGGCGTACGTTGTCGACCAAGTGGCGCATGCGGCATGCCTGGTCGTCGTTGCATATGTGGCGACGTTCCGTTACGGGTTCATCCTACGTCCGACGGTCGCTGTGGCTACGGTAACTGGAAATGTCGGGATGGACTGGACGAAGACTCTGGCGCTGGTGACGATGGCCCTGTTCGTCGGCAAGCCGTCCAATGTGACGGTGCGGATGCTGCTTGCCGACTATCGTCCGACGGTCGAAGGGGAGGATTCGTCCACGGTGCAGCGGTCGGGACGGTTCATCGGAACGCTGGAACGGTTGATTCTGCTGGTGTTTCTGTGTCTGCACCAGGTGGCGGCGATGGGGCTGGTCCTGACGGCGAAGTCGATCGCCCGATACGACATGATCGCCAGAAACAAGGCATTCGCCGAGTACTATCTGCTCGGGACGTTGCTCAGCACGTTATGCGTAGTCGGATCGTACCTGCCGTTCGCTTCGCTACTGTGAGGGGACCGCTCCGTTCCTGTCTGTATATATCGTTCGCATGGGCATCACCTCTTTGAGGACGAAACTATGGCGGGGAGCTCTTGCAGTGTAGAAAATGGCGAAGAGCTCCCATGTTTTTCTCTCCCCCATTTCCCGGCGCGTACCTACTCAAATCATCCTACCATGACCCTCACCATGACCCTGCAATGACCCTCACCATGACCAAGAGCGTTGCCGATTGGAATAATCGGAAGTATCTTTGCTGGGAGCGAGGAAACCATGCTGAAACTGGAACATATATATTGGAACACCCCCGATGGAACACCAATTCTGAAAGATGTGGATCTGGCGATCGGAGACGGGGGCTTGACGGCGATCACCGGCCCAAACGGAGGCGGGAAGACGACGCTGGCGAAGATCATCGCCGGTATCGAGCATCCGATGAAAGGACGAATCGTGTTCGAAGGCGAGGACATCACCGACATGGACGTGACAGAGCGGGCCAAGCGGGGCATCAGCTACGCTTTTCAGACGCCGGTACGGTTCAAGGGGCTGACGGTGACCGATCTACTGGAGATGGCCGCCGGGCGGCGCTTGGATGAGGCGGCGCGTTGTGAACTGTTGTCGAAAGTTGGGCTCTGCGCCGAGGACTATGAAGGAAGGGAAGTGAACGCATCGCTTTCCGGCGGAGAGATCAAACGGGTCGAGATCGCAACGATCCTGGCGCGAAAATCTCGCCTGATGGTGTTCGATGAACCTGAGGCGGGCATCGATCTGTGGAGTTTCGCCGGCTTGATCGATGCGTTCGAACAGATGAAAGCCGAGGGCGTCGGCACGCAAGTGATCATCTCCCATCAGGAACGGATCTTGCAGGTCGCCGACCGGATTGTCGTGATCGAGGACGGCTTGGTGAAGGAAGATGGAGCGAGGGATGCGATACTGCCGCATCTGCTGGAAAGTTCCCGTTGTCCGAGATGCCCGATGCCAGATCCGGAAGTCCGTGCGAGGCACGCAGCCAAGGAGGCGAGACGATGAAAGCTGCTACGGAAGAATTATTGAAGCTGGTCTCCGATTGGAAAGGTTCGTTCTGCGGAGCGTACAACATCCGTGAGGACGGCAAGAGCGTGGGACGGCTGTCGACCGAACATATCAAGGTGGAGCCGAAACAGGACGGCACCGGGCTGGATATCATCGTCGCTCCTGGAACGAAGGGGGAGCAGGTCGCCATTCCTGCGTGCGTGACGGTGGGCGATTTCAACGATCTGGTCTACAACGATTTCTATATCGGCGAAGGGGCCGATGTGACGATTGTGGCGGGGTGCGGTCTGCACAACGATACGGGCGAGGCGGCAAGGCACAACGGAATCCATCGGTTCTTCCTCAAGAAGGGTTCTCATGCGAAATATATCGAAAAGCATGTGGGCGTGGGTAAGGGGACCGGGCGCCGGTCGATCGATCCGGTGACGGAGGTGTTCCTGGACGAGGATGCGATGTTGGAGATGGATACGAGTCAGCTCAGCGGGATCGATACGACCCGGAGGGTGACCAAGGGGACGTGCGGAAAGGGTGCGAAGCTGGTGATCCACGAGCATCTGCTGACTGAAAAGGATCAGCGGGCGACGACGGAATTCGAGGTGTCTCTCGATGGCGAGGGGAGTTCCGTCGATCTGGTGTCCCGTTCGGTGGCCAAGGATGATTCTGTGCAGTCGTATCGGTCCAAGATCGTGGGCAATGCCAGATGCACTGGGCACAGCGAGTGCGACGCGATCATTACCGGTCACGGGAAGGTGAGTGCGTCTCCACAGCTGGATGCGAACAATGAGGATGCCGCGTTGATCCATGAGGCCGCGATCGGCAAGATCGCCGGGGAGCAGATTCTTAAGCTCCGGACGTTCGGTCTGACCGAGGAGGAAGCCGAGGAAAAGATCATCCAGGGCTTCCTTCGCTAAGAGAGGGTCATGGTAGGGTGATGGTGATTGCAGGGTGATTGCAGGGTGCGATGGATACGGTGAGCCTTGACTGGGGTGCGATGCGTGATGAGCATGGGAGATGGGTCGGGGCGGTTCCTTCACTGATTGTTTGGCGTAGTACGTATGCTTTATGGGGTGCCGGTTATTACCATTGTCGGAAATATACATTATAAGATCTGATTCGCTTCGTAGGTGCAAGGCTTTCCGGAGGCTTTCCGGCGAGGGTGCTGTCTATGCCAAGACTGATCCCACGCTTATTTTCCAGACGTATCAGCTGCCTGTTTTCTGGGATGATATCCCGTCGGCGCTTGAGTTTTTCCGTATAGCGATAGTATGTTTGCTCGCGGATGCAAAGAAACAGGTCAAAAAGGGTTTTGGATACCGGTCGAGTTGCGGTCGTTTGCCGTGGGTGATAGCGTCTAGAGGGCGCTCTGACGTTCCTGCGTAGTATGCAAACTTTCTGTGCACCTGCGATGGATGTTGAACAGGATGTTTGGGAGCTTGCCGAAATTGCGACTAAGTTGCGTTGAAGCGGATTACGCTTCTCGAAGGGCTACTTCCATGGCTACGGGCTTATCGCATGGCTATGCAAATGGCTTTCCCCTGCTCCCGAGCAGACAATCATGTTCTTAACTTCTTGAGAAATTATTACTCAATCGACCTTAAAGACCGTAAAGCTATCGATAAATCATTACAATATTAGAAAAAGGAGCATGATTTCTGTTGAAAATACCGGTTTGTTCTGCTATAATTTGAGTTAGAAAGTATAACTCAAACAAGGCGGAGCCGATGTATCTGAAAGCACTTGTCGACATCCCGGATGTGAGCGGTAAAATCGTGACCCAGAGGAAGAAGGATTCGACCTACATCTTCTATGAGTACGATCGCGTCTATGATCCTGTCAGGAAGTACAATGTTCCCAAGAGGGCTGTGATCGGGAAACTTTCTCCTGACGATGAAAGGAAGATGTATCCCAATGGGAATTTCCTGAAGTACTTCCCTACTGCCGAACTGTCACATATCAACCGTGACGTTTCCAGGAGCTGTTGCCTGAGAATCGGGTCCTGGCTGGTTATCAAAGACATCATCAGGCATTACGATCTGTTTGGTCTCGTTGAAGATATCATCGGACGGGATGCCGGGCTGTTCCTTGATCTGGCTGCATTTTCCATTGTCAGCGAGAACAATGCCGGTCAGTACTATCCCGATTATGCGTATAACCATCCCCTGTTCACCCAGGACATGAGGGTCTACAGCGATTCAAAGGTTTCCGAATTCCTGTCTGCCATGCCTGAGTGGTGCAGTGTCGAGTTTCTTGACAGATGGAATGAAAAACGGAATCACAGGGAGAAGATCTACATCTCCTATGATTCCACCAACAAGGACTGTCAGGCCGGCGACATCGAGATGCTCGAGTACGGCCATTCGAAAAGCGGCAAAGGTCTTCCCGTATTCAACTTTTCCGTCGCCTACGACAAGACCAACAGGGTCCCATTGTTTTATGAGGCGTATCCCGGCAGCATCGTGGATGTCTCACAGCTGCAGTATATGCTGGAGAAAGCCAAGAGCTACGGGTATCGTCGCTGCGGCTTCATTCTCGACCGCGGGTACTTCTGCAAGTCGAATATCCAGTATATGGATTCCTGCGGCTATGAATTCATCATCATGGTCAAAGGCAAGAAACGGCTCGTCTCAGAACTTGTGCTGCAGCACAAAGGAAGTTTCGAGGTCGATCGCAGCTGTTTCATCAAGGGACACAGGATCTACGGCAAGACCGTGAAGGCGAAGCTGTTTGCTGATGATGAGCATGATCGGTATTTCCATCTCTTCCATTCCACAGCCCTCCAGCATTCGCAGAGAAGTTCCCTGGAACTTGATCTGGAACGGATGGGAAAGATGCTTGGGAAGTACCGTATGAAGCCTGTGCAGCTTCCTGATGTGTACGAGCATTACTTTGAGCTCTATTACAATGAGCAGAGCAAAGCCCTTGTCCACTGGAAAGAGCGAGCCGATGTGATCCAGCAGGAGCTGTCTCTCTGCGGGTACTTCTCCATTGTCACCTCAGAGAAGATGTCAGCCCAGGATGCCATGGACCTCTACAGGAGCAGGGATTCCTCTGAGAAACTCTTCAGGAGCGACAAGACGTTCCTTGGGAACAGAAGCCTCAGGACCTATTCTCAGCAGTCGGCGGAGGCGAAGATCTTCATTGAGTTCGTTGCACTCATCATCCGCAATCGATTCTACACGCTGCTCAAGGATGAGATGGAACGCATGGACGAGCATCCGAACTATATGACTGTTCCTGCCGCATTGAAGGAATTGGACAAAATCGAGATGGTGAGGCAATATGATGGAGTGTATCGACTCGATCATGCCCTAACGAAGACCCAGAAGACGATTCTGAAAGCTTTTGGGCTGGACAGTGATGCTGTTCACACCACAGCTGTGGCCATCAGCGAGACTCTTGGTGGCAAGACTGGAGCTGCACAATCCGGAGGGAGAAAACATGGCAAGAACCAAGACAATGGCCTCTATTGATGCAAAGATCGTGAAGGCCCAGACAACAGTTGAAAAGACGAAAGCCAGATACGATGCTGCAATTGCGGAGCTTGAGACACT
>LVBD01000034.1 GCA_001604275.1 Spirochaetales bacterium Spiro_02
GACAAGATCCCTAGGTAGCTTGGCCAAATTTGTGGTGAGAAAAATCATCGGGAATTAGAGTTTAATTGATGTGAAAAATAGAAAACCGCCCTTGGAGCGGGCGGTCGAGGAGAAGCTAGCGGTGCGTGATCGGTCTAGAGCGCGACAGTGGTTTCCCAGGGAACGCTATCCTTTCCGAAGTGACCGTAGTTCATGCTTGCCCGATAGATCGGCCGCAGCAGATCGAGATCTCCGATGATTCCTGCGGGGGAGAGATCGAATTTCTCCTGTACGATGCGTTCCAGTTCTCCGTCATCCCGGTTTCCGGTTCCGAACGTATCGACAAGAACCGAAATAGGGAACGGAACTCCGATCGCATAGGAGAACTGGATTTCGCAACGGCGGCACAGTCCCGATGCGACAAGGCTTTTTGCGACATGACGCGCCATATAGGCGGCGGAACGATCTACTTTCGACGGATCCTTGCCGCTGAACGCCCCGCCCCCGTGGCGGCCCATCCCTCCGTAGGTATCCACGATGATCTTCCTGCCTGTCAATCCTGTATCGCCATCCGGCCCTCCGATGACGAACCTTCCCGTCGGATTGATGAAGAATCTCGTATCGGCATCGAGCATGCCTGTCGGTTCAAGTACCGGCTTGACGACCGATTCGATAAGAAATTCCTCCACTTGCCGACGGGATGCCTGCGGCGCATGCTGGTGCGAAACCACCACGGAGTCGATCCTGGTCGGGCGTCCGTCCCGATAGACCACTGAAACCTGGCTTTTTGCATCAGGTCTGAGCCAGCTGACGATCTGGCTCTTGCGGAGTTCTGCGGCTTTCTTCAGCAACGCATGGGCATACATGATCGGAGCCGGCATCAGCTGCGGTGTTTCGTCGCATGCATAGCCGAACATCATTCCTTGGTCGCCGGCCCCTTGCGCGCCGAACAGACTGCTGTCGGCGGTGACGCCAAGCGAAATGTCAGGGGACTGCCTCTTGACCAGATTCTCGACGGTCAGACCGGCGGCGTCGAATCCGCAGTCAGGATCCGTATACCCGATATCCGCCACGACGGAACGGACGATCCGTTCGATGTCGATTTTCGCATTCGTCGTGATTTCTCCTCCGACGACCACCCGTTGCGTCGTAGCGAATACTTCGCAGGCGACCCGGCTGTTCCTGTCCTGCGCAAGGCAAGCGTCAAGCACTGCGTCGGAAATCTGATCGCAGACCTTGTCGGGATGGCCCTCGCTGACCGATTCCGACGTAAAAACGTGCATTCCTGTTTCGAGCATGATTCTCGATCCTTTCCCCCAGAGATCTATCTTCAACGATATGAATTCGAAAAAGACATACAGACATCATCGACTGTACCGCGATGAAACCGAATAGACAAACACTGTTTGGAAAATCAACTGCCGGAACCGGCAAGCGTGGGATCCTTTCTGAGGATCAGTACCAATGCGTTCATCGACGCACCTCCCTTTTAGCTATTTTGTTTTGCGACGTCTGCAAGCTGGGGGGCTTTCAAATCGACGTCGTTGATGTTGCCATCATAGCATTCCTATGCGACCTGCTCAAGCGGACTTTGTACAGATTCCTGGATATGTAGGAAAGATTTCGTGCTTGCTACGATCAGACTTCCGACCGCCATGCGTCCGTGGCCAGCAGCCGCTTCAATTCCTCCGTGGTGTCGGAAGAGAACTGCGCTCCGCGCTGGGTAATGATCCGTCCTGCGAGGATCGATGCGATCGTTCCGGATTCCTCGATATCCATTCCTTTGCACTGTCCGTACAGAAAGCCCGCGGCGTACACGTCGCCGGCTCCTGTGGTATCGACGGGAACGACCGGTCCTTTCACCGGGATGGTCATGATTTCTCCGCGATAGGAGATGAACGAACCCCGTTTTCCGTTCTTTACGATGGCCGTTTCACATAATTTTCCCATGCTCTTGCAGCATTCGTATGCATCGTAGTTGTCGAACAGGATGCGCGCTTCCTCGCTGTTGGCGAATACGACGTCGCAATCGTGCTTGATCAGGCTGAGGAACGACTCCCGGTACCGGCCTACGGCGAACGGATCGGCTACGTCGAACGTGACTTTCGTGCCATTCATCTTTGCTTCGAACAGCGCTTTCTTGATCGCCCGCTGCTGGCTGGCCGTATCCCACATGTAGCCGGTGAAGTGAAAGAAGTCGGCCTTTCTGACGGAATCGAGGACCACGTCCTGTTCGTCGTATTCGCGGTTCGCCCCGAGGTACGTGTTCATCGTCCGTTCCGAATCTGGAGTGACAAGGATGATCGAGGAGCCGGTAGGCTCTTTGCAGACGGCCAGTTCGTTGTGGACGCGAAGCTGGTCGAGGTTCTTCTTGTAGATCATGCCGAATTCATCGTCGCCTACTTTGCCGGCGATCGTCGCTTCGATCCCGAGCGCCGCGAGAGCGATGATCGTATTCGGACAGGAGCCTCCGCAGGAATAGGTTGTCTTCTTTCCGTGGATGAATGAAACGAGTTCTTTCCGCCGTTCCTTCGAAATCAGGTGCATCGTCCCTTTGTGGATGCCCAGTTCGACGAGATCGTGGTTTTCTATATCGACGATGATGTCTATCAGCGGATTCCCGATTCCGTAGACGCGTGCGGCTTCATCTTTCATATGGATATCATAGTATACGCAAATCGGTGTCATTTCAATGTTCTGTCTGCGATAATAACGATGTTGTAAATTCATCGGTTCGCGGATAGGATATGGGTAGCATCCACTGTCGGCGGCAAGCCGGCGAAGGGAGGGGACGATGAGCATCTATCGTATCAACGGCGGGTCTCCTGTGGCTGGCACGATACGGGTCGGCGGAAACAAGAACGCCGCATTGCCGTGCATCGCCGCGACATTGCTGACCGACGAACCTGTCGTCCTCCGCAACGTTCCTGCGATTGAAGATGTATCGGTGATGCTGTCGTTGCTTGCCTGCCTCGGCTCATCTGTCCAGTATCTGGATGACCATTCGGTCCGGATTACCTCCGGGAGCCGTCATGGAACGCTACCCGCGGAACTTGTCGATGCCGTACGAGGGTCCATTCTGCTCGCCGGGCCTTTGGCTGCGTCGACCGAAGGCATCAGGCTTCCTCCTCCCGGGGGCGATGTGATCGGACTGCGCCGTCTGGATACCCATTTCCTCGGGCTGACCGCATTGGGAGCCTCCTGCACCGTCGAAGACGGAGGCATCCTCCATATCCATGCTCCGGGACGGCTGCGGGGAGCTGCCGTGTTCCTCGATGAGTCGTCGGTCACCGCGACCGAGAACGTCGTCATGGCCGCAGTGACCGCTCGTGGGAGGACGACGATTCTCAATGCCGCAAGCGAACCCCATGTCCAGGATCTGTGCCGGATGCTCAATCTCATGGGAGCTTCCGTCTCTGGAATCGGATCCAACCTTCTTTCGATCGACGGTGTCGATGACCTGCACGGTTGCGAGTTTTCCCTTGGCTGCGACTTCATGGAGGTCGGCTCGTTCATCGGTCTGGCGGCGGCGACGAAAGGGGACATCACCATAGAAGGTGTCGATACTTCCCAGCTGCCGATGATCCGTCTGGGCTTTTCCAAGATCGGTATCCGATGGGAAGATGTATCTCCGTCAGTCCTCCATGTTCCGTCCGAGCAGGAGCGGAGACTCGCCAAGGATCTGGGGGGGAAGACCGCGAAGATCGACGATGCGCCTTGGCCAGGATTTCCCGCCGATCTGCTGAGCATCATGACGGTGGCGGCGACCCAGATGGAGGGATCGATCCTCATTCACGAGAAGATGTTCGAGTCGAGGATGTTCTTCGTCGACTGGTTGATCCGCATGGGGGCGGATATCGTCCTGTGCGACCCGCATCGCGCCGTCGTGAACGGTCCGTGCAGGCTGCACGGCGCGATCGTCACCAGTCCGGATGTCCGCGCCGGCATGGCGTTGGTCATTGCCGCTCTATGCGCAGAAGGAAGGACCGAGATCCAGAATATCTATCAGATCGAGCGTGGCTATGAGCGTCTTGCAGACAAGCTGCTGGCCCTTGGCGCTGATATCGAGAGGTTCGACTGATCGTTGGTTTCGCATGAGCTTCCACAAGATCCGCTACAAGTTATCCAACACTATTGCACAAGTTATCCACAACCTTTCCTAAGGGTTGTGGACAGCTATGTGAGAAGGGGTGTGAGATGTTGGAGGTATCCGGATTCTTGACAATGTTTCATATTGTGTATTAATATTTATATTATAACAAAATAAATAGAATTATATAGTTCTATTTTAATGTAATTCTTATATAATTTTTACCATGAAATAGGTTCGTGATGCCTCAGAGTTCCTTTCTATTCGAAAAATGAATTGCACAAGTTATCCACAAGAAGCGAGAAATGCATTTTTCCATTCAACTCCCATATAATACAAGAATTATCGATGTTTTCCAGGCGGTTCCTCACACATCGGCTCCCCATGCTCGGAGCTGGTATTCGTTTGCGTTTCGAGCCTGTATGTAGTGTTTGTCCTACGATGGAGTAGGAAATGGAAGAGGGGCGGTTTGAAAGTTTTTACGTCAATCTCGACCGGGATGCGATCAGGTTTCTGAGCCAAGCAGGAAGTCCGATTCCCGAAGCGCTATTTCGGACGCTGTTCGCCCGCACCTGATGCGACCTCTGTTGATGACCGAGAACAGCTGTCGGACATTGCCCGGCCAATCGAATTGCAACAGGAGCCGCAGACTCTCGTCTGTGAATGGCCGTGCGTCGTGCATCCTATGCTGAAAGCATGCGATCAATTCCGGAATGTCTTCCGGATGTTCTCGAAGCGGAGGCATGAAGATCGGATATCCCGACAAACGAAACCGAAAATCCTTCCGGACTCTGTTTTCCTGTTCCATCGCTTCCAGTGATTCGTTTGAGGCCGTCAGCAACCGGAATGACGATCGTTTCGTCTCCGAGGAGCCAAGCGGGGAATATTCCCCGCTTTCCAGTAGCCGGAGCATCTTCGCCTGGGTGGAAAGCGGCAGCGTTTCGACTTCATCGAGGAAGAGGATTCCGCCGTTCGCTCTGGATACGAGTCCATCGCGATCCTTGTCCGCTCCGGTATACGCCCCCTTTTCATGGCCGAATAGCGTCGTTTCCGCCAACGGACCTTCCAGCAGCGAACAGTTTTCCGCTACGAACGGTCCGTTGGGAACGCTAAGTTCATGGATCATCCGCACCGCAAGCTCCTTGCCCGTTCCTGTTTCTCCGTAGATATGTACGGGACAGTTCTCTGCGCTGACGATCCTGATTTTTTCCCGGACCTCCTGCATGCGGAAACTTGAACCGATGAGATTCGTATGATAGGCGGGTTGCGCTTCCTGCGCTATGTCGCTTTCGTGTATCCTAAGTCTCCCGTCCGATTCCGCCATCCGCATCGCGGTACGGAATTCAGAATCGCAGAACGGCTTCGCAAGCAGGACGACGGATCCTAGGAGCGCAGGGTTCTGTTCCTGATGATGCTCTTCCGGGGAAAAGAGCTGGATGATCGATCCGGCCGTCTTTCTCGCCGCAAGTGCATGGAGCAGCTCCATCTGCGTTCCTTTCTTGAGTTTTTCGTCGATGATGACGACCATGTGTTCGTTCTTCGGCGCTTTTTCCATGGCGGCGATTGCGTCATCCACATTTCCGATCGTCCTGCATGCATGGGGGAGCAGTTTGTTGATCCGGGTACGAAGGTGGGTATCCGAAGTGACAAGTAGATACTTCATGGTCATGGTTCCTGTCGTGTATCGTGGTCTTGATGCACAGCGATTGAGGTACAACGATGTCTCCGATGATACAGGATGGTTGTGAAACAGGACACTCTCGTTTTGAGAGGGTCCTTCAGGCTTCCGTCATGATCGTCTGTACCGCGGCCAGCGCATAGACGGCGGCGGTCTCGGCACGGAGGATGTTCGTCTTGAGCAGGATCGGTTTGAAACCTGCCTGTTCAAGCAGTGTCGTTTCCTCGGGGGCGAGTCCTCCTTCCGGGCCGATGACGACGGCCACCGGGGCTTCCTGCCCATGTTCCCTGCGATATGCGGCGACGGTTTCTGTCAGGGCGAGCTGCCCCTCCACGATGCTCTGATGGAAGAACAGGCCGAGACCGCGGTTCCCCCAGTATGAGGGAATATCGGAAAATGCGATGGGTGGCTCCACTTTCGTCGGGATTCTGGAACCGCTTTGCTGGACGGCTTCCTTGACCATCGCCTCCAATCTGGCCGTCCGGTCCTCCACCGCATCCTTCCGTTTTGCAAAGATATCCACAACGCAATGCTTGCTTTGGACAGGGACGATCCGACAAGCGCCGATTTCGGTGGCCTGACGGACGATCTGTTCGAGCTTTTTCCCCTTGCACAGGCATTGGAACAGGACTATGCGGGGAAGCGGACCGCCGTAGTCGGGAAGAGCGTCCGTGGTAGCTTCCATGTGTTCGGCGGGTTCGCAGTGCAGGACGCAACGATCTCTGCCGATCTCCTGGATCGTCAGATGCCACAGTGCGCCGTCGGCATCCCTCCCTGTCAGACGTTGCCCCTGTTTCAGGCGGAGCACCCGGGTCAGGTACTGGGCGTCCTTGCCAGATACGGCCAGCGATGGCTGCCCGTGGAAAGAAGGAGGAAGAAGATACAGGCGCATGTCATTTCCCCGTCTTGAGGAATTCCAAAGCCCGGATCAGTTGCGTGTCGTATACGGTATCGGCCACCGGACGGTCGTTGTAATCCATTCTGGAGATGTATTCGTTGCGCATCAGAAGAGCCAGAACATGGTCGTTGAGTCCATAGCCGGCATGGGTTTGCACGAACAGCCGAATGTTTTCGTCGGTATATTCGGGATGTTCGTCGGCGAACGCATAGACCGCTTGTTCCTCCATCAGCTTTTCCAGTGCGGGAAGCTGTTCGTCGGGTATCTGCATGTCCTCCACGACGATATCCGGTTCAATGCCGACTTTGTGGATGTCTGTGCCGTTGGGCAGCAGATATTTTGCATTGGTTACCTGGACGACACCCCCTGCGAATGGAGTGGCGATCTGGGTGATCCCCTTTCCGAAGGTCTTTTCTCCAATCAGCGTCGCCCGTCCGTTTTCTTCAAGGATCCCCGCGAGGATCTCGGACGATGACGCCGAGCCGTTGTTGACGAGGACCGCCAGCGGGATGTCGTCGCCCACTTTCGTGACATCGCTGGCAATGTATCGGACATCCCCGACATGGTTCTTGTGGGAGATGGTGATCAGCGGTTTGTCGCTGATGAACATGTCTGCGATCGACAGAGCCGAGTCGATGATCCCCCCTCCGTTATTGCGCAGGTCGATGATGATGCCTTCGACGTTCGCCGCAAGAAACGAATCGATCGCCTGGGAAGTCTGCTGGGCTGTTCTGTTCGAAAATTCATAGATGCGAAGGTATCCGTATTTCCCCTCGAGGATTCCGTCCGCGGTAGTCGGCGTGGTGATGATCTCCCGCTTGAGGGTCAGGTCGAACATGTTCGCACCTCTATGGACAGTTACGGTCACGGTGGTGCCCGGCGTACCTTTGAGGGCTCTGGAACTTTCGGTCGCCGTCATGTCGTCCACCGGGTTTCCGTCGATATGGCTGATCAGATCTCCGGAACGAAGTCCCGCCCGTTCGGCGGGGGCTCCCGGAAACGGGGATACGATCTTTACCATCCACGTCTCTGGGTCTTCCTGATCCCTCTTGTCCGGAGCGTATTTCGTCAGATACGTTCCGATGCCGCCATAGGTTCCGCTTGTCTCCTCGATGAAATCCTCGGCGTATTCGCTGGTGATGTAATAGGAATAATCATCGTCCAAGGAATCCAGCAGAGCCTTCGCCATGTTGTCGAACGCTTTCTGCCGGTCGATGTCGTGGAGGTACTGGCTATCCACGTATCGATACAACCGTTCCAGCGTCGCCATATCCGTCGCGATGTCGTCGTTCAAAGCGCTTGCCGTCGTCGAAGGGGCGGAGGATGCCGTTCCGTTTATCAGGAACGCCGGTACGGCGAGCCCGGAGGACTGTTCCGCTCCGCCGCCGGCGAAAACCGCGGGGGATATCATCAGGAGGGACAGGCAGAGCAAGATGCCCAGCCCCTTGGCCATATGGTGCATTTTCATATCACCATAGTACTGAAAAAACAGCAGGTTGACCACTGCCGGACTCCATGGAAAACAGAGGTTGTCCGAACCTGGTCCGAAGCGGGCGTCTCTTGACCATGCTTCGGTTGCTGATTACACTTTCCCCATGTCGCTGTTCATAGATTTTCCTGCCTGGATCTCTCCGGAAATCGTTCCCGGACTTCCCGTACGATGGTACGGATTGATGTACATCGTGGCGTTTTTCATTACGTACGCGCTGTTCCGATATCAGGCGAGGCGGGGGGAGATCGACATCGATTCCGACGATTCCCTCAGCCTCTTCCTGTGGACCATCGGCGGGCTGCTGATCGGGGCGCGGTTGTTTTCCGTATTGTTCTATGACGGGACGACGTATTACTGGACCCACCCTTGGATGATCTTCTGGCCATGGAGAAACGGACGGTTCGTCGGATTGCCCGGAATGAGCTACCACGGAGGGCTCGTCGGTGCGGTCGCCGGAGCCTTGATTTTCTGCCGTCTCCATAAGAAATCCTTTTTCGTCATGGCCGATGCAATGGTCGCGGGCATTCCGTTGGGCTACACATTCGGTCGCATCGGGAATTTCATCAACGGCGAGCTGTGGGGAAGGGTGACGACCAAGAGCTGGGGCATCGTGTTTCCCGATGCCCCGTCGTACTCGACGAACTATCAATGGGTACGGGATATCGCCGATCTGGTGGGGATCCCATACGGCCCCGGCGCGATGGTCAATCTTCCGCGACACCCTTCGCAGTTGTATGAAGCGCTGTTCGAAGGAATCGTGCTCTGGCTTGTGGTCTGGTTCATCCTTCGTCCGATGCTGAAGAAACGGTTCCCCGGATTCCTGCTCAGCTGCTATCTGATCGGTTATGGCCTGATACGGTTCGTCATCGAATATTTCCGGGAACCGGACGGCAACCTAGGGTTCATCATTTCTCTGGGGAGCGTTTCGGAACCGACGGCTCTGTTCCAGTCGTTCCTCAATATATCGATGGGGCAGATCTTCTGTTTTCTGATGATTCTTGGAGGGATTCTGCTCTATACTGTGGCCCGGCATCGGTTCCGGATGTCAGGCTCGCCGGCGGCAGGGGACGGCAAAGTCGTCCGCGCCGATGCGAAACGTACCGGAAACGGGTACGGAAGACAAGGAAACCATACAAGGAAGCGAGGTCATTGACATGATGGAACAAATAGACGGACGCGTGGACGCGTTGCGGGGGATTCTCAAGCGCGAGGGACTGGATGCATGGATCATCAACGGTACAGATCCTCATGAAAGCGAATATGTCTGCCCCAGATGGCGGACGCGGGCGTGGATCAGCGGTTTTACCGGAAGCGCCGGTACTGTAGTCGTTACGCGCGACAAGGCGTTGCTCTGGGTCGACTCCCGGTATTTCATCCAAGGGGCGAAGGAGATCGAAGGCTCCTGCTTCTCGTTGATGAAACTCGATACTCCGGCGGTGGTCGATCCCGTGACTTGGCTGGCGGAAAACATGAAGCCGGGTTCCCGCGTGGGAATCGACGCCGCTACGCTGACGATTTCTGCGGGCAAGAAGATGGAGGCGGCGTTCTCGGCCGGCCGTATCGAGCTCGTCGGAACCGCCGACTTCCTCGATGAATTGTGGAATGATCGCCCTCCGGTTCCTGCGTCTTCCGTCCTGCAACTGGACGATAGCCTGGTAGGGTATGATAGAGCTATAAAATTCAAGTTCTTGCGTGAAAAATGCCATCAAGTCGGATGCAAGTATACGTTGATCTCCAGTCTGGACGACATTGCTTGGGTGACGAACCTACGGGGCGATGACGTAGCGTACAATCCTGTGTTTCTTGCGTATCTGCTGGTCGGAGAAGATCGTGCATGGCTGTTCACTTCGCCTTCGAGGTTCTCCGGTCAACTGTTGGAAAGCGTTTCGCAGGATATGGCGGTACTGCCATATGAAGCGGTGTTCGAGACGCTGGCTTCCACGCTGAAACGTGGCGATCGCCTATATATCAGCCCCGAACGGACCAATACCCGGATCGCCGCAGCGATTCCCGCCGGCGTGGAGATCGTCGAAGGCCGGGACTTCACCACCGACATGAAGGCGGCGAAGAATCCTGTGGAACTGGAAGGGATGCGTCGCGCCCACTTGCTTGACGGCGTCGCGCTGGTGAACTTCCTCGCCCGGGTGCCCCGGGATGGAGGCGGATACGATGAACTGACCATCGCGCAGGAGTTGGCCGACCAGCGGGCGAGGAGCAAGGAATATCTCGGTCCTTCGTTCGGTCCGATCGCCGGGTTCCGCGAGCATGGGGCGATGTGTCATTATTCGGCGACCGACGAAAGTTCCCTGAAGATCGAGGGGGACGGCCTGCTGGTCCTTGATACCGGCGGCATGTACGAGTCCGGGATGACCGACGTGACTAGGACGCTGCTGTTCGGAACGGCGACCGACGAACAGCGGCGGGACTACACGCTGGTTCTGAAAGGGAACCTTGCGCTGGCCAGCCAGCGGTTCCCCGAGGGAACCTGCGGGTATCAGCTTGACGTTCTTGCCCGCCAGTTCCTGTGGCAGACGGGAATGACGTTCTATCATGGAACCGGACATGGGATCGGATTTCGGCTGAACGTCCATGAAGGTCCCCAGCGCATCGGACCGAACCCGCTTGCCGTTTCGCTCGTACCGGGAATGGTCGTCAGCGATGAGCCGGGAGTGTACAAGGAAGGGCGCCACGGCATCCGTATCGAGAATGTCGTATGCGTCGTTCCGGATGCGAAGACCGAGTTCGGCCAGTTCCTGTCGTTCGAGACGTTGACGCTCTGTCCGTTCGAACGCGATCTGATCGTCAAGGAAATGCTCACGGAACGGGAAGTGGCCATGGTGGACGGATACCATGCCTGGGTGTACGAGGAACTGAAGGATCTGGTCGACGCCGAAGCTCTGCCGTGGTTGGAGACTGCCACCCGTCCGCTGTAGTTTGCGCCGTATCGACGACATCTATTATCCGAGAAGGAGTTGTGACAATATGGTTGATGCATTGAAGAAGTCCGGGAAGATATCCCGGAAAGGACCCGTCGTCCTGGTGATCATGGATGGCGTCGGATTTGGAAAATATCAGGAAGGAGATGCGGTATCTTCCGCCATGACCAGGAACCTCGATACGCTCTATGGTTCCTGTCCGTGGACGAAACTGAAGGCTCATGGTACGGCGGTCGGTCTTCCTTCCGACGATGATATGGGCAATAGCGAGGTCGGTCATAATGCCATGGGATGCGGCAGGGTCTTTTCCCAAGGGGCGAAGCTGGTCGCCAATTCCATCGACAGCAAGGCGATGTTCGCCGGAGAAACGTGGAAGAAGCTGATCGGAAACGTCAAGGCAAAAGGGTCGACGCTCCACTTCATCGGCCTGCTTTCCGACGGGAACGTCCATTCCCATATCGACAATCTGAAGAAGATGATCCTTGAGGCGAAGGCCGAGGGCGTGAAGAAGGTCCGTGTCCATGCGTTGCTCGACGGGCGCGATGTCGGTGAGGTTTCCGCATTGGAGTATTTCGATCCGTTCTCCGAGTTCCTCGCATCTCTTTCTGGTCCTGATTTCGATGCAAAGATCGCAAGCGGCGGCGGGCGCATGGTCATTACCATGGACCGGTACAACGCCAACTGGGATATGGTGAGGAAAGGATGGGAGACTCATGTGCTTGGGGAAGGCCGCCAGTTCCCTTCCGCTCATGACGCGATCGTCACGCTACGCGAGGAAACTCATGCGATCGACCAGGATCTTCCTCCGTTCGTCATTGCCAAGGACGGCAAGCCGGTGGGAACGATCGAGGATGGAGATAGCGTGATCCTGTTCAATTTCCGCGGAGATCGCGCTCTGGAAATCACCAAGGCGTTCGAAGCCGAGACGCTGACGGAGTTCGACCGCAGGCGACGGCCCGTCGTCGAGTATGCCGGGATGATGGAGTATGATGGGGATCTCCATGTTCCCCATCAGTACCTGGTCAGCCCTCCTGCGATCGACCGGACGATGGCCGAGTATCTGTGCGCAAGCGGAGTGAGGCAGTTCTCTATCAGCGAGACGCAGAAGTTCGGTCACGTCACCTACTTCTTCAACGGGAACAAGAGCGGAAAGTTCGATGAAAAACTGGAAGAATATGTCGAGATCCCTTCCGACATCGTTCCGTTTGAACAGCGTCCGTGGATGAAGTGCGCCGAGATTGCCGACCGGGTCGTTTCTGAGGTCGGATCTGGCAAATGGGACTTCATCAAGCTGAACTTTCCCAACGGCGACATGGTCGGACATACCGGTGTCTATGAGGCGGTCGTCTGTTCCATGGAGGCGATGGATTTGCAGCTCGGACGGATCCGCGAGGCAGTTGAAAAGGCCGGAGGCGTCATGGTGGTCACCGCCGATCATGGAAACGCCGACGATATGTTCGAACACGACAAGAAGACAGGATCCGTCAAGCGCAAGGAAAACGGGGATCCGAAGGCGAAGACTTCCCATTCGCTGAACCCGGTACCGTGCATCATCTATGATCCCGCCTATGGTGGCGAGTACGACAGGCAGCTCAGGACGGGCCTCGGCATCAGTTCGATTCCCGCCACCTGCATGACGTTGATGGGTTTCTTCCCCCCCGCCGACTACGATACGAGCGTCGTAACGTTGCTGTAGTTCGGATTTCCGTATGATTGTGAAACCGCCGTGCGTTCTGCCGGCGGTTTCATTTTTGTTTGATAAAAACCAGATTCGGTGTTCTAATGTATATATAGGCCGAAACTTCATGGCCTTGAGGTTCCTGGATGTCCGCACCGTTTTACTCGGATCCTGCGCATCGTCGGACTCATCGTTTGCTGTCGGGGGTAAGGAGCGGAACTCGCTTCTTCAAGGGAGAACAAGAGAGAAAGGGATTTTGAGTAGTTCTATTTCCTGATTGTTCGTTCGTTGTTTTGTGTACTCGTGTACATTGCATGGGGGAACGATACTCGGGAATGCGGTTTTCGGACGCTCCTTGTGGGGGTCCCCCATGAAAACGCAGAAGGAGGTATCTATGCGTTCAAGTCATAGGTTGGTCGGCATTCTGCTGATCATGTCGTTGTCGATGGGTCTCATATTCGCTCAAGGTGGAGCGGAATCTTCCGGTAGCGTAGTCCTGAACAAGGACAAGCCGCTCGTGTTCTTCAACAGGCAACCTTCAGATCCGACTACGGGTGTGATCGACATGGATTCCATGAACTGGAATTCGAAGACTTACTATGTCGGATTCGACGCCGCAGGCGGCGGTGCCGTGCAAGGAAAGCTGATCACCGACTATCTTGCTTCCGCCGATCCCGCCAAGATCGACCGCAATGGCGACGGAGTCATCGGCTATGTGCTGTGCATCGGTGATGTCGGGCACAACGATTCCAAAGCGAGGACAGAAGGGATCAGAAAAGCGCTGGGTACATGGAATGGCTCCACCGATCCTGGTCAGTCGAAGGCCGGTTCCGCGGTCGTCGGTGGCAAGACCTTGAAAGTAGTGGAACTGGAAGGCAAGGCGATGACCGGTACCGATGGTTCTACGTGGAACGCCAATGCCGCGACCGAGGCGATGGGCGGCTGGGCAACGAAGTTCGGGACGCAGATCGACATGGTCGTTTCCAATAACGACGGCATGGCGATGGGATGTCTGCAGGCTTCGAACTATCCTGTGGGAGTACCGATTTTCGGCTACGACGCCAATGCGGATGCGATCGAAGCGATCGGTGCGGGACGGCTGACAGGAACTGTGTCGCAGAACGTCGACGCACAGGCCGCTGGAACCTTGCAGGTGCTGAGGAACCTGCTTGACGGACTGTCCGGCTCCGATATCTATACCAAGGGCATTTCCGAACCCGACCAGTGGGGCAACAAGATCACGGCTCCGCTCGATTACTGGGCGGATCAGAAAGCGGTCATGGCGGCGAACTCCGGCGTAGACAAGTCGAACTGGAACCAGTATACCGCTGGATCCCGCGATCAGGGGATCAAGCAGAGCGCGGCGCCGAAGAAGAAAGTCCTGCTGACCATCTACAACTCTGCGGACAATTTCCTGTCGTCTTCCTATGTACCGGCGCTGCAGTACTATGCTCCGCTGATCGGCATCAATCTTACGATCGTTCAGGGTGACGGACAGAACGAATCGAGTTGTCTCGACAAGTTCACCAATCTCAACAATTTCGATGCGTACGCTATCAACATGGTCAAGACGAACTCGGGTAGAGACTATACCGACAAGCTGAGGTACTGATGCCTGCGGCTTGATGACCGAAGCATGCGGGAGCGAAAGTTCTCGCATGCTTTTTCTGCAATCGGGTCGGAAGTTTCTTCCTGAAGCTGTTCGACGAGTAGACGAGGAAGCATATGGACGATGTAGTGCTCGAAATCAAGAACCTGTCGAAATCCTTTGCGAAGAACAAAGTCCTTGACGGCATCAATCTTTCGGTTGAGAAAGGTCGTGTCCTTGGGCTGATGGGAGAGAACGGCGCTGGAAAATCGACGATGATGAAGTGTCTGTTCGGCATTTATTCCAAGGATGAGGGGCAGATGTTCCTCTCGGGCAAACCGATCGACTTCAAGAATCCGAAAGAAGCTCTGGAAAATGGCGTGGCGATGGTCCACCAGGAGTTGAACCAGTGCCTTGATCGGACTGTCACCGACAATTTGTTCCTCGGCCGCTATCCGTTGCGCTTCGGCGTTGTGGATGAAGCGCGGATGTTCAAGGAAAGCAATCGGCTTTTCGCGTCCCTGAATATGAATGTGAATCCACGGACCATCATGAGAACTATGTCGGTCTCTCAACGGCAGATGGTGGAGATTGCGAAGGCGGTCTCCTACGATGCGAAGATCATCGTGCTCGATGAACCGACATCTTCCTTGACGGAGCGGGAGGTCAAGAAGCTGTTCTCGATCGTCGACAAGCTTCGGAGGAAGGGTGTCTCGTTCGTATATATCTCCCATAAGATGGACGAGGTGTTCGACATCTGTGATGACGTCGCCGTCTTGCGGGATGGAAAGATGATTCTTCACAAGCCTGTGAAAGAGACTACGATGAACGAAATCATCTCCGCCATGGTAGGCAGGTCCCTGGACAAGCGGTATCCCGATGTCGACAACGTACCAGGAGCAGAGTACCTGGAGGTGAGGAACCTGACCACGAAATTCGATCCGGTTCTCGAGGATATTTCCTTTACGGTCCGCAAAGGGGAGATATTCGGCCTGTACGGCCTGGTGGGAGCCGGAAGAAGCGAGCTGCTCGAATCGTTGTTCGGAGTCCGGACGGTCGCTTCCGGAGAAATCATCCTCAACGGCAGGAAGCTGAGGTTCCGTAGCAGCAAGGAAGCCATGGACTACGATTTCGCCATGGTCACCGAAGAACGAAAATTGAACGGAATGTTTTCCAAGGATACGATCAAGTTCAATACGACGATCACGAATTTGGAAAGCTACAAGACGATGCATGTCCTGTCCAATCATAAGATGCTGGATGCCGCGAACCGGCAGATCAAGCAGATGAAGACCAAGTGCGTATCGGCGGAAGAGTTGATTTCCTCCCTCAGCGGCGGAAACCAGCAGAAAGTCATTATCGGCAAATGGCTCGAACGGGAACCGGATGTGTTCCTGATGGACGAACCGACCAGAGGCATCGATGTCGGAGCGAAATATGAAATCTACCAGTTGATCATCCGTATGGCGAAGGAGGGGAAGACGATCATCGTCGTCTCAAGCGAGATGCCTGAGATACTCGGAATCACCAATCGGATCGCGGTAATGTCGAATCATCGGCTGGCAGGCATCGTCGATACGGCGAAGACTGACCAGGAAGAGCTGATGCGTCTATCAGCCAAATATCTGTGATGAGGTGAAAGGGTATGACCAATGAAATCAAGGACATCCGGTCGTTGGACGAGGACCGCAAGATAGCCGAATATATTGAACGGCTCAATGTGCTGAGAAGTACCGGCATCAACCGCATCACGGAACTTAGGCAGGAACTTTCCGCATTGCGAAAAAGCAAGATGATCGATCCGGCGACGAAACGTCAGCGGATCTCCGAACTTCACGCCCGGATTCTCGCCGCGAAGCAGGATGCGCTTTCGCACAAAGCCGAAATCGACGCCTTGACGAAAGAGGCTGTCGCCTATGCGAATTCCGTTTCGGACGCATATGTCAGGCAGGTGACCGAGCAGGAGAACGCCGCGATCGTCACCGCCAGGGAAGCGTACCGCGACGATATCGTGAACATCAGGAAAGATGGAGAGGCGCGGGAACGGGAGATCGTTTCCCGGTTCGCAGGAAAAAAGGCGAAATCGGATCGGAAGGATCTGAAAGATGAATTGGAAACCTGTCGGTACGAGACGAAATCGGCCTTGTTCGATGCGAAAAGCCGGTACCAGACAAGCGTAGACAAGAGTCAGGCGGCGAAAAACCAGGCGTTCGTCGATCATGTGCAGACGAACAGGACGTTGCGTAACGGCCGGACGAAGTTTTCCGAAAACACGGAACTACGGTTCAAGAACTATATCTTCAACTTCAAGCTATCGAAATTCCTCCTGAACAACGGGTTGTATATCGCGATTCTGATTTTCTTTATCGTATGCATCATCATCGCTCCGCTGTCCGGGAGCGGGAACCTTCTGTCACTGCCCAACATACTGACAATTCTTGAGCAGGCTTCTACCAGAATGTTCTATGCGCTTGGCGTAGCGGGGTTGATCCTGCTCGCCGGCACCGACCTGAGTGTCGGACGCATGGTCGCGCTGGGCGCCGTAACTACCGGTCTGGTTCTCCATCCGGGAATGAACATCGTCACAGTCTTCGGACTCGGACCATGGGACTTCTCTCCGATGCCGATGTTCTGGCGGGTGATGATGGCGCTGGTCATTTCGGTATTCCTCTGCGTGGTATTCAGTGCGTTCGCCGGCGTGTTTTCCGCGAAGCTGAAGATCCATCCGTTCATTTCCACGTTGGCGACGCAGCTGATCATCTACGGTCTGCTGTTCTTCGGCACGAGCGGAACTCCTGTCGGATCCATCAATAGCCAGATCAAGGACTTGATCGGCGGCCGGTGGACCCTCGGAATGGTCGACGGTCAGTTGGTCACCTTCCCCAAACTGATCATACCCGCCGTAATCGCTATCGTAGTTGCCTGGTTCATCTGGAACAAGACGACGTTCGGCAAGAACATGTATGCGGTAGGCGGCAATTCGGAAGCCGCCAGCGTAAGCGGCATCAGCGTATTCAAGGTTACGATGGGCGTGTTCATCATGGCCGGCATTTTCTATGGATGCGGGGCGTTCCTCGAGGCGTTCAAGGCGAACGCCAGTGCGGGGACGGGGCAGGGATATGAACTGGACGCCATCGCCGCATGCGTCGTCGGAGGCATCTCCTTCAACGGAGGCATCGGCAAGATCCGGGGCGCGGTCATCGGTGTCATCATCTTTACCGGATTGACCTACTGCCTCACGTTCCTCGGGATAGACACGAACCTGCAGTTCGTGTTCAAAGGTTTCATCATTATCGCAGCGGTCGCACTCGATAGCGTGAAGTATCTGAAGAAGAAATGACAGCGTATCCGTTGGGTTCATCGCAATCGCCGTTCCATCGGAAGTATGCTTGTAAAGGAGGGTAGTAATGATACTGCCACTAAAACAAGCATGGCGGCGGCTCATTTGCAGATGATTGGCGGCTTGCGGAAAGTAGGTGATAGATATGTGATTGAATGGGCAGGCATATCCCGCCCATTTTTTTCAAATAAAAAGAACTGGCAGCGGCACTCACCCCGGAAAGAGTAAACCGCCGCATAGCAGACAGGAGTGTCGAATCCTTCAGGAAAGAGCTTGATGTGCTTGAGAGGCAGCTTGGGCCGAGGCTCTTCCGCAAGCTGTTCAAGACGGTCACCGGGGACAACGGAGGAAAGTTTTCCGACATCGAGGGCATAGAGCGGTCGACACTATCGGGGAAACAACGGCTGACACTCTACTTCGCCCATCCATACAGCAGTTTCGAGCGGGGGACCAATGAAAACCACAACGGCATCATCAGGCGGCATACGGCAAAACCGTCTGCAGTACTGCAACGGTTATTGTCAGCTGTTGCAGGGCTACGCGCCCCGCACCCCCGACCTTATCACCGCCGGGTAAAAAGTAGTCACATACCGACGGGCAGAATTTCGTCAAAAAACAAC
>LVBD01000035.1 GCA_001604275.1 Spirochaetales bacterium Spiro_02
TTTTTCTATTGTGTGTCGACAAAAAGAGACTGCCGCATTTCTATTTTGCGACAGTCCCTTTTCTTTTACTTAGTGGAGGTAAGGGGAATCGAACCCCTGACCTTTTGAATGCCATTCAAACGCTCTAGCCAACTGAGCTACACCCCCATGATCAGCGGAATGTAGGATACCCGCCAGCCTGATTTTAGTCAATACCCGCCACGGGATTTTTCACCGCCCGGATGCCGACTGTTCAACTTACATAAAATGAAAATGATTTTCATATTGACACAATCGGGCGCTCTCCATACAATCTGAAAACGGTTTTCAAATTGACAAAGGAGGGAAGCACCATGAACGGATCGACGCAATACAGGACGAAGCAGCGGGAAGAACTTCTTGCATACCTCCGCTCCAGACAGGGGCATCATGTCACCGTGAATGAAATCAGTGAATTCTTTCAAGGCAACGGAACGCCGATCGGAGTTACGACCATCTATCGTCATTTGGAGAGGATGGTCGAGGATGGGTCGGTCAACAAATATATTCTGGACAAAAACAGCGGGGCATGCTTCGAATATGTCGACAAGCAACACAGCTGTGTACAGCCGGTCTGCTTCCACTGTAAATGCGAAGTCTGCGGCAAGCTGATCCACCTCAAATGCGACGAACTCGAGCATATCCAAGGACATCTGATGAAACAGCACGGGTTCGCGCTCGATCCTGCACGGACAGTATTCTACGGCATGTGCGAAGCTTGCAGACGAAATGCCGTCGCGCGCGATGTTCAATGACAGGAACGGAGAGAATGATGGACAGCCCTTTTGAACGGATGGAACGGACAGGACTGTGGAGAAAGGCGATCCTTGTACTGGCGGGAGCGCTGTTCCTCTCCGTCGTCCTTTCTTCTTTGTTCTTCATCGCCCATCAGGAGAACCACGACTGCATCGGGGAGGATTGCCCTGTCTGCGCAAGCATCAGACTTGCGGTGCAGGTAGTCAAGCAGGCGATCGCGAAGATGATGACGGTCTTCTCCATCATCGCTACGCTGACACTCCCGATCCTGTATATGTCTTTCGCCACGGACGAAGCGGCATCCCCTACCCCTGTCGGAGACAAAGTCAGAATCAATGATTAGCTCCGATACCGGAAGATGCATTTCCATTCAGCCGATGGGGACATGGGTCTTTCATCGGATGCAAGTTCGCATATCACGCACAAAATTCATCCATGAGGAAAAAACATGAAAAAACATTCGATATACATCATAGCCGTTTTTATAGTGGCGCTCATTGCGCTGACTTCCTGCGGCAAGGGACAAGCAGAGACAACCACCGAAGCGACCGACACGTCACGGCTGCAGATCGTCACGACGATCTTCCCCCAGTTCGACTTCGCACGACAGATTACAAGCGGCAAAGCCGATGTAACCATGCTGCTGAAGCCCGGAGCTGAAAGCCACACGTACGAACCGTCTCCGAAAGACATCAAGTTGATTCAGAACAGTGACCTGTTCATCTATGTCGGAGGCGAGAACGATGTCTGGGTCGAGGACATTCTCGCTTCCATGGGCGATGTTGCGCCGGATACGCTTCGGCTTGTCGACTGTGTACCGACGGTCACGGAACTGATCGTGGAGGGGATGGAATATGACCACGATCACGAAGCCGACCATGACCACGATCACGAAGCCGACCATGACCACGATCACGAAGCCGACCATGACCACGATCACGAAGCCGACCACGACCACGACCACGACCACGACCACGACCACGACCACGAGCATGAGCATGAAGGAGAAATCGACGAGCATGTGTGGACATCTCCGGTCAACGCGATTGCCATCGTCAACAAGATAGCGCAAATTGTAGAAACGAAAGATCCCGACAACGCTGAATTCTTCGAAGCCAACCGAAAAGCATATGTCGAGAAACTCACCGATCTGGACCGGCAGTTCAGGGATGTCGTTTCCTCCAGCAAGCGGAAAACGATCCTGTTCGGCGACAGATTCCCGTTCCGGTATTTCGCAGATGAATACGGGCTGGAATACTACGCCGCGTTCCCAGGATGCTCCGCGCAAGTAGAAGCCAGCGCCGCGACAGTCGCATTCCTGACCGATAAGGTCAAGGAAGACAAACTCCCCGTGGTGTTCACGATAGAGCTGTCCAACGGCAAGATCGCCGATGCCATCGGAGAAGCTACCGGAGCGCAGTCTCTAACACTGAATTCCTGTCATAACGTAACGAAAGACCAGATGGACAGCGGAGAAACATATCTATCGTTGATGCAAAAGAATGTGGAAACGCTTCGCATCGCATTGAATTGATTGGATTCTGACGAGGGAGGCTCCCACCTCCCTCACTAGTCAGATATGCTAAGGGAAGGACCGAAACATGAACTTGATCACATGCACCGACACAGCATTCGCATACGACGGCAACCTAGCCGTTGAAAACCTCAATTTCGTCGTAGAAAACGGAGACTACCTCTGTATTGTCGGGGAAAACGGCGCGGGGAAAAGCACGTTGATCAAAGGACTGCTGAACCTGAAGAAACCGACGGAAGGCACGGTCAGGACGGGAGACGGCTTGGTTCCTAATGAAATCGGTTATCTTCCGCAACAAACAGAAGTCCAGAAAGACTTTCCCGCAAGCGTCTACGAAGTCGTTCTTTCAGGATGTCTGAACAGCCTTGGACGCAAGCCGTTCTACACGAAGAAGGAACAGAACCGGGCGCTTCAGAACATGGAGAGGCTCGGTATCGGAGCGCTACGCAACAAATGCTATCGGGAACTGTCAGGAGGACAGCAGCGAAGGGTATTGCTCGCCCGCGCCCTATGCGCGACGAAAAAACTATTGCTACTCGACGAACCGACAGCAGGGCTCGACCCAGTGGCGACGCAGGAACTATATGGACTGATCAAGAGTCTCAACGAGACGACGGGGATCACGATCATCATGGTCTCCCACGACATTCGTGCGGCGATCACGTATGCGAAACATATCCTGCACCTGCATACGACGCAGGTATTCTTCGGTACGGTCGAGCAATACCTGCACAGTTCCGCCGGCAGGCGTTTTCTAGGAGGTGGACCAGATGTTTGAGCTCATCGGTGAAATGCTATCGTATCCGTTCATGACGCGGGCGCTGTTCGTCGGTACGATCATCGCCCTGTGCTCTTCCTTGCTTGGAGTCAGTCTTGTCCTCAAACGATATTCGATGATCGGGGACGGATTATCCCACGTCGGAGTCGGAGCCCTGTCGGTCGCAGCAGCCACCAATCTGGCCCCGTTGGCAGTAGCTACACCGGTCGTCGTGCTCGCCGCATTCCTGTTGCTCCGCATCAGCGAAAACGGAAAAATCAAAGGGGATGCCGCCATCGCGCTGATTTCCACAGGGGCTCTGGCGATAGGCGTCACCGTCGTCTCCATGACATCGGGGATGAACACCGATGTCTACAACTACTTGTTCGGAAGCATCCTCGGCATGTCGTCCGAGGACGTAACACTGAGCGCGATATTATCTGTCATCGTACTGATTCTCTTCATCCTATTCTACAACAGAATCTTCGCCATCACGTTCGACGAAACGTTCGCGAAAGCCACCGGTACGAACGCCGGACGCTACAACATGCTCATCGCACTGCTTACCGCATTGATCATCGTCCTGGGGATGCGGATGATGGGTGCGTTGCTGATATCGAGTCTGATCATCTTCCCCGCCTTGACCTCCATGCGGCTGTGCAAGCGATTCAAGACAGTCATCATCAATTCTGCCGTCATATCGGTACTGTGCATGTGGGCGGGAATGACCCTTTCCTACGTATACGCAACTCCGACCGGCGCCAGCATCGTCCTGTGCAATATCGTCATGTTCATTGCGTATTGGATCGCCGGTCTTGTACGAAAAGCACTGCCTGGAGTCTTTGCCGGCAGCAAGAACCGCATCTAGCCAACATGCAATAACTTGATTATCCTATATGTACCGAATATCTTCCTGCCCGGCGAATATCGGACGGCGTTTCGAAACACGAAAGCATCCGCACCGCGGAGCAGGAACCATGAAGGAGAGTCTTGATGAAACTTGTATTGATACGCCATGGCGAAAGCGAATGGAACAAACTGAACCTCTTTACCGGCTGGACAGACGTCGACCTCTCGGAGACCGGACGACAGGAAGCGAAAACCGGCGGACAATTGCTGAAGCAGGAAGGTTTTGACTTCGACATCTGCTACACGTCCTACCTGAAACGAGCGATCCATACGCTCAATCTCGTCCTCGAAGAAATGGATCGGGAATGGCTTCCTGTGGAAAAAAGCTGGAAACTCAATGAACGCCACTATGGAGCCCTCCAAGGCTTGAACAAGGCCGATACCGCCGCGAAATATGGGGAGGATCAGGTCAAGATCTGGCGTCGTTCGTTCGATATCCAGCCCCCCGCCCTCGAGCCGGACGACGAACGGAACCCCCGGTCGCAGGATCAGTATCGGAATGTCGAGCCTAACAATCTTCCGTTGACAGAAAGCTTGAAGGATACGATCGCCCGTGTCGTACCGTATTTCGAAGCGGTCGTCAAGAAGGACATGGAAGCCGGTAAGCGGGTATTGATCGCCGCACATGGAAATTCCCTGCGGGCCTTGGTCAAATACTTCGACCAGCTCTCGGACGATGAAATCGTCGGTGTCAACATTCCTACCGGAGTCCCGCTCGTATACGAGTTCGACGAAACCTTCAAGGTCGTCTCCAAGCGCTACTTGGGTGACCAAGCGGCGATCGAACGCAAGATGCAGAGCGTCGCAAAACAGGGCAGCGTCCAGAAATAAGGACGGAAACACGGGTACGGACAGGGTTGAGGGACGCCCCTACCCTGTCTCTGGACCTTCAGTTTTCACGGTGATGATCCTACGGGCGTCCATCGCCAGGGCTTCCTGGCGATCATGGGTCACCAGCAGCACCGTCCTACCTGCCGTCATCCCCCGGGTGTACGTGATGACGGTTTCTTTCGTTGTTTCGTCCAGTCCTTTGAACGGTTCATCGAGCAACAGCAAGTCGTAGTCGGACAGCAGCGCCCTGATCAATGCCACACGTCGCCGCATGCCCCCCGACAGTTCCCTCGCAGGCTTGTCCAGACAGGAGCCGAGCCCCACCGAAGATAGGGCACGCTGGATCGCTTCGCGGGAAACGGACGGAGCGACCAGCTTGACGTTCGAAACTGGGGACAGATTGTCGCAAAGTCGGTCTTCCTGAAAGACAGCGCCGACTTTCAGATCGGAAAGCGAGCTGAGATCGCCGGCATCGGGACGCGCCAGCCCCATAACAAGACGGAGCAATGTCGTCTTGCCGGCTCCGGAAGGACCGAAAACCACATTCACCGCACAACCGAGCAGCGAGCAGTCGAAATGATCGAATACCGTCACGTCTCCATATCGTTTCTTCAGACCCCGGATATTCAGCTCCATCACATCCTCTCCAATTTTCCAACCGCGGCATCGAGCATCTTCAGAAACAATTTTTCGAAACAGACGCTGACGACGATGATCACCAATGTCCATGCGAACAAATCGGGGGTATCGAGAAAGATCTTCGACTGATAGAGTTTCTCGCCGATCGATCCGACGGGAATTCCGATCACCTCCGCCGCGATTCCGGATTTCCAACCGAGGCCGAGCGCCACGGAACACGCCGAACGAAAATACGGCAGGACCTGGGAAACATAGATGTATCGGATCCGTCTGCCCGTCGGAACACGGAACACGTCGGCCATCTCCAGCAACTGCCGGTCGGTGCTTCTGATACCGGCGAGCACATTGGTATACATGATCGGCAATACCATCAGGAACGAAATGACGACCGACAAGTTCCGCGATGGCACCCAGATGAGGATCAGTATCACGAACGAAGCGACAGGCGTGGCCTTGATGGTCTGCATCGGCGGTTCAAGCATAATTTCAATCGCCCTGAACCTGTATGAAGCTGCCGCGAACAACAATCCGGTCCCCGCTGCCAGGAAGAACCCCCCGATGATCCTGAGCAACGAGAACCCGATTGAATTCCAGAACGAACCGGTGACGGCAAGTTCCACCAGCCTCCGTACGACGGTGACAGGAGAAACCAGCAGGATATCATGGCCGATAGCCATCGCGGCGATCTGCCATACGGCGAGCCAGAGCAACACGGACCAAACCCGGATCGCGTTGCGGCGGCTTCCTCCGTCAGAGGGAGAAGTAGAAGCCATCGCTCGGAAGCGCACCACCCACGCTCTTTGGATTCTGCCCATACAGCACCGCAAGATATCCGGAAAGCTTCGTCTTCATTTCAGAACCGGTGATGCACACGATATTGCAGTATGGCAACGCCTGCTTCGCGACTGCGGCGGGAACGATCCCGTATTTCTCGATCAATGAAGCGGCGCCCGGAATATCCCGCTGGGCGAATACTACGGACTGCCCATACTGTTCCAGGAACGAAGCAATGGCGTGCGGATGCTCCTCGACATAGGAAGTTCGTCCCACAACTACTCCGGTGACCAACGTGCTTGGTGCATCCGACAGCTGTTGCAGCTCGTCCCACAGCTTCGTCATGTCCAGCGCGATCCGGATCGAAGGGGCCTTCATGATGGCCGTAGTGGCGAACGGCTGCGGCAGCATCGCGATTCCGCCTGAGGCCGTCGCGATCGCCGCGACACACTCGGAGTGTTCGCTCTTCCACTCGATCGTCACATCCTTCTGCGGGTCGATGCCGTTCTGCTTGAGGATATAGTTCAACGCATACTCCGGGGTAGCGCCCTTTCCGCTCGCATATATCGTCTTTCCGCGCAGGTCTTCAACCGACGAGACCGAATTTCCGTTCTCCGCGATATACAGCACTCCAAGGGTATTGATCGCCAGAACCTTGATAGCTCCTTTCGTATTGTTGTAGAGTACGGCGGCCAGATTCGCCGGCACCGCGGCGATATCGACTTCACCGCGGACGATCTTCGGAGTGACTTCGTCGATTGCCGCGGCGATCGCAAACCGATAGTCGACACCATCGACCACCCCGTCTTCAGCCTCATCCATCAGTTCGACCATTCCCATCGCGGTAGGCCCCTTGAGCGCAAGCACGTTCATAGTCGTCGGCTCCACCGGTTGCGACCCCTTGTCGCCGAATAGAGACAGATCGACAGGAACGCCTTCCTTGGATCCTGCGGCGAACAGACCGACGGCGCTCAGCGTCAGTGCAAGCAACAGAACAATCGATAGCTTTCTTTTCATACGAATTCCTTCTATGTCTCGCGACATATATGCGTTGTATTTCATTGCTGGAGACACTCCTCCAGTTTTTCACGATCCACGATGACCAGCTGAGTCCCTTCGGTTCGGATCGCACCGACTTCCTGGAGGGAAGACAGTTCCCGATACAGGGCCGCCCTGCTGATGCCCAGACGAAGGGAAAGGGATTCCTTGGTCGCCACGAACAACTCTTCCCCACCATCCTCGGATGAAGCGAGAAGGAATCCGGCGAGTTTCGCCCGCGACGAATTCAATGAAAGCTGCTCGATGCGTCGGATCAGAAATTGGATTTTCTTATTGCACAATCGAGCGTATGCCGCCATTGCCTCCGGATGACGGAGCAACGCATCTCGCAAGACGGCTTTCCTGATGAACAGCAGCTCGCACTCAGTCCTGCACTGGAGCACCGTACGCAGTTCATCGTCATCGAACAGATTCGAAATTCCGAACATGTCGCCCTGCGACAATGTTGTCAGAAGCACTTCGTTCCCATCCATGGAAACGCTGTAGACATCGACGTTTCCCGATCGCACCAGCACTACGCCCGGAGTCTCCCCGATCCGATCCTCCACAAGCCGACCACGGGGATACCGCATGGAAGCCGACTCTTCAAGATGTATCCCGCAGGCTGCGAGCAATCGGGAGGAAACACTTCCTCCATGAGATTCACTAGCTTTCATCTGAGCATCCAAATAAGTTAAATAAAACTAACTTTATGCTCATGATAGTATAGCAGGATACGATTAATCAAGAGCATATTCTCAGCATAACCGTCTCATATGAGACAATCATTAAATAAATGTTGATATAGACTAACAGAAAAGGGAACTACGGAATGAAACGAATCATCATGGTAACCGGAGGATCCGCGGTCGGAAAGACTGCGTTTCTGCAAGCGACGATCCCCTATCTGACCTCCTGCGGACAATATTGCTGCGTCTGCAAGATGGACTGTCTGCAGAGCGACGACCAGAAGACATACCGACGGCTCGGAATACCATGCGTCACCGGACTGAGCAACGACATCTGCCCAGACCATTTTCTCGTATCGAACCTTCCGGAACTCTGGAACTGGGCGACGGACAGCAAAGCCGATTTTCTGTTCATCGAAAGTGCGGGGCTCTGCCACCGCTGTTCTCCAGCCACGGAAAAAACCGCCGCACTCTGCGTCCTTGACGCTACGGCGAGCAGTCGGTCTCCAAGCCGGCTCGGGCCGATGCTGACGCAGGCTGACGCCATCGTCATCACGAAAATCGACATGATTTCGCAGGCCGAGCGAGAGATCATCGCCCATCAAGTGGCGGAACTCAATGAACAGGCTGCAATGTTCTTCGTCGACGGAAGGGAAGGCTACGGAGCGGAACTTGTCGGAGACTGGTTGCTCGCGCTTCCCGCCATCACCACATACGAGAACGACCTGCTTCGGCACACAATGCCCAGCGGAGTCTGCTCCTATTGCGTCGGAGAACGCAGAGTTGGGAGTGATTTCCAGCTCGGAGTGGTGGGAAAAATCGATTTTTCGGAGGCCGCCCGATGACCAATCTTTCCATCCTTCCGGGAAAGGACCGAGTCGGGAAAGCGGAATGTTTCGACGAAATCCGACTCGAACGGGGAAATCTCTATTCGATCGTCGGCAGCACAGGTTCCGGCAAAAGCCGCTTGATCAAGGACATCGAACAACTGGTCGACGGCGATTCGATCACCGGCCGAAGGATCCTGCTCGACGGACAGCCTGTCGGCAAGGAGCGGAGGAACAGGCTGTCAAACTCACTCATCGCCCATCTGGGGCAGAACATGAAATTCGTTCTCGACATCAGCATCGAACAATTCATCGGACAACACGCATCTGCGAGAGGACTCCCCACACACGTGCGGGACTCGCTCGCGGAGCGGGTCATCGCCACAGCAAACAGAATCACGCAGGAACCGATTTTCGCGGAGTTGCAACTCAGCGCCCTGAGCGGAGGACAGAGCCGAGCGCTGATGGCAAGCGATATCGCCCATATTTGCGACAGTCCCGTGGTATTGATCGATGAGATAGAGAATGCCGGAATCGACAAGCACGAGGCTCTCCAGGCGCTGGTCGGAACGGAAAAACTGGTACTGCTGGTCACCCATGACCCGCATACCGCGCTCATGGCGGGAATGCGGATCGTTCTGGACCATGGCGGAATCGTGAGGACGGTCGAACGAGACGAGCAGGAACAGCGGTTGTTCCTGGAGCTGGAGACGAACTACCGGAACCAGACGACTCTCCAGCAACGGTTGAGAAGAGGAGAACATCTGGCATGACCAAGATCGTGATGTATTGGAATAATATCTGCGTCCTTCATCGGAGGGAACTGTCGCATCTGGCGCATTGCAAGGAAGTGCTTGCAAGACAGGACATCGATCTACAGGCGACCTGCTTCGGGCTCGGGTATCCCCGACACATGTCCGACTATCTGCGCGATCCTGATCCGATACTGCCGGATATCATCGTCAGCGCCGATCTGGAGGTATTCGAGGACCGGAGGATATTCCGCCACATGGAAACGGATCTACTCCCGATCCGGCAGTGGTATGACACAAAATCCGACGAAGGCGTTCCGACAGTGGATCTTGGCGAGAAGTTGCTTCCGTACCTGATCATCCCGCTGGTATTCTACAGTCACGATACATCCTGCGACGTTTCCGCGAGCTTGGAACAGGTGGCCGCCGAAGGGCGTGAGATCGCATTCGGCGGCATCAACAATTCGGCTGCGAAATCCGTGGTGAAGACCGTCTGGAGTCGATACGGACGGGACATGGCATCAACGCTGTTCCGACGAGCGGTCGTTACCGGAATGCCGGTGCAATCGTTCCAACTGGCAAAGACGGACGCCGTTCCGCTGGCGCTGGTACCGTCCCTGTTCGCCGTGAACACGACAGAAGGGATCGCATTCTGCCCAAATGACGGCGCGGTGGCGGTACCGTCCTACATATGTGTCAGGAATTCGATCGGACGGAAAACCGCCTCGAAGGTCCTCGACTTGCTGTTCGAGCCGGCATTCCTGCGATTCTTCGTAGAACAAGGAAATCTGATCTCGGCGCTCAAGGGCAGCCCTCCGCAACCGTGGATGGAACGTCGCGGCTCGAAACTTCAGATAACGACACCCAAGTGGCTTGACGAAACACATCCTCAAGACTTCTACCGCTTCTATTGCGAACATATTCCTGCCGCGGACCGGCATGATTGACCTTGCCGAAGCGCAGGAGTCCTTTAGAAAAAAATCAATCTGCCGTGGCATTCATGCACATGCCCCTCCCCCTCCGTCGGTTCGCAATATACGCGATCACGATGCTTATTACTTTTTATATAACCTGTTGCATCGGCTCCTTCAAACAAGCGTTAGGAATATATGAGAAAACAGTAAATTTTTAGTAAAACTATTGCGTTCCCAAAAAACCTCCCGTATACTGGATTCGGAGTGAAAAGCGATGGCGACGATCAAGGAAATTTCCCAATTGGCCAACGTCTCGAGCACGACTGTCTCACGAGTCCTGAACAGAGACGAAAGCATCGTCGTCTCCCCGGAAGTCCGCAATAGAATCTTTACGATAGCCCATGAGCTGCACTATGTCCCGCCCCGGATGCGACATCCTGCGGACGAACGGCGAATCGTCATCGGCGTGGCCGACTGGCACATCATTCGCAGCGAATGCGAGAACATCAAGCTTTCCTCTCTCGAATGTCTGACGAAAACCCTCTCCTTCCCCGGCGAAATCATCTTCGAACGGATCAAGGTCGACACGCCCCCCTCCAAGGCGGTGGACGGAATCATCGCGTTCGGCTCGTTCAGCGAAGCTGAACTCGAATCTCTCAGGCAATATAGCTTCAGCATCGTCTTCATCAACAGCGACGCCAAGGACTATGTCTTCGACCGCATCAACATGGATTTCGAAGAAGGGCTGAAGCAAGCAGTCAGGTTTCTGCTGGAAAAAGGCTACGGGAGCATCGGCTATATCGGAGGGATCTATCAGAACGGCGGCATACAGATCGGAACGCATCGGAGAGATTGCTTCGAACGGTTGTTGAGAGACGCGAACATGTTCGATGAGAGATATTTCCACATAGGAGAGTTACGTAGAGCGGAGGGGTACCGGATGATGCTGCAAGCCATCGACTCCGGTACCGCGGCGCGTGCGATCCTGTTGGGAAGCGACGAAATCGCGGAAGGTG
Source organism: Spirochaetales bacterium Spiro_02 (assembly GCA_001604275.1). Classification (GTDB taxonomy): domain Bacteria; phylum Spirochaetota; class Spirochaetia; order Sphaerochaetales; family Sphaerochaetaceae; genus Spiro-02. Next base: position 11,455 of record LVBD01000035.1, read on the forward strand.
CGCTGCAAGCGATCCGGGAACGTTCCGTCAGGATTCCCGAAGATATCGAGATAGTCCTCTACAAGGACATAGAAACCTTGCAATCGGAGTATCCCCGCTACCCGACGGTCAGGATGTACACCGACTTCGTCTGGGAGATGGCTTTGAAATTACTGTTGGAACGGATCAACGGAAAAAGGAGTGAAGCCGTCACGGTGTTCGTACCCGCAAGACTGGAGAAAGGGGAATAACAACGTACAACGGGAATCGTCTTGGTGAGAATCCCTGCGAAACAGGGATCAAATAGAAATGTCCTGAGGAGGATGTTATGAAGAAAACCTTATTGGTGCTCCTGGTTTGCGCGATGAGCATCGCAACCGTCTTCGCGCAAGGCGCCAAGGAACAGACGAACTCGAAGGAAATCAAGGAACTGAACGTATATTTCGTTCCGTCCAGGGAACCGGAAGAAATCGTCACGGTGACGGAACCGTTGAAAGCGATGCTGCAGCAGGAGCTCGCCGCACAGGGTTATACGGTCGACAAAGTGAACATCGCCGTCGGAACCAACTATGAAGCCGTCGGAGTGGCCCTTGGCGCTGGAACCGCCGACATCGGCCTGATTCCCGGCGGAACCTACGTCCTGTACGACGATGGATGCGATGTCATCCTGACGGCGACCCGGGACGGACTGAGCATCGACAGCGACGATCCGAAGGTGTGGAACGACAACAAGCCGACCACGGCCAGCACACGTCAGGCGGTCAGCTACCGTGCGTTGATCATCGCGGGGCCTTCGGCGAAAGGTCGTGAACTCGCCGCGAAAGTCAATGCGGGACAATCCCTGACATGGGACGACCTCAACAGCGCGAACTGGTCGGTCATGAGCAGTTCCTCCCCCGCCGGCTATATCTATCCCGCCCTCTGGCTGATGGAACGGTACGACGGCAAGGGCATTACCAATCTCACCCATGCGGTCCAGTCCGATTCCTACGGCAGCGCATTCGCACGCCTTGCGGCGGGTCAGGTCGATATCCTGGTCACCTACGCCGATGCAAGACGCGACTACGAAAAGAAATGGAATAGTGAATTCGGTCGCACTGCCGGCATCTGGGATGAAACCGACTGCATCGGCATCACCCCGGCGATCTACAACGACACGGTCAGCGTCAGCAAGACCAGCAAGATCATGACTCCTGAATTCAAGGAAGCGCTCCAGAATGCGTTCATCAATATCGGCAACACCCCGGAAGGCAAAAAGGTCATCGCGATCTACAGCCACAACGGATACCAGAAAGCGCAAGCTTCCGATTACGACAACGAACGGGCGGCCCAGCAGCTGATCCGACAGCTCAACTCGGCAAAATAAACCGCGATATCACGGGAAGGTCGGCGTTCGCCGGCCTCCCCCGTCCATGAAACAGAAGGAGATTCCGGCGATGATAGTTTTCGACCATGTCAGCAAAGTCTACCAGAACGGATGCAAGGGGCTTGACGACGTGTCCCTGAGCATCGAGCAAGGCGAATTCGTCGGAATCATCGGGCTGTCCGGCGCAGGAAAGTCCACGTTGATACGATCCATCAACCGGATGCATGAAATCACCGCCGGAGAACTTACCGTGGACGGCATCGATGTGCATTCCCTCAAGGGAAAGGCGCTTCGACAGTTCCGCAGAAGAATCGGAATGATCTTCCAGTCGTTCAACCTGGTCACACGAACCACAGTCATCAAGAACGTGCTGACTTCGTTCGTCCCCGACCTGCCCTTCTGGAGAATGCTGTTCGGCATCTTTCCGAAAGAGGCGAAAATTACGGCGCTCGAGGCGCTGGAAAAGGTAGGCATCCTTGACAAGGCATACACCAGGGTGGATCAGCTTTCGGGCGGACAGCAGCAACGGGTGGCCCTTGCCCGGACCCTGGCGCAGAATCCGTCGATCATCCTTGCCGACGAGCCGGTAGCGGCATTGGATCCTGTGACGGCGAAACAGGTCATGGACGACTTCAAGAAAATCAACGAGGACATGAACATCACGGTCCTGATCAACATCCACCATGTCGAGCTCGCCCTGCAGTACGCCAGCAGGATCATCGGCATCAAAGCCGGCCGGATCATGTTCGACGGCCCTGTGGAAGCGGTGACTGATTCGGTGCTCGACGAAATCTATGGAGGCAAGCTCCAGGAGGAGGAAGCATGAACCCATACGACAAGCTCTTCCCGCCAAAACGGATCACGCTTTCCAACGGCAAGACGGTGGAGGAAAAACGGTCCCGGACTCCGCTCGTGCTGCTGATCCTGCTCATCGCATCGATCGTTTCCGTTCGAATCACCGGCTTCAATTTCAGTACGATCATCAACCGGGGGAACCAGTTCTTCGTGATATTCAGGAAAATGGCGCCACCGGACACCTCGTATCTTCCGAAGATATGGCAACCGTTGTTCGACACGATCAAGATGTCGTTGCTCGGTTCGTTCATCGGAAGCCTGTTGGCGATCCCGTTCGCAGTCATCGCATCGAGCAACATCGTCAGGAATCGGTTCGTCATCGCGGTCGTCAGACTGTTTCTCAGCATCGTCAGAACCCTTCCCACCTTGGTCACGGCGCTGATCGCGACCTATATATTCGGCCTTGGGACCCTTGCGGGAACGACTGCGATCACGGTCTTCACCTTCTCCTACGTCGGAAAAATCCTGTACGAAGAAATCGAAACCGCCGACATGGGACCGTACGAGGCCATGGAAGCGATGGGCTTCGGGAAGGTCAATGCGTTCAGATACGCGGTCGCTCCGCAAATCCTTCCTTCATACCTTTCCAACTGCCTGTTCTGTTTCGAAGGAAACGTCAGGTACGCGGCGATTCTCGGATATGTCGGCGCAGGAGGGCTTGGGCTGATTCTCAACGAAAAGATCGGATGGAGGGAGTACGACAAGGTCGGAATGATCCTCATCATGCTGTTCTTCACGGTGCTCATCATAGAATCGCTGAGCCATTATCTTCGCAGCAAACTGACGTAGCCGGAGGAACAGGAACATGACAGTACAGGAACAATTCGAACGACGCCCCCGTGCATGGCTCTATCAGATGCTCATCATCCTGATCGTCATGGCCGCTTTGGTCTGGTCCAGCAGCGCGATACAGATCAACGAAACGGAAAGCGACGGCGCCACGGTCGCGCTGCGGATCATCAACGGGATATTCCATCCCGATGCGAAGCTGCTGTTCGATCTTTCCCGCCAAGGCGTGCTGTATCTGCTGCTCGAAACCATCTGCATCGCGTTCCTCGGCACGGTCGTCGGCGCGATCCTGTCGATTCCCCTTTCGTTCCTCAGCGCAACGAACATCGTTCCCCGCCCGATCGCGCTGATCGGCAGATTCCTGATCATGGCGATCAGGACCGTTCCGGTATTCGTGTACGGCCTGATGCTGATCATGGTTACCGGACCGGGACCGTTCGCGGGGTTGCTGACCATGAGTCTCTGTTCGATCGGAATGCTGTCGAAGATGTTCATCGAAACGATCGAAGACCTGGACAAGCGGATCCTGGAATCGCTCGCCGCCGCGGGTTGCACGACATTCCAGAAAATCAGGTACGGTATCCTGCCGCAACTTTTTCCCAGCTTCGCCTCCACGATCATCTATCGGTTCGACATGAACCTGCGCGATGCGACCGTTCTCGGTCTGGTCGGAGCGGGAGGCATCGGAGCGCCGCTGATCTTCGCCATGAGCAGCTACCGTTGGAACGAAGTGGGGGCCATTCTGACCGGGCTGGTCATCCTGGTTCTGATCGTCGAGTTCTTCTCGAACAGGATCAGGAACAAGCTCGCAAGGGGACTGTGATGGAAACGGCCACGATCTACTACACGTCGGATACCCATGGCTATCTCTTTCCGACGAACTATATCGATGATGAAATCCGTCCCATGGGAGTCCTGCAGGCGACGCATCAGTTTACGAAGGACGACAATACCATCGTCATCGACGGTGGGGACACCCTACAGGGATCCGCGATGGCCAAATATGTTCAGGAACATCCCGAAGCGGGTATTCCGCAAGCGCTCGCATTCAATGCGGCGGGCTACGATCTCGTAACACTGGGCAACCATGACTTCAACTATGGACGGGAACGTCTGGCGGCATATCTGGAGGCGTTGGAAGCCAGATGCCTGTGCGCCAATGTGGAAGTTCTCGATGGCGAGCTTCCGATCGAGCCGTTCAGAGTCGTTTCGCTTCCCAACGGCATCAGGATCGGGTTCGTCGGAATCGTCACGGACTATGTGAACCTCTGGGAGAAGCCGGAGCATCTGGCGGGACTGCGTGTCACCGATGCGTTCGAAGCCGCGCGAAAAAGCCTCGACGCAATCAAGCGGCGCTGCGATGCGACGGTATGCATCTACCATGGAGGATATGAAGCGGATCTCGAAACCGGCAGGGAGCTTTCGTCAAGCGGCGAAAACATCGGGTTCAGGATCGCCACGCAACTCTCCTACGACGTCGTGCTCTGCGCGCATCAGCACATGGATATCCCCGGACGTGTCATCGGAGGGACGTTGACGCTGCAGCTCCCCGCCAATGCCGCGAAATTCGCGAAACTGACGCTCAGCAAGGATCGATTCGGCAAGGTCAGCGTTTCGGCTCTGACGATCCAGACAGGAATCGAACATGCCGATCATCCATACGACGACCTGCTGCCATTGGAACAGGATGTACAGCGATGGCTGGCGCAGCCGGCCGGGGTGCTGGCTCAAGCGATCCCTCCTGCCACGAAGCTGGAATCGGCATGCGGCGGATCCAGAATCGCCGATTTCTACAACCAGATACAGATGGACTGTACGCATGCGGAAATTTCCTGCACCAGTCTGGGGAATATTCCCGCGGGATTCTCCAAGGAGGTGACCATCCGGCAGATCATAGCCACCTACCAGTTCCCCAATACACTGGTGGTCCTGGAAGTAGACGAAGCCATTCTTCGAAAAGCCTTGGAGCGGTGCGCCGAATATTTCACACTGCAGGAAGACGGTACGCCAAGAATCAGCGACGCATTCCTCATCCCGAAAGTGGAACACTACAACTACGACTATTTCGCAGGAATCGACTACGCCTTCGACCTGCGCAAACCGATCGGAGGCCGGGTCGTACGACTCTCCAAGGACGGCAAGCCGCTGGAAAACCGTCCGTACACCCTCTGCATGAACAACTATCGGGCTACAGGAGCCGGAGGCTTCGAGTTCTATCAGAACTGTAGGATCATCAGAGTCGTCAATGAAGACGTGCAGGACCTGGCCATGGAATACTTCAAACGCCACCGGGTGATCGAACACTGGCAGAAACCCGATTTCAGCGTCGTCTGGTAAGAGAAGTCCTTGACAGCTTCGGTATTTCCGTACAGTTTTGAAGCATGAAAATCACATTCATCCATCATAGTTCGTTCCTGTTGGAGGATGACGAACGGACGATGCTTTTCGATTACTTTGAAGGGGAAATCCCTTCGATCCGCAGGAATCGTCCGTTCCTCATTTTTGCCAGCCATCGCCACGGCGACCATTTTTCGCCGGCTATCTTCGACCTTTCGGACTCAGCGGACGATGTTCGCTACGTGTTGTCGTACGACATCGGCAAGCGGAAGGTCCCCGAACGCCTGCTGGATCGGACTACGTTCCTCAAGGCGGGTGAACGGACGGCGTTCGACACCCTGTCCGTCCGTACGCTCAAGTCCACGGACGAGGGGGTGGCTTTCGTCGTCTCCGACGGAAAGCGGACGGTCTACCATGCCGGCGATCTGAACGACTGGCGGTGGAAGGGAGAAAGCGATGCGTGGAACGACGCCATGCGCCGCGCCTATCTTTCCCAGATCGACGAGCTGAAAGATCTTCTACTGGACATCGCCTTCGTACCCGTCGATCCCAGACTGGAGGAGTTCCGATTCCTCGGGGCTGAGGAGTTGATGGAACGAACCGTTCCGAAGTATCTTGTCCCCATGCACCTGTGGGGGGATTTTTCCGTCGGCAGGCAGACCGCGGCTCGGTGGAAGGAACAAGGGTATCCGACGCACGTGCTGGCGCCGGAACACGACGGTCAGACGTTCGTCCTGCCGATTTCCTGACGACAACGCCGCAGAACAAGGAGTCAACCATGGAATTTCGATTCGCACACAACAACTTCAACGTCATCGACCTGGACACGTCCCTGAAATTCTATGAGAAGGCGCTCGGCCTGAAGGAAGTCCGGCGAAAAACAGCCGACGACGGTTCGTACATCATCGTCTTCCTCGGCGATGGAACATCGGTCCACCAGCTGGAGCTGACATGGCTCAGGGACTGGAAGAAAGACCACTACGATCTGGGGGACAACGAGTTTCATCTGGCGTTCATCGTCGATGACATGGAAGCCGCGCACAGGAAACATGAGGCGATGGGATGCATCTGCTACGAAAATCCGAAGATGGGTATCTACTTCATCAACGATCCGGACAACTACTGGCTTGAAATCATTCCGCAACGCAAATAGCGACGACTGCAAACGACGGCATGAACGATATCAATCGATGAGTCCTGTATGCCGGAACGCCTTGTATAGACCATCCTCATGGATATCGGCGGTCACATAATCGGCAAGTCGCTTCAGCGGTTCGACGGCGTTGCCCATCGCGATCCCGGTTCCGGCGTACTCGATCATCTCAAGATCGTTGTACCCATCCCCGATCGCGATGGAATCGGACCGCTCACAGCCGTAGAACCGAAGCACGGCTTCCATGCCCGTGGCCTTGGTGATCCCAAGCCGCGACAACTCGCCGCTCCTGTCGCCGGGTAGCCCGATCGTATTGTTGATCACCATGAACCGCCCAGAAAAATGGTCGCGCACTTCATCGACCGACGTAACTTCCGACAGAAAGAAGACTTTCGTCACGTCACGGCATTCGTAGAGATTCTCTTTCGCGACGATGCCGGGAATGACGACCGGATCCGTGCCGGGCTTCACGTTTCTGCCGAGCATCGCGACGAACGCCTCCATAGAAGCTCGTCGCGCATAGGTGACCGCTGGGGATTGGAAGAAGCCATGGACGGCGTGGCTGTCGAAGTAATCGATGATTTCGACAACCTGTCGATCCTCAAGTTTCGCGAAGAAGATATTCACGCCGTCGATATCGACGAACGCCCCCGCTCCACCTACCATGCCGTCAAAACCGATGGCCATGACGTTCGGCTGAAGCTCCGCGCGGCTACGACCTGTGCAAAGCAGTACTTTCGCACCGTTCTGTCGAGCCATACGAATGGCGTCGACGGCACTCTGAGGAATCGGCGCGTCAAGCGGAGCGATCGTTCCGTCCACGTCAAGAAATACGACTTTTTTCGGTGCATGCAATTCCATAGTTGTATTCAAATGGTTTTTCCTGATCGGGTCAAGGCGAAATCACAATGAGTCGGAATATGTTGATTCTATGGAGTTTCTTCAGTTTACGATCCGCGAACTTGTCTTCTTGCCCGTGCGGCAACATATATTGGGTATCATGAACCTTGATAAGGAGCCAGATATGAAACATCCACATTACATACGAACGACGATCCTGGCATGTACGGTGAGCATCGCGCTACTGCTTGCCGGCTGCGCAGGAACCACGACAGGCACGACGGCAGACCAGTCCGCTCCGACTGCGAAAGCGAGCGGCATGGCGGAACGGCAAGCTCCCCAAGCGGGACCAGGCATGGAGCGGACCACAGGGGAGCCTGCGGTCTTTGCATCGACCGTCGACAGCGCTTCGGCATCTTCATCCGCCCAAGTACAGCTGTCCACATACGATGACCTGGCCGATGTAGCATCGAACTATACGTTCCTGCCTCTCTCCATCGATCTGGAAGCCACGGCTTTTCCCTCCGACGAAGCACAGGGGCTGTCGATCGTCAAGGACGATGAAGGAAACATCGTGATCCGGAACAACGCAAGCACCCCGTATGAATATGTCCTGACAGGAACGTTGGCGGGAACGGTCTCCATCATCAATGACGAGGCGCCGTACATGGTCACGCTTTCCGGTGTGGACATTACAGGAACCACCGCCCCCGCCATTCAGCTCAAAAGTACGACGAAGGCGTTCATAAACGTGGCGGCGGGTTCGGAGAACAGTCTGTCGGACAGCCCGGACAATGATAAGAAGGGGGCGTTGACTGCCGATGGAGATGTCATTTTCATGGGTACCGGATCCCTGACCGTCACCGGGACGAAAAAACATGCCGTGAAAGTGGATGGAACGGTCCGCGTGTCCGACGGAACCCTGCTGATCACTACCACGGAGACCGCGGAAGGCAACGGCATCCACGCAGACGATGCGTTCATCATGGACGACGGAGATCTGACAGTCGAAGCGAACGGATCGGTCTATGGAGAGGAAGGAAAAGGAATCAAGGTCAACGGCAGGGAAGCTGATCCGGAAAACGGAATCGAGGCAAAGGGATATCTGGTCGTCAATGGCGGTACGGTCACCATCACATCCGTCGGCAAGGCGATGACAGCCGGTTGGAAAATCGACGAAGATGCCGAAACCGAGACGACCGAAGATGATCCGTCTCCGGATCTGATCATCAATGGCGGCACGGTCACCATCAGGACCACGGGAACTCCGTACGAAGTGAGCGACGAGGAATCTCTCAGTCCGGAGGGACTTGAGGCGAAGAACGACTTGGTCATCAACGGCGGCTTGATCCAGATCACAGCCACCGACGATGCTTTGAATGCCGGAGCGAGCATCGTCATCAATGGCGGATACATCTTCGCCCATAGCAGTCAGGCGGACGCCGTCGATACCAACGGTACCCTCTTGATCAACGGCGGCACGACCGTCGCACTTGGGTCCCAGGTTCCCGAGATGGGTTTGGACAGCGATGACAGCTCGGCCTTCACCTATACCGGGGGAACGATCGTGGCGATGGGCGGTGGCGGTAACAACACCCCGGACAACGAAGCTACGACAGGGTACGTGCTGACGTATGGAGATCCTCTGGAAGCGGGAGAGACCATCGTGCTGACCGATGCGGACGGCTCGGTCGTCGTCGGTTTCACGGTTCCCTCCTACTACACGTCCGGGTCCGCTTCACTCATAGCTTCGGACGCAATGGACCTAGGGCAATCATACACGCTGTACGCGGGGGGGACGCTCTCCTCCTCCGTCTCGTTCAATGGGCTTGCGCTAGGGAATGACCAGACCTATGACGGGGGCACGGAAGTCGGAATGGTCGTCATTTCGTCCACAGTATCCCATCTAGGCGCTGAAATTCGGTTGATGGGGTTCGGCGGAGCACCTGGTTTCGGAGAAGGAGACGGACAGTTTCCGGAACCTCCTGAGGGCTTTCCCGAAGGAGGACGGCCCGGCATGATGGCTCCGCCGGACGACATGTTCGCACCGCAGACCCGGTAATCTCGCGGACTATACGAATTCATTCACCGAAGACGAGGCTGTTTCGAATCAACGGAACAGCCTCTGTTTTTCGGGGCTTTTCGGGGCGATACTAGCCGTTTCGATCAAAAAGAGCGATATTCGGTATATAGCCATCATCCACGAACCTATACCCAGACATCGTGATTGATGATTCGTCAGTGATGGAATAGGGAGGAATGCTATGAACATGGAACAGTACGACCGCATGCGGTCTGGAAACGGTTTTATCGCGGCGTTGGATCAGAGCGGCGGAAGCACGCCGAAGGCTCTCGCCCTCTATGGGATCGGCAAGGAAGCATATTCGAACGACGAACAGATGTTCGACCTTGTCCATGCGATGCGCACGCGGATCATACAAAGTCCGTCGTTCTCATCGACCTACATCCTGGGCGCGATACTCTTTGAAAATACCATGGATAGGGAAATAGACGGACAATATACCGCCGACTATTTGTGGAAAACGAAAGGGATCGTCCCGTTCCTCAAGGTGGACAAAGGGCTTGCTCCACTTGCCGACGGTGTCCAGTTGATGAAACCGATCCCGAATCTCGACAATCTGCTCGAACGGGCGGTAGCGCGTTCGATCTTCGGCACGAAGATGCGTTCGGTAATCAAGGAAGCGAATCCAAAAGGAATCAAGGCGATCGTCGACCAGCAGTTCGAACTCGCACGGCAGATCGTCGTCGCAGGCCTGGTACCGATCATTGAACCGGAAGTCGACATCAACAGCCTCGACAAAGCCGAATCGGAGAAATTGCTGAAGAACGAAATCATTTCCCATCTCGCGAAGCTGGGATCTGACGACAAGGTGATGCTGAAGCTTTCCATACCGAGTGTCGACGATTTCTATGCGGATATCATGAACGATCCGCATGTCGTACGGATCGTCGCTTTGTCAGGCGGCTATACCAGAGAAGAAGCGAACAGGCTTCTGGCACGGAACCATGGCTTGATCGCAAGTTTCTCGCGTGCGCTTTCCGAAGGGCTGAAGGCACAGCAAAGCGACAAGGAATTCGACGACATGCTCGCGGCTTCGATCAAGAGCATCTACGAAGCGTCAATTACCTGATTTTCCTGTAGCATTTTGAAACTTTCGTAATTTCATCCGCAATGCTCCTCCCCCGTTCACAACCGGTTTCTCTAGTGGACGGGGGATTTTGCTAGCTTTGTTAGCCAAGAGCATTCGCCTCCCGAGGGGGAGCATGACTGCAGGGTGGAGGAGCAGGCTTGAATGACAGGAAACACGTCTACTACCACGTCTGCCCCGTGGGAAGCTCTTCTGGCGGGGTGCGTAGCAGGTTTGGGGAGCAGGAAGCACGTTTGCCGGCAGAAAAGCATTCCTCAAGAGGATGATGTTTCTTCTCCTTCTGTTTTTTGCACTGAGTTTTTCTTGTTACCGAGGACGGAGGAGTTGCCTCGGATACCCCCCTTTCCTATACTACCATTCATGCGTGCACACCATCTTACCCGTACAGCGAAAGGAATCGCGGCCTCCATTCTCTCCGCCATCGGCTTTGGGCTGCTGCCGACGTTCAACGCAGGCGGCGAGGCGGCGGGACTCGATACCTGGGACAGGATCGCGATACGATTCTTCGGCACGGCGGTGATCCTGCTTCCCGTACTGCTGCTCCGCAAACAGGACCCGAGACTCCCGAAAGGGCTCCGGTTCAGGATGTTCCTCGTAGCGGTCTTCGCATTCGGAATGACCAGCGTCTTCCTGTTCTTCGGCTACAAGTACGCACCCACGGGACTGGTCACGGTACTGCATTTCAACTACCCGTTGATCGTCATGCTGATGTGCTCCGCGACGGGAACCGAGAAGCTCTCCCCCTCCACCGTCGCCGCGGCTTTCGCATCCCTGCTCGGACTGACGATCATCATAGAACCCTGGCATGCGGGGGGTGCCACGATACAGGGAATTTTTCTCGCACTTGCCTCGGCGGTCACCTTCGCGTTCTACGTAATGAGCCTGAACCGCCAGGAAATCAAACGGCTGGACAACACGGTGCTGATTTTCTGGCTGTCGTTCTTTTCCGGTAGCGTCGCGCTAGGATTCGTCGTGATCCGAGCCGTCATCGAAGGAGGACATCCTCCAGTGGATATCCCCTCGGCTATGCTTCCCGTCCTGGGACTGATCGTATGTTCCACCATAGGCGCCGCATCCCTGTTTTCGATCGGAAACCGACTGGTCGGCGGAACTACAGCTTCGATCCTCAGCATGTGCGAACCGGTCACCGCGGTCCTGCTGGGATGGCTCGTCCTCGGAGAACAGCTGCGCACGACGTTCCTGTTCGGGGCCGTGCTCGTGCTGGCATCGGCGACGATGATCTCGGTCGTCAGGATCAGGGAGCAGGATCGGCCTCGCCGTCAGTCGGCCGCAACAAGAAAACCGTAGCACGGTTGCACCAAACCGACGTATGCGCTATGAATACCAGTATCTTGGATAGGAGGCATACAATACGATGTCAGACAAATTCACCCATAACGACGAAACTCCGTTCATCGAACTTGGCGGGGGCACACGGAGAAAGATACTGTCCCATAGCGACAACCTCATGGCTGTCGAAGTCTATTTTGAAACGGGGGCGATCGGGGCTCCGCATACGCATCCCCACGAACAGATCGCCTATATCATCGAAGGAGAATTCGAATTCACCAACGACGGAGAAACCCAGCGGGTAACAGCCGGCGACAGCGTCAAATTCGCACCCAACGTGCTGCACGGGGCGGTATGCCTCAAAGCCGGCAAGGTGCTGGACATCTTCACCCCATGCCGTCTTGATTTCCTCAGCTGAGCGGTCCGCAGCGTCAGCGGTTCTTCAGCGCCATGGCATCGAGCAGGTCCGCGACATCCTCGCAGTTGTCGAGGACCTGTTCCATATCGTCGAAAATTTCCTTCCATCGGATAATGTCGAGAATCGGCTCGTCGGAGGTATAGAGGCGTTTCACCCCTTCATGATACAGGCGGTCGGCTTCCTCCTCGCATCGGTTCACTTCGATTACCAGCTTGGGAAGTTTCTGTGAATTCTTGAAGCTCTTGAACTCCCCCATCGCATCCGCCAGCAACGAACAAGCCTCCATCATCAGGCTGGAGACTTCCAGAATCTCCGGACGAATCGAAGAAACGCTCAACATGTCGAGTTTGATTCCCACCTGTTCGATCGCATCGGTCAAGGAATCGATGCGATTCCCCATCGCCAGCAGATCCTCCCGGTCGATCGGCGTAATGAACGCCACGTTCAATTCATCCGAGAACACATGAAGCAGATGGTCTCCTTCATCCTCCAGCTTGTCGAGGATCTGAAGTTTCCGTTTTACATCGGTATAGTCGCGTAGCAGGTCGTCCAATTGCCTGGCTGTCCGCATCGAACAATCGACCATGCCGCTGAGCATTTCAAAGTAGTTGGGTTCCTTTTTTCCGAATTTCATCGCGCCACATCCTTATTCAGTTTCAATCAACATCCGAACCATATCGCGCTCGCCCCGCGTCCGACGTTCCGGGCATCGCGAAGCCTACCACCACAGCAGGAACAGTTTCGCCATCGCGAATCCGATCAGGCCGCACCCCGGAAACGTCAGGACCCACGCCAGAACCATCTCCCTGGCGATGCCCCAGTCAACGCTCGACACACGGCGAGATGCGGCGACTCCCATCATGGCCGTAGTCTTCGTATGGGTCGTGGACACGGGAAGTCCTGTCAGCGATGCAAGCAGCAGGCACCCGCTTGCAGCAAGATCCGACGCGAACCCCTGATAGGTCCGCATCTTCACCATATCCATGCCTACTGTCTTGATGATCTTCTTTCCACCGACCAGCGTTCCGAATCCCATCATCAGCGAGCAAAGAACCATGACCCACAGGGGGATCAGGAACGTGCCGTCGGCCTGCCGGACGGCCGAGCCGTTGAGGAACAACGCCAACATGAACACGCCCATGAATTTCTGGCCGTCCTGCGCCCCATGCAGGAACGCCATCAGTCCCGCCGCCACCGCCTGACCGCATGTGAAGAAACGTTCCGCGCTCCTGCGGGCGACATGACGACAGAGCCGTTCGATGATCCTGACGATCACCCAACCGCTTCCGAAACCGAGCACCGAGGAAACGAACAAACCGACGATGACTTTGCTCCATTCTCCCATGTTGATGGAATCGAGACCGCCCAGAGCCATCGCCGCACCAGTGAGTCCAGCGATCAACGCATGGCTTTCGCTTGTCGGAATTCCAAATACCCATGCGGCGACAGCCCATGTGACAATGGCGAACAACGCCGCGGCCATGACGATGATCGGCGCTCTTCCAGCTTCTCCTGGCATGCCGGCGTTCGGTCCGAAATCGACCATCTTCGAGATAGTGTCCGCCACCTGGGAACTAATCTGAGTCATCAGCAGTACGCCGAGAAAATTGCATGCGACGGCCATGAGTATCGCCGCCCGAGGGCTCAGTGCCCGTGTGCCGACCGCACTTCCGATAGCGTTCGGCGCATCGGTCCATCCGTTGACGAACACCACTCCGAGCACCAAGATGATGCTGATTATGAATGCTGGTTCCAAAAGAAATCTCCTTCCTCTTGTAGGATAGAACGATCAAGCGCCGGAATGGTTGTCATGATCAACCGCGGCAGCACACACCGTTCCTTCGCGTACCCAAGATATCAACACAATAAAATTCACAGTGCGTTGGATAGCCCGGAAATCGCAGGTCACGAAACAGGATCCAACAGTCATGGCAGCGTATCGCCCCAAACTGTCCGGCTCTTTGCATGTCGATCCAATCCCTTCAGTCGGTTTCCCAAGGCGGTATAGGCTGGTTCAAGTGTAGGGTGAGCGAACGGAGCCGGTCAACGAACTTTTAGCATTTTTTTCACAATTCTAGCGCCGTTTCTATTGACAGGAACGCATATGTTTCTATATAAAGAAACATAAAGTAAAGGAGATGTACGAGTCATGAAAAAAATCAGCCTGTTCTGTATCCTGCTGTCAGTACTATCACTGGCGTTGTTCGCCCAAGGGGCCCCCGAACAACCGTCAACGTCCGCCACAACGAAAATCGGCATTTCGAAACTGCTCGCCCACCCTGCGCTGGACGTGATCGAACAGGGGATCCAGGATTATCTGGCGACGACAGGTCTTGCGGTCTCCTATGATCTGCAGAATGCGAACGGAGATATCTCCACCGCAGCTTCGATCGCCCAGAAGTTCAAATCGGACAAGATGGATATCGTCATCGGCATCGCGACACCGACCGCGCAGGCTCTCGCCAACGTGTTTACCGATATTCCGGTCATATTCAGCGCGATTACCGACCCGAGGGGTGCCGGGCTCGTCGACTCGTACGATGTGCCTCAGGACACGAACGTCTGCGGCGTCTCCGACCTCAGTCCTGTCGAGTCCCAGATCAAGCTGCTGCTCGACCTTACCGGAGCAAAGACGGTCGGCATGGTCTACACGAGCAATGAGGCCAACGGCGTGGCATTGATGGAACTCGCCCAGCAGGCCTGCGACACATACGGCGCGAAACTGATCACGACGGCGGTTTCCAATTCCGCCGAAGTCAAGATGGCCGCACAATCGATCATCGACCGGGTCGATGCCGTCTATGTAGGGACCGACAACACGGTCATTTCCGCACTCGCCTCGTTGGCCGATGTCTGTTCCAAGGCGAACAAACCCTTGTTCAGCGGCGATACTACATCATCCGAAGGTCTGGATGTCTTCGCCGCATGGGGCTTCAACTACTACAACTGCGGCGTCTACACGGGAAAGATGGTCGAGCAACTCATCACAGGCGCCAAGCCCGGCGATTTGGGGACGATGTTCCTCACCGATCCGGCGGATTTCGAACTCTGGTTCAACATGGACGTCATCAAACGGCTTGGGCTGACCATTCCGCAGGAAATTCTCGACAGCGCCGCCCGGATCGTCGAGAACGGCCAGGTAATCCAGAAGTAAGGGAAGGTACGACGTTACGGCAAAAATGTATCATGCGTCGACATGATGGCCGGCTCAATTCAGCCGGCCGACTTTTTTTCCATCGGGCGCATTGCCGTATCCGCCAGTATCTGCCGCCGCCATTCTTGTCCACAGTTCGGAACTTACGACGGCTCAAGCAACAGAGCGGACAGCTTGTCGCTATGGATCACGTAGCTGCCGTGGGATTCGCCGGGAAAAAGCAACAGCCGACAGGAGGGGATGCATCGGGCGATCATCCGGGTATGGGACAGGGAGACGACGTCGCGGCTGCCGACGGTGACCGTGGTCGGAATGGTGATGCAAGCCAGATCGGAACAAGGGATATGCGGCTGTTCAAGCATGAGCTTGAGCTTCGGATCGCCGGTCAAACGATATTGGATGCGGATCGGTAGCCGCCAGATCCATCGGATACCGGAGGGATCGACGTTGGCGCCGCTGACGATCAAAGAGGAAAGCAAGTCGGGATGTCGGATGGCGATCATCAGACCGATGATCCCCCCATCGCTAAAACCATAGAACCGAGGCCGCTCGAGTCCGAGCGCCTCGATCAAGGCGACCATGTCGTCGGCCATTCCGCCATAGTCGAACGAATCGACAGCACTGCTGCGTCCGTGCCCGCGAGAATCAACCGCATAGACGGTATAGCGCGAAGCCAGGAGCGGAATGAGCCGATCGAAGATCGTATGGTCCTCTCCATTACCATGGACAAGGAGCATCGCCGGCCCGTCTCCGGTCCGCTCATAGAACAGCTCGATATCGTTGACATGTACAACGGGCATGGCGACTCCTTCGGCCGGCTCGACTCCTCAGGTCAGGTTCTCGTCCAGCCAGCCTTGCCCCGTGCGCAGTGGAACGGAAAAAACCCGCCCCAATTCGGCAGGATCCTTCGCCTGATGGAACTGGAACAGCATGGAACCGTCCATCGGACCAAGCATCTCGATCTTGCCCTGAGGATGCGACATGCAGTACTTGATGCATTTGCCCTGCCCGTTCTGCAACGCCTTCGCCCCCCGGACGATCTCGTACCCCTCGGAAATCGGAACCTGGAAGAGATTCTTGACCCCTGCCGCAGGCCGACACTGGAACACATAGTATGGCACGATGCCGCAGGCGGTCAACTTCTTCAGCAATGCACCCAGAACTTCGGAGGAATCGTTGACACCTCTGAGCAGCACGGTCTGGTTCTTGACCACTATGCCGCATGCAAGCAAGGCGCGGATCGCCCCGACGGCCTGGTCGGTGACTTCCGAGGCATGGTTGAACTGCGTTACCACATAGATCTGTTTCTTTGCGGCGAACTCGGACAGAATGCCGAGCAGTTCCTCATCGCCCGAGATACGTTGGGGAATGACCACCGGCGTACGGGTTCCGAACCGAATGAAATCGAGATGGTCGATCTTCGTCAGTTCGTCAAGGTATCGCCAGATCACGAGATTGCTGTTGAGGAACGCGTCGCCACCGGAAATGAGGACGTTGGTGATCTCTTCATGGGATGCGATATATTCCACGATGTCGGGAAAATTCCTGATGATTTCGTCGGTATCGGTTCCGACCATCCGTTTGCGGAAACAATGGCGGCAATACATGGCGCACTGGTTGGTGGAAAGGATCAACGCAGTCTGCTTGTACTTGTGCTGCAGTCCGGGGAGCACCGTATTTTCGCCTTCCCCACTCGTATCCTCCACTCCGCCGAACAGCGATTCATCCAACGTCGGGATGCACATCTTCCGTATCGGATCGTCCGGATTCTCCTTGTCGATCAGCGAAAGGTAGTACGGGGTGATCGCCATGGGATACTTGTCGATGATATGGGACAACGTCGTTTTTTCTTCGTCTGTCAACGGGAGATAGCGTCCCAGTTCCTCCGCGTCACGAATACATGCTTTGAGTTCTTTTTTCCAATCCTTCATCGGTACCTTTTTTTCTTCATTCCCCGTCATGAATTTCGGGGGATGTCATGGGTGATGATCGCACGCACAAGCCCTTCCCCGGCGTACCGATCCCTCGCCCGTCAGACATTCCTGACATCGGGTGCAACAGGTAATTATACATCCAGAATGAAAATAACGCAATACGCCTATTTTTTCTTGATATAGCAAGCAATAATCTTCGTCAGATACGATACGTATTTCGAAGCGCTGACCGGCGCTGGAAAAGCAGGGAATCTCTATCGACATTCCGCGTACCAACGTGTAGGATAGTAGGCACAGCATATCAGCGGCAATCAGAAAACTTGCTCTTTTCGTCGCCGCATTCGCAGGAGGAAATATGAATCCACTCGCTCAGCAACTGAACCAGACGCTTTCGGGCACCATCGTCGACGACATGTTGTCGGATTATGGACGGAGGATGTATTTCCCGAAAGGTATCATTTCACAATCCGCGGAAGCGAAGCAGAAAGCCACACGGTTCAACGCGACCATCGGAATCGCGACCGAACACGGCAAGGCGATGCATCTGCCTTCGGTCTACGCATGTTTTTCCCCGGAGATGGGTGTCGACGAATTGTTCCCCTACGCGCCCACCGCAGGCGAAATGGCATTGCGGAAGAAGTGGCTGGAGGAGATGCGTGTCAAGAATCCGCCGATGAAGGATGCCACCGTTTCGCTTCCGATCGTCACCAGCGGACTGACCCATGCGATCAGCGTGGCCGCATCATTGTTCATCGACAAGGATCAGCAGGTTCTCTGCCCGGATATGTACTGGGGAAACTACAACTTGATATTCACCGAACAGCGCCAGGCCAAGATGGTCTCGTTTCCGCTGTTTTTCGACGGCAAGCTCAATATCGCAGGGCTGTCGAAAGCAATCGACGACGCCGGTTCCGACCGGATAGCGATGATCCTCAACTTCCCCAACAACCCCGCAGGCTATACGCCGACCGAAACGGAGATGGAAGCGCTGGCTGCGATGCTGATCCAGAAAGCGGATGACGGCAAGAAGCTGCTGGTATTCACCGATGACGCCTATTTTGGTCTGTTCTTCGAGCCGGATGTCTGCACCCACTCCCTGTTCTCGAAACTATGCAACGCCCACGAGAACATTCTTGCGGTCAAAGGCGACGCGGCGACGAAAGAGGAGATGGTCTGGGGCTTCCGCATCGGGTTCATCACCTATGGTTCAAAGAATTTGACCGAAGACCAGTATGCGGCGCTTGAAAAAAAGACGATGGGTGCGATTCGAGGCGTCGTCTCATCCTGCGACAAGCCGGGTCAGAGCATTCTGCTGCGGGCGATGCAGGATGGATCGTATCATGCGGACAAGGCGAAGGGCATCGCCACGATCGGCAAACGATATGCGGCGCTCAAGCAGGAACTGGCCAAGCATGCCGGCGATACGGCGCTGATGCCCCTTCCTTTCAATTCCGGCTACTTCATGTCGTTCGTCTGTTCCGTTGACGCCGAGGAGCTTCGGCTCCGCCTGCTCGACAAATACCAGACGGGAACCATTTCGATCCAGGGCAAGTATCTCCGCCTGGCGTTCTCCAGCATCGATTTGGAAAACATTCCGGCCTTGATCGATACCGTATACAAAGCCGCCCACGAATGAGGGTCGTTCCGGGGTCATTGTAAGGCGCGGGAGAAGATCGCAAGGTCCGAGGTGCGTTGCTGTGCATGGTGGTCGCGACGTGGCCGTCCGGTTTCGACCAAAACGGCCATCGTGCGCAAGCCAAACGGTGGAAACGAAAAGCGTACTTGCGGACACCCGGATCTTGCAGGTCTCTTTCATGTACGCTACGTGTACTCCGCCATGTCGTAATAGTTCAAAAATATCACTGCATCCAGCCGGTGGCTGGTGGTATAGTTTTTTCAGGGGATATCATCACACAAAGGGAGAATCACCATGAAAAAGCTGATTTGTGCAGTTTTACTCGGGCTGGGAGTCATCGTTCCCGTGCTCGCAGGCGGTTTTGTCAGCGCCAATGATCTATCCGCCGAAAAATTGGTCTCGAACAAGGACATCGACGGATTCGTTTTCAAAGCGACGGGCGAAAAAGGAATCACGATCGAAACCATCGACGAAGTCCGGGAAGCGGAAGATGGAGAAATCTTCAACGCACGCGTCAAACTCAACGGAAGCGGCAACACAAGCTACAGGAGTGTCCAGTTCAGCGCAAAGAAAGGAGAAACGCTCACGGTGTACCTGAACAGCAGTAGC
The DNA here is from genome assembly GCA_001604275.1 of Spirochaetales bacterium Spiro_02. Lineage (GTDB taxonomy): Bacteria > Spirochaetota > Spirochaetia > Sphaerochaetales > Sphaerochaetaceae > Spiro-02. The sequence continues at coordinate 30,985 of LVBD01000035.1, forward strand.
AAAAGCGACGCACGGGTGCTGATCGTCGCGAAAGCCGACGGTACGGTCGTGCAGAGCCTCACAGCGCCGCCAGACACCGGAGAGGCGGGAATCGCCAATTGCGTCTTGCCGGACAACGGAACCTACAGCATCTATTCGAAATCAAGCGGCATCAATCTGTACCAAATCATCGTCGAATAACCGGTAACGGACCGCACCAGTCTTGCATGTTCGCAGGAACCGATGGGCGGTCTGTTTTTTTCCCGCCGAACAAACGAGAGGTATCCGTTATGCAGACTTCAAAGAAAATCATGGCGCTGTCGTTCATGTACATGCTGACCGTCGCCATGTCGTTCGCGGCCACGCCATGGGCGGAAGTCGCCCCGCCGGCCATCGATAGCGTATCGGTCAGCGAAGAGGATCCATACAGGATCGTCGTCGCATTCACCATGCCAACCGGAGCGGACGGCGCGGACAAAGGGGAAGTGAGCGTCATTGACACGGCCACCGGCAAAATCATCGACACCCGACCGGTAGGACGATCGAAGAACGACCAGCGACAGGTGGAGTTCACCGTGGACCACAGCGCCATGTATCGCGTCGGCGTCGAGTCCTCGCGGCGAAAGGAAGATACGACGAAACAGAGTCCGCCATACGATTTCAGCTATGTGCTCCCGTTGGAAAAACCGTTTGTTTCGGCGATGAATATCGGAGACGGAACACTGAATGTCAGTTTTGATCCTATCTCCGAAGCCGAGACCTATCTGGTCACGCTCAAGGATCCTGAGACGGAGGAACGCACGATCCTCTTCACCCCGGACGCGGGGACATTCAGCTTCCCCGATCTGAAAATCGGCAGGACCTATGAAATTTCCGTCAGGGCACGACGAGGCGATGAACGAGCGGTCGGCGTTCCGTTGAAAAAGACAGCACGGGCGGAGGCGGAACGGATCTGGCAGTTCACCAGTTTCGGCCAGTCGACGAAGAAAGACGTGCTCAACCGGATGGAGATGCTCGACAGCGACGATCTCACGTTCCGACTGTTCAGCTGCACCTACGATGAAGTGACGGGGAACATCGACAGCAAGGGGGGCAAATTCACCGCGTTCCATGACGGAGTATCATTCTACTATACGACCATCGATCCGAAGACAGAGAATTTCGAGTTGAGCGCCACGTTCGCCATCGACTATATCAATCCGACGGCCGACGGACAGGAAGGCTTCGGTCTGATTTGCATGGACAGTTTGGGAGAGGACGGCATATCGAACATCAATCACTACACCAACAGCGCTGCGCTGATCGCCACAAAATTCGAGGCGACGATCGGAGGAGTGAAGAAAACCAGCAAAGATACGTTGGGTGCCAGATTCGTCACCGGCCTGACCGACGAGATCATCGAAGGGGGCGATGAAGAAATCGCAAAGTACGGCAAGTCGACATCGCAAGCATACAGCTATGATCAGAGCGAACTGGTCCGTCAGGGTGATGTCTATCGTCTGACGCTGAAGAAGGACAATACCGGCTACCATGCCATATACCGGCGGGAGATCGCCAGCGAGGATACCATCGAGGAATTCACCTTGTACGGACCTGAGAAGCTGGAGGTGATCGATTCTGAACGCAGCTATGTCGGGTTCGTCGTCGCCAGAGGATGCAATGCGACGATCAGCGACGTGGCGATGGCAGTCACCGATCCTGCGACCGATCCACCGGCGCAGGCCGAACCGGACGAGTTGATACCGTTGGTTACGAAAGTCGACTCCCCCACCACCTACGGGGAGAACTCGTATCCATTCGTATTTTTCGCGAATGCAGACGGATGGCTTTCCGTCTCGAGTAACGATGGGACGAAACTGATCGATTCCGCAAGGATAACTGCGGAAACAGACTATACGAAAACGCTGGACATCACCCCGGGCTTCAACGACTACGTGGTGACATTCGCCCCCGATCCATCCTATCGACCGGGGCCGAAGCAAACGCTCGCGGCCTATGACCGGACGCTGAAGCACTATGTGGAAAGCTATGCACCGGTGACAATCATGCATTCGGTGATCTCCATTGGATACGAAGGAACCGAGCTGCATGTATCGCGAGATGGATCGCCGTTCGGCAAAGGGACGAAAGCCGATCCTCTGGATATTGCATCGGCGATCAGTTACGTGCGTCCTGGACAGACCATCGTGATGGAACCCGGAACATACTATCTGAATCGTCCGCTGATCATTGAACGGGGCAACAGCGGCAAGCCGGGACAGCCGAAACGGATTGTCGTCGAAATCGGAGCGCGTGCGGTGCTGGACTTCTCGATGGCCGGCGGCGGCATGCAGCTGTGGGGCGACTGGTGGGAAATCGAAGGTATCGACATCACCAGGACACAAGGCAACATCAAAGGGCTGCAGATCGCAGGCGACCACAACATCGTACGGAACGTCCGGGCCTATGAATGCGGCGATACGGGAATCCAGATTTCCGGCACCAGTTCCGAACGTTTCGATAAATGGCCCCACGACAATCTCGTCGAAAGCTGCATCAGCCATGACAACTGCGATCCGGCACAGAACAATGCCGATGGATTTGCCGCAAAACTGACCTGCGGGGAAAACAACGTGTTCCGAGACTGCATCGGGTACAGCAATATCGACGATGGCTGGGATCTGTTCGCCAAGATCGAGTCGGGGCCGATCGGCGCGGTGCTGATCGAACGTTGCGTCGCCTATGGAAACGGGTCATTGAGCGATGGTTCTGGCAACGGCGACGGCAATGGATTCAAACTCGGTGGCGATGGAATCGCCGTAGCCCATATCTTGCGCGACAGTATCGCCTACAAAAACGGTGCGAGCGGTGTCACTAGCAACAGCAACCCGGCGCTGATTCTCGAACGAATCACCAGCTACGGGAACAACGGCTATAATATCGCCCTGTACGGCAAAGGTTCTGGCGAACGACAGTTCCAAGCCTGCGGCGTGCTTTCGCTGGACGGAGCCATGGCGGACAATATCGACGAAGCTCCGGCGCTGCGTACCGCCGACAACTTCTTCTTCGACGGGGCGAATAGCAGAAACAACGATGGAACTGTCATGGATTCGAGCCGCTTCGTCTCCACCGACATGGCCATCGTCCCGACCATCGGTTCTTTCGGAACCATCGACATGTCGGGGTTGCTGGAACCGACCGCGGCTTTGCCACGGCATATCGGAGCAAGGCTCCACTGAGAAATCATGGACGGTAGATGATCCGGACATTTACCGTCCGGCTCCGATTCGATATGATAGCCTCCAGGAGGAGTTCATGAAATACGTACGTATCCAATTTCCTGGAGGTCCACGGTTCGGCATCATCGACGGAGACACGGTTCGCTTGATCGAGGGATCGCCGTTCGGATCACTGGTGATGACCGATTTCGTCGTTCCTTTGGCGGGAGCAAAGCTCCTTTCCCCATGCGAGCCCTCGAAAGGGGTGTGCATCGGGCTGAACTACCGCGACCATGCGGAGGAATTCAAACTTCCGATCCCGACCGAACCAGTCGTGTTTCTCAAGCCGTCTACCAGCGTCAACGACCCGCAGGAAGGAATCGTATTCCCTCCGCAGTGCAAGCGACTCGACTACGAAGCGGAGCTTGCGATCGTCATCGGCAAGACGGCGAAGAACGTCGAAGAGTCGGATGTACACGAGTATATTCTCGGCTATACCTGCGCCAACGATGTGACGGCCCGCGACCTGCAGCCGAAGCAGGGGCAATGGACGGTGGCGAAGTCGTTCGATACGTTCATGCCTCTGGGGCCGTTCATCACTGACGAAGTCGATCCTGACCATCTCGATATCGAAAGCCGGGTCAACGGCAAGACGATGCAGCATTCCAATACGTCGAACCTGATCTTCAAGCCAGCCTTTCTCGTCAGCTACCTGTCCAAGGTCATGACCTTGCTTCCTGGCGATGTCATTTTGACGGGTACTCCCGGCGGTATCAGCGGTATGCAGGTCGGCGACCAGGTGGATATCGTCATCGAGGGAATCGGGACGCTGACCAATACGATCGTTGCGCCATGATCCGGACGTATTCGCTCAAGACACAGGCGCAAGGGATGTACTTGATCACGGCGAAGGTGCAGGAGGCCGTCGAAGCGAGCGGCGTGACGGACGGTATTTGCGTGGTGTGGTGTCCCCACACTACGGCGGCGATCACGATCAACGAAAACGCCGATCCCGATGTTACGGAAGATCTTCTGTTCGGATTGGGCAAGGCGTTTCCCGACCGTCCTGAATTCCGTCATTTCGAGGGGAATTCCTCAGCCCATCTCAAGGCAAGCTGCGTGGGATGCAACCAGACGATCATCATCGAAAACGGGCGGTTGCATCTGGGAACATGGCAAGGAATCTGGTTCTGCGAGTTCGATGGTCCGCGTTCCCGTCGGTTCGAAGTGCAGGTGGTCGGTTCCTGATAATTTTTTCCATTCTGACGAAATAATTGTTGCTTTCAGCCGGGGAATGAGTATATTCATAGTATCTCGCTATGATTAAGGAGAGCGTATGAACATCTACGATTTCGAGGTTATTGATAACCACGGCAAGCCCGTGTCTTTGAAAAAATACGAAGGAAATGTCCTCCTTGTCGTCAATACCGCGACAAAGTGCGGTCTGACTCCCCAGTACTCAGCCTTGCAGGCTCTGTATGATGAGTTCCATGGCAAAGGGTTCGAGATTCTCGACTTCCCCTGCAACCAATTTCTCGAACAGGCTCCGGGCACCGATGAGCAGATCGAGGGGTTCTGTACGTTGAATTATGGTACTACGTTCCCTCGGTTCTCGAAGATCGAAGTGAATGGCGATCATACCGCCCCGCTGTATGTCTGGTTGAAGGGTCAGGCTCAGGAAGCGAAACGGGACGATGCTGCGATCGCTTTCGAGAAAAAAGTGGCGCCTCTGACTCAGTGGAATCGGCCGCAGGATATCAAGTGGAACTTCGGCAAGTTCCTCGTCGATCGTACCGGCAAGGTCGTGGCTCAATACTCTCCCGCCTACTCGCTGGACACAATCAAACAAGATATTGGGGTCATTGTAGGGTAATTTGAGTAGGTACTACGGCACGGCGCGGGCGGGTATGCCCGGTGGGTATGCCCGGTGGGTATGCCCGGTGGGTATGCCCGGTGGGTATGCCCGGTGGGTATGCCCGGTGGGTATGCCCGGTAGGTATGCCCGGTAGGTATGCCCGGTAGGTATGTTTGTAGGGTAATGCAGGGCTCTTGCAGGGGTACGGTCAGTACCCCTGCAATGACCCTGCAATAACCCTACAACGACCCTAATAGGCTTGGTCGTGGACACCGGCGATCGCGCGACCGGAAGGTTCGTTCATCTTTTTGAACGCCGCATCCCATTCCAGGGCGATGGCAGTGGAACAAGCAACCGAAGCCTCGTGGGGAACACAACGGGCGGCGGACTCCGACGGAAAATGCTTGGCGAAGATCGCTCGATAGTAGTACTCCTCCTTGGTGGAAGGAGTATTGATCGGGAAGCGACGGGCAGCCGCGGCGAACTGCTGGTCTGTGACCAACTCGTTGGTCATCCTGCGAAGCGTATCAATCCAATTGTAGCCGACACCATCGGAAAACTGCTCCTTCTGCCGCCATGTAATCGAAGGCGGCATATAGTCCTTGAAAGCCTCCCGAACGATCCATTTCTCGATCCGTTGCCTACCATCGACGACCAACGACATCTTGTCGCGCGGGTTGAGCCGCATCGCGACATCGATGAATTCCTTGTCAAGAAACGGGACGCGCCCTTCGACTCCCCATGCCGCCAGGGACTTGTTGGCACGCAGACAGTCGTAAAGATGCAGCTTGCCGAGTTTACGGACCGTCTCCTCATGGAAAGCCTGGGGACTCGGAGCCTTGTGGAAGTAGAGGTAGCCGCCGAACAGCTCGTCGGAACCTTCCCCGGAAAGAACCATCTTGATTCCCATCGACTTGATCACCCGAGCCAGCAGGAACATCGGCGTCGAGGCACGTACCGTCGTGATATCGTACGTCTCCAAATGATAGATGACATCATCCAGTGCATCGAGCGCCTCCTGGATGGTGAAATGAACCTCGTGATGGACAGTGCCGATAAAATCAGCGGCGACCTTGGCCGCGGCCAGATCCGGAGATCCTTCCAATCCGATCGCAAAACTGTGCAGACGAGGCCACCATGCAACTTCGGTATCGGCGCTCTCGACCCGCTTGGCTGCGTACTTCGCCGTAACCGCGGCGATCACCGTACTATCCAGACCACCGGACAGCAGCACCCCGTAGGGAACATCGCTCATCAGCTGCCGCTTGACCGCCGCCTCCAAAGCGTCGCGGAGCTCATCGATATCGCTGACATTGTCCTTGACCGCATCGTAGGAAACCCAGTCCCGATGATACCATCTGACAGGCTTTCCATCCGGGCTATAGAAGTACTGCCCCGGCTGGAACTCCTCGATCGTCGAGCAGACACCCTCCAACGCTTTCAGCTCGCTGGCCACGTAGTAATGCCCCTCGCCGTCCCACCCCTGGTACAGGGGGATGATGCCGATATGGTCGCGGGCGATCAGGTAGACATCCTTCTCCATATCGTAGAGGGCGAACGCGAAAATCCCGTTCAGGTCCTCGAGAAAATCGGGCCCCTTGTCTTGATACAGGGCGAGAATCACCTCGCAGTCGCTCTGCGTGAGGAATTCGTAGTACTTGCCGTTCGTCCCATCATATCGTTTTCGAATTTCCTGATGATTATAAATCTCGCCGTTGGCCGCCAGAACAAGCTTCCCATCCTTGCTATACAGCGGCTGCTTACCGGAAAGAGGATCGACGATGGACAGCCGCTCATGGCTGATAATCGCATCCTCCCCGCAATAGATACCGGACCAGTCCGGTCCCCGATGCCGAATCTTGCGCGACATCGACAGAACACGATCCCGATACTGGGCGGCTCCCTCCTCGACATCGAACATCCCTACGAATCCACACATACCTGGGTACCTCCAAACCTTCCCCCGGACGTCAGCCCGAAGGTCTTGCACGACGAACATCATCAGAAAATAAGAAAAAAGGCATTCCACCCCCTGTGAGGATGAAACGCCTTTGTTTCTTTCGGTGATACTAGCTGGTTTGCATAGGAAATGTCAACGACCCGCAACTATTCCGATTGGCTGGCGAGCGATGCGAACACTTCGTCGATGATCCCTACGGCGCGGTCGATCTCCCCCTCCGTCACGGTCAGCGGCGGCACGAAACGAAGCACGTCGTACCCAGCGGAAGCCACCAGCAGACCGCGGGACATCGCCCCGTCGACAACCGTCCGGGGCGGAACCGACAACTGGATCCCGAGCATCAGCCCCAGCCCGCGAACATCGACAGCGATCGACGGATACTTTGCCTGCAGCGCATGGAGCGCCTTGAGAAAATATGCGCTCATCGCCTGGACATGGTCGCACAAAGTTCCCTCGGCAAGCCGCTCCAGCATCACGCACGCTCCGCTCATGGCCAGTAGATTGCCACCGAACGTGGCGGCATGGTCGCCGGGCTGCAGTATCTCGGCGGCGACACCGGAGGCTACCATCGCACCGGCGGGCACCCCGCCGGCGAGCGCCTTGGCGATGGTCAAAACATCAGGCTTGACACCATATGTCTGCCAGGCGAACGGCATTCCCGATCGCCCCATGCCGCACTGCACCTCATCGAACATCAGCAGAAGATTCTTTTCATCGCACAGCTTTCGCAGCGAGACGAGGAACTCCTTTTCGGCCGGGATGATCCCCCCTTCCCCTTGGATCGGCTCGACGAGAATCGCGCAGGTATCGTCGTCGACCAATGAACAGACGCTCTCGAAGTCGTTGAACACGGCGTACGAGATATGGGGGAGCAACGGATCGAAGTCCTTATGGTACTTGGCCTGTCCCGTAGCGGTGATGGCTCCGTACGTACGTCCATGGAACGAGTGTTCCATCGTAATGATGCCAGACCGATGGCCGCCGTCCAGATGCCCGAACTTGCGGGCAAGCTTCAATGCGGCCTCATTGGCTTCGGCTCCGCTATTGCAGAAGAACACCTTGTCCATGCCGGAAACGAGCTTCAGGAGTTTTGCGGCGTTGACCGCATACGGATTCCAATACAGGTTGGAACAATGCAGCACTCCGTTGTCGATGACATGCTTCAACGCCGCGGCTAGCGTTTCGTCCCCGTAGCCGAGGGCGTTGACGGCGATGCCCGCCACGAAATCCAGATACTCCTTTCCCTCCGTATCGACCAGCGTCCTGCCGTGTCCGGATGCGAACACGACAGGAAACTGGGCGTAGGTATGCATGATGTCCCGTTGCCCTTCCTCGATGATCCTCTGCATCGGTCCATATGCATCGATAGCCTTGTTCATAGCGGAACCTCCCGTTTCGTCCTATTTGTCGGAATACTGCGAAGGGGTCATCATGGTTCCGATTCCCTTCGTGGTGAAAATTTCCAGCAGAATGCTGTGGTCGAGCCGGCCGTCCAGGATATGTACGCTCTTGACGCCCTTGACGATTCCATCGATACAGCATTGCGCTTTGGGGATCATCCCCCCTTTGATCGTCCCGTCGTTGATGTAGTCCAGCGCCTCGTCGACCGTCAGGCGACGGATGATCGTCGACGGATCGTCCTTGTCCTTGAGAATACCTTCCACATCGGTGAGGAAAATCAGCTTCTGGGCGTTCAATGCCCCTGCGATGGCGCTGGCGGCATAGTCGGCGTTGATATTGTAGGTATTGCCGGCTTCGTCCATACCGATCGGAGAGATGACCGGCACGAAGTTGTTGTCCAGCAACGTACGGACCAGCGTCGTATCGACTCCGTTCACCTCGCCGACGAAGCCAAGGTCACGCCCTTTCGGGTCGAGTTTCTTGTGGACGGTCAGCGTACGGCCGTCCTTGCCGTTGATTCCCACCGCATTGATCCCCACGCTCTCCAAATCAGCCACGAGCGATTTGTTGATTGATCCGGACAACACCATCTCGGCCGCCCAAGCGGTCTCTTGGTCGGTCACGCGAAGCCCGTCGATGAACTGCGTCTCCTTGCCCAATCGGTCGAGCAGATTGGTGATCTCCTTGCCGCCGCCATGGACGACGACCGGCATCAGGCCGATATATTTCATCAGCGCGATGTCCTGAATCACCGATTTGCGCAGTTTTTCATCGACCATCGCGCTTCCACCGTACTTCACGACCACGATGGTTCCGGCGAACTTCCTGATATACGGAATGGCTTCGATCAGTACCTCGGCCTTCTCGATTTCTTGTCTCATATCCACTTGTCAGCTCCTGTAATCGCCGTTGATCCGAACATATTCATACGAAAGATCGCACCCCCAGGCGGTGGCTTCCGCCGTGCCGTCGCGCAGTAGGGCATGGACGGTGACCTCCTTCTCCGACAGGATCTTCTTGGCCAGCTGTTCGTCGAACGCCACAGGTTCCCCCTTGTCCACTACGATGATCGAACCTTTGTCGCTGGAGAACGACAGCTCGGTTCCAGCAGGATCGAAATCGGCCCCGCTGTAGCCCATGGCGCAGAGAATACGCCCCCAGTTGGCGTCGGCGCCGAAGAACGCCGTCTTCACCAAGCTGGAACTGACCACCGAACGAGCGAGCGTACGGGCGTCCTCGACCGTTTTCGCCCCCTCGACAGTGACCTCGATGAATTTGCCAGCTCCCTCCCCGTCACGGACGATCGCCTTGGCGAGGAACGCATGGACATACAGGAACGCCTCGGAGAACGCCTCCCATCCGTCGGTTCCCGGTCGGACAGATACTCCGCTACAGCCGTTGGCCAGCGTCAACACCGTATCATTTGTCGAGGTATCCCCATCCACCGAAATCATGTTGTACGTATCGATGATCGTCGTACCGAGCAACCCTTGCAGGTCGGCCGCCGCCACATCGGCGTCGGTGGTAATGAACGAAAGCATCGTAGCCATGTTCGGATGGATCATCCCCGAGCCCTTCGCCATACCGGCGATTCTGACCGGACTGCCGGCGATCTCGATTTCGACGGCGATCTCCTTGCGGAACGTATCGGTCGTGCAGATCGCCTCGGCTGCGGCGACGGCAGCTTCAAAAGAGGAAGAAAGGCCGGAGGCGCATGCCGAGATGCCTTTCTTGACGATATCCATCGGAAGCGGAACGCCGATGACGCCGGTGGAACAGACAAGCACCTGTTCCGGAGCCACCGGATACGGATGCTCGAGCACGGGCTTTGCGGCGTCCGAAATCAAAGAGGCCGTCCAGGAAGCCATTTCTTTCGCATCCGCCAACCCTTGCGCTCCGGTACATGCGTTGGCATTGCCACTGTTGACCACTATGGCCGCCATCGGCCTGGCGCTGTCCACCAGCCGCCTGTCCCACAGCACGGGCGCCGCTTTCACCTTGTTCGTAGTAAACGCACCGGCGACCTGGGCGGGAACCGCACTGACCAACAACGCAAGATCCTTCTTCCGTTTCTTGATGCCGGCGGCGATGCCGTTGGCAAAGAACCCCTTGGGGGCGGTGATGCCGCCTTCAATGACTTTCATATATCCGATCCTTTCCTTTTCTGAGGAGAATCGGCCGCTCACAGGGGAAACGCGGCCGCGACATCCAACCCTTCGGTCTCGTCAAAACCGAAGCGGATGTTCATGTTCTGCACCGCCTGCCCGGCGGCACCCTTTACCAGATTGTCGATGGCTCCGACAACGATGATCCGTCCGGTGCGTCGGTCGATCACCCAGCCGATATCGCAACGGTTTCCGCCCTTGACCCAGCGAGTCTCAGGGAGGACGCCTTCCCCGAGAATCCTGACAAACGGCTCTCCATCATAGCAATCATGGAACGCCTGGGCGACTTGCCCGGCATCGACGCCTGTATTCAAATCGGCGTAGCATGTGGCGAGGATTCCCCGATCCATCGGGACCAGATGGGGCGTGAACTGCAACGTGAGTCCCTTGCCGCTCGCCCCCTCGCTGGCGACCCAGGAAAGCTGCTCCTCGATCTCCGGCGTATGGCGATGGTTCGCGACCCCGTAGGCCTTGATGGTTTCGTTGCATTCACAGTACAGCGACCCGAGTTTTTCCGAACGGCCCGCGCCGGAAACCCCCGATTTGGCGTCGATGATGATGCTCGAAGGCTTGATCAAGCCCGCCTTGAGAAGGGGCGTCAGCGACAGGATCGAACAGGTGGTATAACAGCCGGGATTCGCGATCAGATCGGCCTTGGCTATCTTCGCCTTGTTCAACTCGCAAAGTCCATAGACTGCTTGCGCCAGCAGGCCCACAGAACCATGCTTGACTTTGTACCAGGCCTCGTAGACCGCGGGATCGCTCAGCCGATAGTCTGCGCCAAGATCGATGACGACGCATTGTTCCAACAGCTCCGAAGTGATGCAGTTCGAGGCGATTCCTGCGGGGAGCGCCAGGAACAATACATCGCACAGCGCGGAAGCGCGGGAGATGTCATCATCCGACAACACGAGATCGCAGACACCCTTCATGTTCGGATATACCTCGGAGAACGGCTTGCCTGCATAGGAACGGGACCCGACAAAGACAAGCCGCACCATGGGATGCCGGCACAACAGCCGCACCAATTCGCTTCCTGCATACCCTGTCGCTCCGACGACACCCGCCTTGATCATGGTACTTTTCATGCCCAGCTATCCTCCGTCTATCGCAAAAGTAGCATAATTATACAACAAACAGGTATTTTGCCTAGTGTTTTTGCATAAATTTTCATTAAAACAGAGAATATTCGTTGATAATATTCATTTTTCCGATGCTTCGCAAGCTTTTAGCAGTCCGCTCTGTCCAACCAATGCACCGTTGATGCGGCGCAGGTAAAGCCTATCTTGCGCTGCAAGGCCATGGACGCATCGTTTCCTATGAACACCTGACCATAAGGAACACGGCCGGCGGACTGCAGACGACGGCAGATTTCGCTTTCCAGCAACGTGGCTAGACCCCGACGCCTGAACTTGGGGACCACCTCCAGCAACCCGATCGAGCCCTCCGCATGGGTGCCGATGAATCCGGCAAGTTCATCGCCAACCCAGGCACCGAGCATCGCGCCGGCGCGCAGGCGTCCAAGCACATATGCAGGCGGGGCCGTATGGTACTGCGCTACGACCAGATCGAGATGGGAGGGATTCAGCGGCGACAGCGTATATTCGGACTGTTCCATGGAAAGAAACGCTTCGGAGATCTGATTTTTGAGTAACACCTGACGGCAATGCATCACTTCCGGTCGCCCCAGATGTTCGAGAAACAGCTCCAGACCGACCTCACCATGGGTGCAGAACACATCGTCGCCATCGACCAGATCAAGCACGTTCCGAGCGGCGGCGTCCGTCCTGACGCTGGCGAACCAGACCCCTTCCCTATGGCGCGCCAGCACGCCATCCGATGAGATGTGCACGACAGTCGCTTCTCCATGGCGAAGCGGTTCGATCATATCGATATGCTCGTCATACCCGAACGAGATCAGGAGATCCAAGACAGCGCGAATCGATGTATCCATGCAAGGAAGCATACATGAGCCTCACGATGCAGACAATAGGAAGAATCCCGCTATGACGGTTCCGAAAGGAGTTCGATCATGAGAATCAGGTTTCGCGCAATATGATAGGGATCCTTGACGGGAAGCGCGACGATCTTGTCCTGAGGAATCCCATCCCTGCATCGTATCTGGATCCATTCTCCGACTGCCTTGTCGGGGTTCGGGAATGTGGAGAACGCATAGGAGCGAATCCGTTCATGCCAGAGCAGGAACACATCGTCGCCAGTCAACCGATAGCACAGCATCGTCGCATAGAGAGCCTCGGAGTGCACCCACCAGAGCTTGTCCGTCCACCCGCCCAGAACCTGGGCGACCGTCGGATCATCCGCGATTCCATCCAAGGTACATCGCTTTGCCGAGAGAGGTCCGCCGTCCACGGCCACGAAGTGAAGCAACCCGCCGTACGGTTCGTCCCATCCGATTTCCAACGCCTTCTTGACGATGGGAAACACGCGTGCGAGCAGACTGTCGTCGTCGATGATCCGGGCGGCATCGATGATGAACCACATGTCCTCCAATGTATGGCCGACGTTCGCATGCATGCCAAGCAGATTGTCGACGAAGCTCCCATCGGAACGAATCATTTCGTGGACGACGCCCGTTTTGTCGGTAAAATTGTCGAGCACATCGTATGCGCAACGCCGCATCGTTTTCCGCAACTCTCCACAATACCGGGGATCGAAGACCAGCGCCGCAGCGTACAGCTCCTGCGTCACATTGTCGAGGATCATCGGAATCCCGTGCGCGCGATAGCCTTGGGGAATCGGATACGGCGCAGTATGGAATGCGCCGGACGAAATACGGTCGAGGATCGAACGATACAATCGTTTGGCGAATGCATAGGGCTGTTCATTCGCTGAAGACCGTGCATATCGCGCCAGCCCGGCCACGACAAAACAATCGGCGTAGAGGCTTCCGTCCAACGGGGCCCCCTCCTGCGCCGGTTTCGCCGTCCCCCTCTCGTCCATCAGGAACGTACAGCGCCAGTCGCCGGGGGAAAGCAGGCAATGATCCATCAGAAAATCCGCCCCTTGTTCCGAAAGAGCAAGAAAGAAAGACCGTTCGCCATCGGAAAAACAGGAAGTCATCGAGGCGAGTTTTCCGAACAGCCAGACGAACCGCCCCTGGCTCCAGGTATATTTGTCACGACAGACCAGATGCCGTCCGGAATTATCGAAACAGTTGAAAAACCCGCCGTTTTCCGCGTCGATGCAACGGGACATCCAATATGGAAGGATATCTTCCTTCAGAACACCCTCGTAAAAGGCCAGATCCGATGATCGACTGTCCACCCGGCACTCCTTTCGACCAAACCGACGAATATGAAAAAAAGCCCTTTCCCCGGATCATCCAACCAAGGAAAGAGCCCTTTTCCAAAAAGCGATCAACCCATTTTGAACGCAGATGCCATTTTATTGCCTTGCGAGCGATTCATACCGTAGACGATGATGAACACTACGACCAGCAAGACGACCGATAAGGCGCTGGCTTCGCCGAGCTTGCCGTCGGCGACAGCTCCATAAATCTGGATCGGAACGGTACGGGTCTTGCCGCTGTACAGCAGAATCGTCGTGCTCAGTTCCTGCAACAACGTCGTCAACGTCAGAATGGAGCCGGAGATGATCGCGGGCAAAATCAACGGAACGCTGACTTTGCGGAATGTATAGAACCACGAAGCGCCCATAATCGTTGAGGCTTCTTCCAAAGACGGGTTGAGCTGCGTCAGGCTCGCCGCGACGGACCGATAGACATACGGAGTACGACGGATCATATAGGAAATGACGATGATCGTATACGTACCCGTCAGCCGTATCGCGCTGTTGCCGCTGAACGCCGACAGCAAGGCGATCGACACGACGGTTCCAGGCAGAATGAAGGGGGCCATCACAGACAGGTCAAGCAGAGCCGCTCCCTTGGGCTTCTTCCGTTCGGTGATATATGCTACCAGACTTCCGAGAATCGCACACAGAAATGTGGCGAGGATCGAAAGATAGAAGGAGTTGAACAGTTCCCTGTGCGAATACGTCGGAATCCGTATGTAATTCTGCAACGTGAAGCCTTCGGGGAACAGACCAACCCACTTGGTGAAGAACGACATGATGATGATCGTCAGCTGAGGCAGCAACGAAGCGATCAGGACGAGCAGACAGAACACAAGCGCCATGATCCTGATAGCCTTGCCTTCGTGCAGTTTCATTTCCGAACGGGAAGCGGATATCGTTTCATATTCATGCTTGCTGACCATATATTTCTGCAGCCACAGGACCAATGCGGTGATCAGCACGTTCACCACGGCGATCGACGACGCACCGTTGATGTTCCAGAATCCATTCACCTCGAAGTAGATCAACGTCGGCAGCACATAGGAGTCGCCGCCGATCATGGCCGGAATCCCGAAATTACCGATCGCCCGGACAAAGACCAGCAAGGCGGCGGCTCCGAGGCTCGGCAGAACCAACGGGAACGTCACGGTGCGCATGATCCGCCATTTCTTGGCGCCCATGAGCATGGCGGCTTCCTCGAGCAACGGATTGGCCGATGCGAATGCGCCGTAGGCAAGCTGGAACACGAATGGATAATATGTCAGCGTCATGCACAAGATCATGCCGAACATTCCATAGATGCTGGGCACCGTAACGCCGAACGGAGACAGCAGCCAGTTGAGGAATACGCGGACGATGCCGTTCCGCCCCATCAGGATCACCCATGTGAACGCTCCGACGAACGACGGCATGATGACAGGAAGAATCCCAAGCGACAGGATCAGATTCTTGCACGGCATCTTGACCCTCGCGACGAAATACCCCATCGGAATACCGATCAACAACGTCAGCAACGTGACGCTGATCGATACGACGAACGAATTGTAGAGACTCTTCCGATACAAACGCGAAACCACGAACTGCTTGAAGCCTTCGAGACTGAATCCATGGAACGCAAGGTCATCGGCCGGAGCCATGAACGCGCGGACCAACGTCGTGAACATGGGATACAACAGGAAGATTGCAAGGAACACCATCGGAACGGCTAGCACAAGATACTGGGAAAAGTCTTTCTGGAAAAACCTCTTCGTCCTGCTTTCCGCGCCGATACTCTCCATCGAGGGACTGTTCTTCTTCATTCCCGCCCCTCCTTGGAGAACAACGCAGCTACATCCGGCTTGACGGAGATGTATACGTCGTCATGTTCATGTACTCCACGGACCATTCCGGGCATGTCGATTTCAAAAATCGTTTCGGAAATCGTTCTATCAAGATCGACTTCATATCTGACGAACTGCCCCAGATGCTGGATGATCTTGACGGTTCCCCGAACGCTTCTTGCGACTGGCTCTTTCGAGACCACCAACATTTCGGGTCTTGCACCGACAAGGACTTCGTGACCGGCGGCCAGCCGATCCATGTGACACCTGCATTTCTCCACGGGGACGACCAGTTCTGTACCATTGATCTTGCAATGCACCATATCGCCGTCGAGACCAGCTATCGTCGATTCCAGGAAGTTCATTTTTCCGATGAAATTCGAAACAAAGGCGTTCCTAGGCTGAGTATACAGTTCATCGGAAGTTCCGATCTGCTCCACCACGCCTTTCTTCAATACGGCGAGCCGGTCGCCTACCGCCATCGCCTCTTCCTGGTCATGGGTGACGAAGATCGTCGTGATGTTCGTCGCTTTCTGGATACGACGGATCTCGGCGCGCATGTATCGGCGAAGCTTTGCGTCGAGATTCGCCAATGGTTCGTCCAGTAGCAGAATATCGGGATCATATACCAACGCTCTGGCTATCGCCACCCGCTGCTGCTGACCGCCGGAAAGTCCGGTGGGACTCGGATTCCGTTTCAATTCCTCCTGCAGTCCGACCAGTTCCATCACCTCGGTGACCTTTCGCTTGACTTCCGCATCGGGAGTCTTGCGGACACGAAGTCCATAGGCAACGTTCTCGAAGATCGTCATATGGGGATACAGCGCAAAACTCTGGAACACCATGCCGATGTTCCGCTTGTACGGAGGAATCGTGGAAATATCCACATCGCCATACATCATTCTTCCAGAAGAAATCGTCTCCAACCCAGCGGTACTGCGCAACAAGGTCGTCTTCCCGCATCCGGAAGGCCCTAAAAGACAGAATAGTTCTCCTGCGTTGATGGTGAAAGACACATCTTTCAAAGCATGAACGGGATTCTTCCCTTTTTCGTCGTAGATCTTGTCAACCGCTTCGTATGTCAAATTCTGGCTCATGTGGTCAGTCTCCTGGAAAAGAATGTTCCGGCCGATATAGGAAAGGCGGCCTGAAACCAGGATCCGCCCGTCCGCCCGCCGACAGATGCGATCGGGTCGTCATATTCCGGACAAGAACGGGACTTGCAGACGGACACAGCCTCGGCAAGCCCCGATGATTCATAAACTACAGCAACCCGTTGAACTCGGTCACCAACGCCTTCTTGGTCGTAGACGCCTCCTCGGCGTCATACGGGAAGAACTTCATGTCGGCCAGATCGGGCAGGTGATTCGGCCCGGAAATCTGTGTCGACACAGGGCGGCGGAAACACTCATCGCGAACAATGACGAACGCCTCGGTGCTGGTCATGAAATCGATGAACTTCTTTGCGGAATCGAGGTTCGCGCAATTGGCGAGGATCGCAGATCCCTCGAGCCGATGTCCTGTACCTTCTTCCGGAAGGACATAGGCCACAGGATCTCCTGCGTCGATCTTTTTGGCGATGTTCGCTTCACCGGTAACGGTGATCGCATACTCTCCTCGTGCAACGGAATCGGGGCCTGCGGTCGAAGAAGCGACATAGGTGGAATTCTTCACCACATCAGCTACGAACGTCATACCGTAGAGCTTGTTCATCATATACAGCTGTGCGTAGGAGGATCCGGAAGAGGCGGGGTTGCCCAGGACGATCTCTCCCTTGTACTTGGGATCCGCAAGGTCTTTCCAGGACTTGGGCGCCTGATCGGGCGTCAGCATGTTGGTATTGTACATGATCGCCTGCAACGGCATCGAAGTACCATAATATTTCGGAACATCGGCGCTATCGCGGTTCTCCGGCAGGAACGAATCATGGTTCACGCTCTTGTACGGCTCAAGCTTGTCATAGATCTGGTCGAGATTCTCCGTCCCCATCAGCAGAATGACATCGCCTTCCGGCTTCGGCCATTCGGTCTTGACACGGGTCACCAGATCCCCGGACCCCGCGCGAATGATCGTTACTTTGATCTCCGGATGCAATTCATTGAACTTCGCTACAAGTTTCTGAGCTTCCTCTTCCGATGCGGCGCTATAGACGACCAGTTTGCCGGTCGCTCCGGATGAAGCGGTTTCCGCTTTCCCCTGCGCGGCCACGAACCCCAGTGCAACAACCAACATCAACAGAACGGCCATTGTCTTTTTCATGATTCTCCTCCCATAGTCAATCAGGAAGCACCAATGTGGTGGTTAGCTTTCCCAAATATCAGTATAGCCCTCAATTTTACATTTCACAAGCAAAATTTTTTCTTTTTTTGTTCTTTGCAAGCTGATGGCCTAAAAAAAGAAAATAAAACAAAGACAATGTCTAACAAGATGCAAGCAACCGATCCAAATAGAGCGAATTCTCCACTGGGTTGCCCACCGTTTCAAGCACAAGATTCACCGGCAGCCCTTCTGCGAGGCGAACGATCCGCTGCGCAGGGAACCCATCGGCGAAGAAATCGGAGTGGGAATCTTCAAGCACCGTCCCGTCCGAAGGATTCGAATGCAGATGCAGCGAAGCCACTTTCCCCGATGCGAGCATCCGTTCCACAGCAGGCAGGAATTCGAACCCGAACACAAAATGCGATATCCACAGATGCCCGACATCAAGACAGAATCTGATATCCGGCGTGAACATCTCCAATTCTTCGGGTTGCATATACAAGTATCCGGCGCGAGGATTGAGATTCTCCACCGCCAGGACGATCCCCATTTCTCCGAGCCGTCCGGAAACGCGCCGCACATGCTCACGCATGACGGAGAACCGATGGCGGTAGCCTTCGGTCCGCAATATGTCCGCCCGAGCGATATATCCTTCCCTCCGACCTATGAACGGAGCGAACTCAGGACCGTTCATCAGCTGCTTCCGCCCCTGATAGTCCGAACTGACCAACGCATCGGTCAGATACCCCGGATGCAGCACGATCAGTTCGGCGCCGAACCGCAATGCGGTGTCGGCGCTGCGCATCAGCAACTGCTCGCTCGTTTCGATGACATCCGGATCTTCGCTTGCGAAATTCGGGAACCATGGCTCCAGCGGGGAACAGGCATGAAGCGACACGACACGTCCGGTGATCAACGGCGTGACTTCCTGAAGAAACGACGGGCTCATATTGTACGCAAGTTCAAATCGCGCATCGGGATATGCTTCTATATACGAAGCGATCTGCTCATAGCTGGAAAATCCGACCAAGGAAATGGCTGTATGCTTCATGCGTTTTGTTTCATCATGAAAGAAACAAATCGGATGCGACACCACAGTACGGCATATCCGCACGAATTTTGCAGAATCGCATCAGCATTCGCTTCCATTGCATGATGCCTCCACGTCCATTGTAGCAATCTTTCCGCAAAAAGACCAGAAAAAGAAAATAAAGAAAAGTAAAGAAAATCAGATTACTCCTTAAATGACAAAAAAGTATAAAAACAGGCAGGAAGCTCTTCCTGAAACAGAGTCCGATCCAGTCGTATCCTGAGCGTTTCAGCCGCCACGTTCGGATCGGCTTCTCCGGTCAAGACATCGAAGACAGCCTGAGCCGTGACGGCGTACGACACGGCAGGAACGGCATGCCAGGTCTTTCCTGCTTCGGAAACCACGCTATGTGATCCGATTCGAAATCGCCAGGCTATCGTATCTCGTCAAGTTCCACACGCAACGCGCCTATCGACAGGAACAGTTCCCGCAAGGAAAGCAGAAGCGAGATGAAAAGCAATATCAGACTCAGAGCGAAGCTCCATTTCGCCGCCGCAACGGCTTCCACGAAGATCAGGAACATGCTGACCACGCAGAACAGGAAACTGATGACTCCGAATATCTGCGTCCATTTGATCACGCTGAGCCGAACCCGGAAATTCGTGATCTGCTTGAGTATCTTCGGGTCGGGATTGTCCCGATACATGGCATTGTGCTGGCGGATCAAGCTGGCAAGAGCAAGAAACCTGTTCGTATATGCAAGCATCAGCAAACTGATGGCAGAGAACATCACCGCGGGAGTCCCGATGTCAAAGTCCATAGCATCCTCCGTTTCGTGCATTCGTCCGGCGTATTCATCCATCATGGAAGCCGGAACTGCTCGCCTACCCATGGAATACTGGATTTTCTTTCAAAACGCAAGACCGCACCGCAAGCAGACGTGCCGCCCCACAGAGGACTTTCACCTCCAAGATAAGCACCATGCTCGGCGCACAACAAAAAACGATCGGCTACAAACTCAGCCGATCGTCACGGAACACGAGCCGGCACAAACTTCGCTCGCCTTGTGCCGACACTCATATAAGAGGGGGCCCGGCATCCTTAGGAGAAGTACCCAGGAACCACCGGATGCCGAACCCCCGGGGAAGGCTTATACGTAGAAGAGCAAATCGCCGTAAGTCGGATACGGCCAGTACTTCGTACCGACCAGCGTTTCCAACTCATCTGCCACCGCACGCACTTCGTTCATGCTCGACAACACGTCGTTGTGATAGAACCGGGCGCTTTCTTCGACCTCGGAAATGCCGCTGACACGGAGGATGGCGGCATCAAGCTCCTCTAGCTTCCGACAGAGACTGTCGGACAACACGGAAAGCTGTTTGACCAGATTGACTTCCGTCTCGCATGCCAGTTCCGGACAAAGCTGCTTCTTCTTCAACGCAGACTTGCTCAGTTCCTCGCTATAGGAAACGACAGCCGGCAACACCTGCTTCCGCACCATCTCCATCATGGTCTGGGCCTCGATGTTGATCGTCTTGCAATAACTCTCCATCAGCAACTCGTAGCGACTATGCATCTCGGCGGCAGTAAAGATATTGAACTTCTTGAACACCTCGATATTCTTCGCCGCAATGAAGGCGGGCAACGCCTCGGGGGTGGACTTGAGATTCAGCAACCCACGTCTGGCGGCCTCCTCCTCCCACTCCTTGCTGTACCCGTTGCCGTTGAAGATAATCCGCTTGTGGGCGGTATAGGTATCCACGACCAACTTGGACAGCGTGGCGTAGAAATCATCAGCCTTTTCGAGACTATCGGCGAATTTCGACAATTCATCGGCCACGATCGTGTTGAGCACGATGTTCGGACCGGCGACGGAGAACGTCGAACCGAGCATACGGAACTCGAACTTGTTGCCGGTGAACGCGAACGGACTCGTCCTGTTCCGGTCGGTCGTATCCTTGGGAAGGTCCGGCAACACATGGACGCCCAGACTCATCGCAGTCTTGGACCGCCCGCCGCACTTGCGGCCATTGGCGAGAGAATCGAGCACATCCGCAAGGTCATCGCCAAGGAACATCGATACGATCGCGGGAGGAGCCTCGTTGGCACCGAGACGATGATCATTGCCGGCACTCGCAACGGAGACTCGGAGCAAATCCTGATACTCATCGACGGCCTTGAGCACCGCCACAAGGAACAACAGGAACTGCGCGTTCTCTTCCGGGGAATCACCGGGCTCGAGAAGATTTTCACCGGAATCGGTGGAAATGGACCAGTTGTTGTGCTTGCCGGAACCATTGACACCGGCAAACGGTTTTTCATGGAGCAAACAAGCCAAGCCGTGCTTGTCGGCGATCTTCTTCATCAGCTCCATCGTCAGCTGATTATGGTCGCTGGCGATATTGGTCGTACTGAAAATCGGAGCCAGCTCATGCTGGGCGGGGGCGACTTCGTTGTGACGGGTCTTGGCCAGGACGCCGAGCTTCCACAGCTCATGGTCGAGATCGTTCATGAAAGCGGCCACCTTCGGGCGAATCGCACCGAAGTAATGGTCCTCCATCTCCTGCCCCTTCGGAGGCTTGGCACCGAGCAATGTCCGACCGCAGTAGATCAGGTCCTTGCGCTTGCTATACATTTCCTTGTCGATCAGGAAGTACTCCTGCTCGGGGCCGACGGTGGTGATGACCCGCTTGACACTGTCCTTACCGAACAGCTTCAGAATCCGTACCGCCTGGTCGCTGAGAGCTTCCATGGAACGGAGAAGCGGCGTCTTCTTGTCGAGCACTTCGCCGGTATAGGAGCAAAAAGCGGTCGGAATGCACAGCACCCCTTCCTTAATGAACGCATAGCTTGTGGGATCCCAAGCGGTATATCCGCGGGCCTCGAATGTGGCGCGCAGACCGCCCGAAGGGAAGGAAGAGGCATCAGGTTCGCCTTTGACGAGCTCCTTGCCGGAGAACTCCATGATGACCTGACCGTCTTTGGTGGGGGAAATGAAACTTTCCTGTTTTTCGGCTGTGATACCGGTCATGGGCTGGAACCAGTGGGTGAAATGGGTACACCCGCGTTCGATCGCCCAATCTTTCATGGCATTCGCAACGACATTGGCGACATTGATATCAAGGTCCTTCCCCTCGCCGATCGTCTTTTTCAACGCTTTGTAGGTATCCTTCGGCAGGCGTTCACGCATCGCTTTGTCGTTGAACACCAGCGAACCGAAATAATCAGCTACACTTTCCATATTTCCTCCCCGTACCGTAGGTACTTCTGGTATAGGTTTCACATTTCTTCAATCGGGGGCATCTGGCGTTTCGACAACCCTGTCTTGAAGCAGGGAGCCGAAAGCCACTGTTGCCACCCAAACCGATCTGCACACACCCTGTCGTTGCTTAGGAGGTAGTACATGGATCGGAAAACAAACTCATCATCGGCGCGGGACGTCAGGAGCATCATCGTTCGCCGCGCCGAATCCGATACAGCCAAAGGCAAACAAAAAAGGCGCCGTAGACCGAAACGGCCTACAGCGCCTTTGCTGTTTGCATCGGGTTGTATACCAAGAACGCCCTGCTTGTCAACGATTCCAACGAAAAAAACTGTACTTTTTTCTTACGATTTTTTCATAAACTATGATATTTCTTTATATTAAAAATGGTTATGAGCATCTTGAACAATTTGATCACTCGCAGAGTCTTCACGCCATAAACCGTTGGACACAAAGAAGCCCCGTACGATAAGACAGCTCCCTTCGTCGACAGGGTCTTTGACAGGTCTTTTCAGAGTAGACAGGACGATGGCGATGGTATATAGTCCTTTATGTACAAAAAAACATAATGGAAGACATGCAGAACAGCCCATCTCCGATCCCATCTCAGTCTCAGCAAGTCGCATCCGGCGTCTGCCGCCAAGGAAGCCGGGTCGCTTTGCTGGGGCTTCTGTTCGCGGCCTGCTTCATCCTCTCGTTCTCCATCGGCCGATTCCCCATCTCGCCTGTACAGGTGGTACGGGTTCTCCTGAGCCGGATATTCCCGTTGGAACAGACCTGGACGAAACAGATGGAGATCGTCATGCTCAATGTCCGTCTCCCGCGGATCATCGCCGCGGCACTCATCGGGGCGGCGCTTTCGGTATCGGGCAGCGTCTATCAAGGAATCTTCAAGAACCCGATGGTTTCTCCCGACATCCTCGGATCTTCGGCCGGTGCAGGATTCGGAGCGGCGTTGGGGATATTCATAGGATTCGGGTATCTGGGAATCTCGCTTTCATCGTTCCTCTTCGGGCTGGCCGCTGTTCTGATGGCGTGCGCCGCATCGGTCAAGTTCAAGGAGAATCCGATGCTCGGCCTGATTTTGGCCGGCATCATGATCGGGTCGCTGTTCTCCGCCGCCACATCGTTCCTGAAGCTGGTCGCCGATCCTACGAACCAGCTGCCGGCGATCACGTACTGGCTCATGGGAAGCCTCGCTTCGATCCGGATGAGCGATGTCAAGCTGCTGTTCCCCACGATGCTGCTGGCGGCTGTCCCGCTGTACCTGATCCGCTGGAGGCTCAATCTGCTGACGCTGGGGGAGGACGAGGCAAAATCGCTGGGGATCAACACATGGGCGCTTCGGGCGATCACGATCCTCTGCACCACGGTCCTGACCTCCGCGAGCGTCGCAGTCAGCGGCCTGATCGGTTGGGTCGGCTTGGTGATCCCCCACTTCGCCCGAAAAGCGGTCGGACCGGACTTCCGCTACCAATTGCCGGCGAGCATGTTCATCGGCGCTTCGTTTCTGATCCTTGTCGACGATATCGCCAGAATCCTGGCCACGAGCGAGGTTCCGATCGGCATTCTCACCGCATTCGTCGGAGCACCCTTCTTCCTCCACCTGATCATGCGAGGAGGCAAGGAGTCATGAACATCTCGGTCAACGGCATCAGCTTCGCATATGGAACCCACCAAGTACTCGAGAATATCGATTTCACCCTCACCCCCGGGCATCTGACATTCCTCCTCGGACCGAACGGCAGTGGCAAGAGCACCCTGTTCAAATGCATGCTCGGACACCGCAGACCGCAGGCAGGCGCCGTATCGCTGGACGGCATGCCGACGACGGGCATGTCCCCCGCCGAGCTCGCCCATCGGATCGCATACATCCCGCAGATATCGACGCCGACATTCAACTACACGGTGCTGCAAGCGGTGCTGATGGGTCGTACCGCCCATATGAAACTATTCTCGACCCCGTCGGCGCAGGACATCAGGATCGCATACGAAGCGCTGGAACGGCTGGGCATCAGGCATCTGGCCGACAAAGGCTCCAACCAGATATCGGGCGGGGAACAGCAGCTGGTGCTGATCGCACGGGCGTTGGCCCAGCAGGCGCAGGTCATCATCATGGACGAACCGACGTCGAGCCTCGACTACGGCAACCAGCTGATGGTACTTTCCCAGATGAAATCGCTCTGCCAGGACGGCAAACTGGTGTTCCTCTCATCGCACAACCCCCAGCATGCCATGGCGTATGGGGACGATGTGCTCGTCCTCTACCGGGGAAAGGTATGGCGTCACGGCACGCCGCAGGAAGTCATCACACGGGAAATGATCCATCAAGTATACCATGTCGATGTCGCGATTCTCCAGTACACTGACGACGCAGGACAGGTACGGCACATGGTCGCTCCGATCCAAGGAGGGCGCTGATGTACCGGTGGACGGAAGAAAAGCTTCGATGGATGATGGCTGCAAACAGGCGAATTCCGTTATATCAGGACATCATATCGCAATTTAATGACATTATCGGGCAAGATGCCGTTGTCTGCGACGCAGGATGCGGACCCGGAGGACTGAGCCTTGCCTTGGCGCGATACGTCAAGGAAGTCGTGGCGGCGGATACCGATGCACGGGCGATTGAACTGCTGGAGCGGGAACGGCAACGCCTCGGACTTTTGAACATAACGCCGATATGCGCCGACATTTTCTCCGACAAGATCGCCGAACGATTCGACGTCATGGTCTTCTGCCGGTTCGGACAGATCAAGGATATCCTCCCGACAGCCTACCGCTACGACTGTTCGCATCTGGTCGTCGTCAAACAGAACAACCGCCGACATCGATTCGATTTTTCGCAGATGGAGAATGGGAGGAATTCCTTCGCCAGCCTGCTTGACCAGATCTCCACGCTGGACATTCCGTTCATCGTCAGGGAAGGCTCCTTCGAATCGGGGCAACCGTTCACATCGCTGGACGACGCGCGAAGATTCTTCGCCGCCTACGACAAAAGCGGAACAGGAGGGAACCTGAGCGACGAAGCGCTGCTCGAGCGTCTCTTCCTAGTGGATGATGCTGCATATCCGTTTTTTCTTCCCGCGACGGAAGATTTGGGAATCGCCATTTGCAAGCTACGACCTGCCGGAAAGGATCAAATAGGAAGCATGGGGGCTTCCGGTTCTTCCGGCGAAAAAATATCATTGCAAGGAGAGTTTCTATGAAAAAGAACAGCATGATCAGACCGTTGATCGTCATCGGCCTGTTGCTGTGCCTGTTGTCCCCGCTCTGGGCGCAACCCAGTTATGAAACGGCGCCGACCACAGCCGAAGCGCCGCAGACGATCCTGTTCACCGATTCAACGGGTCGGGAAGTCGAACTTCCTGCGAATATCACAAGGGTGGCTCCCAGCGGGCCTGCCGCACAGATGATCCTCTACTCGCTCGCACCCGATTCCTTGATCGGATGGGGGACGAAGCCGAGCGAAGTGCAGAAACAGTACATGGACGAAAAGTACTGGAGCCTTCCGGTCTTCGGACAGTTCTACGGCAAGAGCAACACGCTGAACCTCGAGGCGCTCATCGAAGCCGATCCGCAGGTGATCATCGACCTAGGCGACAAGAAGGCGAGCCATAAGGAAGACATGACCGGGGTACAGGAACAGACCGGTATCCCGACGATCTTCATCGAAGCGAACCTCAACACCTTCCCCGACGCATACCGCAAGCTCGGAAAGCTGCTGGGCAAAGAAGAGAAAGCCGAGCAGATCGCCCAATATATCGAGCGGACGGTCGCCATGGCGAAGGAAAACGCTGCGAAGATCCCCGAAGACCAGCGAGTATCCGTCATGTTCGGCACCGGGCCGACCGGATTGGATGTCAATGCGAAGAATTCGATCCATGCCGACGTCATCGATGTCATCGGCGCCGTGAACGCCATCGAAGTGCCCAACGTCAGCAGCAAGGGAGGCGGCAATACGATCAACATGGAACAGCTGATGATGTTCGATCCCGATGTCATCCTCTTCAACGAAGGAGGCCCGTACCAGACTGTCGCGGACGATCCGCTGTGGCAGGGACTGAGCGCCATTACCGAAGGCCGGTACTATGAAATTCCAAGCGCTCCGTACAACTGGCTGGCGAGCCCTCCGTCCGTCAACCGGATCATCGGCATCCCATGGCTGGGCAATCTGGTATACCCCCAGCTGTACGATCTGGACATGGTCGCCGAAGCGCAGAAGTTCTATTCGCTGTTCTGGCACTACGATCTGAGCGAAGCGGAGGCGAAAGCGCTGCTGAAGAACTCCACGCTCAAATAACGGACGAAAAGGGACGGCTACCTCGACCTGAGGAACCCGTCCACAGCTTCAAGGACTGCGCCGGCGACGGCCCGGGCCTTGTCGCTGACCGAATGAACGAACTCCCGGTTTCCTCTTGGATCGACATCGCCGACCTTGAAGCCGGGAGTCACTTCTATTCCGTCATGGAGCAAGCCACGCAACACCCCGTCGATCGTGGCAAGAACCGGCTGACCATCTCCATCCTCCCCATCGGGAGGAGCGACCATGGCGACGACCTCCCCCGCCCCGACCATGTCGCCGATACGATGGTCGGAGGTAAAGACACCGGCGCATGGAGAACGAAGCACCCGATCCGCACCATGGCCGGCGATGATGCCGGGAATGCCGGTATTTGCGGCGGCAGTCCCTTCCCGGATGATCGTACCGAGATAATGGCCCCGCTGGGTCTCCACCACGCAGTGGCAATCCACCCCGGCACGGAAGCCCGGACCAAGGGCTACGACGAACGGAGCCATCGTGATCCGGGTGCCGAGGTTCCGCTTGGCGAGGATCGCATCGACAAGGACGACGGGATGGAACGCCTCGATCGTCTCGCCCTTTGGATCGGCCAGGACCGGAACGAGACCCGACGTCATGGCGCTCATCGCCGCAGGAACGCTCTCCACCCGTACGGCACGCACCCCTTCCACGGCACAGGCTCCTTCGAACAACGCTTCGGCGAACGATACGGTACGGCGGATCACCGTCGGACGCTCAACGTCCAGCGCCACCACCATCAGCCCGGCGTTATGCAACCTCAAGATAGTTCCGGTAGCAAGATCTCCCGCGCCACGTACCACTACGATATCCATTTCGTCCCTCCATATATCCTATCCAGCTGTACTGAAACGTACAGATATTCGTCGCCGATAGCATCCATAGCTTTCTCCAGTCGATCGGCGGACAGCAGATCACATTGATTGAGCAACACGAAACCGCGGCGTGAATCCCCATGGTCGGAGAATCCTTTGCGAAGTCCCTCGTCGATATCCAGAAACCGCCGTATCGTCCGCTCGGAAACGACCGCATCCGTATCGCCGGTCGCCTTCCGGTACTCCTCGCAATTGTAGACGACACGCTCCAGCGGTTCGTCCAAAGCCCCCATGCCGGCCAGTGCGATCACATCGGTGGAGAACGACGGAATCACAGGATCCCATGGGTGATGATATTTCAACGGCAGGCCACGCGAACCGTCGGCTTCCATGAGCACCACATCGAAGTCCTTCGCCAAGCGGGCAAGTTCCGCAAGATCGGGGGAACAGACCTTGCGCCGATTCGTCCGTCCGTCATCGAACGTCCGGGCGTAGAACACCCGTCTGCCGGGTTCGGCGCATATGCCGTCGGTCGAATCGAGGAATATCGAATCGCATCCATAGTCGAGTTCATATGGACTGCGCAGTTTCGTCGTGGTGGTGATCAGGACCGAACGCCCCCTTGAGGCATATTCAACGCCCAGAGCGATCATCAGCGAGGTCTTGCCCCCGCAGCCGGTAATGGCCACCCGAGGGCGAAAATCGAGCAGTCCCGTCAGACATGCCGTCAATCCCACGCTAGAGGACACGGACGTGGACTTTCTCCTGTGCCGCAGTCCGAGGGACGGTCGCACCCTCCACCCGGCCGATCCGGACGGCCGACGGCATCCGCCTTTCGTAGATATCCGCCTCATCGGCGGCCATGGAAAGCAACAGCCCGCCGGAAGTCTGGGGATCGTAGAGGACATCGATCAGATTCTGCGGAACCGACGGGTCGAACCGCACATGGGGACCTGCGAAATCGCGGTTGTTGTACATTCCTTCAGGGATGATCCCCATCGAAGCAAGCTCCAGGACGTCGGGCATCAGCGGCACCTCCGTCGAGTCGATGACCAACGTGACGGAGCTTCCCTGGGCCATCTCCAGTCCATGGCCGAGCAGACCGAAGCCGGTAATGTCGGTACATGCGTGGACATCCAGACCTTCGGCGGCTTCCTTGGCCGCCCGATTGAGGGTGGTCATCCAGCCGATGACGGCCTGCTTCGCGTCATCGCTCGCCATATCGGCCTTGATCGCCGTATTGAGGATGCCGGCGCCGAGCGGTTTGGTCAGAACCAGGACATCGCCCGGCCGCGCTCCCGTATTGCGCCAGACACGGGTCGGGTCGGCGAACCCGGTGACGCACAGACCGTACTTGGGGGTAGGATCGGCGATGGTATGCCCGCCGGCGACGATCGCCCCCGCTTCCTTGACCTTGGAATATCCCCCTTCGAGGATCCGTTGCATGACGGAGATATCGAGACAGGAGGGAAAGCACAACAGGTTCATCGCCACGGCGGGGGTCCCTCCCATGGCATAGATATCGGACAAAGCGTTCGCCGCGGCCACCTGACCGAACACGAACGGATCATCGACCATCGGAGGGAAGAAATCGACGGTCTGGATCATTCCGGTACGCTCGTCTATCTTGTATACCAGCGCATCGTCGGCGCTCTCGAATCCTACGAGCAGGCGACCATCCGGTTCAAATTTCGGAAGCTCGTCGAGCACGGACCGGAGCAACGACGGAGCGAGCTTCGCCGCACAACCGGACGTCTTGACCAACGACGTCAGCCGCACCGCTTCATCTTTCGTTTCCATATCATTTCCTCCCGTCGATCCGCTGGGCATGCTCCCCTTCTATGCGGAACACCCCATCGAGAGCATCATCATCGAACCCGAGATCCCAAGTCTCCGCTTCGAATCGGACACACGTTCCGCACGACGAGCTGAGAAACCGGGGAACCGGCATCATTTTGCTCGCCACCCCGTGTTCCTTGCAATATCGGTTGAACGAGACCGCGCCGTAATGGGTGAAGAACGTTGCGATGAACACCGACATCGGCCTTCCGTCACTCATGAGTCAGTACCAGTCGGTACTCGCCCGGCGAGGTCTCGATGGACTCGACGGCATAGCCGCTGTGGGCCGCATACCGAGTTACGTTTTCCAACGCCGCCCGATGGTTGACCAGCACGACCAGTTCCTTCAGGCCGGTATCGGTGACCCGCTTGGTCATGATGACCGGCTGGGGACACGGAAGCCCCCGGGCGTCGATTTCCTTCAGATTCCTTGTTTCCAGAGTTTCCTGCATGACGATACTCTCCTATTCCTGCTTCGTATTGGCGACGGCGATGATGACCAGCACGACCAATGCGACGATCGTCGCGACCTGCCCGCGCACCGTCGGACCGGCGGCGGAAGAGGCCAGGCCGAAGTTGTGGGAGAACGCTCCGCCCATCAACAGACCGACGACAGTGATCGCGCTATCGGTATTCCCTTCTCCCGCCAAGATCATCTGCCGAAGCGGACAACCGCCGAGCAACGTACAACCGAATCCGACGACCGACATGCCCAGGAAGTTCCACAGTCCGTCGGTATGGGCGATCGGCTGATCGGCGAACCCCGGATGGAAAGAGCCTGTGGCGAGATTGAGGATCAGGATGGTGACGAAGATCGAGACAAATCCGGTGAGCAACGTCCAGTCCTTGAACAGGATCGCATCCCGGATGCCCCCGATCATGCACAGCCTCGTCCGCTGGGAAAGCGCTCCGACTATCAGACCCGCAGCAAGGGAGGCGACCAGCGGAGCATGCTGGGAGCCGGGACCGGAGACGCTGAAGAACAGCATCGTCGGAATGAATACCATGATGGACAGCAGCACGATGTTGATCGCCGGAAGGGCGATGCCTTCGAGCGAAGGAAGATTGAAGTTCCGGCCCAAAGAGAAACCGCGGTTGAGGAACAGCACCCCCACCCAGATTCCTGCGGAGAACCCGAACAGGGCGACCAGTGCGTTGAGATCGCCGCCGGCGAGACGGATGATCATCCGGAACGGACAGCCCAGGAACACCAGCGCCCCGATCATCACGAAGAATCCGATGACGAACCGAAGCATCGGCGATGATCCGCCTCGTGGGGAAAACTCCTTCTTCCACAGCGCCACGACGAACGAACCCAGCAACAGTCCGATGACTTCCGGGCGCACATACTGGACCGCTTCGGCGCGGTGCAGACCGACTCCGCCCGCGATATCGCGGACAAAACAGGCAATGCAGAACCCCATGTTCTTCGGATTGCCCAAGAGCACGAGGACGAACGATATCGCGCCGATAATAACACCGGCGACCAGCAGTCGCTTCTGTTCCTTCGAGAAAGTCATACTGTCCTCCAAACCATATCAGCAATTCAGCAAGGACATCGTACCATTGTTCATCAAAATGCGCAATGGATTTTTTCCATACTCCGTGTTACCTTTGTTTCATGGACCGAATATATCTGGATACTGCCAGCACAAGCTTTCCCAAGGCGCCGGGCGTCGCCGAGGCCATGGCGAATTTCATTCTTTCCAATGGCTGCAACATCAACAGGGGCGGCTATGCGCAAGCCTACGAAGCGGAGGAACTTGTGTTCGACACCAGGGAGAGGATCGCCTCCCTGTTCGATTTCCCCAAACCCGACCATGTCGTCTTCACCGCCAATGTGACCACTGCGCTGAATTTCATCATCAAAGGGCTGTTCGGGCGGGGCGATCATGTGCTTGTCACGTCGATGGAGCATAACGCCGTCATGCGTCCGTTGGTCCAGATGGAACGGCATGGGGTGTCGTTTTCGCGCATTCCGTGTACGTCACGGGGGGAGCTCGAGACAGAGACGATCGAATCGCTGATCAAGACAAACACCAAGGCGATCATCATGACCCATGCCTCGAACGTCTGCGGTACGGTGATGCCGGTCGCCGAAGTTGCCCGGATCGCCCATCGGCATGGGCTGTATCTGGTCGTCGATGCCGCCCAGACGGCGGGAATCTTGCCGATCGACATGCAGGCGATGGGGATCGACATACTCTGTTTCACCGGGCACAAAGGACTAGGAGGCCCTCAGGGAACGGGAGGCTTTCTGATCTCGGAAGCGCTTGCCCAGCGGATTGAACCGTTGATCTCCGGGGGAACCGGATCGATGAGCGACAGCGAGGAAGTCCCCGTATGGCTTCCCGACCGGTTCGAGGCGGGGACGATGAACCTCCCCGGGATCGCGGGACTCCATGCGGCGCTGGATTCCATCCGGTACGACCGGCATGAGGATCTGTCTGCGCTGTTCCTTGAAGGTCTGCGGAACATCGCAGGAGCCAAGCTCGTCGGAAGGGACGGAACCGATGGACGGCTCGCCGTGTTCGGCGTCGATTTCCCCGACCACGACAACGCATATATCGCGGCGGCGCTGGAGGAACGGTACGCGATCATGACCCGTGTCGGCCTGCACTGCGCCCCGAACGCACATAAGACGCTGGGGACGTTCCCCAAGGGGCTCGTCCGGTTCTCGTTCGGACCGGCGACGACGGAAACGGAGATAGAGACGACGCTCGCCGCGCTCAGATCGATTCTGAATGCCGGCAAATGACGTGTGTCCACAGGACACAGAGGAGACGATTGCATGGAGAATCATATTTTTTCACAAATCGAACAGGGACCGGTCACCCTCTTTACCTATACGGAAGGGCCCCATGCGGGAGAAACGTTTCAACCAGAGACGGGGTTCGACATTCCCGCGCTTCCGGCTCTGTTCGACTATCATGGGACGCAGGCGTTCGGCGAACAGCTTGCCTTGCAGAAACGGATCGTCGTGTTCGGATGCGGGCACGTCGGTGCGGCGTTGTATCGGTTGGCGCGGTTCGCCGATTATCCGGTGACGATGGTCGACGACCGTCCGGAGTTCGCGAACCAGGAGCGGTTTCCCGAAGCGACGGTGATCTGCCAACCGTTCGAGCAGGTGTTCACCCCCGGACGGTTCGGTTCCCAGGACTGTCTGGTAATCCTTACCCGAGGGCATTCGTTCGATGCATACTGCCTGGAGCAGTCGCTCAAGGAGCCGCACGCCTACATCGGCATGATCGGTAGCGGCACGAAGGTGGCCGCTACCCGCAAGAAGTTGCTGGATACAGGTATCGACAAGGCTCTGCTCGACAGCGTATACGCCCCGATCGGGCTACCCATCGGCGCGAACACGCCACAGGAGATCGCCATTTCGATCATCGCCCAGATCATGCAGGCTACCGGCAAGGGCAAGCACGTGGGAGAATGCCCCGTAGAGGTGTTCAAAGCGATCGAAGAACGGTCCGAACCGGGGGTCGAGGTCGTCATCGTCGAACGCAGCGGTTCGGCCCCCCGATCGACGGGAAGCCGGATGTTCGTCACCTCGCGCACATTGGAAGGAACGGTCGGTGGCGGTGCGATAGAATCGCAAGCGATCGACTATGCCCGCCAGATGCTTCGGGATGGGTCGGGAGCCTGCACGAAGCATTATTCGCTGACCAACAGTGGCGCACAGAGCATCGGCATGATCTGCGGGGGAGCCGTGACGCTGTTGTTCATTCCGCGAAAGTGACCGTACACATGCTCAAATGGACACTCCATCACTGCGTTAAGAAAAACTGGTCTTTGCCAACGAACGGCGCATGTACCTTGAGAATGGGCATTGTGTTCAGCGCCGTTTCGAGGGTTATCCAGAACCACGCAACATTTCAATATATAATACCTGATACAAATATACTGAACAGCCATGAAAGTCGAACCGTCCGGTTCGGCTTTCATGCGTTGCATAAATATACGGCTTACAGACAAAAACATCGCCTCACAGCTGTATAAAAATCGAAAAAAGGATACTTTCTCCCACTTTTTTTCGCTAAATCGGTGACAAAACACCTGAATCTCGCTATCATGCCCCTCAAACGGACAATGTCGTCCGTCGGTTTCCGGCTTCGCCCAGGAATTCGGAACATATGAATAGCATTTGAACGGTACAGCCAACTAGTTGTACCGCAACAGCATAGTATCGTGGACAAAGGCGTCCGCCAGAGGATTCCATGCGCTTTTCGCATGGGACCTTCCGGTGGACGCCTTTTTTCATTACGTGGAGGCGACACGACACGGACCTTCGGTGCCGCCGACAACGGGGGAGGAAACCGTATGACAGAACTCCAAGAAGACTATCCCCAGGAAGGGGAAGTCAGAATCCCATCAGGGTGTGCCATAAGCGGCATATTCTCGAGAAACGGCAAGCGCTTCGGCGGACAGGACGCCATCCGATCCATCGCCGTAATGCACGACCGCTCCAACGGTCTGGGCGGCGGCTACGCCGGCTACGGCATCTATCCGGAATACAAGGACTATTATGCGTTCCACGTATTCTACTATGACAACGATGCCAAGAATACGTGCGAGAAGTTCTTCGATGAACATTTCGATGTCATCAACCTTTCCAAGATCCCCATACGCAAACACCCCCGCATTACCGACGAACCGCTGATCTGGCGGTATTTCGTCACCCCGCTCCCGACGAAACTGGCGGCGAGCCAGCTCGACGAAGAAGAATATGTCGTCAGATGCGTCATCAAGGTCAACACGGACATCAAAGGCGCATACGTATTTTCATCGGGCAAGAACATGGGGGTATTCAAAGCCGTCGGATTCCCCGAAGATGTCGGCGAATTCTACCGGCTCGACGAATATGAAGGATACGCATGGACCGTCCACGGCCGGTATCCGACCAACACCCCCGGATGGTGGGGCGGAGCCCATCCGTTCGCGCTGCTCGACTATACCGTCGTCCATAACGGAGAAATCTCATCCTATGACGCAAACCGAAGGTTCATAGAGATGTTCGGCTATCGGTGCACGCTCCAGACCGACACCGAAGTCATCACGTACATGATCGACTACCTGCACCGCAAGCAGTGTCTGACGCTTGATGAAGTGGCCCATGTGATCGCGGCTCCGTTCTGGAGCACCATCGCGATGATGCCGGAAGAGAGGCAGAAGGAATACATCTACCTGCGCAATACGTTCGCCAGCATGCTGATCACCGGGCCGTTCTCGATCATCCTCGGGTTCAACGGTGGCTTGATGGCCCTCAACGACCGGCTGAAGCTACGGTCGCTCGTAGCGGCCGAAAAAGGGGACATGGTCTATCTGGCGAGCGAAGAAAGCGCCATACGGATCGTGGAGCCGGATCCGGACAGGATCTGGTATCCCAGAGGCGGAGAACCGGTCATCGTCACCCTTTCCGAGACAGGAAAGAAGGTCGTGGCGGCTGAATCGAAGTGATCGCATCATCGCTTCGGGCGACGACGACCAACGAACATCTTCAAGAGTGAGAAAGAAACATGGCAATCAATTATCTATATCCGGACTACGAAGTCATCAGAAATCAGCAACGCTGCATCAATTGCAGGGTCTGCGAACGGCAATGCGCCAACGAAGTGCACCGTTACGACGAAGAGTTGAAGATGATGGTCAGCGACGAGAGCAAGTGCGTCAACTGTCATCGGTGCGTGGCGCTCTGCCCTACCCGCGCGCTGAAGATCGTCAAGACCGACAACACGTTCAAGGAGAATGCGAACTGGACCGGAGAGGCGATCACCGACGTATACCGCCAGGCCGGCACCGGCGGCGTCCTGCTCGCCTCGATGGGAACGCCGAAGAACTACCCGGTATATTGGGACAGGATGCTGATCAACGCTTCCCAGGTGACGAATCCATCCATCGACCCGCTTCGCGAGCCGATGGAAACAACCACGTTCCTCGGCCAGAAGTCGGCGAAGATCCGCCGCAACCCGGACGGCAGCATCAACACGAAGACCACTCCGCAGCTGAAGCTGAGCGTCCCGGTGATGTTTTCAGCCATGTCCTATGGTTCGATCAGCTACAACGCCCACAAGAGTCTCGCCCTCGCCGCCCAGAAGCTCGGCATCTTCTACAATACCGGGGAAGGCGGTCTGCACGAGGACTTCTACCAGTACGGTCCGAACACCATCGTGCAGGTGGCGTCCGGACGGTTCGGCGTCCATCCCGGGTATCTGAAGGCCGGCGCGGCGATCGAGATCAAGATGGGACAGGGAGCAAAACCGGGTATCGGAGGACACCTTCCGGGAGCGAAGATCGTCGGAGACGTATCCAAGACAAGGATGATTCCCCAGGGCACCGACGCCATCAGCCCGGCTCCTCACCACGATATCTACTCCATCGAGGATCTGCGTCAGCTGGTGTTCATGCTCAAGGAGGCGACCAACTACGAAAAGCCGGTCATCGTCAAGATCGCCGCGGTCCACAATGTATCGGCGATCGCCAGCGGCGTAGCGAGAAGCGGCGCAGACATCATCGCCATCGACGGATTCCGCGGCGGCACGGGAGCCGCTCCGGCACGCACCAGGGATAACGTGGGGATTCCGATCGAACTGGCGCTGGCCTGCGTCGACCGCAGATTGCGCGAGGAAGGAATCCGCAACAACGTGAGCATCGTCATCGGAGGCTCGATCCGCAACAGCGCCGACATCGTCAAAGCGATCGCACTGGGAGCCGATGCCGTCTACGTGGCCACCAGCGCCCTGATCGCCCTCGGCTGCCACCTGTGCCGTACCTGCCATCTGGGCAAGTGCAACTGGGGTATCGCCACCCAGCGGCCCGATCTGGTCAAGCGGCTCAATCCGGAGGTGGGCTCGGAACGGCTGGTCAACCTGATCAACGCCTGGAACCACGAAATCAAGGAGATGATGGGGGGCATGGGGATCAACTCGATCGAAGCGTTGCGCGGCAACCGTCTGATGCTCAGGGGAATCGGGCTGACCGAGAAGGAGCTGCAGATCCTCGGTATCCTGCATGCAGGCGAATAGGCGAAAGGAGGCGAACGATGAAACGGGTATATGTCAATGAACAATGGTGTCTCGGCTGCCATCTGTGCGAATATTTCTGCGCCTTCGCGAATTCCGGGCAGAGCGACATGGCGCGGGCGCTCAAGGATGCGGTGATCTGTCCCAGGATCAAGGTCGAGGAGCATGACGGTATCAGCTTCGCCGTCAACTGCAGGCACTGTACCGAGCCGTTATGCGTCAAAAGTTGCATCGCGGGCG
This sequence comes from Spirochaetales bacterium Spiro_02, assembly GCA_001604275.1. Lineage (GTDB taxonomy): Bacteria > Spirochaetota > Spirochaetia > Sphaerochaetales > Sphaerochaetaceae > Spiro-02. The sequence continues at coordinate 67,465 of LVBD01000035.1, forward strand.
CATTGAGCGTCAAGGACGGGCTGATCGTCATCGACCAGGACAAATGCGTGGGATGTTTTTCGTGCATCATGTCCTGCCCGTTCGGAGCTCTGATGCCGTCCGATACGGGAGTGATGCAGAAATGCGAGCTGTGTACCTCCAACAGCGCCGGCAAGCCGGCTTGCGTACAAGGCTGCCCCAACCGGGCGATCGTATTCGAAGAACGGTAGGAGGGACTGGAATGAAATATGTGATTATCGGAAACTCCATCGCTTCGGTCGGATGTATCGAGGGAATCAGGAAGACGGACAGGGACGGATCGATCACCGTCATCGGGGAGGAACCGTACCGGACATACTGCCGGCCGTTGATCTCCTACCTGCTGATGGGCAGGACGACCGAGGAGAAGATGGCATATCGGGACGAACGGTTCTATAGCGACAACAACGTGACATGCATCACCGGCAAGAAAGCGATCAAGGTCGATCCGAAGCAGAAGCTGGTGACCATGGAGGACGGATCGTCCGTCCCGTACGACAAGTTGCTGGTCGCCACAGGATCGCGGCCGTTCGTTCCTCCGATGGTGGGGATGGATCGGATCAGGAAGAAGTTCTCGTTCATGACGCTCGACGACGCCAAGACGCTGGAGCAGAGCCTGACCAGGCATTCCCGGGTTCTGATCGTCGGAGCCGGCCTGATCGGTCTCAAATGCGCCGAGGGGATCCTCGACCGGGTCAAGAGCATCACCGTCGTCGATCTCGCTCCAAGGATTCTGCCCAGCATCCTCGATGAAACGGGATCGGAGCTCGTCAGGAAATGGCTGGAGGACAGAGGGCTTGTGTTCCATCTGGCCGATAGCGTGGCGGAGTTTCTCGACGATACGGCCTTGCTGAAAAGCGGCACCGTGGTTCCCTACGACGTGGTCGTACTTGCAGTCGGGGTGCGCCCGAATACGGAGCTGCTCAAGGAGGCCGGCGCAGAGGTAGGGAAAGGGATCAAGATCGACGATCGTTGCGCGACGACGATCCCCGATATCTACGCAGCTGGGGACTGTACGGAGAGCCATGACATCACCATCGATCAGGATCGTATCCTGGCGTTGCTTCCCAATGCGTTCATGCAAGGCGAATGCGCCGGCTCGAACATGGCTGGTCAGGAAGCGCTCTTCGACAAGGCGATTCCGATGAACGCCATCGGCTTCTTCGGTCTGCATGTCATTACCGCCGGCTCCTACATAGGCGACGATCGGCTGTACCAGTCCAGGAACGGATATAAACGGTTGTTCATCCAGGATGGTTTGCTCAAAGGGTATATCCTTGTCGGCGACACGGTATCCCGGGCGGGCATCTATACGTCGTTGATCCGTAACAAGACGCCGCTTGAGGATATCGATTTCGAACTGATTTGCGCCAGTCCCCAACTCATGGCGTTCGCAAGGAAGGATCGGGCGGCGAAACTTGGAGGTGTCCAATGAAACATATCGACGTGCATGGCATGTATTTCAAGGATCTGAACCAGATCATCCGGCTGAGCAAGGACCAGCATATCGAGCTGAAGGATGTCGAAGGCCAGCGGTACATCGGTTGCGGCCTGTCGGGAAAGGTCATCGACATCTACGGAACGCCGGGCAATGCGCTTGGAGCCTGTCTCGACGGGACGCAGATCATTGTCCACAACAACGCCCAGGACGCTACCGGCGACACGATGAACGATGGAGCGATCATCATCCATGGATCGTGCGGCGACGCCGCGGGGTATTCGATGCGTGGCGGCAAGATTTTCATCCGTGACAGCGCAGGATATCGGACGGGGATCCACATGAAGGCGTATCAGGAGAAGCAACCGCTGCTGGTCATCGGCGACCGAGCGGGAAGTTTTCTTGGTGAATATCAAGCGGGAGGAACAATTATCGTCCTAGGGCTTCACCAAGACGGCAAGCCTCCTGTAGGATACTTCTGTGGGACCGGGATGCACGGGGGAAAGATTTTTCTCCGATGCGACAATCTGCCGAGGGATCTGCCCGAACAGGTGGTGGCCCAAACTGCGATGGAAGAGGACTTGAAGGAAATTTCCGCACCGATCGAGGAATTCTGCAAGGCCTTCTCTCTAGACAAGGATGCCGTGATGCAGCAACATTTTTTCGTGCTGACTCCGAACACCAGCAATCCGTACAAACAGCTGTATACCTATGTTTGATGCAACGAACGATATCGAGGTGTACGGCGACTATACACCGGGGAGGGTTTCGTCAATGTTCTATGCGAAGGAAGAAGTGATGCAGTTCGTCAGGGAGCAGGATGTCCGTTTCGTCCGCCTCGCCTTCTGCGATATCTTCGGTCAGATGAAGAACATCTCAATTTCCGCCAGCGAGCTACCTAGGGCTTTCGATACTGGCATTTCATTCGACGCATCCGCTGTCAAGGGGTTCCTCCATGTCGAGGAATCGGATCTGCTGCTGTTTCCCGATCCTTCCACCCTTGCGGTCCTTCCCTGGCGACCTGCGCAAGGCCGCGTCGTCCGTTTCTTCTGCGATATCCGTCGTCCGGACGGCACTTCGTTCGAGGGCGACGCCCGCAATCTGCTGCGACAGGCCGAACATGATGCGACGCTTGCCGGATACAGGATCGGCGTCGGTCCGGAGTGTGAATTCTACTTGTTCAAACGGGACGAGGTAGGCAATCCGACCGATATCCCGATGGATATCGCCGGTTACTGCGATGTCGCTCCGCTGGACAAGGGGGAGAACGTCCGCAGGGAAATCTGCCTGACGCTGGAGGAGATGGGGTTCTACACCGAGCGGTCCCACCACGAGCACGGTCCCGGTCAGAACGAGATCGACTTCAAGTACAGTTCGGCGTTGCAGGCTGCGGATAATCTGATTACGTTCAAATCGGTCGTCAAGACCATCGCCGCGAGAAGCGGCCTGTTCGCATCGTTCCTTCCCAAACCGCTTCTCGATGAAAGCGGCAGCGGTCTGCATATCAACTTCTCGCTGACACGGGAAGGCGTCTATTCGGAACAGGTGGAGCGGGCGATGCTCGCCGGTATCCTCCGCAGGATCAGGGAGATGACGCTGTTCCTCAACCCGCTGGTCAATTCCTATGCCAGGCTCGGAGCGTTCGAAGCTCCGCTGGCTGTCGGCTGGGGACACGGCAACCGTTCGTTGCTGGTCAGGATTCCTCAAGCCACCGGCGAGTATCGCCGCATCGAGCTCAGATCTCCGGATCCGAGCTGCAATCCGTACCTTGCGTTCACGCTGATGATCCGCGCCGCCATGGAGGGGATCTCCGACGGGTTGACGCTGCAGGATGAGTTCACCGGAGACGCTTATGGGGCGGACTGCACGGATCCCGGATGTCTGTTGCCGACTTCGCTGCAGGAGGCGATGGAGCTGGCGAAGATCAGCGATTTCGTCAACTGCGCCGTTCCCGGGCGGATCATGGACGGATTCCTGAAGGAGAAGGCGGTGGAATGGAACCATTGCCAGGATGCGGAAAATCCGGCTTCTGAAGCGCAAAGGATGTTTTTCAACGTCATCTAGATCGGACATATCAGATCTCAGTCATTGGGTTTCGTCATCGGGTTCATGGGGGAAGATGGGTCATGGAGAACGTATTGTTGGTTGCAGGGACAGAGAAAGGGCGAGAGTCCATCTCCTCCCTCCTGCGTGAAGCGGGAGGGTACCCGGCCATCACCGCGGTCTCTTGCGGCAATGAAGCCAGAAGATTGATTTTGGACGGAGAATGGGATACAGTCGTCATCAACTCCCCGCTTCCCGATGAATCCGGCGAAGATCTAGCTAGGATGGTGACCGAGCAGACGTTGTCCGCGGCGGTCATGCTGGTACGGATGGAGTTCGTCGACGAGGTTACCGCGATCGTCGAAGATGCCGGTGTGCTTGTCGTTCCCAAGCCGATCGTCAAGCAGGTGTTCTTCCAGTCTCTGAAGCTCGCGAACTCGATGCGCCGGAGGCTGGTCAGTCTTCGGAGCGAAAATAGCAAGCTACAACGAAAGATCGAGGAGATCAAGCTGGTAGACCGGGCGAAGTGGGCGTTGATCCAGTACCTGCATATGAACGAACAGCAGGCGCATCGATATATTGAAAAGCAAGCGATGGATCTGCGGCAGTCCCGGAGGGATGTCGCCGAGCGGATCATCAAGACGTATGAGCAAGGCCGGTGATCAGGTGGGTCGAGCCGGCCGAAGACGTGTGTACAGATAACAGATAGGAGTGTGTGACAATGACCAAGTATGTGTTCGTTACCGGGGGCGTCGTATCGGGCCTAGGGAAAGGAATCACCGCGGCCTCGTTGGGTCGGCTGTTGAAGAACCGTGGGCTGAGGATCGCGGCGCAGAAGCTCGATCCGTATATGAATGTCGATCCGGGGACGATGAGTCCGTATCAGCATGGGGAGGTGTTCGTCACCGACGATGGGGCTGAGACGGATCTCGATCTTGGTCATTATGAGCGTTTCATCGACGAGAATCTCAACAAATTCTCTAATCTGACGTCCGGAAAGGTCTACTGGAATGTACTGACCAAGGAACGCAACGGCGAATATCTGGGCAGCACGGTGCAGATCATTCCCCATGTGACGAACGAGATCAAGAGTTTCATCTATGCGGTTGGTCGCAAGACTGGGGCCGATGTGGTGATCACCGAGATCGGGGGCACGACGGGAGATATCGAGAGCCAGCCGTTCCTGGAGGCGATCCGGCAGGTCGGTCACGAGGTGGGCAAGGAGAACTGTCTGTTCATCCATGTAACGTTGGTTCCGTATATCCGCAGTTCCGGCGAGCATAAGTCGAAGCCGACGCAGCACTCGGTCAAGGAGTTGCAGGCCTCGGGAATCTTCCCCGATATCATCGTCACCCGGAGCGATGAGCCGCTTGAACCGTCCATCAAGGATAAGATCGCGTTGTTCTGTAATGTGAAGCGGGATTGCGTGATCGAGAACCGCACGGTGCCGGTTCTTTACCAGGCGCCGATCATGCTTGCGGGCGAGGGGCTGGACGAGATCGTCTGTCGGGAGCTGCAGCTGGCCTGCGGTCCGTGCGACATGACGGACTGGAACCGGATGCTCAAGCAGGTGGAGGAATCGACTACTCCGATCAAGATCGCGTTGGTGGGCAAATATATCCAGCTGCATGATGCGTATCTTTCGGTGATGGAGTCGCTCAAGCATGCGGGTTGGGAGAATCATGCCCGAGTTTCGATAGACTGGATCGATTCGGAGACGGTTACTCCCGATACGGTCTGTGACTTGCTGGCGGGGCATGAGGGGATCTTGGTTCCCGGGGGGTTCGGGGATCGTGGGATCGAGGGGAAGATCGAGGCGGCCCGGTTTGCTCGCGAGCACAATATCCCCTATCTCGGTATTTGTCTTGGCATGCAGATTGCGGTGATCGAGTTCGCCCGGCATGTGCTGGGGCTGGAGGGGGCCAACTCCAGCGAGTTCGCGCCGAACGGTAAGTATTCGGTGATCGACCTGATGCCTGATCAGATGGGGAACATCCCCAAGGGTGGTACGATGCGTCTGGGTGCGTATCCGTGTGTCATTACGCCGGGTACGTTCATGGAGAAGGCTTATGGTCCTGAGCACAAGGAGATTCAGGAGCGGCATCGGCATCGGTATGAGTTCAACAATATTTATCGTCAGCAGATGGTTGATGCTGGTCTGGTGATTTCCGGCACTTCGCCTGACGGGAAGCTGGTCGAGGCGGTTGAATTGAAGGGGCATCCGTTCTTTCTGGGGGTGCAGTACCACCCGGAGTTCAAGAGTCGTCCTAACCGGGCCCATCCGGTGTTCCGGGAATTCATCGCTGCTTCAGTGAGGGTCATTGCAGGGTCATTGTGAGGTCTTGTGGGGTGAGGGGCATTGTGGGGTGCGTGCGGACAGGTGCGACAGGTACGACAGGTACGGACATGAGGGCGGAAGTGTCGGCTCTGGGTCTGGGGCCGTCTGGGGATGGGATGGGATAGCGAAGGGGCCACTCAGAGCATCCGGTGCGGGTGGGCGCGTTCTCCTTGTCCGTTGTGCGGTGCATGGTTTCGAGAGAAAAATGTGATTGCAACTTGATACGAAACGCCAGATTTGATACAATCCCGTCTAGTCACTAGACGAACCGGGGGTGTAGCTCAGTTGGCTAGAGCGATAGGTTCGCAATCTATAGGCCAGGGGTTCGAATCCCCTCACCTCCAACGTTTTCCATTTTATGCATTAAGAGGATACCGGCAATCGACTGCCGGTATTTTTTTGCTCAGTGCAAAATTTGGTGGGGACATGTCTCGCTTCGCTGTGCGCAAGCATCCCGCCGGAAGGGCGTCCCAGCTTGGACGGATGTGGAAGGCTCCCTGTAGAAGTGGTGGAAATGGAGCCGCGACAACCTAGAACGGCAGACGAGGATTTTCCCCAAGGCGGTGGTGATTCCAGATGTGGCTTCCAGCTATCAGCCCCTGGGGATGCCGGTCGGATACCCATATCGTTCCTCCGACTTTTTGTGCGACCTTTTTGACACGGCGATGCTTCTGTTACGTTTTTGCTTATTTGTCCAAATCATGGGTTGACACGACACGACATACTGGCTACTGTGGCAAAGGCAATAAAGTTGTCATATAATTATCGCTCTTTACAGAACAAGATATGGATACCGCTCAGATGGCCGCGCTACGGCTGACGGCTGGGGCAAAATCCACCTTACTGTGAACGAGACATACGGCATGCGTTCCATGCACGAATGATTCAGATAGGAGGAGATGTTATGGATAGTGACAGTAGTCATAGTCCCACTTTGAACGATGACACGTTGAAAAGCGCAAGAGCGAAGCATCCCTCTTCCGACGGAGCCTCGTCAGAATATGATTTCTGACAGCTACGGCATGTTGCTTTCCACACCATCGTTTGAAACAAATCGAACGATGGTTTTTTTATGTTGCCCACTGACGGCATAATTCCCACATATCGGGCTGACCATCGAAACCAGGAGGAAATAATGGACCCTGACGGTAGAGACAGCCACGCTTGGAACGTCTTGCAGGCACACTGTGAACAGAGGAATGACGCCTGATGCAATCATAAAGCGACACGGCTGTACTCTTGAACATCAAACGATCAAGAAACGAGGTACAGACAAATGCAGAACATACTGAGAACTCAATCAGAAATGAAGAAAGTGACTGCGGATATGGAAGACCGCAGAGAAGCCACGACCAGGCTGCGCCATGCCGCATCCTCCGGGGTTGAAGAAATTCGCACGATGGTAGGAACTACCAGCGGAGGCTTGGCGGAAAAGCATGTCGAAGAAGCTCGGGAACAGTACGGGGCCAACACGGTGACGCACGGAAAGAAAGACTCGCTATTCTTCCGCATCGGAAAAGCGTTCATCAATCCGTTCACAGCGATTCTATTCGCTCTCGCCGTTGTTTCGGTCTGCACAGACATCATTTGGGCGGAGCCGGAAGATGCGAATCCGATTACTGTCATCATCATCGTATCCATGGTGTTGATCTCCGGCATCCTGAGATTCGTGCAGGAGACGCGTAGCGGAAACGCCGCCGAAAAGCTACTTGCCATGATCAGAGTCACCACGAGCGTGGAACGACTGGAGAGCGGGGTGAAGGAAATTCCGTTGGAGGAAGTAGTCGTGGGGGATCTTGTCCATCTCGCGGCAGGAGATATGATTCCCGCGGACATGCGCATTGTCTTCTCAAAAGACTTGTTCATCAGCCAATCGGCGCTCACAGGAGAAAGCGAACCGATCGAGAAGGTCTCGACTACCGCCGATGAAGCATGCCGGACTCTGACCGAATATCCCAATCTGGCTTTCATGGGCAGTACCGTGGTAAGTGGCATCGCGCAGGGGATCGTCATTGCGACGGGAAACGACACAATGTTCGGAGCGCTGGCGAAAAGTGCCACTGGGAAAGCGTCGAAGACAAGCTTCGAACAGGGGGTGAATTCCGTATCCTGGCTGCTGATACGATTTATGCTCGTGATGGTTCCCGTCGTGCTGTTTATCAACGGCATGACGAAAGGCAACTGGATGGAAGCGGTCCTCTTCGCGGTCTCGATCGCCGTAGGGCTGACGCCGGAAATGTTGCCGATGATCGTCACGACCTGTCTCGCGAAGGGTGCCGTCGCGATGTCGAAGGAAAAAACCATCATCAAGAATCTCAATTCAATTCAGAATCTTGGTTCGATCGACATCCTGTGCACGGACAAGACCGGCACGCTCACCCAGGACAAGATCGTTCTGCAGCATCATTTCAATATCAATGGGGAAGAAGACATGCGGGTGTTGCGGCATGCGTTCCTCAATAGCTATTATCAGACGGGGCTGAAGAATCTGTTGGATGTCGCGATCATCGAGCGAATGAGCTTCGAGAGCGAACGTCTTCCTGAGTTGCGCGATCTTGCGAGGAAATATACGAAAGTGGATGAAATTCCTTTCGATTTCGAACGTCGCAGAATGAGCGTAGTGGTCCAGAACGGGAAGACACAGATGATCACGAAAGGAGCTGTCGAAGAGATGCTTGCGATCTGTTCGTTCGCGGAGTATTGCGGCGAGGTGCAGCAACTGACCGATGATATCAGAGCGATGATTCTCAGGAACGTGAAGCATTTGAACGAACAGGGGATGCGTGCCATCGCCGTCGCCCAGAAAACGAATCCTTCGACGGTCGGCGTGTTCAGCATCGCGGATGAATCGGATATGGTTCTGATGGGATATCTCGCTTTCCTTGATCCCCCAAAAGAGTCTACGGCAGCGGCCATTCAGGCATTGGCTACTCATGGAGTCGAAACAAAAATCCTCACGGGTGACAACGATCATGTCACACGGTACATCTGCCGTCAGGTGGGCATTCCTGTTGAGCGGATCCTTCTTGGATCCGATCTGGAGGGCATGGATGAAAAGGCGTTGCGCAAACGAGTGGAAACAGTACATGTCTATGCAAAACTTTCTCCAGCGCAGAAAACACGTGTCGTCGCGGCGTTGCGGGAGAATGGACATAGTGTCGGGTACATGGGCGACGGGATCAACGATGCAGCGGCGATGAAGGCTTCCGATGTCGGGATCAGCGTGGATTCCGGTGTCGATATCGCGAAGGAAAGCGCCGATGTCATCCTCTTGGAAAAAGACCTCATGGTGCTCGAGAAAGGGATCGTCGAAGGGCGCAAGACATATGCGAACATGATCAAGTATATCAAGATGACGGCAAGTTCGAATTTCGGCAACATGTTCAGCGTACTGATCGCGAGCGCATTCCTACCGTTCCTGCCCATGATGAGCATCCATTTGATTCTGCTCAATCTGATCTATGATCTTTCCTGTACGGCGATTCCCTGGGACAATGTAGATGCGGAGTTCTTGAAAGTGCCGAGAAAGTGGGATGCATCGAACATCGGCCAGTTCATGCTCTGGATCGGGCCGACCAGTAGCGTCTTCGATATCACTACGTATGCGCTCATGTATTTCATCATCTGTCCGGCCGTCTGCGGAGGGTTGCATTTCCATCAGATTTCCGATCCTGCAAGCCAGCGTCTGTTTATCGCGACTTTCCAGGCGGGATGGTTCGTCGAATCGATGTGGAGCCAGACCTTGGTCATCCATATGATCAGGACTTCCAAAATTCCGTTCATCCAGAGCAGGGCTTCGCTACCGGTGACGTTGCTCACCTTCAGCGGGATCGCAGTCTTGACCGCGATTCCTTTCACAACGGTGGGAGCGGCGATCGGGCTCGCCCCGTTGCCGAGAGTATTCTTTGCATGGCTGGCACTGACGGTTCTGCTCTACATGGTACTGGTCACCATCGTGAAGAAGGTGTTCATCCGGCGTTTCGGGGAACTGCTGTAATGCCCGGAACAGCATACGGTCTGGGCTGTTCCTGAAGGTCGCTTCGGGGACAGCCCTTGCCGATGAAGGATACCGGTCTTTTTGGGGGCGATATTAAAATATTGGGATAAGGATAGTGAGTTGGATAGCATTATCAAGTGGGGGCGGCAAGCCCCCCTATCTAAAAAAACTCGACACAAGCAGGAGGGGGCGAATTACCTCGCGAAGGTCACCAAGGGCAACCAACGGTTGCACCGATAACGAATACTTCTTCTTCAAGCGTATGGATGCTTGAAGAAGACCATACTACAAACCTCATTCCCCCAGTTTTTGCACTGAGCAAATTAAAATTGGAATTTGTACTCTAAGAAAATACTCGCAACTGGTCCGTTAACAACAACATCCCCCACAATATCTTCATGATATTGATAATATCCACTGTATGTATCAAAATATGGAGCATCAGCAAGACAGAGAAGCTTCATCGGATTATCGAACGAATGCGAAAAACATTATTTCGAAATCTTCCTGCACTTCCACACCCGCAACGCATACCAAACGGAAAGGGCGACCATGACAATAACGACAAGCTCGATCAGTGCGACGGACACCCCGCTTGCATTGAGGACCACGGCCGCCATGTCCACGATGAAATGGATTACAATCGCCACGGCGAACAGATACCAATCCTTTGAATTCTTCGCCGCGAACCACACCAGGACGGACAGCACCATATGCAGGGCAAAGGCCGCCACCCGCTCGATCATGCCGAACACATAGACACCCGCGCCAGTGGTGGACAGCTGCATGAACGCCGCCTGCAACGTCGCCTGCTTCTGCGCATCGAGCGTGGCCAGGACATCGGCGGCCGTCCCTCCGTTGAGCATAGCCGCATAGACAAGATTGTTGACCATCGTCACGCCAAGAATCAGGATCACCTCGATTCCGCCGTGACCGGCACCGTACATCAGCGCATCCTGATCCTTTCCCAGCTTCTTCTTCAACACGGTACGGAACGCCACGAACCTGCCGGTCTCCTCGAACAGTCCGGCCATCAGGCCGCCATAGAGGCCATACAACCAGACATTGCCGGTGATTGTCGCACCTGCGGAGGAACCAAGCACAATGGAATGGACCAGCCGTTCAAGGACCATTGCAAACAAGACGAACACGACAGCGCCGACCCACAGGGGCAAGAAGTCGGCTTTCCACTTTTTGCGTATGAACACGACAGCCACGACAGGCAACGCGAACGAGAATACGACTACAACGTACATCATGATGATACTCGATACGGGAACGGAATAATTCATACAGACCTCCTGGCTAATAGTTTATTCCACCCCAATTATCACCCGTACATACGGAAACTACAAGCGAATCTCCAGAGGATCCCGACAAGGGCCGCCCCCCATCATGACCGAGTACGCAAAAGGGCATAGCCACGCATCGTCCATCGGCGATATAGTATGGACAACAGCAATCAACCGGAGGAGCCAGCCGTGAAAGTATTCGCATATTCCGTCCGATCTGAAGAAGTCCCGCTTTTTGAAACATACGCGAAGGAGCTCGGAATCGACATAGAGACGACCAACGTACCGCCCACTGCTGCCACAGCCGAACAAGCGCGGGGAGCAGACGCCATAAGCATCGTCACGACCCCAGTCGACGCACAATTGGTCGAGAAGTTCCATGTACTTGGCATCCGCTACATCTCCACCCGGACCATCGGCTTCGAACACATCGACATGCAGGCGGCACAAAACATAGGAATCGGCGTGGGCAACGTCAGCTACTCCCCCTACTCCGTGGCAGAATACACCGTCATGCTCATGCTCATGTGCCTGAGAAAGATGAAATTGATCACCGCCAGAAGTGCCGTCCAGGATTTTTCACTTGCAGGCACTGCCGGAACGGAACTCCATTCAAAAACTGTCGGCGTCATCGGCACGGGGAGATTGGGAAGGACAGTGATTTGTCTTCTTCGAGGGTTCGGTTGTACGGTATTGGCAAACGATATTTATCCGAATGCGGAAATCGAAAAACTTGCCGACTATGTACCGCTGGAAGAACTGCTGCAACGGAGCGACATCATCACGTTGCATGTCCCGGCGACCGACGACGGCACATACCTGCTTGGAGCCGAGCAATTCGGACGAATGAAAGACGGCATAGTTCTCATCAACACTGCAAGAGGTTCTTTGATCGACCAAACGTCATTGATCGAAGCAATCGAGACCGGCAAAATCGGTGCCGCGGCACTGGACGTGGTACAGAACGAAAAAGGACTGTACTATAACGACTGCAAGACCACTCCTCTGACCAACAGGCAGATGTTGCTGTTGCGATCCTATCCCAATGTCATTCTTACGCCCCACATGGCCTTCCATACCGACCAGGCGATCGAGGGCATGGTGCGAAATTCGCTACAAGCGTGCAAGAAAGCACTGACGTCAACTCGGTGACCATGTGCCCATGCGCACGCGCGCTCTACAGTTTTGCCATTGCACCCGACGATCACAGCACGATTCCCGCTTGGGTGCTGTTGCGCTTGACCCGTCGCCACCGCTTCCATCGGCTGACCAGCCGTATCGGAAGCGGAGGATCCCATTGGGTTCGGAGCACGATCGAGATATCGGGGAAATAGGAAGCGGCGTATTGCTCGACGATGCGCAGGAACCGACGGTAGTCCGCTCGCCGGAAATCCGTCCAGAACGCCTCGGCTCCGGCCAATAACCTCGGAAACATATGAAGATCACGATCCTCCCGGGTCGTGACATATTCCGTCCACAATAGCAGCTCGGCACCGACGACTGCGTCGTCTCCATTTGCGTGCGCCATGGACCGAAGCATTTTTCCATACCCATATACATTGCGCAACGGAACCAGATCATGCCCCATATCAAGGTAGGTATGGAAGTATTCGCTGTAGATAGCAGGATGCGGAAGCCTATCTTCCTTCCCCCGGCCGACCAATGGATTCCAGACTTGGGGCAGGATGTACGGCACATACCCGCCGTCGATATAGTCGCTCCACAGAATCACCTGTTTGCCGAACTGCCGGGCATACCGAGCGATCTCATTGCAGAACCATCGTAGAAGCGCACGCTCGTCCGCAAGTCCCAGCGACAGTTTGCGCCGCTGACATTTCGGACACGACCGCCAGGCTTGCAGAGGAATCTCATCCCCTCCAAGATGGATGAACGGCGCGGGGAACACCTCGCACACCTCCGCTACGACTGTCTTTGCGAATGCAATGGCGTCATCATTTCCAATGCACAGGATATCGGAAAAAATTCCCTCCCCCGTGGGAAGCGAAAACGGACCTCCGGAACAACTGAACCGAGGATATTCGACAAGCGCCGAAAGCACGTGCCCCGGCATGTCGATCTCCGGTACGATCGATACATGTCGTCGCGCCGCATACGAGACAAGATCGCGCAACTGCTGTTTCGTATACCAGTCATGTCCACTTCCCTCCACGAGCGCAGGATATCCGTCCACGGGAAATCTCCATCCCTGGTCATCGCTCAAGTGCAGATGGAGCATGTTCAGCTTGAGGCCCGAAAGAATATCCACGATGCGCAGCAGATCGTCGAACGGACAGAAAGTCCGCGCCACATCCAGCATGAACCCCCGCCAGGGGAGCATCGGTTCATCCACCACATGACAGCAGGGCACGCCATCGGCATACGCCGTCTTCAGCTGACGCAGCGATTGCAATCCATAGAGAACTCCGGAACTCCCCATCGCCTCGATCGAAATTCCTTCCGTCCCGACATCAAGCGCATACCCCTCGTCGTTCATAGGCGACATGCGCCGGCCGATGCGGATCGCCGCCCGGTTCCCTTCGGCCGGAACCCGGACCGTCCGGACCGACAGCAGTTCCCCGACAAGCGACAGAAACGCATCTGCCTCCTGCCCCGACCAGTCGGAAGAAACCGATACGGCAAGCGGATCGGACAGCAGGAACAGACCGGGAAGCCTCCGGACTTCCTGGGAAGGATACGGGATAATGGGAAGAAGCGGCTTCATGTCTGTTGATTCCTTTTCATTCCTTCGTCGCCCCTGCGGCGAAACCCTGGGCGATCTTGTCTCTGAAAATCAGATAGAAGATGATCATCGGCACCGTTCCGATGACCAGCGCCGCGAACTGCAGGCCATAGTCACGGGACATCCCGCCGGCGAAGCTGTTGATACCGACAGGAAGCGACCTGATCGACAGCTCGCTGGTCAGCGTCAGCACCAGAATGAACTCGTTCCAGTTCCCAAGGAATGTATAGATGAACATCGTCGAGATGATCGGAGTAGCCACCGGAATAATGATTCTCCAGAATATCTGGAAGTAGTTCGCTCCGTCGATGATCGCAGACTCCTGGATCGAATCCGGAATACCCTTGATGTACGTAGTCGATAGAAACACCTGGAACGGCAGCCCGAACGCGATGTACGGCAGCACCACGCCCAGCCGGGTGTTGGAGATGCCGAGCCTTGTCTCCATGATGAACAACGGAACTATGACCGAATGCACGGTGATCAGAAGCCCCAGCGTGTACAGCATGTAGATGAACTTGCCGCTTCGGTAGAAGAATTTCGACAAGGCATAGCCCCCGCTGAGCGCCAGCAGGACGGTGACCACGGTCGCGACGACCGAATAAAAGATGCTATTGAGGAAATAGATCCCGAGATGCCCTTGCGTCCATGCCAGGACGAAATTGTCGAAATACCAGGAAAGCGGCGGCATGAGCGGATGCCGGACGATCTCGGCATGCGGCTTGAACGCGCTGAGGATCATCCAGACCAGCGGGACCACGGTCAGGACGGTGAATGAAATCATCAACAGATATGAAAGCACTTTTCCGACAGTCGAATATCGTTTCATCCCATCCCCCTATTCGAATTTCCGTTCGATCTTTCCGCTGATATACTGCAACAGCAGGATCAGACCGACAGCGAGTACGACGATGACGATCGACACAGCGCTGCCGAAGCCGTACTTATAGTATTTGAACGTGTTGACATACATGTAGATGGCGATGACTTCCGTAAAATGCGCCGGCCCGCCGCCAGTCATGGCATAGATCAGGTCGAATGCCTTCAGGCTTCCGGAAATGGCGAAGATCGCCGTCGTTGCGATCGTTCCTACCATGCTCGGCAAAATGATGTGGGCGAACATCTGCCCCTCGCTCGCGCCGTCGAGCTGCGCGGCCTCCAGAACCGAAGGAGTCATCTTCTGGAGATTCGCATAATAGATGATCATGTATGTGCCGGTGTGCATCCATAGCAAGACGAAGAGGATCGGAACGATCGCCAAGCTCTTGTCCTCGAATATTTCCATGACATATTGGGGATTCTTCGTCGCTGCGCGCACGATGGTCACGATGATTCCGGATGATGAGAATATCTGATTCCACAGCAATGCCACGACGACAGGAGAAATCGTGATCGGAAGAAAGATCATCGTCTGATAGAACGCCCCATGCCGGACGACCTTCCGATACAGCAGGAACGCAAGCAGGAATCCGAGCGGAATCTGGCCGAACACCGAGATAGCGACGATCAGCAGATTGTTCCTCAAGGAATGGAGGAATACGGAATCCGCGAATATCTTCGCATAATTCTCCATGCCGATGAACGTCGGAGAGCCATATCCTTTCCATGTGGTGAAACTCAACGAGAGGCTGAAGACCACCGGGAAGATGATGATCGCCACAAACACCAACAATCCGGGAAGGACAAACGCCCAATAGCTCAGATGCTTCTGTCGGGAGAACGTCATGTCAGTTTCCTTTTTTCAAAATAGACGGCGGGCGGTCCCTCCTCTCTCCTTGAGAAAGAGAAACCGCACGCCACGATGCCCATATGCCGACCGTCGGTCACCGACCGACAGATTCGACCATCCGCTCCAGATCCGTAGCGACGTCCTGAGGGGTCATCGTTCCGAACATCATGTTCTGCAAGTTGATGTTGAACGTTCCGATCGGTTCGGCCGCGATGACGGAATCCATGACGTATCCCATGGGGACACTTCCCGCATAAGCGATCAGTTTCTTGATCATGGGATCCGCATCCTCGGGTTCGTCGAGGTTGTATGCGGGCAGACGGCCGAACCGCTGGCGGATCGCCGAGCCTTCCGGTCCTGAATAGAACCAGATCCATTTCCAGGCCGCCTCAGCCTTCCGTTCGTCGAGCTTGGCGTTCATGCCGAATCCCTGTCCGGCAGTCGCGGAAGCGGACCGGCTTTGTCCCTTCTGTCCAGGGATGTCGGGGAACGATTCCAGACTCACGTACTCTTTCTGCGCATCGGAAAGTTCGCCGACCATGTTGTTGACCGTCCAACCTCCGTCGATCAGATACACGGCCTTCTCATTGACGAAATCATCGAGCCCCTGTCCATAGGCGAGCTGATTGGTTCCCGGAGAGAACATCTGCTTGTCGTACAGTTCCTTGATGATCTCCATCGCACGAACGAATTCAGGATCGCTGAAACTCGCCTCTCCGGAAAGCGCCTTGTCGAACCATTCCATGCCGCAGGTACGCTCGACCAGCATCCCCGCCAGGCAGGACTGCATCGGCCAGGCATCCTTGTTCGCGATGGAAAGGGGGATCAGCCCGGCGGCACGAATGATCGGCCCCTGCGCGAGCAATTCTTCGTACGTCTTCGGAACCGTCAGCCCCAACTCCTTCAGAAGTCTGTTGTTGGTGTACATGATCGAAGTTACGGAAATATCCTCCGGCAGTTCCCAGATCTCGCCGTTCGCACCTTGCGGCTGCATCGCCATATCGGCGAACTCATCCTCATGCCCCTTGAGATACGGTCGCAGATCCTTCACCAGACCGGCGGATGTCACCTGGCTGGTCCGTTCTCCGGGATACAGCAGGATGATGTCGGGAAGTTGCCCGCTCATCGCCATGGTCTGGAGCTTGTCATGGAACGATTCCCCGTAACCATATTCAAAATTCAGCTTGATGCCAGGATTCTCCTTCTCGAACACATCGACCAGATACTGGAAATTCGGGGCTGTAGTCTTGTCCGTCTGATCCAGATAATGATATACGGACAGCGTGATCACTCCATCCTGCCCGCCCCCGGACTGCTCCGCGGCTCCGGCTGCGAATACCAGCATGGGGACCAGGAGCAACGAAATGGAAAACAATACGAACAACCGTTTCGTTTTCATAGAAGCCTCCTCAACCGAGATATTTTGATTCCTCCAAGATGAAGGATTCATGCATCGGACAAAAGATGGGACAACCGGGACGATTGGCTGGCGACATCGTCGGAGAACGGTTCGATATGCATCAATACGCGGTCGATGATCAATGCGGCGGCACCGAACGACACCGCCTGGTATCCCAACGATGAAAACTGGATCTGGCAATGAGCCGCACTATGCTCCAGGGAGTTGCCCTCGATCGCCATCCGGAGCATCTGCGGCATGAACGACTTGAACGGCTCGATATTGCCCCCGATGAACACTTGCTCGATATCCAACGTATTGATCAGGAACGCGATGTTCTCGCAAATCTCCTGGATATAGTCCCGCAAGGCGGTCTCGCTTTGCATCACGGACGTTCCGGCGGGCAACGCCACTTGCTTCGACGAGAATGCGTCGCGATTGAATATGCTCTTGAACTCGCCCGCCTGTCCGCTGCTGCCGTGGTATATCTTCCCGTTGAGCCCGAACCCCAGCCCGATCGTCGGCTGCGGTTGATCGGACAGCGCTTCATATTGTTTCCAGAACTCGATCAGGATGAACAGGAAATTCTTCAACTCCCGCTTCTTCTGGAAGACCATCTCCCCCCAGGCTCCGCAGTTCGCATCGTTCTCAAGAAAGACTGGAAACGGAAACCGGGAAGCGACTTCCGTCTTGAAGTCGAACGGTTGCCGGAATCCCAAGGATACGGAACGGTTGATGATCTGGCTCTCGCCGTCGATGATCCCGGAGAATCCGATGCCGACTCCCAGCAGATGACGGCGCAGGGATGCAAGCCGCCGACAGAGCGATTCGATCAGCGCGGAAATTTCTTCATCGAAGCTACAAGCGGTGAATCCTTTCGGCTCTGTCTCGGAGAACAGCACGTCGCCATCCAGATCGATGGCGATGGCGGTATATGAATCGGAACGAATCTCCATGCCGATGACCATGAAGTATTCCTTGTTCAGCGTCAGCCCGATGGCACGACGCCCCCCTTTCGGACTGGAATCCAGCATCGTGTTCTCCTGCACGATCTCCCGTTCCAGCAACCCGTTGACGATATTCGAGATGGAGGATTTGTTCAGTCCCAGCCGCGACGCAAGGTCGGCGCGGCTGAGCTGATCCTCTAGCCACAGTCGATAAATGACTCGTGACGAATTAATCAATCTCGTCCTTCGCGGATGCGTCATGCGTGCCACCTCGGTTTGTCTGGTTTTGTACTAACTCATTCCTTCCTCAGTATAGTGATGACGAAACTCATGTCAAGAAAAATAACAACTATATATTATATATATAATTATAATCATTTTGTACTAACCGATCCACGAAGGTCGGAGAATTGTCGGTCTTGCGAACGGCCTTCGGTCCTCGGTTCTGAACTTTTCCGACTGTATGGTACGAATCATTTCAGAATGGATATTTCTTGCATAATTATACATTTTTTCTGGTAATGATTCTTGCAATTCCTCTCCATTTTTGTACTAATGGAGAGAAACGACTTATCAGGAAAGAGGGGGAGATGCCATGCAGACTGCATCAGCACAGGTACTGATTGCGATGATACTGTATATTTCGGTCATCATCGGTATCGGAGTCTATTTTGCCAAGCGTGCCAATGAGAACTCCGAGAACTTCTATCTCGGCGGACGCTCGCTGGGGCCATGGGTCGCCGCGTTCAGCGCCGAAGCGTCCGATATGAGCGGATGGCTGCTGATGGGACTGCCGGGGGTCGCCTACTGGCTTGGTCTTGCCGACGCGGTATGGACCGCCATCGGTCTGGCGATCGGCACCTACATCAACTGGCTGTTCGTCGCCAAGCGGTTGCGTCGATATTCGCAGATAGCCGGCAACGCCATCACGATCCCGGACTTTTTCAGCAACCGTTTCCATGAGGACAAAAAGGTCCTGATGGGCATTTCGTCCATCCTGATCCTAGTGTTCTTCTGTGTCTACGTTTCGAGCTGCTTCGTCACCTGCGGCAAGCTTTTCTCGACGCTCTTCGGTGCCGACTATACGCTGATGATGATCGCGGGGGCGGCGTTCGTGGTGATATACACGTTCCTTGGCGGTTTCCTCGCCGAAAGCGCCAGCGACTTCCTCCAGGCGATCGTCATGATCGTCTCCCTGGTTCTGGTCCTGACGTTCGGCACCATCGCAGCCGGCGGGCTCGACCAAGTTCTGTCGAATCTGCGGAGCATTCCCGGCTTCCTGGAATTCTTTGCGATCGCCAGTCCCGCCACCGATGCGAACGGCGTTCAGCAGATTGCGAACGGCGCGCCTGTCTTCGGTGCTGCGGGCGCGTACGGGTTCATCACCATCGGCTCCACTATGTCGTGGGGGCTCGGATACTTCGGGGTTCCACAGGTCCTGCTTCGCTTCATGGCGATCCGCAAATGCGATGAACTGACCAAGAGCAGGCGTGTCGGCACAATCTGGGTGGTCATTTCCTTGTTCGCCGCAGTCGCCATCGGCTTGGTCGGCCGGGCGTTGTATCCAACGGCTTTGCTGACATCCTCCGCGTCCGAGAACATTTTCTCGATTCTCGCCACTTCGCTGATGCATCCGCTGTTCGCGGGCATGGTCATGGCGGGCATCCTCGCCGCGACGATCAGTTCGTCGGATTCCTATCTGCTGATCGCTTCCTCGGCATTCTCCAAGAATCTCTATCAGGGCATCTTCCGCAAGAACGCCACCGACAAGCAGGTCATGTGGGTCAGCCGCATCGTGCTGATCCTGATCGCGATCTTCGGCGCCTTGCTGGCGCTTGATGAACAGAGTGTCATTTTCAAGATCGTCAGCTTCGCATGGGCGGGCTTCGGCGCGACGTTCGGCCCGATCATGTTGTTCAGTCTGTTCTGGAAGCGAGTCAATCGCCAAGGCGCGATCGCCGGCATGCTCGCCGGCGGGGCGATGGTTTTCATCTGGAAGCTGCTGATCCGTCCGATCGGAGGCGTGTTCGGCATCTACGAGTTGCTTCCTGCGTTCCTGGTCTCCACCGTGGCGATCATCGTGGTTTCTCTGCTCACACCTCCTCCGAGCGCGCGCATGCAGGCCGAGTTCGAACAAGCCAAAACCCTCGCTTGTTAAGGTGAGGGTCATGGCAGGGTCATTGCGAGGGGGCTTTGTAGGGGCGTTGTGCGGTCATTGCGCGGTCTTGGTACAGGCATGGGCTTCATGGAGGTTCCGGTCAAGAGAACGACCTGCCGCCGATGTTTCTGACGCGTATCGATCCAGGAGGCATGGCAAGGAGCGCTCCGTTCAATTGTAAAATAAATTCGTGTTTTTACAATTATGCTGTATCATGGAAACTTGAAAAGAGAGGAGGCCGAACATCGACATGGTACAGACACAGGAGCGGTATCCGGAACAAGTCCGATTCCGGCGCAGGCGACGGGGAGACAGGAAAGACGGTTGGCGGGTGCGGTCCGTCGCTCCGATGGAAGCGCTGATTCCGTATATCATGGTCACGAGGAATGACTCGCAGAACTTGATCAGCGATTGCTTCGAAAGCTCGGCGGTGGATAGGTTCGTCCATCAGAAACGGAACGACGGGCTGGAAGGTTTCGGAATCACCCATGTGTTGCTCGCGGCGTACGTGAGGCTGGTGTCGCAGCGACCGAGAATCAATCGATTCATATCAGGGCAGAAGATCTATGCGAGGAGCGACGGCATCGTCGTGAACATGATCGTCAAACGGAAAATGGATATCAACGAGACAGGGACGGCGATCAAGGTGACGTTCCAGCCCGGCGATACCGCCACAGATGTCTACAGACGGTTCAGCGAGGTGCTCCACACTACGTTCGATACGCAGGAGACCGACTTCGACGGTACGGCGAAGATCATCAACCATATTCCGGGGATGATGAAGAAATTCTCCATCTGGCTGCTGAAGACGCTGGACTACTTCAACATGCTTCCGATGGGAATCGTCAACGTCAGCCCGTTCCATGGGTCGCTGTTCATCACATCGATGGCTTCGCTGGGAATCCCGCCGATTCATCATCATCTGTATAATTTCGGCAATGTGCCGGTATTCATGGCGTTCGGTTCGAAACGGACGACAAACCATCTGACCGATGCGGGGCTCGTGGTGAAGCGAAAGTTCGTCGATTACACGTTCGTCACCGACGAAAGGATCTGCGACGGGTTCTATTTCGCCTCGGCGCTGAAGCTATTCCGCCGGTATCTAGCCGATCCGTCGGTCCTGGACTCCCCTCCTGAACAAATTTGTGAAGATGGACGATAATATCGCGTCCTTTCAGTAGCCGGTTATCGATTTTTTTAACATATTGGTCTCATAGGAAAATAGAAGCGACAAGTCAAGGAGTCGCATGCGGATGGATTTTCATTCAGCGGCGCATCATCAAGGACTTGGGATTTGTAAGGAGAAGAAATACAATGAGTGAATTTGTACAGGCTATCAAACAGCGTCGGTCGATATATGCCCTTGGCAAAAACCCCAGTGTTGGCCAGGATTCCATCGTCAAGAAGATCGAAGAGGTGTTCACTGCCGTTCCGTCGGCGTTCAATAGCCAGAGCGCCCGTCTGGTCGTCCTGTTCGGCAAAGAGCATGACCAGTTGTGGGATATCGTGATGGATACGCTCCGGCAGATCGTTCCGGCGGGCAAGTTCGGTCCGACCGAAGAGAAGATCAATGGCTTCAAGGCTGCATACGGAACGATCATGTTCTTTGACGATACGTCCGTCACCGATGGGTTCGCGGCGAATTTCCCTTCTTTCGCGGCTAACTTCAAGCCATGGGCCGATCAGGCGAACGGCATGCTCCAGTTCGCATTGTGGACGGCGCTCGAAGATCTCGGCCTCGGAGCGAACTTGCAGCACTATAATCCGTTGATCGATGAAAAAGTGGCGGGGGTCTTCAATCTTCCCAAGACGTGGAGGTTGATCGCCGAGATGACGTTCGGCGAGAAGCTGGCCGACGCTGGTCCGAAAGAAACGATTCCTGCAGCTGACAGAATGCGCGTCCTCGCCTAGGATGGGCAGGAGCGAATGCAGAAGAGTTTCAGTTTTCTGCTTTCGAGCGTGGCCAGAGCAAGTTGTGGAGGCCGTCGGACCGAGCATGGGTATCCGGCGGTCTTTTTTATAGCTTTCCGGAAAGCAACGCAAAAAACCAGAGCAAAAAATTCAGGTACCGGGTATGGTGCCGTTTGCAGGGCGGAAAGCGCGTCCAAAGCAGAGGATCCATCAGACAGACACCTCGGCTCTTGGGACTGAGTCAACAAAAAGCCCCTCGGCAGATGGCGCCGGCGCTTTTGTCGAAGGGCTTGTCGCTGAGAGAATGCCATGGTACGACCAAGGCTGGGCGGGTGAGACTAACCGAGCTGGACGGCATCCAGAACGGCGAACAGATCCTCGCTCTGGCGTTTTGCCTCTGCGATAAACGGATTGTCCTCTACACGCCCGAGAACGGCGTTGCGTTCGGCCAGGCTACGGTAGGTGATCTCCCGGAATGCGTTGTCGTAGTCCTTCTGCTTCGTTCTGAGGACCTGATCCTCGACATAGGCTCGGATCCGGCGAACCTCCTGCGTAAGGGAAGCCCATGTCGGCGGGTCGATGGAATCGACAACGAGCAAGCTCCGAAGCACTTGCAGACCATCGCAAGCGCGGTCGCATGGATATTCCTTCCACCACAGCTCGTACTGATCGTGAACCTCCCGCCAAGTGGAGATTCGTCCGGAACGGATATCCTGACGAAGTTGCTGCACCTTGCGTTCGAGAACCAGCTGCCCGCCGAGATTGAGCCATGGGCTTGACGGCTTCGTCGTGGCGTGTTCTCGCTGGAATTGACTGAGGGTCATGCCGGAATCCACACACCATCGGCCCACGCTCTTCACCCCATAGTAGAGCAGCATGTCGCGATAGGATCGCCACCCTTCCGCGGGCTTTAGTATCTTGACCGGATATATGGTGTTTTCCAGATTCTCGCCGACAACCTCCATCGTGGAAACCTCGTCGGGATGTTCGGAAAGCAATTCGAATCCTTTCCGGGAGAGTTCGCTCGGTTCCATTGCATCAGGGTCGACGCCATGGATCCTACACCAGGCCTGGGCCGTCCATCGTTGGAGCAGGTCCAGCGCTTGGAGCATTTCCTGTGCGGTATCCGGCGCAAGATAGTCGGTCTCCACATGCTGTACGATCCGCTTCCGACGATCGCGAGCCGTATACTTCCAACTGTTGCGCTCCAGCGCATACATATTGTACATCCACCAATAGGCCGGCATCAGTTCGCGGCGGTGGTCGCAAGTGTTGTCCGACAGCAGACAGAACGGCAGGGGGATGTTCAGTTCCGCAGGATAGTTGCCCTTGACCAGAAGCGTGAAACTGGCGAACTTGCTGTCATGCTTCAATGTGCTGGACAGGGCCGGCCAGAACCCGCGACCGGCGACGATCTCGCCGTCGTTGCCACGGCTGTTGTGGTTCGACCCCACTGTCGCGCCCGCCGCCATGTTGGATTGCCCCATGACCAGCGAAGCGATGAGGAACGAATTGTTGTGATGCTGTTCGTGTCCGGGAAAAACCAGATTGTTCAGGACCTCGCAGCAGGAGACGGTCGAGTTGTCGCCAAGGATCGAGTTGAGCAACCTGGCGCCGTACTTGAGGTTCGAATTGTCTCCCATGATGAATCTGACGGCTTTGCAGCCATAGAAGATATGGCACCCGGAACCAATGATCCCGTTGACCAGCTCGATGCCCTCCCCCAGTTGCGTCGGAGACTGTTCCGTGGAACGGATCGTCAGGTTCTTCAGCTTATGGGCACCTTTGGCATAGGAAGCCGGCCCGAACATGACATCCTTGATGATCCCGCAGCTCTTGAGCACCGAGCCATCACCGACCTTGCCGTACCATCCGCGGCGCAGATCGCAACTTCGGTCGGTCATTTCCTGGAACCGTCGCATCAGCGGCTCATCGTCCCGATACGCCGCCCAAAGCCATGCATCGGCGCAGATCATGCCGTCGAACGGAGCCACGGCCCTGCCGCCGGCCTCGTTCATTACATGGATCGTGACACGGACGGAAGGATCCTCGCCCTCCTTGACCACTCCAACGCCGAACTTGGCATGGTCGGTCGTCTGCATCTCGTCGATTCGGTGGAGGATCACTCGATCTCCGATGATATAGTGGCTGATATATGCGCAATCGTGGATGGCGCAATGGTCGCCGATATCCGTCGAAATAATCCTACAACCGGTAATCCCCTCCGGAACCGTGAAATCATGGTACTTGAGCAGTCCGTCCTGCACGGCGCCGATGCGAACCAGTCCATGGAAACTGTTGCGGGAGATCCTCGTGGGATCAAACGGATCCTGCACAAGAATGTCGTCCCAGTCGTCGCAGGAATTTGCGTTCTTGACCAGCAGCTCGATTTCACCTGAACGAAGATGCCTCCAGCGCCGATCGGCGGACTTCGCCTGGATGTTCCGCAGATAATATTCATCCGTTCCTTCTGGGAGGAACTGTTCGGGGATGAAGCCATATCCATACCGAGAGCCGGAAACAATCATCACTTCGTTACTCATAGCGAAAGTATAACCGAGCGGAGTTTTCTTAAGCAACTGGAAAAATCATCCGGCCAGCGACTTTTTCAGCTTCGTTCGTACCCTCGCACCAGGGGAGGACGATACGACTTGACGAAACTCGTCGGGAAAACTAGTTTGTCCAATATGAATCCGAAACAGACAGAAATGGGGACCGAGCCGGTAGGAAAGTTGCTCCTTCGCCTGGCGCTCCCCGCGATAAGCGCCCAGATCGTCAACACGTTGTATAATATCGTCGACCGCATCTACATCGGGCACATCCCGGAAACCGGAGCGATGGCTCTGACCGGCGTCGGCGTCACATTCCCCCTCATCCTGCTGATTTCGGCTTTCAGTTCCCTCATCGGAATGGGAGGAGCTCCGCTGGCGGCGATCAAGATGGGAGAAGGGAAGCTGGACAGTGCGGAGGAGTTGCTTTCGCAAAGCGCCGGAAGTCTGATGCTCCTGTCCGTTGTGCTGACAGGTCTGTTCCTTACCTTCCAAAAGCCATTGCTGCTTGCCTTCGGCGCCAGTTCGGACACGCTCGGCTATGCGACCGAGTATCTGACGATCTATCTAGCGGGTACGTTCTTCGTCCAACTGTGTCTCGGTTTGAATCCCTTCATATCCACGCAAGGCTTCGCCAAGACCTCCATGATGACGGTCTTGATCGGCGCGGCGCTGAACATCGGCCTTGACCCGCTGTTCATCTTCACGTTCGGCATGGGGGTGAAAGGGGCCGCGCTGGCTACCGTCATCTCCCAGACGGTGGCGGCGGCATGGGTCGTCTCGTTCTTGCGGGGGAGCAGGACTCGGCTGAAACTGAGATTGTCGAAGTTACGGCCGTCGCGCAAGGTCATGCTCCCGGTTCTGGCGCTTGGGATCTCCCCGTTCGTGATGCAGTCGACTGAAAGTCTGGTGGGGGTCATCCTCAATGCCACGCTTCAACGGACGGGCGGGGATCTGGCGGTCGGTTCCATGACGATCGTCAACAGCGTCATGTTGTTCATCGTCATGCCCTTGCAAGGCCTGGGACAGGGCGGGCAACCGATCATCTCCTACAATTTCGGAGCAGGAAATTCAGCGCGGGTAAAGCAGGCGTTCAAGTTATTGCTCATCAGTTGTTTCTCATTCTCAAGCGTCATGTGTGTATCGGCGCTGTTGTTCCCTCGGGTCTTCATCTCCTTGTTCAGCAAGGATCCTGTTTTGATCGAACCGACGGTCAGGGCCATGCGCATATTCCTTGCGGGCATGTTCATGATGGGCGTCCAGTTCGCATGCCAGCAAAGCTTCATCGCACTGGGACAGGCGAAGATATCGTTGTTCCTCGCCTTGCTGAGGAAAATCGTGCTGCTGATTCCTTTGGTATTGATTCTTTCCCGGACGAAACTGGGGATGACCGGAGTCTTCCTTGCCGAACCGATCGCCGATATTCTGGCGGCGGGTACGACAGCGGTCCTGTTCTTTTCGAAATTCGACAAGATTCTCGCCGCTGGGCCGATGTCGAACACCCCGCGGTAGCCGGTTGCACACTCCGTCGGATCTGGATTCCCCTATTGCTATTTTCTCACAACTTGTACCGATCGCATGTCTTTTTTTCAGATATGTTGTCCGATAGTCTGCATGATTGCCTATCACTGTGCTAAAATACTCGCAAGAAGACACTCGACGTACTTGCAAGCCATCGCAAACCATTATAGGATACCCATATAATGGCAACATATGATATTTCCCGCAAGTTGAAGCGCATCATCGAGCTATCAAAACGCCTGACAAACAACAACATGGCGGATCTGACCGAAGAGCGCATCGACGAGATCAACAATATATCGATCCCGAATAATTGGGTGACACGGAAACTTCTCAGCAAACCGGCGAAGAACATCGACTCGAAAACGTTCATCATCCCGGTCACAGATGGGGTCGTCACCGGATATTTCTTTGAAAAGCGCGGGAGCAAGTCCCTCACGGGGCTCAGCCCTCTGATTATTTTCTTCCATGGCGGGGGCTGGGTCTGGGGGAATATGGATCTATACAATTTCTTTTGCGCCCGCCTTGCCGCATTGACCCAGGCATCGGTTCTTTCGGTGGATTATCGTCTCGCCCCCCGGTATAAATTCCCTACGGCGGTCGAGGATTGCTATGACACGTTGCTTTGGGCGGCCAACGGCGCCCGGTATTGGAAGACGGATCCCGACCGGATATTTCTGATCGGCGACAGCGCCGGCGGAAATCTTGCCGCAGTCGTCAGTCGTCTCGCTCGGGATCGAAAGGGTCCGGCCATCGCTGGGCAGATACTGATATATCCGGTTACCGATGGACGGATGCGGACCGATAGCTATGCCCAATATAAGGATTGTCCCACACTTTCGGCGAATGACATGAAGTTCTTCATTCAGAATTATCAGCGGGAGCCGAAGGACATCCTGAATCCGAATTTTTCTCCGCTGCTGTCCAAGGATCATTCCCGTTTGCCTCCGACGTTGATCATCGCCGCCGAGTATGATCCTTTACATGACGATGCTATGCTCTATGCCGATGCGCTGGCTTCCGCCGATACTCCGGTGCAATACTTGGAGGCGAAGAAGACCGTGCATGGTTTCATCAACTATCCGGCGGCGACTGGAGCTGCGGAGACGGAATGCGCGATCATGCAGTTTGTCGGCGGCAGGTCGGTGGAACAGGTAACGCTCACGACGCATAAGCAGTTGGACAAGCAGGACAAGCGGGAGCGCAAGCTTGCTCACAAGACCGCAAAGAACTTGATCAGTGCCAAACTAGAAGAATGAGGGTCATTGCAGGGTCATTGCACCTGTGGTTGTCGGGTTGGACTGGCCGGACGGGCTATGGCCGGGCAACTGGCATGGGACAATCGCCCGACCCTGCAATCACCCTGGGAGCACCCCCACTTTCTTGAGAACGGGATCCTTGCCGAGCAACAAGCCCAATGATTCACGAGTATATCTGGGAAAATTCTCTTTCTTTCCATTCGCCGAAAAATAACAATACCAGCAATCCTCATCTTCCTTGTACCGGACATCGCAACTCATGATATAGCGACTTGCCCACCCCTCGGAAGCTGGAACGAGGACAGGAGGACGGGCGCTCGGATACCAACCGATTCCATCCGAACTCTGGAGCATCAGCATCGACGTCGCGCTTCGCTTCGCAACGGGATCCCAATAGGCACCGCATTGGAACGCCGCCAAACCATCGGAACCGGGTACGACTTTGATGCTACCGCAACCCAGATTTCGCAACGGGTCGTCCGGCAACGGTTCCAGCAACGGCCTTCCCTCGTTTCCGACAATGAACGGGCCGGACAACGTCTGGGATTCGGCCATGGCGAAGTACCGGGACACTTTCTGTTTCGAATCAGGCAACAACAGATGGGAAGCCCCGAAATAAAGCCGATACCCGCCATTCCATGAAATGACCTGGGGACGGGAGATCCGCGGCTCATCCAGATATTCGGAAGCGAACGGAACATCCCGGCTGTCAAGCAGCAGGCGCGGTTCGCTCCAGACCAACAGATCGTTCGAAGACCGCATTTCGATCCGGCTCGCCTTCAAGCGTTCCTTCCTCGGAACCCGCCGCCGGCCTCGCTCAATGATCGGAATCGGAGCGTCATGCTTTTCATACAGCAGATACCACGTTCCCCGATCGATGAAGATGAACGGAGAGTGCCCACGGACCTCGACCATCTTCAACGGTTCCCAGCCGATGCCAGAATCGCTGACGAAATGATGTATCCCCAGCCATGAGTGCGCAAAGAGATGCCACTTCTGATCGGGAGATTCTTCGGGAAAGAGAAACACCGGATCGCAGAGCTTCGGTACATACCACAACCCGGACAGCACCGGTTCGTCAGAGAACGGGAACCAGGAACAGCGCGGCAACCGGGCAACGGACGGCAAACGCATCAGGCCCTACTCCTCCCGTCTTTTTTTCTGCTTCTTCGAAGTCCAAAGCGGAGCGAGATGCTCCTCCATGTTGAATTTTTTCGAGATGAACTTGACGACCACCGAATAGAGGAGAAAACTTCCTCCGATCGAGACAATGAACGCCAGACCAAGCCACAATGGCACCAGCGGGCTTTCAGGATCGACGAATCGTGCGATCAAGGCGAAGCTCAGCACGAACAACGCCAACATCAGCAGAATATTCAACAACGTAGCGACAACGATGAAAATGGCGGTATTGGCTTTCTTGTTCATAGGCATCATTCCTTTCCTTTTTTCTTATGCATAACACCGGACACTTCGGGGCCTTCCGCACCATGGCCTTGCCCGTTCAACGATACGAGCAGCGAAACAAGCAACAGGATCCCGCATACTACGACGGAACTATCGGCGACATTGAACGTCGGCCATCGTTCCAGTCCGAAAAGACCGTAGAACTTGACGCTGACGAAATCGACCACTCCGTCGGGACGGAGATACCGGTCGAGCAGGTTGCCGATGCCGCCGCCGAGAATCCCTGCCAGCGCCCAGCGCTGCAACGCAGTGAAATCCATGTCGCGGGAGAACAACATCCACAGCAACACGAACATTACCACCGTCGGAAGAAGCAGGAACATCACGGTACGCACCCCGTCAGGCAACCCGGCTCCCATGCTGAACGCCACCGCTTTGTTTCGCACATGCCAGATCTGCAGGAAATCGCCGAAATAGCTTGCCGCGATGGTCCCCGGAGGAATCTTCGCAACCACGATCGCCTTGGTGATCTGATCCGTGATGACAATCGCCGCTGTCAGGATCAGCGGCAACCAGCGGCGTGCCGGGGACGAACCACCGGCAGGAGTTTTCGTTCTCATATCGACCACACTATACTACAGGGAAGTAGGGATGGCAACAAAGGACACGGCAAGACCCAACTCTTCTTGCAACATCGTACCTACTGCCTGCACACCGAACACCTCCGAATCGTAATGTCCACCGCAGATCATCGTGATCCCCCGCTCCTCGCAGTCGTGGTAGACCTGATGCTCGCACTCCCCGGTGATGAACGCATCCATGCCTTCGTCCATCGCTTCGTAGACATCGTCTGCGGCTCCGCCGCTGACGATCGCCACCCGACGGATATCTTTCGGGCCGAACGGAAGAATCTTCAATCCGCCGGCGACTGAGAATCCAAGTTTCTTCGCCAACGCCTCGGCGTTCTCCGGCTCCGGCAGTTCGCCGCTACAGCCGACATCCAGGCCCTTCCATTTCGCGAACGGGCGGACATGCGACAGACCGAGCAGGCGGGCCATCACCGCATTGTTGCCTACCTGCGGGTGCGCATCCAGCGGCAGATGGACGGCGAATAGCGAAATGCCATGGTCGAGCAAGAACTTGATCCGCTCGTAGTGGGCGCCGGCGATGGCCAGCGGACGCCCCCAGAACAGGCCGTGATGCACCAGCAGCAGGTCGGCGTCCAAGGCGGCCGCAGCCTCGAACGAAGCCATGCAGGCGTCGACAGCGACGGCGACGCGCCGCACCTCCTGCTCGGCGGGACCTACTTGTAGCCCGTTGAGGGAGATATCCAGATCATCGAACGGCTCCATGACCAGACGCTCACGCAAGAATCGTACCAGTTCAGTCAATTTCATGCGTGATAGTATAAAGAGTTGACAGGGTTTGTTCCACCACCTATATTGAGCGTCATGGGTGACTTAGCATTTACCATCCGCGAGCTTGCGCCCGAGGATGCGGTCTTTTCCTATCCGGTCTCCGTCGTACGGGACCATGAGCCTGCAGCGGACAATCCGGGGATCATCGGACAGCCGCGGGCATTGCGGGCGCTGTCCATGGGCATGTCCATCGACAGCGACGGCTACAATATCTTCGTCAGCGGGGACCATGGTACAGGCCGGCTTTCTGCGGTGAAGCAGGCGGCCCGGCCGTTGCGCGGCGACCTCTCTAAAATCCGCGACATCGCATATGTGCATAACTTCACCAAACCGGACAGCCCCGTCGTGCTGATCTTCTCCCCCGGAGAAGGAGCCGCATTCGCCTCGGCGATGAAAGAATTCACCTTCCAGCTCCAAGGCCTGGTCATCGGCATGCTTGCCGAAAAACAGGCAGGAGAGACGATCGATGTGGAAGCTCTGGACGAAGGCGCCGAACGGCTGCTCACCCCGATTGCCAAACGGTTCGATACCGTCGCCGTAGCCACGCACCTGCGCCATGTCAAGACGGATGTCCGCGACCATGCCCACCGGTTCGCCCTGATGGACGCAGAACAGGTCAAGAATTCCTCGATTTTCTCACGGTACGGGGTCAATCTGCTGGTAGATCACTCGGACACCACCTGGCGGCCGCTGGTCGTCGAATCGCATCCAACCTTCGCCAACCTCTTCGGTTCGGTGGATCGGCATACCGACATCCACGACGACCGGCATCTGCCATATCTGTCGATCCGGGCAGGGTCGCTGCTCGAGGCGGCAGGCGGGTTCATGGTGATCAACGCCGAAGAGATGCTCGCCGAAGAAGGGTTGTGGGACTCCCTCAAGCGTTTCATCGACACAGGGTCGCTGGTGATCCAGAATAGCTCCAACGGATCGGCGGAAGGGCCGGCTTCCGGCATCAGGCCCCAGCCTGCGCCGCTTTCGGTGAAGGTGATCCTCATCGGCAGCGATACGACCTACGACAAGCTGTGCGAGCACGACGACTTGTTCCTGAAGCTGTTCAAGGTGTCGGCCGAGTTCGATTTCTCGATGCCTGCGGACGATGTGAACATCCGCGGCACGATAGGCTTCATCCGACGTACCGCCGACAAGGAACATCTCCTGCCCGTTTCCGACGATGCGGTGGCCGAACTGCTGCGGTATAGTTCATGGTATGCGGAGCAGCGCAACGAACTGACCACCCAGCTGTCGTTCGTCGGCGACCTGCTGCAGGAAGCGGACTACTGGGCCAGGCAAAGCGGGGCAAAGAGCATCGACCGGACCATGGTGGTCAAGGCGATGGACGAGCGCGACTATGCGTCGGGCATCACGGAGAGCCGGATCAACAGCGAGATCGCGTCCGGAGAGATGATCATCTCCCTCAAGGGGACGAAGGTGGGCATGGTCAACGGCCTGGCGGTGATGGACCGGGGAGCGGCATCATTCGGCACTCCGACGGTGATCTCCGCCACGGTCGCCCCTGGGAGCGAGGGGATCGTCAACATCGAGCACGAGGCAGGATTGTCGGGAGAGATCCACGACAAGGGGCTGCTGATCCTGGAGGGATACCTGCGCAAGCGCTACGCCCGTTCGTTCCCTCTGTCGATCTATGCGGGCATCTGCTTCGAGCAGTCCTACGCCGAAGTGGACGGGGACAGCGCCTCGTCGTCCGAACTGTTCGCCTTGCTGTCGGCGATCGGGGAAATCCCCGTCCGTCAGGACATCGCCGTGACAGGGTCGGTCAACCAGATGGGCGAAATCCAGCCGGTGGGCGGCATCAACGAAAAAATCGCAGGGTTCTTCACCATCTGCAAGAAGATGGGATTGACCAAGCACCAGGGCGTGATCATCCCCAAACAGAACATCAACAGCCTGATCCTCCCCTATGACGTGCTGGACGCAATCAAGGCCCGCACGTTCCACCTCTACCCGATCGAGACGGTCGACGAAGGGATGCAGATCCTCACCAACCGACCGGCAGGGGTGCGCAACACGAAGGGCAACTTCCCCGTCGACACCCTCAATCGAGCCATCGAGGACCGGCTGCGCAAGCTGTACGAGCTTTCGCGGCCCAATTCGTGATGCAACATATCCTGGAGATATTCGTCGCTCGAACAACACCCTGCGGAGATCATTTGAAATGATCCCCGCAGGATTTTTCTAAAATGTCGGCCATGCCGTAAGGCTTCACCATTCTAGCGAGGGAGCATCTCCATAAAAGTGCGCCAATCCCCGCTTGGAACAGGGACCGCAGGGTTCTCCTGCGTCCCCAGATCTTTACGCCCATACCAGTAGACATGAGCCTCCGTCCACTTTTCACTCTCACACAAGAAAACCGGCGTAAGAAGTCGATCATATTCGTTTCTGCGGTCACCAGGACCATAATATTCCTCGATTTCATCAAGAACAGGCAACGTTCCGTTGAAATCAGCCAGCTCAAGAAGCTCTCCGTATACCCAGCCTTCTCCAGGAACAAGAGCTGGATACCCTTTGTCCAGCTGGTGGAACACACTCCCCTTTACTCGACTTCTTGCTCTGGAAACAACCTTCCCTACAAGGGCTTTCTCATAATTGAAGAAGCCTTCCATCAAACTTCCATACACCCAGATTCTCATGCACTCCATGTCAGAATTCCTTTCCTCCTACAGCTCGGATATCACTGGAATTCTTTTCAATTGCGAGTATGGCAGCTTCAAGCCCCCGTTTGATGTCCTCCAGAGAAAGCGACGGCGTATTTGGTCGTCCGATTACTTGAGCAGGAATGAACGGCACATGAATAAAACCGCCCCTCGTCCCAGGATGGGATTTTTTCAGATGGTACAGCACACCGTACATCAGATGATTGCACACAAATGTGCCCGCTGTGTTCGAGACGCTGGAAGGGATGCCTGCGTTGCGAATCTCCTGTACCATCGCCTTGATCGGCAAGGTAGAGAAATACGCTGGATCTCCATCTGTGAAAATCGGTGTATCAACCGGCTGATTCCCCTCGTTGTCCGGGATCCGGGCATCGTCTACATTGATCGCTACCCGTTCGGGCGTCATGTCAAACCTTCCACCGGCCTGACCGACGCAGAGAACGACATCAGGACCATGCTTCTTGATCGCGGCCTCGACAGTTTCGATCGACCTATGGAATACAGTCGGAACCTCCAGTTTCACCACTTCGACACGACCCACTTTGTCGGAGACCAATTTCACGGCTTCCAGTGCCGGATTGACTTTGTCACCTCCAAATGGATCAAAAGCAGTCAATAAAAGTTTCATCTTCGTTCTCCTGTCAGCCTAAAAAGCCAAGATGTACATCAGAATGATGTGGATGACCAACATTGCGATGGCGACCGGTGCCTGCGCCTTGATGATGACATATTTGTCCTTGGTCTCAAGTAAAGCCGCCGGCATGATATTGAAATTCGCCGCCATCGGAGTCAGCAAAGTACCGCAATATCCTGCGGTGAGTCCCAAAGCGCCGACAACCACAGGATTCGCTCCCTGCATGATCAGAAACGGAATTCCGATACCCACCGTTATGACGCTGAATGCAGCGAACCCGTTTCCCATAATAATGGTAAACAACGCCATTCCGATACAATAGACAGCGACGGCGATCAGGCGAGCCCCATCAGGAATGATCGCAGAAACGCCTTTTGCGATAACCGTCCCAACTCCTGCGGCGGTAAACAACGCCCCTAATGCGGCGAGCAACTGCGGAAGGATGCCGACCGTGCCGACATTGTCCATCAATCTGGAACCATCGGTAACTGCGGATTTCGCAGGGGCTTTGGTAACGATGAATGCAACGATCAGCGCGACGGCAGCAGAAATTCCGATCGCATTGTTCGCGCCGAACGGGAGGAATGTCGCAGCCAACACGGCAACCAGAGCGAGGCTCAATGCCGGAATGAAAACCTTATAACCCATCTTGTTCGCATTGGTTCTTGTCGCTTCTGCGCTCGGCACATCGCTGGCGCTCTGATGAACCCGGTTGAACGCCGTCAACACTGCGATGGCGATAACGCACAGCCCTGTGATCCAATACGGAATATGAGGCCCGACGATGAATGTAAACGCAAGGATGAACCAGAACAGCGCCGTGGTGATCCGTGTCTTAAGATTGGAATCTCGCAATGTTTTCAGCCCGACCAAGATAAAGATTACACCGATGATACAATAGAAGAATTCCGCAATGAATGTATTTACCGTCATACTAGGCCTCCTTCTTCCCGCTTTCTGCGAATCTCGCTTTCAGCTTCCGGTCCAGCATCATGGCATGCACCCAACCGACCAGAACGGAAACGACCGCTATGGGAATCGACATCATGGCAATTTGCAAGGCATCCACTTGATACCCCTGCTCCACCAATGTCGTGACGATCAGCAACGTTCCCGAAGCTCCCATGAAGCAGTTCTGGGCAAAGAAATTGCCGAAGTTCTCCGATGCCGCGCTATAGCCCTTGATCTCATCCTCGGTCTTTTCATCTACGGCTCCGAACTTGGCTTCGGCGGCGGCCTGCGCCATCGGATTGATTAACGGTCTGACGAATTGCGGATGTCCGCCAAGCCTCAAAGAAAATGCGGCGGCCAAGGCTCGAATAGTCTGATAGAGGGCAAGTATCCGCCCCGTGGTGGCATTTTTGATTCCGCTGATGAAATCAACAGCCTTATCCTTAAGACCATAACGTTCACTGATTCCAATAACGGGAAGCGTCAATACGAACAACGTCGCCGTCCGTTGGGTGATGAATGATTTCCCCAGCGTAGTCAGAATATCCATAAACGACATTCCTGCTACCAACCCCGTCACGACACCTGCAACGACAACCGTCGCTATGGTGTCTTTCTTCAGTGCAAAGCCGACAACGACTATGAGCACACCGACTAGCTTTAACAGTTCCATAGTTCATCCCCTTTCTGTCGATTTTTTCATATTCTTGCACCATTTTTCTCGAACCACAACAACCATTCTGAAAATCTTGTACGACATTTGCTGTTCAGGTTCCATTCCTCTCTATCATCGCCGCGAACTTTTTCTCGGACAGTATCTCGTTGGTCACATACGTACCGTTGTAGAACAACGCGAAGGTAGTTACCGCCACCGGAGCGCACCGGGCCTCCTGCCTGCTTTGCAGATGGATGGCAGTACACAAAACTCCTTGCTCGGCGGCTACACGTTGCTGAAGCGGAACATATTTCGCAGTAAACGGGCACTGCGATGTGTACAGCATTACATAGCCACTCGTATCCATATGGGGATGCTTCGCATGCGGCAGGAACCGAGGCACATTCGAGTCTTGAGAATCCAAGGAATCCGGTTCGAACGTCAGATAGTACAGCACGAAATCGGGCGCTGCGGTATCAGCGATCCGAAAACCGACATGTTCCAGGTACTTCGGATCAGACAAAAACGCCCGCTTCCGTTTCGAAGAAATCACGCACAGACCACGCTTTCCCCGTTTCCGACTGTCCTGGATACAGATATTGAGCAAATCAGTGGAATACCCATGCCCCTTCATTGCCCCCGACACCCAGAAACAGTTGATGAACATGTAGTTCTCCGCCAGAACGGGAACCCACGCATACTCGGCGGGGATGTACTCGATAAAACATTTGCCCCGTTGCGTCGATTTCACGAACGTCAAACCTTCGGCAAAACGCTCCCGCATCCACGCCTTCTTGGACACAATCTGTGGATCCTTGTTGTCGGAGATAGCGCAACAGATATGCTCTTCCTCCAGATTCAGTTCAGTGATTCGTATTGAGTCCATCATTTTTCCCCCGGCACTCCCAAGCCTTCTCTTCCCCATTCCCCATTCAGGCGATGATCAGTCCACGGTCATCACGAACCCTATGCATATCCATGTCGCACGATGTACGCGTGCATCAACGCGACAGTCTTGGGCCCCTCATCATACGGGCCGATATGCAGACACTGCACGCATAGTCCCTCGTCATAAGAAAAGAACTCAACCTGTGAACAGTCCATCGGCTTTTTACGTGTCGCTTCCTCAACCGCCCAGCCGATATGCTTCTCAGTCACAAAATCGGGCACCCTGATGACCGATATCCACTGGAATCGATCCTTGTAGGAGTAATCGATCCCTTTCATAAAAACCTAGCGATTATTGATTTTGTCTGTCAATGCCGAAAATAGAAGATTTCTCAACGGAGCCAGATACGGGAACTTCTTCCATTCCCTTCCATAAACGGGTGGTCGATGTTCATTTCCACATATTTTGCGATGATTTCTTCGAAGGTGCCTCCGGCATGGATTCGATTTTTCTCAAGGTCTCGGACAAATACCGTACAGCAGCGAATTGAAAGCCTCCCTTCGCGATATTGAGCGTCCGTATCCGCCCTGCAAAATCGTACAGACCTCCGAACAGATACCCATGGATTTGCTGTAGCCCTTTGACTGTGCCGACACCTCCATCATGTCGAGCAATGAACTGTCGAAAAGCGCGTACGCTTTAGATTCGCTCTTGCCATCGATCGTTTTATCGCTATTGACGAACCATTGCATGAATCGGTTCGCTAGTTTGCTGGGGAATTGCTCTGCGAGTCCAACGATCCCTTGATCGTCAAGTACGTTGGCCAGACGTTTCTTTCCGTCCGTCACGGTGATTTTGAACTGGGTAGTATCACTACCCAGTTGAAGTTTTCATCATCCCAGAGGGCGCGTGCTTCTCGAACATCAAAACATTCACGTTGTGCTTTTCCTGACTCTCAAACCGCTCCTCACCGCTTCCCGTTCTTTTCGCCCTGCTTCATCGCATAATCAAAGACCATATCGACATAGCCGGACGTCATCTCGATGGCCGGGGTGTTCACACTGAGGCAAAGACGTGCTTCTTCGACGCTATCCATCGCATACGAACTCATGGATTCAACGGCTTCCTGTTCATCAAACGAAAGCGCCATCTCGTTTTCTGCAAGCTCTAACCAAGCCTCATTCATTTTGCATAGTTTCTTGAACGTGGCGAGACTTGCCGCAACATCCCCCTTCTTGTATTCGAGAATCGACTTCGGCAACAGGAAGAAAGGCGATTGTTTCACTTCATCCTCGAACTGGCGACAAAGCGCATCAAACCGATCGAAATCCTCCAAAGCGGCATAGATGGCGCACAAATAGAAACGACAACCCTGGTTGTCCATCGGAGAAAGGGCGATCAACGCCTCCAATTCACGGGCGGCAAGGGAAAAGCACCCGACGGTATTCAGCTTCATCGCATAGGCCATCCTTCCCCTCAGATACGGACGCAATTCAAGAGAATACCAAGCGTTTTCACCAATATCGGAGAGCGCTCCCCGTTCTTTGAGAACCGCTTCAGCCTCGGCGATCATCTTTGAAATTCGCTGCAGGTACTCGCCATCCTCGATCTCATCCTCAATCAACGACAATTCCAATATCCCAGCATCCACGTTCGCAGGATCCAACCTCCTAGCCTTCCTCGCACACGTACGAGCCACATCCCACTGATGTTCGGCAAGCGCCGCTTCAGCTTTTTCCATAAACTGCTCCGATGGAGTTAGTCCATATAGAGAGGAGTCAGAACTCTCCTGGAGGTTGGAGAACCGTTCAACTGCGGTATTGATACTTGCGTTATCTGACATATCAACGCCGGATTCCTGCAAAAACTTCATGAGATTCTT
The DNA here is from genome assembly GCA_001604275.1 of Spirochaetales bacterium Spiro_02. Lineage (GTDB taxonomy): Bacteria > Spirochaetota > Spirochaetia > Sphaerochaetales > Sphaerochaetaceae > Spiro-02. The sequence goes on from LVBD01000035.1 coordinate 105,315, forward strand.
TATCGTTCTCTCTGTCTCAATCATTAGCTCGACTCCTTATACCGTCCTTCGGCGCCTTGGGCGTCAACGGCAGCGTATCCACATCATCGCATGTCAAGATAAATTCTACAATGCATTTTCCAACACAGAACGCAGCATACAGCAACATCGGCTTGATACCGATCTCCAAACAGAAGGTTCTGGGAACGACAAGGAAATTCAGATCCGTATAGATGCGATTCATCACATGGTTGGATCAGAAGGCACCGCAAAACTTCCGTTGAAGTTGGAATCGGCGGGAACGCTCAAGATGTTCGCTTTATATCCTTTGCTTCAAAACGTGTTGGATACAGGAGGAGTTCTGTTTGTCGATGAGCTGAATGCCCGTCTTCACCCGTTGCTGGTCAGGACCGTTGTCATCACATTCCTCAACCCTGAAACAAATCCAAAGCATGCGCAACTTATTTTTACTTCGCATGACGCATGGCAATTGAACAGCAACATGCTGAGGCGCGATGAAGTCTGGTTCGTAGAAAAAGCCGATACCGGAATTTCTACGCTCTATTCGTTGGCAGATTTTGTCGATGAGGATGCATAGGAATGCCTGAAAGAAATGGGAAAAGGAGGCCTCGCAATCAAGGTAAAGGAAGAAAACTCATCAGAATAAGCTTGTACCTAAGAGCAAAATACCGAAAAAAAGCGGTGGCCGACTGAAACCTCAGCCGGCCGTCATGCTATGCTGTGAGACAATGTGTGACAGTACCTCACCTACTCTGCCCACATTGGGTTCGCCCTTACTGAGCGGCACCTTCGGTCACGGGAGCCGCGGCGGCGGTGGCTTTCTTGTCCTCCATGCGAGCGAAGAAGTTCGCCAGAATCGCACCGGAAATATTGTGCCATACACTGAACACTGCCCCTGGAACCGTAGCCATCGACAGATCGGGGAACGAAGTTTTCGCAAGCGACGTGGCGAGACCGGAGTTCTGCATACCGACCTCGATGGCAAGCGCCTTGGCCTTGGGAAGCGGCAGCTTGAACACCTTCGCCACGCCGAAGCCCAGCAGATACCCGAGACAGTTGTGGAGGATCACGACGAGAAACACGATGGCGCCGGTGGACAGAATCTGCGCCGAATTCGCCGAAACGACCGCGGCTACGATCATCACGATCGCGGTAACGGAAATCAGCGGCAGAATCCGCACGGCTTTCTCGGTCACCTTGCCGAAATAGTGGTTGATCACAAAGCCCAGCCCGATCGGAATCAGCACCACCTTGATGATCGACAGGAACATCGCCCAGATATCGACGCTCACCGACGTCTTCAGCAACAGGAAGGTGATGAATGGAGTCATCAGCGGAGCCAACAATGTGGAGACCGCCGTCATGCCCACCGACAGGCTCACGTCACCCTTCGACAGATACGTCATGACGTTCGACGACGTGCCGCCGGGGCAGGTCCCCACCAGCACCACACCGACCAGCAACGCAGTCTCAAGCCCGAACGCCTTGCCCAACCCGAACGCAAGAAGCGGCATAATGGTGAACTGGGCGATGAAACCGATGATGATTTCTCTCGGGTGGCGGAACACGACGGCGAAATCCGCCGGCTTGAGGGTAAGGCCCATGCCGAACATGACGATCATCAGCAAGGTATTGACCCAGCTGGTCTTGATCCAGTTCAAGGCAGGGGGAAAGAACAAGGCGATCGCCGCAATGATCAGAACGATGATCGCCATGTGCTTTCCTACGAAGTCGCTGATTTTTTCGAGTACTTTCATAGGAGACCTCCAGATATTTCCCCCATGATATGCGCTTTCGTGAGAGGTGTAAATATTACATAGCACGAAAAAAGTGCTTCACATGCACATTTTCAACATGATCGGTAACTTTCGGTCTGTTTCAGACCATCAACTCACGGAAGGCATCGCCTGCAACTCCCGCCAGTAACGAAGCGTCATGCTCCCCGCCAGCAGAAAGGTGAGCACATCGGCGATCGGCTGGGAGAGCTGGATGCCCAGCACCCCGAGTAGGTGCGACAGTACCGCGATCAGCGGTATGAAGAATATCCCCTGTCTCGCCAAGGCGATGATCGAGCTCCGCCCCCCCTTGCCAGTAGCCTGGAAGAGCATCCCCGACAGGATGTTCACCGCTTGGATCGGCATCAATACGCACTGGAACCGCAGTGCGAGCGTTCCCACTTCGACCACCGTAGGATCGGCGATAAAGGCGAGCATCACCCACCGCGCCGCCGCGAAGCAGACTGCGCCGATGGCCAGGAACGCCACCACCCCGGTCTTCAGGCAGAACCGGAACGCATCCCGCAACCGGTCGATCTTCCTCGCCCCCCAACTGAAACCGGCCACCGGCTGGAACCCTTGCCCGAAACCGACCAGCGCGGCATTGAGGAACATCGTCACCCGGGTGACGATCGTCATGGCGGCGATCACAGCATCGCCGAACGGACCGGCGAACAGATTCATGCAGATGCCGGCGATACTCCCCAGCACCTGCCGCAGGAACGATGGCAAGCCCACCTGCATCATGTCACCGAACAACCCCCGCTCGAAACGCACGTGCCGCACGCTCAGATGGAGGTTGCTCCTATGCGACAGGAACTGCGACAGCAGGATCAAGAAACTCACCATCTGGCTGATGATCGTCGCCAAAGCTGCGCCGCGGATTCCCAGATCCAGCACAAAGATGAAGATTGGATCGAGCACGACATTCACTACCGCGCCGGATACGATGCCGACCATACCGAGCACGGCCTTTCCCTCCGAACGGAGGTTGTTGTTCATCGTGAAGCTCGCCGCCATATATGGGGCGCCGACGAGGATCGTTCCGGCATAGTCCGCGGCATAGGGGAGTATCGTCTCGGTGGAACCGAGCAACCGCATGAACGGGTTGAGGAATAGCAGGCCGAATATCGTCAGCAACAGTCCCAGCCCCATCGAAGTGAAGAACGCCGTGGAGAATACCTCGTCGGCCCGCTGCCGTTCCTTCGCTCCGAGCAGTCGCGCCACTACGTTGCCCGATCCTTGCCCGAAGAGCAGCCCGATCGCTTGGATGATAGCCATGAGCGAGAACACCACTCCGACGGCCGCCGAAGCACTGGTCCCCAGTCGACTGACGAACATCGTATCGACCATGTTGTAGAATGCGGTCACCAGCATCGTGGTGATCGTTGGAGCGGCAAGCGAGAGAATCAGACGCCGCACGGGCGTCGTGGTCATTCTGCGGTAGTTTTCTTCTGAGTCGAGGGGCATCCGGCTGTTAGGCATGTGTGGATTCTATCCGTCCCTCCCGCCCCTGTCAAATGAGGGTCAATGGTCAATGGTAGAGGGTCGAGGGTCGGTCCAAACTTATTCATTGGAGGGGATCGCTTCAGACGCCTGAGCACCAAAAGCAATCATGCACCAATGTCCAAGCAATCATGCACCAATGTCCAAGCAATCATGCACCAATGCGCAGGCAGGAAGCTCCAGTCCTGTATCGAGCTTTGTTTTCATTGCCTGTGTCTTGCACAGGAGCAGGACCGGGGTGTAGACTCGTGCCATGGAATCAAGAGTGGACAAGGCATTGGCAAACCATGCAAAAGGGTATAATTGCAGCCAGTCAGTCGCATGTGCATATGCGGATCTGGTCGGCATGGACGAACGGACGATGTTCAAGCTGATGGAAGGCTTCGGACTGGGAATGGGCGGCACGTACGGCACCTGCGGAGCTCTGACCGGAGCCATGGCGATCGTCGGCATGCGATTGAGCGGCGGCAATCTCGACGGTCCGCTGACCAAAGCGGAAACCTACAAGGTCGCCGAACGGATCATCGACGAATTCCGCCAGATGAACCATTCCTGCGTCTGCCGCGACTTGAAAGGCATTGAGACCGACTCCCCCTTCAAATCGTGCGACGAATACATCGCCGATGCCTCCGCAATCCTGGAACGAACCATATTCGCCACATAACGACCAGTCGGCCGCACACCCGGCATACCCGGCATACCCGGCATACCCTACGCCGGCCCGCACGGAACACACCGGGTCATGCAGTGTCATGTTCAGTCGCACAGACTCTTTGAGACGGTTCGCAGAACCTATCCCGCTCCCCCTGCAATACCATCATAAGCCCCCTCACAATGACCCTGCAATGACCCTAACCTAACCAGGAGTGGAGCATGATTCCGCCTGCGACGGCAACATTCAACGACCCCTTGGTCCCGGAAAGAGGAATAGCAACCCGCCCGGCTGACCTGTCGCACGCAGCCAGGAACACAGGGCTCACACCCATCTCCTCAGAACCGAGCACAGCTACGCCGTCGGAAGGAAACGAGAACCGCTGGATCGCAACACCACCCAGTTCCAAGGCGAACATCGGCCGAAGGGAAGCCTCCAGTTCGGCAAGCAGCGCCTGCTCGCCGACGATCCGCCACGGCACCGTTTCGGTACAGCCCCTGGCAGTGCGCCGGGCACGCGGATGATCGGGACTCGCCGTTCCCTCGACCAGCAGAACCTCCCGCACTCCGAACGAATCGGCGCTCCGGAACAACGCCCCCACATTGAACGGAGAACGGATGCGATCGAGCACCAACGTATGCGGCAACACCAGACGCCTCGAAACATCCAGCGCCCCCGACACATCATCGACGAAATCCCAGTCGGCAGGCTCGGCACCCAACGCCTCGAGCAACAAATAATGCAGATCCTCGCACGCCACCGTGAACATAGGCGACGACCTCTCCCCCAGACGCCCGGCAAGCACCGCCGCACGGAACCGGACATCATCCGAAAGTACGAGGGAACACGGCTCGGCCCCAAGCAATGCGACCAGCAGAACCAGATAATCGGGATCGACCGCATCTGGATGCACCGCGAACTCATGGAATAGATTGGCGATCTTGCGCACGCACGTACGCGGTTTCAAAGTCTGCAACTTGGCGATCGTGATCATCCCACACCCCGCCCCTACCGCCGATCGTCACGTCCATCCAGCTCGCCATCGGAATCCTCGTCCGAATCCGATGCCGCCGACGGACACACGCAGAGGGCGAACTCCCCCTTCACCGACGGACGGGATGCCAGCACATCAGCCACCGAAGCGGCAGTCCCCTCCAGAAACTCCTCGAACGCCTTGGTCATCTCCCGACCGGCGACGACCCTACGGGAAGGGGCAAGCTCATCCAGCTCGCGCAGCAACTTGACCACCCGAAACGGAGACTCGTAGACTACGAACGCCTCGTCGCGCTCCAGCAACTGCCGCAACCGCGCCGTCCGACGCCCCTTGCGAGGGCTCAGGAACCCCTCGAACGTGAACGACTTGCCCACGAACCCAGCCACGCTGACTAGCGTCGTGACCGCCGAAACCCCTGGAACCGGCACCACGGAGAACCCCGCCGCCCGTACCGCACCGACAAGCCGAGCCCCCGGATCGCTCACACCCGGCGTACCCGCATCGCTCACATAAGCCACATCGATGCCCCCCTCGAGCAAAGCGACGATCCCCGCCGCGGAATTGATCTCGTTGTGGGCATGACATGCGATCAGACGCTTGTGGATATCGAACCGATTCAGCAGATTCTGCGTATGCCTGGTATCCTCGCAGGCGATCACATCGACCCGCTTCAGAATATCCAACGCCCGCATCGTAATATCATCGAGATTGCCGATTGGAGTGGCGATCATGTACAGAGTGCTCATGCCCACCAGTGTATACGCAAGCCAACCAAGAGACAAGCGATCATCGCCCGAGCCGAACAGGCATTTCTCGCCAATATATGGTGATTTTTACCATTGCGACCGCTTTTCCCTGCCGTTTCGCCTCCACTTTCCGAGCAATGATGCTTCCCATACCTGAAAAATCGAAGGAAAACCACCCGATCGACCGAGTTGGCACGGTATCTGCAACATAGGAACCGTAGCACAAACAACACAACCGCCGGCGTTGCCCGGAGAGAAGGAGTAATAGACATGAACGCTTTCAAGAGAATGAAGAACATCATCGATTCAAATCTCAATTCCACACTCGACAAGATGGAAGACCCGCAGAAGATGATCCGCCTCATGATCTCCGAACTAGAGGAGACACTGGCCAAGGCACGGACCTCGCTGGCCACCCGCATCGCCGACAAGGCCGCCCGCACCGAAGAGAAGCGTGAACTCGAAGCCTCGCTTCGCCGCTGGGAGGACCGGGCGAAACTGGCCGTGGAGAAAGGCCGCGACGACCTCGCCCGCGAAGCTTTGGGTGAAAAGAAACATGTCGCCCAGCGCCTGCAGGCTCTGAATGACGAACTCGCCCAGTATGAAGGCATCATCGCCAGCCAGCGGGACCAGATCGTCAAGCTAGAAGAAAAACTCCAGGAAATCCGGGACAAGGAACGGACCCTGGTCGCCCGCGCCTATCATGCAAAGGAGAAGAAGAAAGTCGTCGAGACGCTGCGCGAATCGGACAGCAGCGCGATGTGCCAGAAATTCTCCGACCTTGAGGCGAAGATCGAGCGGATGGAGGCGGACGCCGAGATGGCCGGCTTCACCGGCACAAAAGGCACCGAGGCGCAGTTCGCCGAAATGGAACGCAACGATGAGATCGAAGCCGAACTGAACAAGCTCAAGGCCGCGATGGCTTCCCCCAAGGCCGCCGACAAGGCTTCTGCCGACAAGCCCAAAACCGCCGGCGACACCGACAAGACCGCGTCGAAGAAGAACGAGGAGAAATAACGATGGCATCATCCTATAGAGAACGACGCGAATACAGGGACTACGACGGTTCCTGGAGATACGAAGAACGGACATACGACCATATCCCGCTCCGCCGTTCCCGCCATGGGCTGGTGTTTGGAGTATGCCAGGGTTTTGCAAACTGGTCGGGCATCCCTGTCGGGCTGCTGCGCATCGGCTTTGTGATCGCACTGATCTGCACCGGTTTCTTTCCTCTCGGCTTCGCCTATCTGGTAGCGGCCATCGTCATGAAACCGGAACGGTATTAATCTACAGCGAACCGGTCCGCGACGCATCCGCAATGCGGCAATGTGTCCGGATCGGGCAGCCGCCCTTTTCGGGGGCTGTTTCAAAACCGTTTCTTCCGCAATAGTTTTGGACAGCCCCCCATTATATAACGAAGCAGCGGCACTCATTCCGGACATTGAGGCGTCACAAACCGTAACCGACTACCTCAATGGAATCGACGCGCCGTCACCACGATCCTCGACGGACAGACCCAGGAGAGATCAGTCCAGGGCCTGATCGGGAGTAAGACCGAACAACCAGGAACACGATATGAACGGACACCCTCGGATACATGATGGCGAACTCTTGGTCGTTTCCCACGCCTCCACTATCGCCGCGCAACCGTCCGCATACAAGGCCGGGCACTTCGCGATCCTGCTCATCTGTTCATTTTTCGTCGGAGCGATGATGGGCGTCATCGTCGAGACCGCCTGGGGCGCGATACGTTTCGGAGTTCTGGAACGACGAAGCGGCCTGCTGTTCTTCCCTTTCATCAACCCGGTCTACGGAGCAGGAGCGATGATTCTGACGATTGTCGGCCGCAAAACGAAGGACAACATCCCGCACGCATTCATCGTCTCGACAATCTGCGGAGCCACTTTGGAATACACGATCTCGCTACTACAGGAACAGTTGACAGGAAGCATCTCATGGGACTACTCGGACATCGCCGGCAACATCGGGGGACGGATCCACCCGTTGTATTGTCTGGCGTGGGGAGCGCTGGGATTGCTCTGGATATCGCGTCTTCTTCCCCATATCGGTCTCCTCGCCCGGAAACTCGACACGACCGGCGGCCGCATCATGGCCATCGTCGCCGTGCTTCTGGTCTGCTTCGACCTTTCCTGCTCGGCGTTCGCCGTACATCGCTGGACGCAACGAACAGCCGGAACCCAGGCCGACACCCCGCTCGAATCCTACTTCGACACACGCTACGACGACGCCACCATGCGCAGATACTACCCGAACCTCCGCATCCTACCGTAGGCCCGGTCCACACGCCACGCCCACACGTCACGCCCACACGTCACGCCCACACGTCACGCCCACACGTCACGCCCTCGCACGCCCTGCACTCCCGCAATGACCCTACCATGACCCTAATCCATTTTTACCTTAAGCTTGCGGTACAAACCGCGGAACTGATCGTAGGTCAGCCCCAGCAACTTGGCCGCCTCCCGCTGATTGCCCTCCGCCTGCTCAAGAGCACGACGGAGGAACGAAACATCCAGACGCTCCTTCGCCCCCTCGTAATCGGAAAGCGGCAGCACATCCATCGGATCCGTCACCACACCCTCCTGACCAGAAACATCGACAGCAACCGGAAGAGCGACCTCCCCATCGGGAACCGGGACGGAAGAAGTTTCCAACGAAACCGGAGGACATTTTGCGAACGGATTGGAAAACGGATTGAAATCGACATGGTCGATCAGACGCGATTCTGAACGATAGACCGCCCGCTCGACCACATTCTTCAACTCACGGACATTGCCCGGCCACGGATAACGCATCAGCTGCTCCTGTACCGAATCAGAAAGAACCGGCATCTCCTCTCGACCACATTCCATCGCCATCTTAGCGGCGAAGAAATTGGCGAGCAACAGGATATCGTCGCCACGCTCGCGAAGCGGAGGCAGGAACAGCACCTCGAACGACAGCCGATCAAGCAGATCTTCCTTGAACTTCCCCTCGGCGCACAACTGGGGCAGATCGGCATTGGTCGCACCCACGATCCGCACATTGGCCTCATGAGTCTTGGAAGACCCCACCCGTTCATACGTGCCATATTCGACCACACGCAGAATCTTCTCCTGCACCTCGAGTGGAATCAGCCCAATCTCATCAAGGAACAACGTCCCCCCCTCGGCCTCCTCGAAACGCCCCTTGCGTGTCTTCTGCGCACCGGTGAACGCCCCCTGCTCATAGCCGAACAACTCCGTCTCGATCAACGACGGCGGCAACGCGGCGCAGTTGACCGTCACCAGACTGTTCTGCCAGCGAGGAGACAAATAATGAAGCCTCGCCGCGGCGATCTCCTTGCCGCTACCCCGCTCACCCACCACCAGGACGCTCCGGTCCACCGTCGCCGCCCGGCTGAGCCGACGCTGGAAATCCAGGAACACTTCGCTTTCACCCAACGGCTGGGACAAACGCCCTCTGCCATCGTCCATACGATCCCCCTCCGCGCATCCATTCCGGCGGCATCGCCACGCAACATCACGCGATACGACCGCCCCCATACCATCCGTTCGATGAACGGCACCGGTTTCATTTTGGCAAAATATACCATTGTTTGGTGCAAATTACCAATACTTGCGTCCCATCATCATCCGGACGATTCGCAGAAAAAAAGACAAAAAACCATGCCCACAGCTTGAAAAAGCGCATATTTCATGTATATATAACAAATTGCAAAGCGAATGACTTTTTTATCTCTCCCTGCCCGTTTTTTGGCACGGATACTGCAACTAGAACATCGAGAACATACGCAGTCGGACCGACCGGCTGAAAGAGAGGATACGAACATGGGAGTCTTTTCACGATTCATGGACATTGTAAATGCCAATATCAACTCGCTGCTCGACAAAGCTGAAGATCCGGAAAAGATGATCAAGCTAATGATGCAGGAAATGGAGGATACGCTGATCGAGCTCAAGAGCTCCTGCGCGGCCAAGATGGCGGCAAAAGCGAAAGTCGAACGGAACAAGCAGGAACTTGAAGCGCTCATTGCCCGCTGGCAGAGCCGCGCTGAACTCGCGATCTCCAAAGGCCGCGAGGACCTGGCTCGGGAAGCCCTGATGGAAAAGAAGAAAGCCAACGCCGACTTGCAGAAGATCCACGAGGACATCGCCAGGTACGAAGAACTGATCAAGAGCAGCAAGGACGACATCAACCAGCTGGAAGAGAAGCTCCAAGGAGTGAAGCAGAAGTACCAGAGCATCGTCGAACGCGCCAACCGCGCTCGCGAAGAGCAGGCCGCCAATGAAACGATGCGCAAGGCCACCGACGCCGACACCTTCGCACGGTTCTCCCATATGGAGGACAAGATCGACCGGATGCAGGCCGAGAACGACATGAGCCGGACGGGATCCGCCGATCTGGATGCTCGATTCAAGGACCTTGAGGAACTGGACGAGATCGAGGCCGAACTCGAAGCGCTGCGCAAGCAGACCGAAGGTAGGTAAACCGCCATGGAAAGCTGGGCGATCATAGCAATCGTGGCGATCGTGTTCGGGAGCATCGTAAGTATCGTCAGAGCCGGACTCGACCATGAACTTCAGGAAAAAAAGATGAATGCGGCGCTCCGCCAGCAGGAAATGGAAAGTGGAGTCGCCCCGGGCACCTACACCGGCAAGCGGGCACGCAAGCAGGCGGAAAAAGCCTTCAGGACCGCGGCAAAGCAGGAACGCTATAGGCGTCGCCATCATCTGGACGACATCAATGACGATATCGACGAAGACGAAGTAGAAACGGAACGCGAACGTCTGAAAAAGGGCATCGACAACCTCCAGCAGCGAATCGACAACATCGAGATCATCATGAAAAGCCGCAATGCCAACGGCGGCACGAAGAACGACGATTCGACGCAATCTGGCACGTGACGTCACGACAGAGGCGCACGGCACCGAACAAAAAAGCCGGGACCTGCGGCATCGGACAGGCAATCGAGAAAGATAAGGAAAATCATCATGGCAACCAAAAAACTATATAGGTCAAAACACGGCGAGGTCTTCGGAGTCTGCCAGGGCATCGCGGACTGGAGGGATCTTCCCGTGGGACCCGTCAGACTCATCGTCCTGCTGGCTATCGTCTTCACCGGCATCTTCCCCGGCGTCGCGATCTATCTGCTGGCGGCGCTGGTCATCCCTGCGAACCCCTATGAATCGGACCGCCCTTCCGACGGCCGCCGCTCGGATTGGGACTGGCACCGGATGGGACATCGCTCCCGCCATACCGGTGAAACCGTTCATGGCACGTATGAAAATGATGCGGATGACGCCCGATCGACCGATGAGTTGAAGGAAGAGTACGAACGGCTGAAGAAAAAAGTTGAGAAAATGGAAGAAGAAATGTTCGACAAAGAGCGCGACTGGGACCAGCGCTTCCATGAGGGATCGTGACATGCTGAAAGACTCGAAAGCCCTCAAACTGACGCTGCTGGCAGTCGTAGTGGTCATCATGATCGTGAGGTTCGTACCAGCTGGCGGCGCCAATCCTGCCCGACAGGAGGTCGTCGCAACGGCTTCCGCAACGTCCGAACTATCGATCAAGACGATCGGCAGCGACATCCAGATCACCGTCGATCCGACCGCCACGGGCGTCAGCGCCAGGCTTGATTCCCGCAGGCGCACCGACAGCAAGCTGGTCCTCGATCAGCGGGGCTCCAAGATAACGATCGAAGAGAAGCTCGACCACAAGTGGTTCGGCTTCTCCAGTTCCTCGCCTACGCTGCTCGTCACGATTCCGCAAGCCTTCACGCTGTCCGGTCTTACCGTCGAAACGGTCTCCGGTGACATCGAGCTCGAAACGAACCTATCCGCTGGCTCCACCATCGCGCTCAAAGCGATCAGCGGAGAGATCGACTTCCTGGATCTGAACGCGACGGAAGGAACAGTCCGCATAGCGTCGGTCAGCGGCTCCATAGAAGGATATTCGGTATCGGCGAAAAACATCCAGGTCTCGTCCACGAGCGGGGCTATCGAAATCTACCAATATGCGGGACAGAATGTGGAACTGAAAAGCACTAGCGGCGAGATCTCAGGGGAAGCCGCGATCGGAAGCGGCATCCTGACGGCAGGAACCATCAGCGGGGAAATCGACCTGTATCTAGCGCCTGATACAGATGCAAGAATACAGGCGACCTCAATCTCCGGATCCATCCAGCTCGGAGGGGAATCGACGCCACGCGCTGAAAAAAGCGCGAACGCCAGTCTCCGAAGCGGTACGGGGCTGGTCGAAGCCAAGACGACCAGCGCAGACATATCGATCCATTGGTAAAGCCCGACATACATTCGTGACGAACCGGATTCCGGTACGGACGACGGGGCGGAACACGATTCTCCCTCGCCTCGTTTTTCATTCACGGAGCAAGGCAAGGGCCGACATCCACCGAACCTACGGCAGGAGAAACACCATCATGCAGGAAACGACACCCCAAAGAGGAGTCATCCCGATCACGGATGACATGGACATTGTCATCAGAACTGTAAGCAACGATATCAGGATCGTCAAAGATCCGAATGCGACGAAACTGGAAGCGAAGCTCAACGGAATCGCTCCGATGCGCTGCAAGCTGTCGCTGCTGACCGACGGCAGGACGGCCATCATCGACGTACGTCTGCCGTTGACCGATCTGTTCGGATTCTTCTCGTTCATATCCCAACGGCTGACTGTCGTAGTCCCGGCATCGCATTCTCCGGCACGGATCAGCATTTCCAGCACAAGCGGCGACATAGAATTGCCAAGGGAATTCGATATACCGCACGGCAACACGAAGACAAACGGTACGATACGGATCGAAAACCCAGCTCGTGCCATCGATGAATCGGCATCCTGATTTTCGCATATTTGTTGCAATAATGTTGCATTAATATACAACCAATTCGACTTTCTTCCAATAATTCTGTATATTGTTGCATTTTTTTCGTATACTTGTTGCACAAGACCGTTGTTTTGCGATATGATCCAGTCAATTTGGACAAACGGGAGGAATCCCCTTCCGCAAGGCCCATATGAAGGCAGGTTCTCCACATGGACACGACGTTCCTAGTGCTTGATGACGGTACCGTTCTCAAGGGTGTCGGATTCGGAGCCGCGGCTCCCTATTGCGATCAGCTGCAGGAAATGATGTTTCCTGCCGGCGAAGTTGTTTTCAACACCAGCATGACCGGATATCCGGAGATTCTCTCCGACCCATCCTACAATGGACAGATGGTGGTAATGACCTACCCGCATATCGGCAACTACGGATGCGACCCAGCATGGGCGGAAAGCACCCTTTCCGGTGGAGGCATCCATGCAACGGCGCTGATCGTCCGCCAAGCATACAACGGGCCCATCCCCCCCGGAAGAATCGCATTGGATCGATATCTCAAGGAGAACGGCACCTGCGCGATCTCCGGAGTCGATACCCGATTCCTCACCATCCATCTGAGAACCTATGGCGCAAGAAACGGCCTGCTCGTGCGAAGCCGCCACAACGCACTCGAAGGAACGGAACTTGTTGCGGCGCTGCAGGCGGTGCGCTCGTTCCCATCCATCACCGAACGAAATCTGATCGACGGCGTCACGGTACGACGGACGATCATCGACCCTAGTTTGGGACCAGGAACCACATTGCCGCCGAAACACAGCGACCTGCGGTTCGCCGTCATCGACTACGGCATCAAGAAATCGATCATCAACGAACTATACAAACGGAACATCGCCGTCACGCTGCTCGGAGCGAACGCCACAGCCAAGGAGATCCTGAGCCTGGAACCGACCGTAGATGCGGTATTCCTCTCCAACGGTCCGGGCGATCCGGCGTTGCTGCAGGACGCGGTGACCATGGCGAGGGAGATCGTCGGCAAACTGCCGCTGGTCGGCATCTGCTTGGGTCACCAGTTGATCACCTGGGCCTTGGGCGGAAAAACCGTGAAAATGAAATTCGGCCATCATGGAGGCAACCATCCGGTCCGGGACCAACTTACCGGCAACGTGTTCGTCACCAGCCAGAACCATGGCTTCATGACCGATCCGAGTACGATCGGAGACGATATCCAAGTCTGGTTCACCAATGCGAACGATGGCTCAATCGAAGGTATCTACCATAAAAAACTCCCGGTCATGTCGGTCCAATACCATCCAGAAGCCTCTCCCGGACCTCAGGACGCAACATGGATATTCGACCGATTCATCGCCTGCGCACGGACAGGCTGCACGACAGGCGATACCGCCGACGCTCAGCCAGACAGCACGAAATAGGACGGAAGGAGAACGAAATGGGCGCACGAACCGACATACACCGCATACTCGTCATCGGCAGCGGGCCGATCATCATCGGGCAAGCCTGCGAATTCGACTATTCCGGAACACAGGCCGTCAAGGCGCTGAAGGAAGAAGGATACGAAGTACTGCTCGTCAACCCGAACCCGGCCACCGTCATGACCACCCCGGGCATCGCCGACCGCATCTACCTCGAACCACTGAAAGTCGAATACATCGAACAAATATTCCAACGCGACAGGCCCGACGCCATCCTCTCCACCATGGGAGGACAGACGGGGCTCAACCTCACCATGGAGCTTCATCAGAAAGGGTTGCTCGAGAAATACGGCGTGCAGGTCATCGGAGCGGGAATTACGTCGATCGAACTCGCCGAAGACCGTGGCAGATTCAAGGAAGTGGTCCAGTCCCTCGGATTGGAAAGCGCCCGTTCGGCGGTAGCGCACACCGTCGAGGAAGCCCTCGCCTTCAAAGAGCAGATCGGTCTGCCGCTGATCATCCGCCCCAGTTTCACGCTCGGAGGGATGGGAGGAAGCATCGCCAATACGGACGATGAATTCATCCCGCTGGTCGAGCATGCGCTCGAATCAAGTCCGGTCAATGAAATCCTCGTCGAGGAATCGCTGATCGGATGGAAGGAGTTCGAGATGGAAGTGATGCGGGACAAGCACGACAACGCCATCATCGTCTGCTCCATCGAGAATATCGATCCCATGGGGGTCCACACCGGCGACAGCATCACCATCGCCCCGATCCAGACCCTTGACGATCGCCAGTACCAGCGCATGCGGACAGCCTCGATCGACATTCTGCGGGCGGTGGGAGTGGACTGCGGGGGCAGCAACGTCCAGTTCGCTATGCAACCGGACACCGACCGGATGGTCGTCATCGAAATGAACCCCCGTGTCTCCCGTTCCTCGGCTCTGGCGAGCAAGGCCACCGGCTTCCCCATCGCCCGCTGCTCGGCGAAGCTCGCCGTCGGCTACACGCTGGACGAAGTGCTCAACGAGATCACCGGGCAGTCGGTGTCCTGCTTCGAGCCGGCCCTCGACTACTGCGCCGTCAAAGTCCCTCGCTTCGAACTGGAGAAGTTCCCCCTGCCTTGCAGCGCCCTTGGAACCCAGATGCGCAGCGTCGGGGAAGCGCTGGCCATGGGACGTACAGCCCTCGAGGCTCTGAACAAAGGCATCCGCGCCTCGGAACGGAAGTTCGAGGGGCTGACCGTCCTGGACGAACGCAACGGACATACACTCGAAGATGTCGACCGGCTCCTCCACAGCGCCCATCCGCTACGGCTGATGGCCGCTTACACGGTCCTCAAACAGCAAGGCGCCGCGAAACTCGACGAAGTATCACGCATCACCGGTTTCGACCGCTGGTTCCTGTCGCTGCTCGTCGAACAGGCGGCGCTTGAACAAGAGCTGGAAGCAATCGGCAGCCGGCAGAGCACAGCAGCGGATACTGGAATCGGAATCGAATCCCTTTCCGAATCGACAATCGACCTGCTCGAGCGAGCGAAACGCGCCGGCATCTCCGACATCTCCATCGCTGAGCTGACCGGTACCACCGAACAGAGGATCGCTTCGATCCGCAAAGCCCATGGCATGATCCCCGCCACACATTTCGTCGACACCTGCGCCGGCGAGTTCGCCGCCCTCACCCCGTACTGCTACACCACCTACGGGGAGATCGACGAAGGCCGTCCGATGGGCGACAAGGCGGTGGTGATCCTCGCCAGCGGCCCGAACCGCATCGGGCAAGGGCTGGAATTCGACACCTGCTGCACACTCGCCTCGCTGGCATACCGAAAGCTCGGCCGCAAAACCATCATGGTCAACTCCAACCCCGAAACCGTCTCCACCGACTTCAATATCTCCGACCGTCTCTATGTCGAACCACTGACAGCGGAGCATGTACAGGGAATCCTGGATAAGGAAGGCACGAAGGACGTGGTGGTACAGCTCGGCGGACAAACCCCGCTGAACATGGCCTCAACACTCCGAGACGGCGGGGCGAACATCATCGGCACGTCGCTGGAAGGTATCGACGCCACCGAGGATCGAGGCCTGTTCGCCGCACTGGTACGCAAACTTGGCCTGAGGCAACCTGAGAACCGGATGGCCGGCACACGACAAGAAGTGCACGAATGCGCCCATCAAGTCGGCTTCCCCGTTCTGCTGCGCCCATCCTTCGTCCTCGGAGGCCGGAGCATGTTCATCGCCTACAACGACGAAGACCTGGAAGAATTCTTCGCTCGCGGCGCCACCGTCAGCCCCGAAGCCCCGGTACTCGTCGACCAGTTCCTCGAAGACGCCTTCGAATACGATCTGGATGCGGTCTCCGACGGCAAAAGCCTCTATATCGGCGGCATCCTCCAGCACATCGAAGCCGCCGGCATCCATAGCGGCGACTCGGCGGCGGTATTCCCCCCGTACAAATCATCGCCCGCCATTCTCGATCAGATGCGGCAAGCCGCCCTCTCCATAGCCCAAGCTCTCCCGGTCCGGGGGATGATGAATATCCAGTTCGCCGTCAAGGACGAGAGGCTCTACCTGATCGAGGTGAATCCGCGGGCGTCGCGCACCGTACCGTTCATCTCCAAGGCATCGGGGATCAACCTCATCGAAGCGGCAGTCAGGGTATGGGAAGGCCAGGACCTTGTCGCCCAGAAGCTGGTCAAGCAGGAAGGAGGGATCGGGGAAGGTCGATGCCTCACCGGCTGGGCGATCAAGGAGGCGGTGTTCTCCTTCGACCGGTTCGTCAACGTCGACCCGGCCCTCGGACCGGAGATGCGTTCGACAGGCGAGGTGATCGGCATGGCTCCGACATTCGGCGAGGCATACGCCAAAAGTCAGGCCAGCGCAGGAAACAAACTCCCGGACAAGGGTATCGTGGTCATTTCCGTGAACAAGAAGGATCGTCAGACCATCATTCCGATCGCTCGGCAATTGCAGAAGCTCGGTTTCCAGCTCGCGGCTACCCGCGGTACCGCTCGCGACCTGTTCGATGCCGGCATCCTCTGCGAGGTGATGATGAAAGTCCACGAAGGACATCCGAACATCGTCGACAACATCCGCAGTCACCGGGTGGCGCTGGTGATCAACACGCCGATGGGCTTCCACGCCCGAAGAAGCGACGACGACATCCGGACCGAGGCGATGCGGATGAAAGTACCCTACACCACCACGACCAGCGCAGCGGCCGCGGCGGTCCAGGCCATCGAATTCATCCAGCAGAACCAGTACACGGTCCGCGAACTGCCCGAACACCAGATGCGCTGATATTCGCAATATCATACAAGCCACGCGAGGTCGTTCCATGATATGGTGACGACATGAATACGGAATCACGGGATGTTGTCTATGACGACGACCTAAAAATCGAGGCATATCATCTCCAAGGGATCGTCCAGCCGTTCCCCAACCATTTCCACGACTACTATGTCGTCGGATACATCGAAGCAGGAAACCGAAACCTTACCTGCGCAGGAAAGCAATATGTCCTGAAGCAGGGCGACATCACGCTGTTCAACCCTCGCGACGCTCATGCCTGTACGCAAGCTGATCAACAAGCGCTGGACTACCGGTGCCTCAACATCCCCGTCGAGACGGCACGGATGATCAGCAAGGACATCTTCGGATCTCCGGTCGATCTCAGATTCTCCAATTCCGTGGTCTCCGACGCCGACATGGCGTGTTCGCTGCGGGACGTCCATGCCATGATCATGCATCGCGCCCCGGCGTTCATCAAGGAAGAGGAGTTCCTGCTCTTCATGGAACAACTGATCGTCAGTTGCTGCGAGGGATCGCCGCCCAGCCACGGTTGCAGGACCGCACGTCTCATGGCCGCTTGCACCCACATGGAGACACACTATGACGAACAGATCACGCTTGACACCCTCGCCGACACAGCGCAAATGAGCAAGTACCATTTCATCCGGGAATTCTCAAAGGAATACGGGCTGACACCGTACCAATACCTGGAGACGATCAGGATCGGTCATGCGAAACAACTGCTGGAACACGGACTTCCGGCGCTGGACGCCGCCATGCGGACCGGCTTCGTCGACCAGAGCCATTTCTCGAAATTCTTCAAACGCTTGATCGGCCGTCAACCGTCTGGGAAAAAGTCACCTGAGAAAGTAGTGGTTTTCAGGGGTTTT
>LVBD01000036.1 GCA_001604275.1 Spirochaetales bacterium Spiro_02
CTCCAGCTGTAAAGACTAGAGTGCGCCTCTGGTCCTTACAGTAGTCATTCTATTTGTGTTGATTGATCGACGGGGCTGTCCTGTATGTCGTTCGTGGCTGCGGGACAGCCCTCGCCGTATGGGGCCTCCGAAACGTTCCGTCATCCCGCCAGGAAACGGAGCGACGGATAGAATAGCTTCATGATCCAGTCGGGGAAGAGGGTATCGAGCAGCAGTCCGATCGCCGAGGTTCCTGCATGGGCGGAGGCCCGCATCTCCCAGCGGATCACGGCGGCGCTGGAGAGGATGGCCGAAGCGAGGAACAGGCTGGTGCCGAATCCTGCGATCCGGTTCGCTATATCCTGTTCCAGCGAATCGATGAGTTCCAGCAATCTCGGAAGCGCCAGCGTCATCCAGAACAAGCCGAGCGTCCCCCATATGATCGCCATGGAAAGGCTCGTCCGTCCTGCGAAGTTGAGCGGTTGCTGGCTATATTCCCATGAGTTGGAACCGAATACCCACGATTGGACGAGACTTGCCAGAAGCTCGAATGCCGAGCCGATCGTCGCCGCTCCGAAGAATACCGCCGCATTGCGATATCGGAGTCGATAGAGTGGTCTGAGCGTCACCGTCATCAGCAAGGCGCCGATGGCATAGATGGGATGGATCGGCACGAAGATCAGCCCGGCCCGCCATTGCAGCGCTCCTTTGGTGACGTATGTCCAGGCGGTCTCCAGAATGGTTCCTACGACACCGCCGATCAAGAACGCGAGGACGAACTGCATGACGGAGATGTTGTACAGTTCGATGTTCTCATACCGTTCCCTGAATTCATACCGGGATTTCCTTTTTTCCTTGCCGCTACCGCTTTTGCTGCCCATATGTTCCCTGCATCGTTCTCGTCTACGCTCCGACGTGCGCCGGCGTTGTTCCATCGTACAGGTTGTGGCCGGCAAGAGCAAGGGAGTATGGCCGTGGCGGCGGCGCACAGGAAAAAAGCTCCGATAGCAGGCGTCAATGGAGCGGCGCATATTGCAACCCACAGCGTTTTCGTTGAGAATGACATATCGACCTGCGTGGAGGTTCTTATGATTGATTTGCATTGCGACACGGTCTATTCGCTCTGGAAAAGCGGCAGCGATGAGACGTTGCTTCATAATTCTCTGTCGGTGGACGCTCGGAAGATGCGTGAGGGAGGTGTCACGGCCCAATGTTTCGCACTCTTCGTACCGATGCATGATCATGTGCCTGAGAACCACGGCGGGAAAACACCATGGCGCATTCTGCTTGAACTCTACAAGCGGTTTCGTAAGGAGATCCATGAAAGCGGAGGCGTGTTCCGTCAGGCGCGGTCTACGGACGATCTGCTTCGGAACGAACGGGACGGCGTGCTTTCCGCGATCCTTACTACAGAGGAGGGCGGACTGCTGGAAGGGAGGATCGAACGGCTGGAAGCGATCAAAGAGATGGGGGTGAAGATCTTTTCGTTGACATGGAATTATGAAAACGAATTGGGATATCCGAATTCCACGGATCCGTCAGTCATGAACAAGGGACTGAAGGAGCTTGGCTTCGAAACCGTGGAAGAGCTCGATCGTCTCGGCATCCTGGTGGATGTGTCCCATCTTTCCGACGGCGGTTTCTGGGATGTGGCACGTGTGAGCAGACAACTCGGACGTCCGTTCGTCGCCACTCATTCCGATGCGAGGGCGATTACCCCGCAGACCCGGAACCTGACCGATCCGATGCTTCGCGAACTGGCCGATTGCGGAGGCGTGGCAGGCTTGAATTTCTGTCCTGCGTTCCTATCGTCGCCCGACGAAGCTTCTGGCGAGCTTCTCCAGCAAGCGCCGACCGGAGATGGACCAATCCCTCCCTCCATGATCAGCAGGATCGAAGACATGGTGCGTCATGTACTGCATGTCCGCAATGTCGCCGGTTGCGAATGTCTGGCGCTGGGAACCGATTTCGATGGAATCGGCGGTGTGCTGGAGATCGATACCTCCGCGAAGCTTCCGTTGTTGCGGGATGCGCTCCACGATGCGGGCATGTCCGAATCGGAACTGGACAGGATGTGGAAGGGAAATGCTATGCGGATGTTCCGGGCGATGGAACGGCCTTTCTGATGCGAAACCGCCACGTCCCCCGCCGGTCAGGATGCGATC
Organism: Spirochaetales bacterium Spiro_02; assembly: GCA_001604275.1. Lineage (GTDB taxonomy): Bacteria > Spirochaetota > Spirochaetia > Sphaerochaetales > Sphaerochaetaceae > Spiro-02. The sequence continues at coordinate 2,145 of LVBD01000036.1, forward strand.
GTCGCCCGCAACAGTTTCAGGCGGCGCTTGTCTTCGGCATCGACTCGTAGCGATTCGATGCATTTCTGGATGGCTTTGCGTCTGATCTGGGGCATGACTTGTCCGCTTTCCAGCAGTGCCATCGTCTTGTCCCGGAATTTGACGAAACAAACCGACAGCGCCCAGCCGGCGCCCATCTGCACATAGTAGAAATCACTTCGTACGTTTGCAAGAAGAGCCAGTACCTGGTCGATATGCCTGTCGTCGATGAAGTAGTCCATCGCCATGATGATCGCGAACCGGACCGCCCATGGATTGGCGGAATCAAAATAGGGGAGGATGAAGGTCCAGTATGCGTCGGGATGCTTGCGTGCGTCCGTGAATGTTGCACAGGCGCTATCGCAGACAGCCCACCCATCGATATCTTCGACGAATGTTCCGATACGGGAAATCCGTTCTTCGGTCGACATCTTCGCATAGCCGATGACGAACCCCCGGAGCAGGACTTCTTCGAACGAATCGCTTCCGGCCTGATCGAGGAACACTCGCCAGTCTCCGCCTGCGATTTCCTTTCCGATCGTTCGAAGTGCGGGCAGCCGCACTCCCAGCACAGGATGCGACGATGGAACCAGTGCTTCGCTGAACGCGCGGAACCGCTCGTCCGATTTCACTTCATGCAACTTGTCCAGCACCGACTGCCTATCCATGGCTAGAGCTCCATTCGCTTGAAGAAGCGGAACAAGTTGTCCACCGTCAGCTCCAGATCGCTCTTGCACCGTTTCGCCGCTTCCTTGAACGGAACGGCAACGCGGTTGATGCTGAAGATGCCGCTTACTCCCTGTTCGTATGCCCCTTCGATGTCGTCTCCGATATCACCGACGATGGCGATGACCGGTACGGCTTTCGATCGCGCTCGGCGCGCGACTCCGATCACCACCTTCCCTCTGAGGCTCTGTCCGTCGATTTTTCCTTCGCCGGTCAGGACGAGGTCCGCCCCTTCGACCAGAGAATCGAACTTGACGGTGTCGAGGACTGTCTCGATGCCCATTTGCAGGCGGGATCCGAAGAAGGCCGCCATGCCTCCGCCCATTCCTCCCGCCGCGCCGGATCCGGGAATCCGCTGGACATCCGTGCCGCAATCGCGAGCCAGTATTTTCGCTAGGCTCGCCATCTGCGCATCGAGCATCCGTACCATCGCGTCGTCGGCGCCTTTCTGCGGGGCAAAGACATATGCGGCTCCAGTAGGACCGCTGAACGGATTGTCGATGTCGCACATCGTGATGATCTCGACGGCCTTGAATTCCTGTGCGAGATTCGCCATATCGATTTTCGCCACCGAGCCCAGCGTACCCCCGGTGGGGATGAACTCGTTTCCGCTCGCGTCCAGGAAACGAATGCCCGCCGCTGCAGCCGCTCCGCACCCGGCGTCGTTCGTCGCGCTTCCGCCTAGCCCGACGACTAGTTTCCTGCACCCGCTGCGGACTGCGTCGAGCATCAGCTGTCCGACGCCATAGGTCGTCGTACGATCGGGATGCTTGTCGTCGCCGACAAGGGGGAGTCCCGCGCAGGCGGCCATCTCTATGACCGCCGTTGCTCCGTCGTCCACGATTCCATAGAACGCCTCCATGTCTTCCATGTACGGCCCTTTGACGACGACATGGCGCAACTGCCCTCCCATTGCGTCCAAAAATGATGCGACGCTGCCTTCCCCTCCGTCTGCGACTGGAATCGAAATCACTTTCGCTTCAGGATAGTGTCCGTGGACAACACGTTCCATGATGGAGCATATTTCTTGTGAACTCATCGTTCCTTTGAATGAGTCGGGGATCAGCAGGACTTTCTTCATAAGCCTTCTCCTGTTCTGGCGATCGCCGGATTTTCCGGACCGCCGGTAGTATCGATATCATATACCATGTCGGCCGTTCCGTGAAACCACATGATCCGTTATGCATGGTGCGGATGCGCCTTTTGGGAGACGGTCCTGATAGCGGATTCCGAACGAGTGTCGCCAGTTGCAAGAAAAAGCCGCCGAAGCTTTTCGGCCCGGGCGGCATTTCCTGCTGTTTCCTTCATATCCCTCATTCAGGATCGTATTAGAGCATGAACAACGAAAGAAGCCAGATGAACACGATTCCCGCCAAGCCCATGATCAGCGTTACCATCGTCTGTGTCTTGTATCCATCCTCGGCTTTGAGGTTGCCGAAATTGGTAACGACCCAGAAATAGCTGTCGTTCGCATGGGATACGGTCATGGCTCCGGCTCCGATCGCCATGACGGTCAGCACTCCCGCCAGCGGGGACGTCAGTCCGAGCGCCGTCATCATCGATCCTGATTCTGCGATGCCTCCCATGATGCCTGCGGTCGTGGTGATGGCCACCGTGGAAGAACCCTGAGCGGATTTGAGGATCGCGGCTATCAGGAACGGGAAGAAAATTCCGACGGAAGAAAGGGCGGCGGCATGTTCCTGCATGTAACCGACGAACCCCGCGTTGGCGATGACTTTCCCGAGGACGCCGCCGGCAGCTGTCACGAACAAGATCGGCCCTACGATCTTGAGGGTTTCGTTGGTCATCGCATTGAAGTCCTTCATCTTGCCCGCCTTGGCGAGCAGTACGAGCCCGAACAGTACTCCGATGGTCAATGCGATGATCGGGGTCCCGATGAACGACATGAAGGATCCGAGCGCCCCCTGCCATTTCAGCACTGACGAAATGGAACCGAGCGCCATGGCGATGATCGGCATGATGATCGGGGACAGCGAGAGAAATCCGTTCGGCAATGTCCCGAAGCTTTTCAACAGTTCGTCATAGCTGGGGCCGCCGGACATCTCCGTCAGATCTTCGCTTGACTTCACTTTTTTGCCAATGTAGTTCGCATAGAAATACGCCACGATCAGACACGGGATGGAGACCAGCGCCCCCATGCCGATCACCATCAGCAGATTGTCTCCGACTCCCAGCGTTCCCGCAGCGGCGATCGGACCGGGGGTGGGCGGTATGAACACATGGGACGTATACAGGCCCGCGGACAGCGCCACGGTCATGGCGACGCTTGAATATCTGGTTTTCTGCTGCAGCGCCTTTCTGATGGGATCCAGGATGACGAATCCACTGTCGCAGAACACGGGGATGGACACTACCCATCCCATGATCTCCACCGCCAGTTCCGGATGTTTCGCTCCAACGAGGCGGACGACCATTTCCGCCAGTTTCAACGCGGCGCCGGTCTTTTCCAGAATCGTTCCGATCAGTGCGCCGAGGATGATGACGATGCCGATGCTCGTGAACGTTCCGCTGAATCCTGATCCGATCGTTCCCGGGATGTCTTTCAACGGGATTCCGACGATGATTGCAAGAATCAGCGAAACTCCCATGATGGCAAGGAACGGATGGACCTTGAACCGAGAGATCGCGATGATCATGACTGCTATCGCGATGACGAATGTGATGATCAATCCAATACCGGACATACGATTCCTCCTTGTTTGGTTGCCGTGCGTGCGACTTCATGCACCGTATCCATGGCAGGCAGGGCTTTGAACGAAGCTACGCATTTCTCAGTATACGGCAACTTTCAAGATTAACAAAGCGTTAATATGCGGTGCTGGAGGGGCCTTGTGCGGCGTTGTTCGGTGGTGTTCCGGCGAGCCTGCTGTCAGCGTTTCCAGAACGATTTCGTCAGCAGGGCATAGACGGTGAACAGCTCCAGTCTTCCGACGAGCATCACGAACGAGAGAAGCCATTTCGCCCATGCTGGGTAGAAGCCGAAGTTACCGGTCGGTCCTACATCGCCGAATCCGATGCCGATGTTCCCCAAGCAGAGGAACGCGGTGGACAGCGACGTGGTGAAATCTACGTTCGTCAGGGAGAGGATCACCGATGTGATCAACCCTGTGGCGAAGTAAACGCCGATGAACGCGGCGATTGACAATACCGTGTCGGTTCTCAGCGTATCTTTGCCGACGCGGATGGGAAACACCCCGTTGGGATGGATTTTCTGTTTGATGTGGGCGATGGCCACCTTGAACATGGTGACTACCCGGATGACCTTGATGCCTCCGCCCGCCGACCCTGCGCATCCTCCGACGAAGAACAGCAGGAACAGCACCATTTGGGCGAACGCCGGCCATATCTGGTAGTTCGCGGTCGCGAAACCCGTCGTGGTCATGATCGATGCAGTCTGGAACGCCGAGTATCGGAACGATGTCCCGAACGCAGGATATGTGCCGTTGACGAAGAGGGAGAGCGCCGCCGCGAACGTTGTGATGCCCCAGATGCCGATGTACGCCTTGAATTCCCCGTCCTTCCATACTTGGGAGAATTTACGGGTCAGCAGCTTGTAGTACAGGGCGAAGTTCGCACCGGCGATCAGCATGAACACGGTGACCACCGTATCGACATATGGACTTGCGAACGACCCGATGCTTCCGTTCTTTACGCAGAACCCTGCGGCTGCCATGGTGGAGAACGTGATTGTCACCGCATCGTAGAGCGTCAGCCCGCCGAACAACAGCAGGATCGTCTGCACTAGGGATAGACCGATGTAGATCATCCAGAGGATCATCGCGCTATTCTGTATCTTGGGGGTCAGCTTGTCCTTCGTCGGTCCGACCGATTCCGCTCCGACGAGTTTCGTCCCTCCCGGTCCGAGGGCAGGCAGCAGCGCGACGAACAGCACGACGATTCCCATACCCCCGAGCCAGTTTGTTGCCGATCTCCAGAACAGGATGCTCGATGGCTTGCTTTCAATTTCGGACAGAACTGTGGCCCCTGTCGTCGTAAAGCCGCTCATGATTTCGAAATAGGCGCCGGAATATGTATCGTACGCTCCGGAAAGCCAGAGCGGTAGGGCGCCGAAAGCGGTCGCTATGACCCATGCGAGCGTGACGAACAGATAGCCATCCTTCGCTCCGAGCTTTGTGTTTCTGTTCTTGTGCACATAGGCGAGGGTGACGACGGAGATCAGCCATACGATCATGATCGTCAGCAGGAACGCCGCGAACGCATTCTCTTCGCCGCGCGCATACGCGATCATCATCGGAACAGCCATCAGCGTTGCGACGAACAGCTGGATATACGCCAGCAGGTGTAGGTTCTGCTTCCAGTTCATCAGGCGGCACCGCCCTCATTGAACATTTTCTGCACGAAGTCGACGGATTCCCGGTTTACGGTGACCAGGACGATATCCCCGGCGGCCAGCTTGTAGCTACCGCTCGGAATCAGATTCTTACCGTCGGTATCGGTGATTCCCGCGATGATCGCGCGATTGCGCATATCGATTTCGCTCAGCTTCTTGCCACAGACTTTCGATGTTTCCATGATCTTGAATTCATATACTTCTAGTCGTCCGTTGAACAGCGAATGGATGCTCGAGACGTTCTTTCCTCTCAGATACCGTAGCAACGAGTCTACCGTCGCTTCCGTAGTCGATATGACTGAATCGATATCGAGGAAACTCGCCAGCCTGATGTAGTTGTTGTTGTGCTTGACCAGAGCCATCGAACGAGCGATTCCTGCCCGTTTTGCATAGCTGGCGGTGATGATGTTCAGTTCGTCGTTGTCGGTGAGGGATATGAGCAGATCGTAGTTGAGCAGATGCTCCTCCTCCAGGATGCTTTCGTCCGTGATATCGGCCTTGATGACAAGGAGCTCCGGGTACATCGTGGCGAATTGTGTGCAGACATCCGGTTTTTGGTCGACCAGGACGATGTCCTCCCGCGCACCGCTGCTGAAGAAGCCCAGCAGGAAATGGGCGATTTTGCTACCCCCGACCAGGACGATTTTCTTCGGTTTTTTCCTCCGCTGTCCAATGTTTTGGAAGATTTTCGCCACATCGGAATCGTCGGCAACGAGCGATAGCGTGTCGCCCGGATGGATCATCGTATGGCCTGACGGAACGATCGCGCCGTCGGCGCGGTTGATCGCCGCGATTACGAAATCCGCTTTCATCGCGTTACGGAGCGACATTACGTTCCGGTTCGCGAATTTGGAGTTTTCAGTGACGAAGATGTTGTACAGGATCAGATCGGTGTTCTGGAACGTGATTACGTCGCTATAGATGCCGCGCTCTACGATGTTGTAGATCGATTGGGCCGCTTCTGCCTCAGGGTTCACGATGTAGTTGATTCCGAGCAGCGATCCGCTGAGTCCTTTCGTTCCCGTATAGCTGAGATTCCTGATCGCTGCGACTGTATTCTCCACATGGAATTCGCTCGAGACCAACCCGCAGGATACAAGGTTGATTTCGTCGCTGTCCGTTACGGCGACGAACGCATCGGCCGACTCGCAGCCGGCCTCGCGCAATACCTCCAAGTCGGTTCCGCTTCCGGTGACCGCCATGCAGTCGAGCCGAGCTGCCGCGGCGTTGGTACGTTCCAAATCCGAGTCGATGATCACGACGTCCCGTTGTTCATCTATCAGATGTTTCGCGAGACGGAATCCGCGACGACCGGCACCCAAGATCACTATTTTCATACATACCTCTGGTCCATTTCACGAAAAACGGTCGTTTCCTGCGATCGTTCCCGGCCTGACGGACCGTTTTCTCTCTCTTCCATCCATTATGGCATTGTCTCGATTAATTTCAAGTACACCTCCTGTCCGTACTGTTTCCGCCTTCATTTCAGTGCTCGGCATTCTGCCTGCGAGATTCCGGCAGTTTCGGAACCAATATTTCCCAAGGAGTATGTGACATGTTATCAATTTGTTTCGTGACATATAATTAGATGACTGATGCCTTTTTTTATCATTTCTTGCTTTTTCGGTTGACATTATTCTGTTTCTCTATTACTCTTGTTGAGCAATTCGACGCAGGGTAGAGCAGTTGGCAGCTCGTCGGGCTCATAACCCGGAGGTCGCAGGTTCGAGTCCTGTCCCTGCTAAATACTGGCATGATGAATGGATCATCGACAGCACAAAGGTGTTTCGGTGAGACGGCGGTTCCTTATCATCCAAGTTTTTTCGGCAACTCGTTGAGGTGGCATTGGCTACAAAGCGGGTTGCCATTTTTTTTATTCAGTGATGTGTCCTGGTTCAATATACAAATTCGGGAAACCTGACGGTTGGTCGTCGGAACGTATCGCCTTTACCCGGGTGGAGCTCCTGTCTACGTCCAAGGCTAGAGTATCACGGCCCCTTCTGACGGGAGAAAAGCACGTCCGCCTCCGCGTATGCCGGGGGGATTGTTCGATGAATTTCACATTGCGTGATTTTCAGACCGGCGGCTTCAACCGAATAGCCGGCACGACGCTTTTCGTCCTGTAATCTCCCAAGAGACTTCGACGGGGGAACCGTTCATTTTTTGCACAGTCTGTCGTCCAATTTCTTTTTTCTTGCTCAGAATTCGATAATGAAATAGGGTATACTATCAGGTGAGACAAGTCTTGATGCAAGGGAGGACGTCGGTATGCGCTATGAAGATATGGAATACATGAACTATGAACATATCCTTCGGAGCATCGAATGCGATCTGGAAAATCCGTCCAGAGCTGATATCGCGAAACATCTCGGCCTGAGCAGGACAACTGTCTCGACGATCACCAATACGCTGATTTCCTGGGGCGTGGTATCGGAAGGCAAGGGCTTGAGCGTTTCCCGAGGCCGTCCCGGCAATCCGTTGGCGATCAACAATCGGGTCTGGAAAGTTCTCGGGGCTTCGTTCTATTCCTCATCATGGATGTTCGTCCTGTGCGATCTGAGGGGGAAAATCCTCGATACCCATAAGCTTGAGGTCGGTCATCCGACTCCATCCGCCCTTGTCGCGTCGTTGATCGAAGGCTTGCAGTACATGAAGGGGCTGTATGGCGACCATCTGCTTCCCGCGGTCGGCATCGGAGTGCCTGGTGTCGTCGATACGAAGAACGGAGACATCCTGTTCGCCCACGACCTTTCTTGGAAGAACCCGTTTCCCGTCCGGTCCATCGTGGAGCGGGAAGTCGGAACGAAGGTGTTCATGAAGAACCGGTACTGTCTGGCTGGAATCGCCGAATGCAGATACGCCAACCCTACGAAAGAACGGAACATGATCTACATCGGCCTCGGATCAGGGATATCCTGTGCGATTTTCGTCGATGGGAAGCTGGTCGAAGGCGATGGTTTCTCCGCAGGAAGGATCTCGCATATTCAGGTCGATCCAGACGGAAAGCAATGCAATTGCGGCAAGAAAGGCTGTCTGCTGACCGTTGCCAACGAATGGGCTCTGGTGGACATGGTCTTGGCCGGACGAACGGCCGGCCAAGTTTCCGGAGCTTTGGCATCGATGTCCGAAGGGAACATAGACGGGGAATCCGTCGGCGCGGCGGCGGATGCAGGCGACACGTTCGCATGTCATTGCATCGACACCCTTGCAAAACCGTTGGGGAAAGTCATAGCGATGCTCGTCGATGTCCTCAATCCCGGAAAGATCGTGATTGGCGGACCTGTCGGATATTCCTGCGAATATCTCGTCAGGAAGATCGAACGGGACTTGAAACGGTATCCGGAATATCCCCCTGTCGCGAACCTTCGCGTGGAGCGCGGGAGGTTGCGCGAGCCAGGGTCCGCTTTGGGTGCCGCGAGCTTGGTCATCGAACACAAGCTGGAACTGTTGTACCCGCTGTTCAGCTCCAGACTCCAGGACTTCTAGCCTCATTCCTCCATTCCAAGAAAAGCGATGTCACGTTCAGCAACATATGGTAGTGTTCTTCCGATGTCATTGTTTTGTACAATGGAATTGGAGGTTCTGATGGAAAGAAAAATCGGATTCGGCATCATCGGTCTCGGCACCGTCGCCGCCACGCACGCCGCAGCGCTTGCCGCTGGAAGGAACTGCTATCTCGCCGGAGCATATTCATCGACCGAAGGAAAGGCGGAGATGTTCTGCAGGACGCATGGTGGTACCCCGTATACCGATTTGCGGGCGTTCTTCGCCGATCCCGCGATCGAGGCGGTCTGCATCACGACGCCGTCTGGCAACCATATGGATCCTGCGCTTGCCTCGATCGGGGCGGGAAAGCATGTCCTCATTGAAAAGCCACTGGAGATAACCGTGGAGCGTTGCGATCGAATCATCGCAGCCGCAGGAAAGGCGGGCGTGAAACTGTCCGGGGTGTTCCAGTCGCGGTTCTATGATGCTCCCAGACTGGTCAAGGATGCGCTGGATTCGGGACGTTTCGGCAGGATCATGCTGGCGGACGCACAGTTCAAATATTTCCGAAGTCAGGAATACTACGATTCAGGAGTCTGGAGAGGGACCGTGGAGTTGGATGGCGGCGGCGTGCTGATCAATCAAGGCATCCATGCGGTCGATCTGCTGCGATGGTTCATGGGCGGGGTAGCGCGCGTCGGTGCTTTTACCTCTACGCTGGCGCATCAGCGGATCGACGTGGAGGATGCCGGTGTCGCCGCCCTGCGTTTCGACAATGGGGCGCTGGGGATCATCGAGGGGACTACCGGAGCTTTCCCCGGCGCATACAAACGTATCGAAATCTGCGGAACCGACGGGAGCGTCGTGCTCGAGGAGGAATCCATCAAGCTCTGGACCTTCCGCCAGGAGACGGGGGAGGATGCGCTGATCCGAAGCCGGTTCGCCGATGTCAACGCCTCTGTCGGCGGCGTGGCCGATCCGAGGGTCTCGAATACGGTCGGCCATGAGCGGCAGATCGAGGATTTCGCCGATGCGATCCTATACGACCGTGAGCCGGCTGTGACCGGTGAAGATGCCCGGACTTCCGTCGCGCTGGTGCTCGCCATGTATGAAAGCGCAAAAACGGATGCCTTCGTGACGCTTCGGTAGCGGAAACTTCCCTAGGATGCCTATGGCGGCAGCCGGTATCCGCAGAAAAGCGCCGTGTCCTTCCTCCGATGTGCCGGCCGTAGCCGCCGAGGCATCTTCAGTCTCTCGTCCCGGGTGAAATGGCTTCCCTTGCAGTGTTCATGCAGTGTAAGCTGTCTGCGTCCCATGGCTCCTCCGTGTTCTTCCTGATTTGTGGTTATTTCAAGATTAGCACGGTCCCCATGGGACTTCTTCGTTTTTACTCCTCTTCTATTTTTATGTGGACAATTAATGTTACCGCTCGCGGTTGCTGGCATGGCATGAAGAATTGCCTTGACAGCGCGCCGATTATGGAGTGTATAATGGACTTGGTTTGCGTTAACGTTAACGCATCGAGTGTCGGATGATTCCTCGGATCGTTTCGGACGAGTGGTCGAAACAGAGGTTCCGAAGGAACAGAGAAGAGAATATGACGGGGGTGTTTCCATGGGTAGGAAATTTTATTTTGTGGCAGGTTCCCAGGATCTGTACGGCGATCGCTGTCTCGCGGATGTCGCGGAACACGCGAAGACCGTGGTCGCGGAATTGAATCGGTCCGGACGGTTGCCGTTCGAAGTCGAATGGCATCCGAATCTGCTCACTACGGCCGGCATCATGGCTTTTTTCGATGCGGCGAATGCGGATGACGAATGCATGGGGACTATTCTCTGGATGCATACGTTCTCTCCTGCGAAGAACTGGATCTTTGGTCTGCAGCACAACCGCAAGCCGATCCTGCATCTCCATACGCAGTTCAACGAAGCGATTCCATTCGCAACCATCGACATGGACTTCATGAACGAGAACCAGTCGGCCCACGGGGACCGCGAGTTCGGCCATATCATGACAAGGATGAATATCCCCCGTACCGTGGTCGTCGGCCATTGGAAGGATCCTGAAGTGCAGGGTAAGATCGCGTCATGGATGCGCGTGGCCATCGGTATCGTGGAATCGCGGAAGATCCGTGTCTGCCGAATCGCCGACAACATGCGTTCCGTCGCTGTCACAGAGGGGGACAAGGTGGAGGCGCAGATCAAGTTCGGGTGGGAAGTGGACGCATGGCCGGTGGATGCGGCGTTCGAATATGTCCGCGCCGTGTCGCAAGGAGACGTGAAGGCTCTGACAGACGAATACTACGCCACGTACAGGATTCTGCTCGAAGGCAGGGATCCCGAAGAGTTCCGTCGTCATGTCGAGGTCCAGGCGGCGATCGAGCTCGGATTGGAGCGCTTTCTCATGGACAGGAACTACCATGCCATCGTCACTCACTTCGGGGATCTCGGGGGGCTGAAGCAGCTGCCGGGGCTGGCGATCCAGCGGCTGATGGCAAAAGGATACGGCTTCGGCGCCGAAGGGGACTGGAAGACCGCCGCGATGGTTCGCTTGATGAAGGTCATGACCGACAACAGCAACACGTCGTTCTTCGAAGACTATACGTATCATCTGGTCCCCGGCGAGGAGGGGATTCTGCAGGCCCACATGCTCGAGGTCTGTCCCTCTGTCGCAGAGGGGGACGTTTCTATCAAAGTCCGTCCGCTGTCGATGGGCGAACGCGAGGATCCTGCGCGGCTTGTCTTTACCGCGAAAAGCGGCCATGCCGTCGCCACCTCGTTGATCGATCTGGGGCCGCGATTCCGTTTGATCATCAACGATGTCGTCTGCAAGCAGGTCAAGGAACCGATGCCCAAACTTCCGGTCGCCACTGCGTTCTGGACGCCGGAACCGGATCTGAAGATAGGTGCGGAGGCCTGGATACTCGCCGGAGGCGCACACCACACGTCGTTCAGCTATGATCTGACGGCGGATCAGATGGAGGCGTGGGGAGATGCGATGGGAATCGAGGTCGTCCGTATTGACAAAGACACGACGATCCGTAATCTGAAACATGAGATGCGTTGGAACGCAGCTTCCTATAGGTGAGGAGATGGACAGAAGAAAACACTATGTCGCGGGAGCCGACTTCGGCTCCGATAGCGTTCGGGTCGTGGTCATGGATGCCGCCGATGGAACTCAGCTGGGTTCCTCGGTCAGCTACTATCCGCGTTGGAAGCGGGGGCTGTACTGCGACAGCACGAAGAACCAGTTCCGCCAGCATCCGAAGGACTATACGGAGAGCCTCGCCGAGGCGATGGTCGGCGCCCTGTCTCAGGCGAAGGAATCGGATCCTGAAGCGGGAAGGAAGCTGGTCGCGTTCAGCATCGACACCACGGGGTCTACTCCTGCGCTGACCGATGCCTCCGGCCATGTGCTGGCCGAGCGGCCCGAGTTCTCAGACGATCCCGACGCAATGTTCATCCTGTGGAAGGACCACACCGCGGTTAAGGAGGCCGACCGGATCAACGAGCTTTCCCGGACGTGGGGCGGGGTGGACTATACCAAGTATTCTGGCGGGGTCTATTCCGCCGAATGGTTCTGGTCCAAGCTGCTGCACGTCTTGCAACAGAACGAAGCGGTCAGGGACGCCGCGGTATCCGCGGTGGAGCATTGCGACTGGATAGTGGGGATTCTTACCGGGACGTTGGCGCTGGATGCGATCAAACGTTCCCGGTGCGCGGCGGGACATAAATGTCTGTGGCACGCGCAGTGGAACGGCTATCCATCGTCCGAGTTCCTCGATTTGCTGGATCCGAAGCTGTCGGCGATCAAAGATACGCTGGGGACGAAGACCTATACGACCGATGTGGTCGCCGGTTCGATGACAGATGAATGGAAGCGAACGTTCGGCATAGAATCCGACGTGTTGGTGACGGTCGGCGCCTACGACGCCCATATCGGCGCGGTCGGCGGCGATGTCGGGGAAGGAGTCATGGTCAAGTCGATCGGCACTTCGACCTGCGACGTCATCATTTCCGACGAGACGAAGGAACCTGTGCCGGGCATCTGCGGGCAGGTCGATGGCTCGGTGGTTCCCGGCTATACCGGCTACGAGGCGGGACAAAGTTCCTATGGGGATCTGTACGCATGGTTCCGCCGGATCATCATGTGGCCGTTGGAGCAGGAGCCTGATCTTGACAAGGAGTGGCTGGAGAAGTTCGAGAAGTCCGTGCTGCGAAAGCTGGAGGAGGCCGCCGAATCGATTCCGACGACGGTCGATTCCCCTGTAGCGCTGGACTGGATCAACGGTCGGCGCACTCCGATCGCCAACCAGAACCTGACATGCGCCATTTCCGGCCTTCGCCTCGGCACATCGGCGCCGCAGCTCATGAAGACGCTCCTCGAGGCCACTGCGTTCGGAGCCCGCGCCATTATAGAATGTTTCGTCGACGGCGGGGTAGGCATCGACAAGATCATCGCCATCGGAGGTGTCGCCCGCAAGAGTCGGCTCGGCATGCAGATCCTCGCCGACGTGACCGGCCGTGAGATATCCGTTACGGCGGGAGATCAGAGTCCGGCTATCGGCGCCGCGATCTTCGCAGCCACCGCGGCTGGCCTGTACCCGGACATATTCGCCGCTCAGAAAGCGCTCTCGGCCGGGATCGAACGGATCCATACCCCCGATTCGCAGCGCAAGGCGGTCTACGACGTCCTCTACCAGAAATACCTGAGACTGGGCGCGTTCGTGGAGAAGGAGACGGATTCCGATGCTTGAAACATTGAAGGAGGCGGTCTGGAGGGCGAACCTCCAGTTGCCTGCGCATCATCTGGTCACGTTCACCTGGGGCAATGTCTCGGGAATCGATCGGAAAGCCGGATTGTTCGTCATCAAGCCGAGCGGCGTGGAATACGACAGGCTTACGGCCGATGATATGGTCGTCGTCGATCTTGACGGCAATACGGTGGAAGGTTCGTTGAATCCATCCTCGGATACCCCGACTCATATGGCGCTGTACCGGGCGTTTCCCGCTATCGGTGGGATCGTGCACACCCATTCCCCGTGGGCGACCAGCTGGGCGCAGGCCGGCAGGAGCATTCCGTGCTATGGCACGACCCACGCCGACTATTTTTATGGAGAGATTCCCTGTACCAGGCGGTTGACCGACGACGAGATCGCCCAGGCTTATGAGTTGAATACCGGGCTGGTGATTGTCGACACGTTCCGTGGTCGGGATGCGTCGGCTGTTCCCGGCGTACTATGCGCCAACCATGGCCCGTTCTCTTGGGGGAAGGACTGCGCTGAAGCCGTCCATAATGCCGTGGTACTAGAGGAATGTGCGAAAATGGCATACCATACCGAGCAGTTGATGACGTGCGACATGCGCGCTCCCCAGGTGTTGATGGACAAGCATTATTTCCGCAAGCACGGAAAGGACGCGTATTACGGGCAACGATAGCCGAAACCGATGAACTGGTCTCGTTTTCGTCGTTGCGCAGGTAGGTTGTCCGAGGAGTGATGCGTGTGAAGATTTCTGAAATCGCCAAACGGGCGGGAGTGTCCATCGGGACTGTGGATCGGGTCCTGCACAACAGGGGGCGGGTTTCTCAGGAGAACATCGACAGAATCATGGCGATCGTCCGTGAATCCGGCTACGAGCCAAACCAGTATGCCAGAAGTCTGCGTCAGAATCGGGAATATGTCATCGGGGTGATGATTCCTGCGTTGGGTACTGAGTATGGGTACTGGACACAGGTAGCCGAGGGGATCGAGCGGGCGGGCGGAGAATTACGGACGATGCAGATTCGTTTCGTGTTCTCGTTCTTCGACCGGTATGATCCCGCTTCCGTGGCGCATGCTGTCGGAGCGCTGGCAGAGCAACATGCGGATGCATTGATCGTAGCGCCGTTGCTGGGCGATGAAATGCGAAACGCCATCGCTTCAATGCCCGGCATCCCCTATGCGTTCGTGGACTCCTCTTTGCCAGATATGAAGCCCATCGCCGATTTCTCCCAGAATCCGATGTCGGCCGGAGTTGTCGCAGCGCGGCTGATGTATCTACTACGCCCTTCCGCTAGGTCGGTCATGACGATCCAGCCGCACAAGAAGGCATTCAATGGGGAGATGCGTGCCCGTGGTTTCATAGGGTGGATGCGCGACAATGCCGATGATGTGGATGTCCGTCAGATGCATCTCGATATCCGTGAGCATCTGCGCGCCAGCTTGGAGGATCTTTTTTCCCGCGAAGGCATTCCCGACGGGGTGTTCGTGGTCAACGATGCCTCCCATATCATAGCAGGCGAGCTAGTGGCTCTGGGTTTGAAGGAGCGCATCGCAGTGATCGGCTTCGATATGGTCGACGACAACCGCAAGGCGCTTGTTGACGGACATGTGGATGCGATCATTTCCCAGCGACCTTCCGACCAGGCGTATGAAGCCGCCATGACGCTGTATCGGCTGCTCGTCCTCGGACAGAGGCCCGATGCCGTGATGGGACATACTCCGATCGATATTTTCATCAAGGAAAATTCAATGGAGTAAGGCTTTTGCAAGGTTATGGATATGTTCCGATGGACTGTTCGAACGAACGGGCGTTTCAGAATTGATCCTATTGTGTCGAAAAATCCAGTCATGTGTGTCGATATGACACAATAATGCTTTCGTTTTTCCGTCTCTTGGGCATAACGACCCGATCAGATGTCTTTTCGTTCAGTTTTTTTTCTCCTTGCTCCGTTTTCTCTTGTCTCCTGTTCTTTGAGATTCAGAGTAATTCATTATATAACATAAAAATGTATTTTTTTGTCATTTAAAATATGAAAGTTGGCACGCTCTGTGCATATTAATTGGCGTAGGCCGAAGGGCCGAGCAATCGTAAGGTTGTGAATACTATTTGGAAACAAACATCTTGGAGGTGTCGATATGAAATACTTGGTAACGAGAAACGCGAACCCTGTGAGCATGGTCAATGAATTCGATTCACTGTTCAACAACTTCTGGAATGACTGGGGCATTCCTTCCAGCAAGATTCCTCCGGTAGACATTCATGAAACCGATGACGCATATGTGTTGGAGGCTGAATTGCCCGGCTACAATGAAAAGGATGTCAATGTCAGTGTCGAGAAGCATGTGCTGCGGATCAGCTCCGTGAAGGAAGCCTGCAAGGACGAGGACGAGAAGGAAGAGAAGCATTCGAAGGACAAGAACTATCTGGTACGCGAGCGTTGCTATCAGTCGTTCGAAAGAAGCTTTACGCTCCCCGAGGGCATCGATGAGGATCATATCACCGGTGAATTCAAGAACGGCGTTCTGGTCCTGAGCATGCCGAAGCTTCCGGTCGAGAAGCCGAAAAAGATCGACGTGAAGCTCAAGTAAGGTCGTCGCGCCTGATTTGAGAACCGAAGATAGCGGCGCAAGCCGCTATCGGAGGCTAGAGAATTACATACACCCACCCCACAGAACAAGAAAAGAGGAAGCCATGCATGTCCGGAAAAGACGCGGCTTCCTCTTTCTTTTCTTTTTTCCAGCGATACGGCGGGTTCCGCTTTCTTTCGGAAAGGGGAGTCTCAATCGAGGATGATGACGGCGAGCAGTTTCAGCGGTTCCGGCTTTTCGTTGCGGATCGCATGGCTTGCTCCTCCTCCGGTAATGACCAGATCTCCTTCTTCAACTTGTTTCTCGCCGTCGGCTTCCGTGACGATTCCTTCTCCCGAAAGTATCCAGTAGTATTCCGTTTCATCGCGGTGGTCGTGTTCTCCGATACCGCTTCCTTGTTCAATCGTCAGGACACTGAACAGCCTGCAATGGGCAGCCATGTCCTCCTTTCCCAGCAAGTCCTTGACGAGGACCGATCCCGGACCGCCTCGCATATGCTCCCTGACCGATTCCGGCATTTTCTCGGCATGTTTGACCATTGTGTTTCTCCTTGCGCATGTTTCAAGGACGATTGTACTGCCGTCCGATGTCTCTGGCAAGAGAAACGCCGCTCCGACGGGTGTCGCCAGGGTGATGCGATGACGCAGTGTATGGCCCCTGCATGGCGCATGGGAAGAAATTCATTGATTCATTGTTTTCTTTATTGTAGATTGAGTGGTACGCACGTAGCGCGGTGAATGTCTCGCGTCCTTTCCGGAGGGATCGTCCGATTTCGGTTTTCATTGCCGGTGGTATCTCGTATAATGGCCGGGAATCCAGAGTATGGTGCAAGCGGGAGCTGATGCATGCGTCTGTGTCCGCAAGAGAGGGGAAGACATGAATAAAATTCTGTATAAAGAGAAATTATCCTCGGAAGTGTTCAAGATCGTAGTGGAGGCGCCGCTGATCGCCCAGGCAAGAAAGCCCGGTCAGTTCGTCATTCTCCAGTACGGCGGGGACTTCGGAGAGCGGATTCCGCTGACCATAGCCGATGCGGATCCCGACAAGGGAACCATCACGCTGATTTTCCAGGCGGTGGGCGATTCCACCCATCGGCTCGCCTTGAAGGAAGTGGGGGACTCTGTGGACAACATCCTCGGTCCGCTCGGACATCCTACCGAGATCAAGAAGTACGGAAAGGTCGTCTGCGTGGGAGGGGGCATCGGCGTGGCGCCGTTGCATCCGATCGCCCAGGCGATGAAGGCCGCCGGCAACGAAGTGAAGATCATCATGGGAGCCAGGAACAAGAGCCTGCTGATCATGGAGAAAGAAATGTCCGCTATCGCCGATGAGCTGATCATCGTCACCGACGACGGGTCGTTCGGCCGGAAAGGCTTGGTGACGGAACCTCTGAAGGACCTGTGTGAAACATGGAAGCCCGACTGCGTCGTGGCGATCGGACCTCCGATCATGATGAAGTTCTGTGCGTTGACTACAAAACCCTATGGAATCCATACCATCGTGTCGCTCAACACGATCATGATCGATGGTACCGGCATGTGCGGAGGCTGTCGTGTCTCTGTAGGCGGTGAAACGAAGTTCGTATGCGTCGACGGACCTGAATTCGATGGACACCTGGTGGATTGGGACAACATGATGATGCGTTTGGGAACCTACAGGCCACAGGAGCAGGAGTCCCACCATCGCTGTCACATCGGATTGAACATACCGGAAGGGGAGGCTTGAGATGCATCGGAGTAAGGACGAACTGGATTCATTGGCTAGGAGCCAGCTTGCAGAACTGGAGGGGAAGTCCCTGTCCATGAAGGATCGCGGGCAGATTCCTGTGCAGGAGATGCCCACCCAGGAGCCCGAACAGAGGATCCACAATATGGATGAGGTTGCGACGGGCTATACGGAGAGCCAGGTGAAGGTCGAAGCCTTGCGCTGTCTGCAATGCAAGAACAAGCCCTGCGTGCAGGGCTGTCCGGTGGCGATCGACATCCCGGCTTTCATCGCCAAAGCCGCGCAGGGGGATTTCGCCGGTGCGACGGAAACCATCAAGCAAAGCAGTCTGCTTCCCGCCATCTGCGGGCGGGTCTGTCCGCAGGAGAGCCAGTGCCAGAAGTTCTGCACGGTCGGCAAGATGCATAAGGATGTCGATCAGGCCGTCGCGATCGGAAGGATCGAGCGGTTCGTCGCCGACTGGACGCGGGAGAACGGATGCGACAAGTTGCCCGAAATAGCTCCCCCGACGGGAAAGAAAGTCGCCGTCGTGGGATCCGGTCCCGCTTCGATATCAGCCGCCGCAGACCTACGGCGCGCGGGACACGAAGTGGTCATGTTCGAAGCTTTGCACAAGGCGGGAGGCGTGCTCGTCTATGGAATCCCCGAATTCCGGCTTCCCAAGGCGATCGTCCAGAAGGAACTGGACAATCTCACGGCGATGGGTGTGCATATCGAGCTCGACTTCTTGGTCGGCAGGACCCGGACCCTTTCCGATCTTATGACGAAGGACGGATTTTCCGCCGTGTTCGTCGGAAGCGGTGCCGGATTGCCTAAATTCATGAGCATCCCGGGAGAGAACTATATCGGTGTATTCAGTGCGAACGAGTATCTGACCCGCAGCAATCTGATGAAGGCCTATGACGTGGGCAAATCGCATACTCCACTGTTCGAATCCCATAAGGTGGCGGTTTTCGGAGGCGGAAACGTCGCGATGGATGCGGCTCGTACCGCGATCCGACTCGGGGCCGATGAGGTGACGATCGTCTACCGTCGAACCGAAGCGGAGATGCCGGCTCGGAAAGAGGAAGTTGCGCACGCCAAGGAAGAAGGGATCCGGTTCCTATTCCTTCATGCGCCGTTGAAGATTGAAGCCGATGACAAGGGCCGCGTGACCGGAGTGGAACTGATTGCCTGCGAACTCGGCGAGCCGGACGCTTCCGGACGAAGAAGTCCGGTGGAGATTCCCGGAACAGAGCGCGTCGAAGCGTTCGATACGGTGATCGTGGCCATCGGCAACGCGTCGAACCCCTTGATCAAGCAGACGACTCCCGGAATCGAGACCAACCGAAGGGGGAACTTCATCGTCGACGAGGAGACCTGCGAAACAAGTATTCCCGGCGTCTATGCCGGCGGCGATATCGTGCTGGGTGCCGCGACGGTCATTCTCGCCATGGGCCAGGGGCGCAAGGCCGCCAAGGCGATGAATCGATATCTCGCGACGCTCTGAAAAGCTCGTATTGCGACCGCAGGCTGCGCCTGGCCGTCTGCGGTCGTTTGCCTGCCTGAGTAGTAGCGATGACGTAGCGAACCAACCGGCCCCTTGCATAGGGTTGGTTCATTCAGTATAGTAGGATGGTGGAGAATTCAGTACGGTTTGGTTCGGTCATCTGCCAAGTGGATGCTTGTGAAAAGTTTCCGGCGATCGACGAGGTGATCGACCGATGCTCAGTCTTTCATGACCTGCCCGATATCGACCGGTTCAAAAGGGCCGTCCGGCGCCGAGAACATATCGAGACGACCGGTATCGGACACGGCGTAGCCATTGCGCATGGCAAGATTCTGCATCTCGACCATCTTCGGGTCGGCTTGGGGCTTTCCGTAGCGGGTGTCCAGTACGATGCCAAAGATGACCAGCCTGTCCATCTTCTGTTCGTGATCGCCAGTTCTCCGTCGCAGCAGTTCGAGTATATCAAGGCGCTGTCGACGATTCTTCGTTCCGTGCGTGACGACAATCTTCGCGACGAGTTGCTTTGCCTCGATTCCCAGGTGCTGACCGGTGCGTGTTCGCTGGACGGTAGCGACGGCTGTCTCCGTTTCCTACATATGATGGCTTCCCAGCATTTTGCATGGTTATGGAATCCCGATGATGCGCAGGGCAACATCCACCCTCTGCCGCGACATAGCTGACGTTTCGTCCTCGGTTCAGTCGGTGATGACGAAATCCACGTTCAGGTCGAACGGTTCCTGAGGGATATCCTCTACCAGCTGTATCCTGTAGCAGATGCCCACGGTAACCAGGGTCGAGCCCCAATCGCCGAGAAACCGATCATAGTATCCTCCTCCACGGCCTATTCTTGCCCCTGCCGCGGTAAAGCCGAGACCGGGTACGAGCATCAGCGGATGGAGAGTCTTGTCCGGCGTCGCGGTGACCATGGATATCTCGCCGACGGGATGACGCACTCCCAGCGCGCCGGATTCCATGTGCTCTCGCCAGTCGACGGAGATGGGGACGAATCGCATCTCTCTTCCGGTTCCGCATACGGGAACCGAAACCTGCTTTCCCAAGGCGATGCCGATATCGAGCAGCGGCGTAATATCGGGTTCGCTCGCAAGCGGGACGAATGCGAACAGCTGCCCTGCCTGTTTCCATTGGGGGAGTGCGAGGACCGTCTTGACGATGGATTCGTCATCTTTCATGGACGGATCCATCCGTTTCAATGCTTCTGTGAGGCGCTTGCGCATCCGTTTCTTATCAAGAACAAGCGCAGATGTGGCATCGATCGTATTCATGTGGAAAGTATACAACGGAGGACACTCATTGTCCAAATCCTACCAACCGATGAACGTCGGAATGCCGACGATGACGACCATGGCGAGGCATATGATGGCATCCCGCACGGAAAAGGCTACGGTTCTCCGCGGTGCGGAAGGATCGAATGCCCTGGCGTCAAGTGCGACGGACAGATCGTCCATCCGGTCGAGCAACAGCGTGAACAACGATGAAGTGTAGGAGACCAGGTATGATACGGGACGTCTCCATGTCCGCTGAAGTCGAGCATGCCGTGCCACCTTGACTTGCATGGCGACGTCGAAAATCAGCGGGATGATCGCGAGCGTCAGCTCGATGGTCGCCGCGATGCGATAGCCGTCCAGGAACGGGATGTAGTTCAGCACCCTTCCAAGCGATCTCGACAGGTCGTCGGGCGCAGTGGTGTCCGAAAGTACCATTCCGGCGAGGACGATGGCGAGAAATCTCAGCGAAGCCGCCGCAGTCTGCGCATAGTTTCCGGATGCAAGCCATTCCGTCACGGCGATGAAGATCGCCATGAACAGGAAGAACAGCGATTCTTTCAGATACGCTCCGAGCGGGAGGCGAAGCGCCAGGGCCGTCGCCGCAAGGATCACGCCCAGATACAGCGTCATTTCCAGTGATGCGCCGACCAACAGGAACGAGACGCACAATAGCGCGGCGAGTTTCGTCAAAGGATTCGCCTGATTGAGGAATGTCTGCCGGTCCCTGAAATGGAATGCTACCCCTTCAACCATGTCATGTCCTTGATCGGTATCGGATTTCCGTTCATCCGAGGAACCCTTACCTCATATTCTTCCAATTTCGGAAGGCTTTCTTGCGGACTCGACTCACAGACGATGCTTCCCCGGTCGATCAGGATCACCTTGTCGGCATGGGCGAGGACTTTTTCGATCTCATGCGAGACGACGATGATCGTGTGTCCGTCGGCGTGCAGATCGACAAGCGTCCGCAATACATGTGTGACT
Source organism: Spirochaetales bacterium Spiro_02 (assembly GCA_001604275.1). Taxonomy (GTDB): domain Bacteria; phylum Spirochaetota; class Spirochaetia; order Sphaerochaetales; family Sphaerochaetaceae; genus Spiro-02. The sequence goes on from LVBD01000036.1 coordinate 23,582, forward strand.
CCCGGATAATCGAGGTTCGCGAACGGTTCGTCCAGAATGATCAGCTTCGGTCTCATGACCAGAACGCCGGCGATGGCCAGTCTTCGTTTTTCGCCACCGGAAAGCGTCCGCGGGCGTTGATGCAGCAAGGATTCGAGTTTGAGCAGATTGGTGACCGCTTCGATGCGTTGTGAAAATTCTGGTTCGGGGATCCTCAGGTTCTCAAGGCCGAACGCGATGTCCCGCCGTACCGTCTGGCCTACGATCTGGCTGTCGGCGTCTTGGAAGACAAGGCCGACGGTCCCATTTCGTCCTGATGCGTTCTTCGAAAGGTCCTTTCCGTCGATGGTAATGGTTCCGGCTGTCGGCGAAAGGATTCCCTTGATGCATTTGAGCAGGAGGCTTTTTCCCGATCCGTTTCTTCCTGTGATTACGACGAAGCTTCCTGCCGTGATCGAGAAGGTGATGTCATGGAGGATTTCGCTTCCCTGCGGGAATCCGAAGAAAAGATGTTCCACAGAGAGAATCTGTGTCGTTTGCATGCATCGTCTCCGCTTTGTTCGCTTGTTTGTCGCTTACCCGTCCAGCCCCTTCCCTCAGGAACCGGCGGAAGCACCTTCAGACTTTAGCAGATGCCGCCTGTTTTCTCAATGTCCAGATGATGATACGAAAAAACTCCCCCCATCGCTGGAGAGAGTCTTCTGGTTGCCGCCTCCAGGAATCGAACCAGGGACACAAGGATTTTCAGTCCTTTGCTCTACCTACTGAGCTAAAGCGGCGCAACGGGTAACTATATACCCCAGAACTCTCGTACTTGTCAACAAGTAAACCGAATTTTGTCATTTGATACCATGAAGCCGCCCCGTCGCGACGTTGTGCTGCCGCAGAATGCCGATGTTCACGATGTTCCCGTCTCTTGTTCCGAGAGCACGCTCATGGTATGGTAGATTCCAGGAGGATCAGGATGCCGCGCGATATTGGCCGATATCATGAAGCGATGAACTATGAAGCGCTGATTCGCGCTTCCCGAGGAGGGGACCAGAGCGTCGGTCCGCTGTTCGATCGGCTGTCGACGCTTGTCGATGTCGCCGAGCCGTTGCCGGTGCATCTTTCCCAGTATGCGAAAGTGTCCGGCGTCGCGGATTATGAGATCAGCGATGCCTATTATCTTGTCAGGGCGTGCTTTGAGCGTATGAGCGAAAGCGATGTGATCCTCGGAAGGAATGATCCGCTTTGGCCGTCGCGGATCGATGGCTTTCCGTACATGCCCCGGTATCTGTATCTTCGCGGCGATCTTTCCCTGCTGGCGATGCCGTCAGTATCGGTCATCGGGACAAGGTCTCCATCGACGCAAGGCAAGCAGTATGCTGCGGAGACCGCCGCCGCATTGGGGAAGGCGGGCTATGCGGTCGCTTCCGGGCTTGCCCTGGGCATCGACGGTGTGGCTCATATTTCCGCCTTGAAGGAAGATCTGCCGACGATCGCCGTCATCGGAACCCCGCTGGATCATGTATATCCGCCGGTGCATGCTCCGTTGCAGCATCTTATCGAGCAGCATGGGTTGGTCGTCAGCCGTTTCTCGCCGGCCGCCGAGACGCAGAAATGGTTCTTTCTGCTTCGCAATCGGCTGATGAGCGCCATTTCGGTCGGTTCCGTGGTAGTGGAGGATCGCGATGGAGGGGGCGCCGTCCGGCAGGCGGGGTTTGCGTTGGAGCAGAAGAAGTATCTGTTTCTGTTTCAGCATGTGTTGGACAACAAGGCGTGGCTCTGGCCACGGCGGCTGGCGGACAAACCTCGTGTGTTCGTGGTAAAGAAGCCTGCCGATATCCCTAGGCAACTTGAGCGGGCGGACAAGTTGGTCGACCAGGTCAAGAATCTGCCGAAAGCTCCCGCTTCGGCCCGCAAGACTTCCGCTTCCGAACGGGAGCGGACTGCCGATGCAGTCCAACTCGATTTGTTCTCTTGATCGTTCTGTCTCCTCTGTTTCTCCCGGTCGATCCTGCGCCGATAGGCGCTCCATCTTCCGTCAACCGTCTGGGAAAAAGTCACCTGAGAAAGTAGTGGTTTTCAGGGGTTTTGCGAGG
>LVBD01000037.1 GCA_001604275.1 Spirochaetales bacterium Spiro_02
ACGATAATGACATCAGACCAGGCAAGTCGATTTACAATGGCCGTTCATTTTGCAAAAGGCTCCTGTGATAAAATCAAATATACTTTGCACGAGGGAGAAGGCTTCGTGATTTTTCCAGGAAAAACCACATTCTACCAAGCCGACTCAGAAACCCCTTGGAGCTATGTTTGGTTCGGTTTCAGCGGTGATGATGCCGAAACCATCGTAAGAGCCTGTAATTTTTCAGATACCTCGCTGATTTTCCGCAGCAGTGCTCCGGCAAGATTAAAATACAGTTCCTTACGTCTGATGGAGAGCTTCCAAAGAACCCCAAGGAATCAATATGAGGTCCTTGCAAGTTTTTATGAATGCATAGCGAATATCTATACGTCGCGGCTTCCGTTGCGGCCTGATATGCAACTACCGTTGGAACAAATTTATTATCAGAAAGCTGTTCAATATGTACAGGAGCATTTCTCTTCCAACATATCCGTCGCATCAATGGCTTCCTTCATCGGTATCGACAGAAGTTATCTGTACAAGCTTTTCATGCGGTCAGGCAACATTTCTCCTCAGCAGTTCATTATTTCATACCGACTGAAAATTGCGGCATATCTGATAAAAGAAGAAAACATGTCAATCACAGAAGCGGCATTCACATGCGGATTTCAAAGTCTGTCTCTGTTTTTCAGGCATTTTAAAAAACACTATGGAGTGAGTCCGAGCGTCTTCAAATCGAATAGAACGACCAGCGATATGGAGAATCAACAGGATTTCACTGAGTGGCCCTTCATTTCGAAGAAAGTAGTGGATGTCGCCGCCCCGTGATCTTGACAATTGCCTCCCCCTGGTTGTCATAGGCAAGATCAATGAGAAAACGTTTGCGATTGTTTTCTTGCTCTTCCATCAGCTGAGACCACCCAAGAGTTTCCATCATGATTACCATCGAATCCCTATCCTTTTCATACCCGGATTCATTCCGAACCGTATTCGATCGCATCAGCGCTTCGTTTCTTTCTGGCTGGACTGCTATCATCGGTCCCAACGGAAGCGGGAAAACGACATTGCTACGGATGATTGTCGAAACAAAACGATGCATCGATACCAAAATGAAAATCCTCGTTCAATTGTCCATTGCACAAAATGCGAACAACTGTTCTGCAAAACGCTGAGGATAGCGTGTAAAGAATTCTGCGTGCGCAATACCTGGATTTTCAACGCATTCAATTTGCGGAAATGTTCTTACAATGTACTCGATATCCCATTTTCTTGCTTTCTTTTCTTCGCTTCCATACCAGTACTGGATCTTGCAGGACGTTTTTTCGACTTGCGGGGGCATCTTGTAATTGTTGCACGAATAGAATGCCCGCCAAACGGTTTTCGCACTCATGCCTCGTAGACACTTCCGTATATAGATAAGATCATCTTCACTGCATTTCTCTTCAGGAAACAAACTACGAAGCATCCGCAAGCCTGCATGTTTTCCCAATTCCACCATGCACCAGTCTCGAATCGCGATGCAATACGTTAGCAACCGAGGCAGTCGATACGGCGTCATGCCCCCGTCCATGATCGCATAGCGGCAGCGGATTCCGCCATTCGCTAGCATTTTTGCGACTACCGCTCCTCCCATACTGCAACCAAACAAGCATGAAACCTCATTGTAGCCATGCTGCTTCAACCAGCATTCCAGTTCGGCGGCGATCTCCTCCACACTGGTGTAGTCTACCTCCGGTTGTTCAGGATCCATCCCCGGCTAGCGGGAATGATGACGTGGAAACGTTCGGAAATACGTGGAATCACATATTCATACACATCCCATTGCACACCCATGGGATGTATCATCAAGAGTGTGTCTTCATGATGAAGACCGAATTCGTGCATTGTCAGCGGCATGCCTTTCTCCCTGCAGCCCAAAGCACTTACGAACCAGCTTTACAGAGAATCGACAGGACCTCAGACTCTTGATCAAGAGTATCACATATCCATAGTTCTTGACATGCCCAATCTGATAACCTGCACTTGCAAAATGCGAGGGCCTCAGACAAATCGATCCGCGGGGCAGGACAAAGCCCCCCCCACGGACAAATTGAATCACATTATCTCAAAAGCCCTTGTTCCTTCGCGTAGGCGATGCCGGCATCTTCCCAATCCTTGCCGCCGATCTTGTCGAACTCGGCCACCCACTTGGTCCAGTTGTCCTTGGTCAGCTGGCGCTTGCCAGTGAGGAACTCAAGCACGCCCTGTTCGTAGAAACGCTTGACGTCGGCGTTTGGGGCAGGCAACGTGTCGCTACCGGTTGCAGGAGTCCACTTGCGGGCCTGCATCTCACGCAATACCGTCAAAGCGCTCATCGTTTTGCCGGAAACATCGGTTACATACTCAGGATAACGAGCGTACAGCTCGATGTCGCTATTGTAGAACACCATGTTCCGCAACTGGGTCACGGTCTGGCCATAGGGAGTCGAGAACCCCAATTCCAGCCCATCGTCCACAGGAACACCATTCTTGTCCTTCACATAGTTCACGCCCTCGACGCCCCAGCCGAGCAGGTAGTAGCCCTCGTCGGAGGACATCCATTCGAGCAGACTGGCGATCGCATCGGCCTTGCCTTCCTTCGCGGCCTTGGCGGAAATGGCGAAAATTCGAAGATTGTTTATGTACGGACCGACGGAAGACTTTCCGGTCGGACCCTTTGGTGGATCGATGACGATCCATTCTCCGTCAGGAAAATTCTTGTCGAACGGAGCGTAATTGGCCTTTGCGGCCAAAGCTCCATTCTGTTCGCGCATGATACCGAACTTGCCCTGCTTCCATGCGGCGCGGAAGTCGTCCCTCTTGTAGGCCATCCAGTTCGGATCGATCACACCGGCGTCCTGCATCCGCTTGATGAAGACCATCGCGTCGTACATCTCGGGCTTGCGGACGTTCAGGCCGGCGGTGGCGGCGTTCATATCCCAGGTTCCTTCGACGCCGAACGCACCGTAGATCGGCTGGAAGCGGCGGCCGAGTCCCTCTTCGTAGTTGTTCAACTGAATGAACGCACCGAATCCATAGGTATCGTTCTTGCCGTTGCCGTCAGGATCGTTGTAGGTGAACGCCTTCATGACCTCGAACAGTTCGTCGGTGGTGGTGGGAACCTGCAGGCCAAGCCTGTCCAGCCAGTCCTTGCGGATCAGCAGTCCTTCGTTCTTGATGACAGGACCTGTGGAAGCGAGCCCGTATGATTTGCCGTTGATCGTCGTATATGCGATACTTTCCTCGTCATAATGTATAGCCGTTCTGACAGGCATCTTCGCGTACAGGTCGTCGACGGAAGCGATCAGTCCCTGTTGCACCAGACGCTTCCATGCGTCGCGGCGGACCATGAACAGGTCGGGCAGGTTGTTGGCGGCGCCGGCGGATTGAATCTTGACGTCCCGGTCATCTTCATTGGACGGAAGAGCCGTCAGCTTGAGATCGATGTTCAGCTTATCCTTGATGATCTGGTAGCCGACCCAGTCGGCCGGGGGAGGTCCGGCCTCGGTGACCGCGGCGCCGTACCACAGGTCGATAGTCACCGGTTCCGAACCTGTGGCAGCGGACTTCGCTTCGGTCCCGCCCTGGGCGAATACCGGGAGCGCGACGATCGCGAGCAACGCGATGATCGCGACAACAGTCAACAGATTTTTCTTCATAGTTATTCCTCCTTTCTTACTTCGTAACCAAATTCCCCGTCATTCCAACTCGCATCGGGAAAGATACCTTCTTGGCTGTGTCCCTCTCAACCATGTCATATGGTCATGGCCGAAGAGACAGATATCTCCCGAATTCTTTGAAGCATCATGCACCTCGCAATGTATTGAATTGTATATCGACAGCGTTCCGGACAGCTTGCACGAATCACGAAAAAATATTGGAATTTTTCGTATGTCAGAGATCGTGTGATATTACAGCACAGCTTGTCCTTTCAAGGTATTCCGAAGGGAAAAACTCCGCATCGGAATGAAAGAACATGGTTCCAATGAAATCCGTTGCCATCCTAGACCAGCTGGATTTGATAATCTGTTTGATGATCATGCGGAAAGCTCTTCCGACGGAGCTATTGAGAAACCTTCTAGAAATTGTAAGAGTGCAGACTCTCTAAAGATATCCGGACAGAACCAGAGGATCCCTATTTGCGGAGAGAAATATGCCATGAGCAGATATACCCCTGAGGCAAGGGGCATATTCATCTGCGATTTCTCATCGAAATCCAGACCGCCATGATTTTATCCACCAACAGGTACCGGAAATGTCAAGCCATGCACTCACAAACGGCCACGCATCTCACCATTTCACCAAAGACGGAACATCTACAGGCAATCCCGAGGCAATAGAACGATTCGCGGCGATACCTGTCAATGCCGACTTGATTCCATCGACATAGTCCGCCGCCCGATGAAATCTGTCGTACGGTGGATCGGGAAGAAAAATGTCATCCAGCAATGCAGGATCTCCCCCCCCATGACCTCCTTCCTGAGTTTTGATAGGCACTTCATAGGGAGAAGCGAAAAGGGGGCAGACTCGAATCTTGTGAAAAACGGTAGCCCCCTCATCGTTCTTGTCGCCACCGGCATTGATATACGGTTTTTCCAAGGCAGTATATTCAATTCTCCCTTTTGTTCCGTTGATAGAAACATTGAAGCCTTCCCATGGCATATAAGAAGTCAACGAGTAGGACATCTGCACACCTGATTTGTACTTTACCAGAACGTTCATCGTATCTTCGATACTCACATCGTCACTAAACACACTTCTATCGCGGATATAGCCGCTGTCCGCTTCAGCATCTAGGTACAGTCCTTTCAGCGTAGGATTGCTTTCAAGATCGATGGCGAACGGATCGTCTTTCGCAGCTTCGCTGCCATGACAGCGATAATAGAATTTGGTTACGCCACGCTTCTCGGCCGCAGCTCGACCATAGAACGCAAGACTCCCAAATGCAAAAACCGTCACAGGCTCCGAGCCGAGCCAGAAATTCACCAGATCGAAATGATGCGTAGCCTTGTGGACCAATAGCCCGCCGCTGTTGACCTTGTTGCGATGCCATCGACGATAATAATCAGCTCCATGGCTCGTATTGAGCAGCCACTCAAAATGAATCGAAGTCACCTTCCCTATCGTATCGTCCTCGATCAATTCCCGAATTTTCGTATGATGTGGCGCATATCGATAATTGAATGTCACACGTACGGTTCTTCCTGTCGACTTACAGGCATCGATAATTCGTTGAGCTTTCCTTTCATCAATCGTAATCGGCTTCTCGGTAATTACATCGCAACCTTTCTCCATCGCCCGGACGATGTAATCATCGTGCGTCCTATCAATCGAAGTCACAATCACGATATCCGGATGTTGTTCATCAATCATTTTCTCGAAATCTTCGGCGGCATAGGTCGGTACCGTAGGATACCCCAAAGTATTGAGAATGCTGTTCGAGTAATTCATCCTGGTCTGACTCTGGTCGCAGAAGGCGACAAGTTCGCAGATTTCACGATATTTCGTCGCGATCGCTTCGTAGAACATCCTCGCTCTTCCGCCAGTACCGACTTGTGCATAGCGGGTCATTGCCATCATCATCCTCCCATCATCATGTAATGAAATGATAGGTATAGTATAGAACCATATGGCAGTCCGACGTTATTCAAAATCAGAGTATTTGTTGTCCTTTTTCGTATAGAAAAATCAGGGACCTTTATCCGAGGAACTTCCTCGACAGGGACCGCAAGACCTTTGTTTTACAAAACATGATCATCAACCAGGTCTTCCAAAATCTTGGAATTCTCTTCTTTCTTGATATGCTCCTGCTGAAGGGCGATGATCGTCGAATCTCCGATGCCCTAATATTGATACAACTGATCGAGGCATTCGATAACGGATCGCAATCGCGTCCGAAGCACGAATCCATGGTTCACGGTTCTCGAAAAAAGATCATCCGTGGTGATTTCCGGGATTTCCTCGAAATGAATGAGGCTCCGCTTTCTGGAAATGGACTGGCAGTGCACGGGGCGTCAGTACCCCCGCTTTTTCCATATTTCCCTCAGTTTCAACAGATTTTCACCGGCGGCGACAAGGGTATCTTCTTTCTTGGCGAAATGGAAACGTATCAGATGCGTAACCTTTTCCCGAAAAAAGCTCGAGCCTGGAACGGCTGCGACCTTTACTTCCTTGGCAAGCCACTCGCAGAAGCGGACATCATCGCTGCCATCGAATTCAGAGATATCCACAAGCACATAGTAAGCTCCTTGCGGTCTGGTATAGGTCAAGCCGGCCTTATCCAAATACGATAGAAAGACATCCCTCTTGGAAATATAACTTTCCAGAAGATCATCATAATAGCTTTGCGGCTGTACAAGCCCCGCGATAGCCGCTTCCTGCAGAGGAGCCGCGGCCCCCACCGTCAGAAAATCATGGACTTTCTTTACCACATCGAGCGCCTCAGCAGGGCCGATTACATAGCCAAGTCTCCAGCCCGTTATTGAGTATGTCTTTGAAAGACTGCTCGTGCTCAGCGTCCGCTCGCGCATACCAGGAAGCGATGCGAAATATACATGTTCCGCAGGAGGGAATACGATATGCTCATATACTTCATCGGTAATGACCCAAGTATCGTACTTCTCAGCTAAAGAAGCAATGTATGTCAGCTCGGAACGGGTAAAGACCTTTCCCGTGGGGTTTGAAGGATTACAAAGAATGAGAGCTTTCGGCTTCTGGGCAAACGCAGCATCAATGGCTCTCTTTTCAAAATCGAAATTCGGTGGATTCAAAGGGACGTACAGAGGAATTGCTCCGCTGAGAATGGCATCCGCACCATAATTCTCATAGAACGGAGAAAAGACAATCACTTTATCCCCAGGATTCACGACGCTCAGCATCGCGGCCATCATTGCCTCTGTTCCGCCGCACGTTACAACGATATTCTTGTCGGGATCTATCGGGATTCCCATGAAGCGTTCTTGTTTTTTCGCCAGCTTCTCCCGAAAGACGGACGACCCCCAAGTGACGGCATACTGATGGGGCCCTTCAAAGGCGATTTTTGCCAGGGCCTCCTGCAAAGCCTTCGGAGGATCGAAATCGGGAAACCCTTGGGAAAGATTGATCGCACCATATGTCTGGGCAACCCTTGTCATACGGCGAATAACCGATTCCGTAAACCCGTGGGTCCTTGTACTTGTAGTAGGCATTATTTGATCCTCCTCCTAGCATTCGTTGCATGCGTTTGTGGGAAATCTTCAACCTCAAGAATCGCGTCCCGCAACCGGGAAGCATCTACAGGAAATGGCAGAAGATGAATGGATTCATGGGGAACAAGCGTCGCGGCAATGACGGCATCGATCTGGCCAGCATCCGTAGGATCGACACCCAAGTCCCTGAAGCTGACGGGCAGCCCCAACTCAATGAATTTTTCGTAGAGGACTTCGAGTCCGTCCTTGTCATGTTCCAGTGCGCTTTGCACCAAAAGGCCGTATGCGACTTTCGTTCCATGAAGTTTGTCATGCGTTGCAGGCAATACGGACATCCCGTTATGCAGGGCATGGGCGGCTGCGACCCGTGTGTACTTCTCTCCAAGCCCACCGACAAGACCTCCTCCGGCGACGATGGCATCAACCACCTCGATAAAAGCAGAGGAGACAGTACCGGAAGCCTGATCTGAAAAGGCCTGAGCCCCCTGTGCCAAAAGCACATCCTTGATTGTCCTGGCGACCTCCAACCCCAATACCGCCGTATGCGGCAAATGGTCCACGCCTGAGGAGAGGAGCCTTGCTTCATACCACTTTGCAATTGTATCAGCAAGCCCCGCTTGAAGATAGACTGGGGGAGCCGCACAAATGATACGGGGTTCGACCAAGACAAGAAAGGCCCCTTGACGGAACATTTCATACCCAAGAGCCTTGCCTGAGCCATCATACCAGACAGACAGCGGCGTCCATGCGGCACAGGTCGCAGCGATCGTAGGAATAGCCACAAAAGGAATATCACGCTTTGCAGCCAAGGCTTTCGCAGTATCCTGGACAGAACCGCCACCAATTCCTACGACGAGCGGGACATCCTCAAAGTCCCGGGCAAGTCCATCGACTATCTCGTGAGTACAATGGTCGGTCAAAAGAAAAGAATTGGTTCGGGAATCCTGGAACACTTGTCTGATATAGGATTCGGCAGCTTCCCCTGCCCGTTTTCCATGTATCCATAATGCCGATGAAAGCTGTTCGTTCGTAAAGAAAGCAAGAAGTTTTTCCAGTGCTCCTGGATAGCTATAATAGTTAGCCGGTCCTGGTTGAATCCGAATTGCGGGATACTCCATATCATTATCTCCTCACAAAGAAATCATGCTTGTGTCGGAAAGCGTGTATCAAAATTGACTGTGTCTTGGAATGCTTTGGCTACTCTAGGACAATGAATTGCAGAAATAGAATATTATGCCCTACCGGGCATCAGCATGGAAATACACATGGACGAAAGGAGATATTTTGTTGCAAACGAACTGATATTCATCTGTGTTTTCCCTTTCCTGCAACAGACAGCAGGTTGATGTGAGAATAACAAAAGTCCCGTATATATGCAATCCTCCATGATTTTTTTCTCTCAAACGATGAAAACGATACTTGACAGAGACAAGTTCAATTTGTGATAATCGCTGTCATCACACGACGGAGGGAGTTATGAGAGACATTTCGAACTACATCGCTCATTGCAATTCCTCCGTTTCCATGATGTGCTACATGATGATGCGCTGAAAAGCGCACATATCATACTACCCCCACGACATTTCCATTGTATTTTGAGCGATCGGCCCTGAGATGTTTTCCCTCGGATGGATATATTTCTCCGTTCGGAGTGAATCATTTCATTCAAAACTATACGAAAAGGGTATGAACCATGAAAAAAACCATCAGATATTTTCTTACAATCGCATTGCTTGTTTCCAGTGCATCGGTACTTTTCGCCGGAGGGGCAAAAGAAGTTTCCGCTCCTACCACAAGAAAGGATATTCGTATCGGGATCAGTCCGGGACCGTACGGAGACATGATTACACAAGCAATCGCTCCATATCTTGAAAAGAACGGGTATACCGTATCGGTCGTCCAGTTCTCCGATTATGTCCAGCCGGACCTTGCGTTGAATAACGGTGAGATCGAAGCGAACCTGATGCAGCATACTGTATATCTGAATCAATTCTCCAAGGACAACAACCTGAGCCTGTCACCGGTCATTGTGGTTCCGACCGCAGGCGCAGGAGTGTTCAGCTCCAGATACACCAGCCTCGACCAGTTGAAGAACGGAGATCAGGTGGCGATCCCATCAGATGCGACGAATCTTGCCCGCGCGCTTGGTATTCTTGCCAGATATGGTCTCATTACGGTGAAACCGGACGTAGAAGCGACAAAGATTTCGCTACTCGATATCGCGTCCAATCCGAAAAACCTGCAGTTCAAGCCGTTGGATGCCGCACAGATCTCCAGAAGTCTGGACAGTGTGGCGATCGGAGTGGTTCCTGGCAACTTCGCAATAGCTGCCGGCATGGACTTTTCAAAAGCATTGGCTATCGAGAAGTTGGCGGAAAACTACAAGAATGTCGTGGTTGTCAGGACAGTCGATCTGAACGCCCAGCTCGGACAGGATTTGAAGGCGGCAGTAGAATCTCCGGAGTTCTATGATGCCATTACCAAGGAGGGCAGCCAGTTCGGCAGTTTCGATCGCCCCCAGTGGTGGGTGGACACATACGGCGAAGGAAAATAAGCATCCAAGAAAACAAACGGAGGAGGGCTTTTTCTTCCTCCGTTTTCTTGTCATCCGAAAATACTGAAGCTACTTGCACAGAGGGAGACAAAGTGAGTGGAAATATGCCAAGACCTGTCATTGAGCTCAAAGATATCAATGTGAATTTCTCGCATGCCGGAGGGACGTTGCATGCCGTATCTCATGTAGACCTGACCATCATGGAAAATGAAATATTCGGGATCGTCGGACCGAGCGGAGCCGGGAAGAGCACGCTGGTACGGGTTATCAATCTTCTCCAGCAACCGACCTCCGGCCAAGTCATCATCGATGGACAGGATATCACATCGTTGCGGGGAAGCGCATTGAGCCAAGTGCGACGACGAATCGGGATGATTTTCCAGCACTTCAACCTGATCGGAGGCGCTACGATAGCCAAGAATGTCGCGTTCAATCTGAAAGCCGCAGGTTGGAAATCTTCCGATATTCCCGCCCGAGTTTCCGAGCTTCTTGAGCTGGTCGGGCTACAGGACAAGAGCGACGTCGACCCGTCGCAACTATCAGGCGGGCAGAAACAACGGGTGGCTATCGCACGGGCGCTGGCGAACAACCCGAGCATCCTTCTGTGCGATGAAGCGACCAGCGCTCTGGATCCGGAGACCGCGGAAGAGATCGTGACGATCTTGCAGGATATCAATCGCAAGATGCATCTGACGATCGTATTCATTACTCATCAGATGGATATCGCAAGAAAATTGTTCGGGCGGATCGCCGTAATGGAAAAAGGTTCCGTTGTCGAGGTGAACGATACCTATACGTTGTTCACGGAGCCGCAGCATGAATCTGCGAAAAAACTTGTGGCCAGAGTCATGGATATCGGGGTCCCTCCTGAACTGCAACGGCATCCTGATGAGATCCTCTTGAAAATCAGTTATGTGGGTGAACGCGCTTATGATCCGGTTATCAGTACCGTGATCAAGACGTACGACGTCGATCTGTCCATCATCCATGGAAAGATCGAATATATCGACAACAAACCATTCGGAATCCTCCTGGTCACTCTCCATGGGAGTAAAGAAGCCAGGGATGCCGCTCTTGCCTACTTGCAGGCGCATACGCATCATGTCGAGGAAGTATCGGAGGGTTAGGAGCAAATATGGAACAGACTATCAACATTCTCAAACAATATCTCGGCAAGGCGATGGGAGAAACGGCGCAGATGGTGTCCATCGCGATGGTGGCATCCCTCCTACTTGGAACACTGATCGGATTGATCCTATATGTTACAGAGACTCCCCTGCTCGTCCAGAACAAGTTTGTCAACCGAATCGCTGGCGTGGTTGTAAATGTCATTCGTTCGGTACCGTTTGTCATTTTACTTGTAGTTCTCATCCCGCTGACAAAAATCATTACTGGCACGACCATCGGTCCGATTGCCGCCTCGGTTCCTTTGTCGTTCTCCGCAATCGCATTCCATGCGCGTCTGGTGGAGGGGGCTTTCACCGATGTAGATACAGGAGTCCTGGAATCGGCGATCGCCTCGGGCGCCCCTCTGCATCTGGTTTTGTCGGATGTAGTGTTTGTCGAATCCCTTCCCGGCCTGATCAGGGCCATTACGGTGACATTCGTAAGCCTGGTCGGGTATTCGGCCATGGCGGGCATAGTCGGCGGCGGTGGCATCGGAGACCTGGCTATTCAGTTCGGATATTATCGGTACGAAACGGGAGTGATGGCTGTCACGGTGATCCTGCTTGTCGTCATTGTCCAGATCGCCCAGGTAATCGGGGATAAGGTAGCCGCCCATTTCATGAGATGACGGACTGGCGCTGCGCATGCCGACATCCTTCTCTGGGAACCTTGATATGTGCATCGGAAGAAGCACAACTGCAAAATACGAGCATGAACCGGTAGTGAATACAACTACAAATTACAAAGCTGTTCTTTCTCACCACACATGATGGAGTCAGAGTCTAGAACTCCGAGTTATCTACTTGGTCTCGGCTTAGTCTTTCAGACAACCTAAGGGAACTACATATACTCCGTCATCTCTTCTGTAGGCATAATCAGATGCTGTAAGCACCATAAGGAAACTCGGGGCTTTCATTTTTGCTCTGTCGACCTTGCCTGCAAGGGAAAGCAGATGCCTTGCGCCCTCATCTATCAAGTCTTCACTCTTCAGTCTGACTTCAATAGCACCCCAGGAGCCATTGCGAAGATGAACTATCGCATCTACTTCCAGCCCGTCCTTATCTCTGTAATGCAGGACTTCTCCATCAAACTTATCGGCAAACACCCGTAGATCCCTGACGCACATGGATTCAAACAACAATCCAAATGTATTCATGTCATTCATCAGGTCATTTGGGCCAATGCCCAACGCCGCGCAGGCAAGGGAAGGATCGACAAAATGCCTGGTATTTGAAGAACGGATCGCTGTCTTTGACCTGAGATTCGGATTCCATGCCTTCATCTCCTCGATCACATAGAGCTTTTCCAACGCATTCAGGTAGGATGTGGTCGTCCTCTGGTCAATTCTCAAGCCTTCATTGGCGTTGATGTCATCGGCAATTGCTCCCATGGATGTTTCGGTAGATACAGCTCTGGCATAAGCCCTCATCACTCTCTTCAACCGTTCGGGATTCTTCCTGTTTTTGAATACCTTGTTGATGTCCTCATTGATCAGGCCATCGTAAAAATTCAAAGCAAGCTTCAATGCTTTTTCCTTTTCAACGGACTTCACCTGCGGCCAGCCGCCACGGCAGATGAGATATGCATACTCTTCGAGATTCTTTTCATTCAGTACGTCAGTCCGAACAACGTCATTTTCAAACAAAGCACGGAGTGAGACCGAACCATCGCTGTCTTCCGACTCAAACAAAGACATCGGCCTCATGACCATCGGGACAATCCTGCCAATTCCACTATGGGAATATGCTCCCTCCTCTAGGGGAGTCGCCGAACCTGTGAGAATGAACTGACCCATATTCTGGCGATGATCGACTTCAAATCGGATTTGATCCCAGATGAAAGGGATCTCCTGCCATTCATCGATCAGCCGGGGAGTATCTCCTTCAAGAAACTTATCCGGGGCGTTCTTTGCCAGCAGGATGTTCCTTGATTTTGTTCTCTGATCCTGCATGAAGACCGTACTTCTTGCATGCCGTGCCGCGGTTGTTGATTTCCCGCACCATTTTGGTCCCTTGATTTCTACTGCGCCACAGTATGAGAGCTTGTCTCGGAGAATATCGTCAGCAATCCTTTGATAATACTTCATTCTTTATCATCCATTTAGGTTTCGATACAGTTGCATTATGCAAAATATGTTTTATTTGTCTATATATAATATGTTGTTTTTGGCGCATATAATTTGTATCATTTGGCTTCTTCCTTCCACTAATCACCGGTGTTGAGATTTTCGTCTCCACGCTTTTCCGGTTCGCTGCGCGAATCCTCGTGTTATCCGCCAGCATTCCAAATCAGATAGTGACACCCTACTGGCGAGCAAAATACGAGCATGAGCATAAAAAAGACCTCATATCCTGAGGTCTTTTCCTTATAAAATAAATAATTAAAAAACTACACCATCGCAATCGGCATCACTCCCACTCGATGGTCCCGGGCGGCTTGGAGGTGATGTCGTAGAGGACGCGGTTGACCCCAGCGACCTCGTTGCAGATACGGTTGGCGGCACGCTGGAGCACTTCGGGCGGGAAACGGAACCAGTCGGCGGTCATCGCATCTTCGCTCGTTACCGCTCGCAACGAACAGACCTCTTCGTACGTACGCTCGTCACCCTGCACCCCGACGCTCTTGACCGGCAGCAGACAGGCGAGCGCCTGCCAGATATCGTCGTACAGTCTCGCCTTGCGGATCTCGTCGATGAAAATCGCATCCACATCTCGCAACGTATCCAGTCGCTGTTTCGTCACCTCGCCCACGCACCGCACGCCCAATCCAGGACCGGGGAACGGATGACGGTACACCAGTTCGTCAGGAAGCCCAAGCTCCTTGCCCAGTTCCCGGACCTCGTCCTTGAACAGTTCGCGAAGCGGTTCGAGCAACTCCCATTTCAGATCGGAAGGAAGTCCTCCGACATTGTGATGGCTCTTGATCGTCGCCGAAGGCCCCCCGCTGGGGGACTTGCTCTCGATTACATCGGGGTACAACGTCCCCTGGGCGAGGAACGAAACATCTCCGGCCTTGCGCGCTTCGCGATAGAACGTATCAATGAACACTTTGCCGATGATCTTCCGCTTCGCCTCCGGCTCGGACACCCCGGCCAACGCATCAAGGAAATCCTTTTCAGCGTCAGCGTACTGCAATCTGATATTGAAGTTATCGCGGAACAGCTTCAGGACCATGTCAGCCTCGCCCTTGCGAAGCAACCCGTTGTTGACGAACACGCAGACCAGCTGGTCCCCGATCGCCTTGTGGATCAACACCGCGGCTACGGATGAATCGACACCACCGGACAGACCGCACAGCACCTGCCGGTCGCCGACCTTCGTCCTGATATCTTCGATCGCCTGGCCGATGAACGAATCCATGCTCCAGTCCGCCTTCGCCCGGCAGATATCCAGCACGAAGTTGGACAGAATCTTCGTTCCGTCTGTCGAATGGACCACCTCCGGATGGAACTGCACCCCATACCACTTTCGCCCATCATCCTCGATCACAGTATACCGGCAGTTCGGCGTAGAGCCCGTATTGACGAACCCGGAGGGAATCTTCACCACAGAATCGCCATGGCTCATCCAGACCTGGGATCCCTGGGGAACACCATGGAGCAACCGGGACGGGACATCGAGGATATCCAGATTGGCAAGACCGTACTCGCGATGCTCGGGCCGCTGGACAGCCCCGCCATTCATCACGCTCATCACCTGAAGGCCATAGCAGATGCCCAGGATGGGGATGCCCAATTCGAAGATGCCTGCGTCAGGACGGGGAGACCCCTCGGTACCGACACTCGCCGGACCGCCGGAAAAAATGATCCCTTTTGGAGCAAGCGCGCGCAAATCATCGGCGGAAATCGTATATGGGACTATCTGGCTGTACACATGCAGCTCTCGAACCCTTCGGGCGATCAACTGGCTGTACTGTGCTCCGAAATCCAGAACGACTACTGTATCATGTGCGAACTGTTGCATGCTGGGAACTCCTTCCTCTCTATCATCGACCGATCCAGGACATCTGAAACGGAAATTCTCGAACCGAACCAGTACGAACTACCACGACAGGGAACGCACCGGGGGGTATGCACGGCGAACCGCCTGCGAAACGGCGAGGCCGAGAACCACCCCGATTCCGCTTTGGGCGAGGTTGGCGGGAATCTCCACCGCGGCGACTGAGAAGCCGCTGATCAGCGCCCCTCCTCCGACAAAATATCCACCTGCGACGATCGCCATTCCGGCAATGCCTGCAAGAATTTTCCTCCAAAGCGGCACAACCGCCTCCGCCGAGTCCCTGCCGGCGCGGGATCGTACCAGCAATGCGATCACCAGAGCCTCGACACCATGGACGATGAACGAAATCGGCGCCCACTGCGCATAGCCGCTGAGCAGATCCGCAAGAGCCGTTCCCAGCCCTCCGGCGATGAACGCCGACCAAGGCCCGAAGGTGAACGCGGTGAAACAGATCGCCACATCGCCCAGATTGATATAGCCCTTCGTCGTAGGAATCCTGACGATCATGGTGAACACCACCGTAACCGCGGTCAAAATGGCCACCAACGCCAACCGTAACGCAACCTTGTTGGAACTGCCCTGTTTTTGAGACATTTCAATACTCCTGACGAGTGAATGATCCCGTACAGCTCACCGAACGGCGAACAGGAACCACAGTGCTACCGGAATCATAGTGGAAATGAACAAGTCGGTAAAGAGTCTCCACGATGTTTCCAGGACATGATAGCTGGTGCGCTTTCCGGGAAGACCGAACCCACGGTGCTCCAGACTCATGGCGAGGCTCGGAACCGCACGGAGGGATACTACCAGCGCACTGGTCAAAGTCGGAAGCATATCCCCCAGCTTGGAACGATAGCCTTTCCTCCCCTTCCCCTCGTCGATATTCGGATCCCGAAGCCGATGGGAGTCCTTGATCTGGGAGAAACTATCGGCGATGAACGGAATGAACCGGAACGCGAGCGACACGACCAGCGAAGCCTTGTACGGAAGCCCGTACCAGCGGAGAGCCAGCATGATCTTTCCCATCGGGGTACTTTGTATCGTCAATGCGCAGACGAACGTCACCCCGACGAAACGACTCATCAGCCGAAGCGTCTGGAGCAAACCCTCGCGGGTAGCGAGGACGACCGGCCCCGCTACCAGCAACGGTTCGCCGGAACGGACGTTGAACGGAATGAACAGGATCATGAACGCCAGCATGGGGAGGATCGTCAGGAACGTTCGGAACATCCGGCGCAATCCGACGCTCAAAACCCCAGCGGCGATGACGCCAAGGACGACCAGCCATGCGCCGGCCAACGACACCGGCAGAAAGAACCAGATGCACAGGAGCACCATCAACAACAGCTTCGCACGTGGATCGAACCGATAGAGGACGCCAGTGCCGGCTACATAGGTATCGGTCGTCATGCGCCCTCCTCCGCCTCTGACAGCAGCCCGTCGGAAATCGTATAGTTCCGATCGGCCAATGCATCGGCGAAACGCCTGTCGTGAGTGATCAGCAGGATCCCTGCTCCGTTGTGTCGAAGCAGATTCACCAGATCGAACGCCGTCGCATAGGTCAGCGCACTATCAAGTTCATCCAAGATGTAGAACGGACGGTCCAGCAGATAGTACGTCGCAGCCTGCAGACTCTTTCGTAGCCCGAAGCTCATCGTCGACGGCGTTTCGTCCAGATCCAGATGGAACAAGTCGGCGCATTCGCCGACGCGACGGTCGATCTCCCGCTGGGGGATCTTGGCGCGCTTGAGCGACCAGGCAAGCTCCTCCTTCACCGTAGGAAGGAAAATCTGGTAGTCGGGATTCTGGAACAGATATCCCACGGAACGATTGAGCACCGTGCGGGAAGCGACATCATCATCCAAGGAAAAAGTACCGGCCAGCGGCAGGTCAAGTCCGCACAGCAATCTGCTGAACGTGCTCTTGCCCGAACCATTGGGACCGCACAACGAGACGACCTCTCCGCCAAGCAACGAGAAACGAGGCACGGAAAGGGTGAACGGACGTTCCTGAACCATACTCCTGCGCATATGGACGGCAGACACATCCGTACACGATAGACGATGCTCCTTTCCCTCCCGCTCCATGACATGCAAAGGCATGACGGAACGTCCGCAACCCGCGGCATCGGATACCGGAATGAACCCAGGAACGGATTTCGACGCAGACGCGGCATACGGAGTTTCGCATAGCCGCTCGAACTCCAAGGCGATGTCCGCCTCGTCCCCGAACGAAAGTCTTCCTCCGGCGAGCAAGCCATAGCGGTCGAACGTTCCGTGGAACTCGTCCAGATACCGGGAACCGAACACCACAGACGTATTGGAACGGCTCGATATGCGATCCATCAGACGTTCACGCCACGACACGTCCAGATCATCGAACGATTCGTCGAGGATCCAGACCTTCGGATCGACCGCATCCTGCACGGCAAGCAGCAGACGCTTCCGTTCGCCCCCGGATAGCTCCTGGGCGCTAGCCTCCCGCATCGACACCAACCCCCATGCCTCCAATGCCGCGCGCACATGACGGATGATCTCATAGCGAGGCATCCCCAATGATTCCAGCGGAAACGCTATCTCGTCCTCGCATGTCGGTGCGATCAATTCATCCAGCGGATTCTGGGATACATAGCCGCAACAATGAACCAGCTCCCACGGCTCGGTTTTCGACAGATCATGACCATCGACCATCACAGTCCCGCTCAAAGCGCCATCCATATATTTCGGAATCAAGCCCGCCAAGATCCGCGCCAGCGTCGTCTTTCCCGCATCCGGAGGGGCGAGAATCAACGTCATGCTCCCATCCTCGAGAGCCAGATCCACATGGGACAACACCGGAGGACAGAGCGCATCCGCACGACTGGACAGCCAGTCGCGATAGGAGAAACTCATGTCTGTGATAGAGACGATACCGTCCATAGGCTTCAGAGGTTCGTCATGCGTTCGGTTCGGGCAGCTGGGCGAACCGAGAAGCGATCTCGCCGTAGACGACATTGTGGAGATCTTTCAGCTGTTCGTCGTTCAGATCGGCGGTCGGCAACGGAGGGCAGACAGATACATAGGCGTGGACGCGACGAAGATTCCTGATGCCTTCCAGAGCGGGGCGAAGCCCCTTGATGGAAATCGGAACGATCACCGCCTTGGCCCGTGTGGCCAGTTTCAGACTCCCGTTCTTGAACTCCCCGAGCCTTCCGGTCTTGCTCCTCGTTCCTTCGGGGAATATGAACATCGGAATCCCGTTCTTGATATTCTTTACACCGTTGAGAATCGCCTCGATCGAGGACCGCGGGCTTTTGCGATCGATATAGATGCAGTTGATCGACTGAACCCAGAAATTGACTACAGGAACTTTCTTCAGTTCTTTCTTGGTGATGAACCCAGCCCAGATCCCCAGCGGACCGATGACCGTCGGAACGTCCAGCAGACTCTGATGGTTCGCCATAAAACACACCGGAGTTCCTTCGGGAGGAAGATTCTCCAACCCGTCCACATGGACCTTGACGTTCAACATGAAGAGGATGAGTTTCGCAAGAAACGTACCGTTGAGACGCATCCATCGGTCGGCTGCCTTCCGACAGCGAAACAGCTTCATCACTCCTGCCGGAATGATGGCGACCACCACCGACAGCAACAACGCCGGTACGACAACCACCGCAGCGACAAATATCCTCATGAACTTCATCTCGTCCCTACCCTTTCTCCAGACTGAGTCCAGGAGCGAAATCCCGGCGATAGTTCCGTAGTAGCACAGCCACCCGATATCGTCAAGAACGGATCGACAGTATCACTCAAAATCCTGATTGTGGTACAGATGGGCGTACACCCCTCCCTTCGCAAGCAGCTGCCCGTGGGTGCCCGCTTCCGCCAGAACCCCCTTGTCGATGACGAATATCCGGTCGGCGTCCTTCACCGTCGTCAACCGATGGGCGATGATGACCGCCGTCCGACCTTGAGACAGACGGTCGAACGCTTCCTGGATCTGCGTCTCGCTTTCCGTATCCAGCGAAGAAGTCGCTTCATCGAAAATCAGGATCGCAGGATTCTTCAGAAACACACGGGCGATGGACAGGCGTTGTTTCTGTCCCCCCGAAAGCCGCGTACCGCGTTCGCCCACCTGCGTATCAAGCCCGTCGGGAAGATTCCGGACGAACGAACCGAGGTTGGCGGCATCAAGAGCCGCCCACATCTCGCCGTCCGTGGCGTCGGTCTTTCCGTAGCGCAGGTTCTCCCTGATGCTCGCATCGAAAAGAAATACGTTCTGCTGCACGAATCCGATCTGCCGACGCAGCGAGCTCTGGGTCACTTTGGCGATATCCTGCCCGTCGATCAGGATACTCCCTGATGTCGGCTGGTAGAACCGCGGCAGAAGCGATGCG
This sequence comes from Spirochaetales bacterium Spiro_02, assembly GCA_001604275.1. Lineage (GTDB taxonomy): Bacteria > Spirochaetota > Spirochaetia > Sphaerochaetales > Sphaerochaetaceae > Spiro-02. The sequence continues at coordinate 19,279 of LVBD01000037.1, forward strand.
ATCGTCGACTTGCCCGCACCGGATTCGCCGACCAGCGCCACATTGCTTCCTCCCGGGATATCAAGGGAGAGATTGCCCAGCACCTGACCGCTCGCATCGTCGTAGCTGAACTTCACATGGTCGTACCGGATGGCACCTTCGGTGACCACCAGATCCTTCGCATCGGGTTCGTCCGTGATATCAGGCTGGACATCGAGCACTTCTATGAACCGTTCGAACGACGCGATGCCCTGCTGCAGCTGTTCGGTGAACTGGATCAGGCGATCCAGCGGAGGCAGCACGATCCCTACGTAAAGGATGAACGTCACCAGGTCATAGACCTCGACGATGCCAAAGTAGATGAGAATCGCCCCTCCGACAACGGTGGTGAAATAATAGAAATCACGGAAGAAGCCGAGCACCGCATGATAGCTGGCCATCACCTTGTACTGCTCTTCCTTGCTATTCTTCAGGATATCGTTCACCTGGCCGAACTTGTCGTTCTGGAACTGTTCGCGGGTGAACGACTTCACTTCCCGGATTCCCTGCAGTGAGTTTTCCACCGTGCTGTTCACGTCGGCCACGGTCCTGCGCACTTCGCGGAACTTTGCCTTCATCTTCAGCCCGAAATGGATGCCGTAGAACAGCATGAACGGAAGCGGAAGCATCGAAACAAGCGACAACGGCACGCTGTAGGTGAACATTACCGCATATGCGCCGACGATCGTCAGCAAGCTGATGAGCAGATCCTCCGGACCATGGTGAGCTATCTCGGTGATCTGGAACAGATCATTGGTGATCCTGCTCATCATATGGCCGGTCTTGATTTTATCGAAATATCCGAACGACAGGCTTTGCAGATGGTCGAACAGCTCTGCGCGCATGTCGTTCTCCATCTTCACGCCGAGAATATGCCCCCATCGAATCCTGACGTAGTTCGTCCCCATCTGCACCAGATAGATGGCAAGCATCAGACAGAAGACGATGAACATCGCCTCCCAGTTTCTGTCGGGAATGTAGGTCTTGAGCAATTGACGGGTCAAAGCGGGGAATATGACGGAAAGCACCGCGGACAGAACCGCGGCGCTCATATCCAACGTGAACAGCCCCCTATAGGGACGGTAGTATGAAACAAAACGGCGTAGCATCGAAACTGTTCCTATTTTTCCTTCTTCTTTTTTCCAAATCCGAACAGACGGGCGAATATCCCCGGCTTCTTGTCCGGTACGACCGGCTGGGACGGTTCCGCTTTCTTCGTCGTAGGCTTCCGTTCGGCCGCCACTGCCGCGGGTGTTCCGCTATCGGGTGCCGGGCGTTTCGTCCGGGGCTTCTTCGGCCCATCCTGCCTGGCGGACGGATTTGCGGAACCTTTCTTCACAGAACCGGAGCTTTTCCGCTTCGCAGTTCCCGAGCTGTCCTGGACAAGATCCTGCCCATACTGCTTCTTGTAGTACGCCATCCGCTCTTCCAGATCCATCTTCTGAATCTCGGAGTAGTTCTTGCTTCCGCCAGATCTACGACGCGGCTTGGAATCCCCCTGCGCAGGCTTCGTCCCCGAAGGACGGGAGGCCTTGGAACGAGCGCCTTCGCCTAAAGACGCGGAACGGGAGTCGGTACGTCCCGTACGGGAAGCCCCGCCGCTCCGCGAGCCGCTTGAGGAACGCTGGCCGCCGGATCGTTGTCCCCCCCGCTGTCCACCGCCGCCCGAGCGCTTTCCGCCACGAGACGACCGGCCATGGTCACCGCCATGTCCGGCATACTCATCTTCACTGACCAGATCCCGGAAGCGCATGCCGGCGCTCTTGTCCTCGACCTGGGGAAGCTCCCCTTCCGCAGGCCAGATCACAGGAATCTTCATCTGGATATAGGACTCGATCGGCTCCAAGCCGTAGATATATTCTTCGCATGCCAACGTGATGGCCTTGCCGCTCTTGCCCGCACGGGCGGTTCGCCCGATACGATGCACATAACTCTCGAAATCCTCCGGGATATCGTAGTTGACCACCAGTTGCAAACCATCGATCTGCAATCCGCGGGCGGCCACATCGGTGGCCACCAGAAACTTGATCTGTCCGTCCTTCATCCGGTCGATCGTCTTGAGCCGCTTGCTCTGCGGCATGTCGCCCATCAGATATTCGGTCTTGAATCCGTTGAGATTCAGCCGCTTGGCGATTTCGACGGCCTTCGCTTTCGTATTGGTGAAGATCAAGGCGTTCTCCGGTTGCTCGCGGGTCATCAGCTGAAGGAAAAGGCGGAACTTATCATCTTTGGAAACATGGTACAGTTCCTGTTCGATCGCCTTGACGGTGATCTCCTCCGGCTGGACCTCGATCTCATCCGGCTCGTCCATGTAGCTCCACGCAAGATTACGGACCCTTGTCCCAAGCGTGGCGCTGAAGAGCATCGTCTGTCGTTCCTTGCATGGCCGCATGTAGCCGAACATCTTCTGGACATCGGGGTAGAATCCCATGTCGAACAGCCGGTCGGCCTCATCGATCACGAACGTATCGAACATGCGGTAGTCGAGCTTGTGCATTTTTTGATAGTCGAGCAGACGGCCCGGCGTCCCGACATAGATGTCGCACCCCCCCTCGATCATCTTGTCCTGCTTGGCGTACCCCACCCCGCCATAGAAACAACCGACGCGGAACCCGGGGATACCGCTGGCCAACAGCACGGCGTCCTCCTCTATCTGCACGGCAAGCTCCCTCGTCGGGGAAACGATCAGGGCGACGGGGAGACTGCTTTTCGGAGCCTTCGCCATAACGCTTTTCGATGCGCCCGCCGACCCGGCAAGAACCGTATCGGAGGGCGCTCCGGAAGCGATCGCCTCGGCGGAACGCTTCATATCCGCCAAGGCCCTGGCATATTTTTCGAGGATCGTGACCAAAAAGACAGCCGTCTTGCCGCTGCCTGTCTTGGATTGGACCATCACGTCCTTTCCCTGCAACGTGACAGGGAGCACTCGTTCCTGAACAGGCATGCAGTCGGAAAAACCCGCTGCCTCGATGCCTTTCAGGACGTCTTGATGAAGGGTCAGATCAGTAAATTTCATGTGTTCTATATTTCGCCTTTGTAAGAAGTTGATTACATATGTATACCGTCATTCGAACGTACGGACACGACGGAGTGGAGACATAGCTCTACATCTCAAAACAATGATAGAACAAATCGAGTGTTATGTCCACCGCAACGCATGCGAGTCGGACAAGATGGCCGGAAAATGCCTTGGACAAGCTCGGAATGTCAGTCGTCGAGCTCCCAGGATCGTATCCTCCGGCAGATCGCCTGAGTTCGATCGAACGGGTCGGAGAAAAGCAGATCGTCTACCTTGCGCACCGGCATCGCCCCCATGCTCGTCGAACTGATGAACAGTTCGTCGTACTTGCCAGCGTGGATGTCCGATAATCTGGGAGGCTCGAATACCACGTCGATTCCATCCAAAGCTGCGGCCTTGAGAATCCGATCCCGGGTGATGCCTTCCAGAACAAGCTCGTCGGCGGCGGTATGGAGCGTTCCGTCGGCTTTCGAGAACGCGAAGAAATTGCTCCTCGTTCCTTCCAGAATCCGTCCATGCCGATCCACAAGCAACGCTTCGAACGCACCTGCTTCGTTGGCTTTCCGCAACGCCAGATAATTGAGCAACAGGTTGCTGGTCTTGCATGCAGGCAGGAACCGCTCCCCCTCATAGGTGATCGTACAGATCCCCCCGTCATAATAGCTGTCGGGATATGTCAGCAATGGAGCGGCGGTAATGTAGCAGATCGAAGGCTGTCCGCCCACCAGCAATATGCGGACCGTCGCATCGTCGATATCGTCGGCCTCGATCAGCAGGCCGACCCATGCCACGAAGTCCTCCTCGGTGATGGAATGGACTAGTCCGATCCCCCTACAGGAGTTGTTCAAACGACGAATATGGTCTTCGAGGTGCACGGCATGCCCCTTGATGATCCGAAGCGCCTCATAGACGCTGAAACCGTACTGGACCTCGCGCCTCGTCACCGGGACGACCGCTTCGGAGGCCATGACCACCTTGCCGTTCACCACGGCGTGCAAACCGATTGTATTCATCATCTCATCATCCTAATCCGGCATGCGCAGCAACTCGCGGGGCTTGCTGCCGTTCGGAGGACCTACGTATCCCATTTCCTCCATCTGTTCGACAAGCCGGGCGGCACGATTGTAGCCGATCTTCAGCCTTCGTTGCAAATAAGAGGCAGAAGCCCCGTTGCGCTCCACCACGATCCGTAGAGCCTTCTCCATCAAGCTATCGTCGCTATCGCCAAAGTCATCGTCGCCGTCGCCGCTCTCCTCAGGCTCGTCGTCCTCGAAGAACGCCTCGTCGATATAGTCCGGCTCCCCTTGCGAACAGGCGAAGGCCACGACCTTCTCCACCTCGTCGTCGGACAGGAACGCGCCCTGGATGCGGGAAGGCGACGGATCCGCATTGCTGGAGTACAGCATGTCGCCTTTGCCCAGCAATTTTTCCGCGCCGATTTCGTCGATGATGATCCTGCTGTCCATCGCGCTGGTCACCGCGAAAGCGATGCGTGACGGAATATTGCTCTTTATCAGGCCGGTGATGACGTTCACAGACGGCCGTTGCGTGGCAAGAACCAGATGGATGCCAACCGCCCGGGACATCGCCGCCAGACGGGCAAGCTGAGTCTCGAGCTCCTTGCCAACCGTGGCCATCAGGTCGGCGAACTCGTCGATGATCACGGCGATGTACGGCAATTTCTCCCTTGCGATCCTCGCCTCGACGATTTTCTTGTTGTAGGCCTTGATGTTCCGGACGTTCAGCCCCTGCAGCAGCTTGTAGCGCCGATCCATCTCGTAGATACAGAACTCGAGCGCCTTGATCGTCTTTTTCGCTTCAGTAATGACCGGGGTCAACAGATGGGGAATTCCGTTGTATATCTTCAGTTCCACGATCTTCGGATCGACCATGATCAGCCGAACTTCCTTGGGCGACTTGCGATAGAGGATCGAGCATATCAGCGAGTTCACGCAGACCGACTTGCCGCTGCCCGTGGATCCTGCGATCAGCAGATGGGGCGTCGCCGACAGATCGATCACGATCGGCTCACCGGTGATCGTCCGTCCAAGTACCATCGGTATGGCCAGATCCTTGGCGTCCATCGAGGGGATCATCTCCTTGAAGCCGATGATCTGTCGCACCTTGTTCGGCACTTCGATGCCCACAGCCTGCTTGCCGGGGATCGGAGCCACGATGCGGACCCGCTGGGCGGCGAGGGACAGCGCGATATTGTCGGCCAAGTTGACGATCGTATTGACCCTGACTCCAGGAGCCGGAGAGACCTCGAACATCGTGACGGTCGGCCCTTTGACGATGTTCATCAGCGTCGCCTGGATCTTGAATTGGCGAAGCGTCTCAATCAGCAGTTCGCCGCTGGCGATCGTAGCCTCGTCGATATCATTGCTATGGTCCGGGTAGGAAACCAACAGTTCGGACGGAGGAAATTGATACACGAGGCGCTTGCGATTGAGCAACGCCGACTTCCCTGCGTTGGACGATGAAAGCCCCCCGACGCCTGATAGCACTTCCATGTCGTCTTCAGGATTCTTCGGTTCCGCAGCAGGCGGAGGTGTCGGAGCGTCTTCGCTGACGGCTCCGTTGACCGGTCGTGCGGTACTATGCGGTGCGAACGGACTGACTCCCTGCGTCGGGGCACCAGGCGCCGTCGTCGTTCCTAGGGAGGCCGAAACCGCCGTGCCGGGATGCGTCGAAGGTGTCGCCGCCGCGGACGACGTCGTAGCGGATGCTGCGATCTTCTGCCGCAGTTCCTGTAGTTGCGGGGACATCGCCGGCACCGCCGGTTCCTCCTGAACGTAACCTGCTTCGTCTTCCGCCGCCGATTTTTCCGCCGCATCCTCAGGCCGGGACATGGACATCGTGGTACGTATCGGCTCTTCCTGCTCCGATTTCTTCTTCAAAGACGGAATGCCGAACAATTTATGGCGCAGTTTCTCCGGTTCCACCTCGCTGGCTTCCGCCGCGGGCGCGGACGGCACGTCGCGGCTGGAACGCTTCGTTTGCAGTTCGCTCTGATGCGTTCCGGCTTCTCGCGCGGCCCGCTCCTGCGCTTCCAGCAAGGAGGACTTGATCTTGCTCTGCGAGCGGGAAGCCGGCTGCTCGACGGATTTGCCTTGCGACTTCGCGACGGCGGACACCAGCTGTCCGGACTTGAACAATTTACTGGAAGCTACCGGCTGGGCATCGGAATGGGTCTGGCCGGCGACTGACAGCGCGGCCTGCAGGAACCCTGAGACAGGAGCGTCGGAGGAAGCTTTCTCTGTCGATGGAACCGCCTGCATAGGTGCATCGGCTTGCTCGGAGGAATCGACATGTACGGGCTCGCCGCTCTTCTTCTTTGAAAGTTTCTTCAACTTCGGGCCATCCACGATGTCGGGGAACACCATCGGAGCATCGGGATCGATGGGTCTGGAGGGATGGACATAACCGTCAGCCACCTGATTGCCATCGGCATCGAGCTCGAAGGTAACCAGCGTTTCGTCCGTCGGCTCCCCATCCTTGGCATCGGCCGCCTTGCGCCGCTTCTTTTCCTTGTGACGCTTTTCCTTCGTCGCATCCTGTTCCACGGACGCCGGAGACGGCGGACCTCCCGCCGAGGAGGAGAGGCTATAGTCCTCGGCGACCGTCGCAAGACGGGCCTCCTGCGCCTCCCTGCGTTTCCGCGAAGCTTCGACCAGGACATGTTTCTTGCGCCAGCGCTCGTTCAACGGCGCCGACACCATCAGCAACAGGATCGTGACCAACGTTTCCAATATGAATGCCAGCAACAGCAGGCCGGAACCGCCGCGAACCGACCTCGCATAGAGCGTATCGAGAATCCACGCCGGTTCGGGAGAATTCTGAAGCATCATGGCGAACAGATAGACCGTATAGAAGATCACGGCGCTGACAGGGATCATCCACCACGAGAACGGGCGTTTCCTGCAGTACAGAGCCAGCACCGACCAGGAAAGCAACAGCATGACGGTCGGGATCTGCCCCCCCGGATGCCCTGAAACCGCGAAACCGAGATAACTCTGGACCAAAGAAACTATGGAACCGGAAACCGAACCCAACGGCCCGGGAAGAGCTACCTGGACAAGCCAGATCGATGCGCCGACGACGCTCCCCGCCAAGAAACATACAACAGCCAAGATGATGGGAAACATCCCTTTCTTCACGTACCTATCCTCCATCAGGTTCTGCGGCATTGCTTCAATCTATTGCATACCGCATATCACTGTATCACATCGCGAAGCTGACATCCACAGGGGAATCGCCCGGGGCTTTCCGTTTCTCCAGCAGGCAGAGCATGCGAGGCGCGTCGAGGAACGGCACGGCGATCGGAACCATGCGCGATTTCCAATGCACATGGCCGCTACGGGATCGCTCCTCGATGGCAGACAGCTCCTGCACGACATTTTCTTCACGACTTTTATATGCGCAGACCGTTCCCCCGTCGGCCAGAATGGAGCCGATATCCCCGACTATATCTTGTAACGGATGGAACGCACGAAAGGTTACAATGTCGAATTTCTTTTTGACTTCGGACAAATCGGCCTGAAGCACCTCGACGCGACGGGTCAGACCGGTCACCGCGACAGCATTGCGCAAAAATCCTGCGCGACGCCCCATTCGCTCGACCAACGTGAACGAAAAATCGCCGAATGCGATCGCAAGCGGAATCCCCGGGAGTCCTGCTCCGGAACCGACATCGCAGAATGCGCGCATTCCACCGCCTTTGGAACGGATCAGCTCGGTCAGGCAGGGCACCGCGGCCAGACTGTCCAGGATATGCTTGATCACCAGTTCGTCGCCTTCGGCGCCTACCAGGCGGTAGGTGGGGTTCCACAGCTCGATTTCGGCGAGATAGGCGTCCAGCGCAGAGAATTGTCCATCGGAGAACGACAGACCGATTGCTTCGACCCCCTCTCGGCACAATGCACGCATCCGTCGGTCAGGCATGGACATTCTCCTCTGCATCCCGGGCATCCGGGTGACTGGAGGGCTCCGGCTCCGAAGGTTCCACGGTCGCATTACGCGGAGATCCATGGCCGAGATATACCATCAGGATCGCCACATCGCTGTTTCTCACCCCGCTGATTCTCCCGGCCTGGCCGATCGAGCGCGGACGTATCTGTTTGAATTTTTCCCTCGATTCGGCAGAAATGCCTCCGATGGCATCATAGTCGAAATCGGAGGGGATCTCCATCTCTTCCAGTTTCGCAAACCGATCCACCTGCCGCTCCTGCCGCTTGATATAGCCGTCGTACTTGACGTCCAGCTCCGCCTGATAGCGGATCGGCGCATCGTACGAACTCAATTCCGGAACTGCGGAAAGCAACGAATCGAGCGTCACTTCTGGCCGTCGCAATGCTTCCAGACAGCTCTTGCCCTCGAAGCGACGCTCCGACAGCAACTGTTTGATCGCATCGATGCGCTCCATCTTCGCACGAAGCCGCTCCATGCGATCGGCGCTCTGCAACCCTACGGCGAAACCTTTTGGCGTCAGCCGCTGATCCGCAGAATCGTGGCGGAGATTCAGCCGGTACTCAGCTCGGCTGGTGAACATCCGATACGGTTCCTTGGTGCCTTTCGTCACTAGATCGTCGATCAGCACTCCGGTATAGGCTTCGGTGCGGGACAACACGAGCGGAGGTTCACCTTTCAGTTTCTGTGCGGCGTTGATGCCGGCCAGCAATCCTTGGCATGCGGCTTCCTCATAGCCGCTGGTTCCGTTCGTCTGCCCTGCAAGGAACAGGCCGGAGACCCGCTTCGTCTCAAGCGACGGATACAACTGCAACGGATCGAGATAGTCGTATTCCACCGCATACGCCGGCCGCAGGATCTGTGCGTGCTCCAGCCCTTTGATCGAATGGATGAACGCAGTCTGCACGTCTTCGGGCAGGGAGGACGACAGCCCGTTGAGATACATTTCCTCGGTTCCGGCTCCCTCGGGTTCGATGAAGATCTGATGTTGGTCCCGGTCGGGGAATCTCACCACCTTGTCCTCGATAGATGGACAATATCTGGGTCCGCGTCCGACGATCTTGCCGCCGTACAGCGGAGATCTGCCGATGTTCTTTCTGATGATGTCGTGCGTAGCCTCGTTCGTCCAAGTGATCCAACAGCTGAGCTGGGGACGATCCACTCGCTCATAGTCGAAGGAAAACGGCAGCATCGGCTCATCGCCGGGCTGTTCCTCGAGGACATCCAGATCGAGGCTACTTTTGCGCACCCGCGCAGGGGTCCCGGTCTTCAGTCTGCCTACCGCGAAGCCTTTCTGCCGCAAGGCGGAACCAAGTCCGATTGCCGCAGGCTCACCCAGACGGCCGGACGGAGCGTCGAATTCACCGATGAAAATACGCCCTTCCATGAAGGTCCCGGTCGTCATTACCAGCACCTTGCAGGATATTCGATGTCCTCGTTCAGTCACGATTCCACAAACCGTATGCCCATCAGGCTCAAGCAGGATATCGACGACCGTATCCATGAATAAGGATAATCCTTTTTGCGCTTCCAAGGTCTCCTTGGCCAGCCGGTGGTACGTGAACTTGTCCGCCTGCGCACGAGGGGCCTGGACCGCAGGGCCACGGCTCCGGTTGAGGATCCTGAACTGGATCATCGAACGGTCGATCAAGTGTCCCATCTCTCCACCAAGCGCATCGACTTCCCGGACAAGATTCCCCTTGGCCAGGCCGCCTACGGCGGGATTGCAGGAAAGTCGTCCGATCGCATCGAGATTCTGCGTGACCATCAATGTCCTGAAGCCCATCCGGGACAGGGCGAGCGCAGCTTCGATCCCCGCATGGCCGCCTCCGATCACTATTGCATCGTAGTCCATCTATGCATCATTCCTCATTATCGTCCAAGCGTCCGCCCGAATCATTTCCCGACGCAGAAACCGGAGAAAATCCGTTCAAGCACATCGGCTTCGGTAACCTCGCCGGTCAGTTCTCCCAGCGCCTGGAGCGCTTCGTTCAATTCCACAGCCACGATATCCAGCGGCAATCCCTGATCCTCCAGTTCGTCGGCTCTGCGTAGCGCCTGGGCAGCTCTGGCGAGCCCGTCGCGCTGACGTTCCGATTCAATGACCAGCCGGTCATCGGCCCCCGCGGAGACGCCTTCTTTCAATCGCCGGGCAAGTTCTGCGGTCAATCGGTCCATTCCCTCGCCGGTACGGCTGCTGACGGCGATCACTTCCTGATCTGCGGGAGGCCTCCCAAGGTCGCTTTTGTTCCACACCACGATCGTTCGTCGCTCCCCGGCAAGCGCAATGTTACTCTGCAACGTCTGCCTGGCATCCTGGCGGGAACCGTCCAGCAACAGCAGCACGATATCGGCCTGGTCGAGCAGTTGCTCGGTCCTTCTGATCCCTTCCGCTTCGATGCTGTCGTCGGAATCCCGAAGCCCCGCGGTGTCGTACAATCGGATGGGGATGCCTTCCAGCTGGATCCACGCCTCCAGGAAATCCCTGGTCGTTCCATGCCGGTCGCTGACGATCGCCCGCTCCTCTTTGAGCAACAGGTTGAAGAGCGACGACTTGCCCGCATTGGTCGCTCCGGCGAGAACCACGCGCGCCCCCTGCCCATACAGCCGTCCGGCGGTCCACGTCGCGGCCAAAGCATCGAGTGCGGCGATAGTCTTGCGCAACGAGTCGCGAGGAAACATGGTATCTCCCCCGATTTCATCTTCGGCGTAATCGAGCTGCACTTCGACAAAGCTCACGATATCCAGCGTACTCTGCTTCAGTTCCTCGATCCTTCGGCGCAGCGCTCCGTCCAGGCGGGACAGCGCCAGGCTCTGCGATGCCGCGCTCCGCGCTGCCACGAGTTCCTGCACGGCTTCTGCCTGCGTCAGATCCAACCGGCCATGGACGAACGCCCGGAACGTAAATTCCCCCGGCTCAGCGGCACGCAATCCATTGGCTCCGAACAGATCCAAGATCCGTTTCAAACCGGGAAGGCTGCCGTGGCAGGTGAATTCGACGGCTTCCTCGCCGGTATAGCCATGTCCGTCGCGATACACAGCCGCGACCACTTCATCGATTCGCACGGAGGTCGCAGGATCGACGATGTATCCATGCACCAAGGATGCGGACGGAGCGTCGATCAAGGCTTTTGGTCGTGAGAAACACCTGCTGCACAAAGAGATAGCATGGGGTCCACTGGTTCGGACAATTGCAAGGGCGCTTTCCGCCCAGGCGGTTGCCAGCGCATAGATCGTATCGTCGGTATTCATCATCGCCGAGTATATCGCACAGGTCGTACCATGGCAACAACCCGACCGGAGCTCATGCCGCCGCAATCTTGCCTTGCAATCGCCGGCGGTGCTATAGTGGCTTCATGCTTGACATGACATCATCAATCGGACGTAGCAGGCTTTGTTCCTCGATGCGCCGGTATTTCGACGAACACGGGTATACGGAGGTGGATACACCGATTCTTTCTCCCGACTTGATCCCCGAGCCGACGATCGAGAATTTCGCCACGACGTTCTCAAACGAATTCGTCGGTTCCCGGGAACTGTACCTAGTCCCCTCCCCTGAAATCTACATGAAGCGGTTGATCGCCCAGGGGTCGGGCAGCATCTATCAGTTCTCCCATTGCTTCCGCAACAGCGAGCAGCTGGGTCGTCAGCACAATCCTGAGTTCACCATGCTCGAATACTACACCGTAGACGCCGACGAACAGGATTCCATCGCGATCACCGAGGAATTGCTTGCGAACACCGCGCTTCCAGGCTGTCCGGAGCATCTGCTTCCTCCGTTTCGCAAAATGACCGTCGCACAGGCTTGCAAAAAGTACGCCGGAGTGGATCTCGACAAGGTACAGGATCCGAAAACATTGAGAGCAGAGGCCGGCCGGCTGGGTCTGCATCTTCCTGACGCTCCGGAGAGCTGGGAAGAAACATTCAATAGGATATTCCTCACATTCGTCGAGCCTTCCATTCCGCAGGATCGTCCGCTGGTTCTCTGCGAGTATCCGGCGCAGATCGAATGTCTGGCGACGAAAACCCCTGGCCGGCCGTACCGGCGCCGATGGGAAATGTACGCCGGAGGCGTCGAGGTAGCGAACTGCTACGACGAGGAACGGGACGCCGACACGGTCCGGAATTATTACCGCAAAGCGTATGCGGAGCTGATCCGACGCCGCAACTCGACCGAAACCGTCATTCCCGACATCGATCTTTCTTTCGCCGATTGCTTCGATGTCGGATTCCCGCAATGTTCCGGCGTCGCCATGGGAATGGACAGGCTTCTGATGTTGCAACTCGGAAAATCATCCATCGAGGGGGTGATTCTTTTTCCGTTTTCTGCTATGATGGCCGGCAGGTAAAATCGTCAATTCAAAGAGATTAGAGGTATACTAATGATTAAAGCAGGTCAGATTGAGAAAGGTACCGCCTTGTTGATCAAGGGTCAGCCTTTCGTTTGTGTCGAACGCGAGTTCGTCAATCCCGGCAAGGGTTCCGCCTTCGTCCGTCTGAAGCTCAAGAGCCCTTCCACCGGACAGACGCTGAGCGAGACCATGAAGACCCAGGACAACGCCGAAGATATTACCGTCGAAGACATCGACTATCAGTACATGTACAACGACGGCGAAAATTTCCACTTGATGAATACCAGTACTTACGATCAGATCGAGGTTCCGATGGGCTCCTTTCCCGACTATCAGTACATTATGAAAGACGGTGAAACCTACCGTTGCACGGTATGGGAGGATCAGATTCTCGATATCCAGGTTCCCAGCAAGGTCGTGTTCCTTGTTGCGGAGGCCGAGGAGGCTGTCAAGGGGGACACGGTCCAGGGTGCCACCAAGTATGTCACCACCGAGACTGGTCTGAAAGTGAGGGTGCCTATCTTCATCAAGCAGGGCGAAAAGATTCGTGTGAACACCGAAACCAAGGAATACTTGGAACGCGTCAACAGTTAGAGTTAGGGTCATTGCAGGGTCATTGCAGGGTCATTGCAGGGTCATCGTGGGATGAGCGGAGGAGAGACGAACCTCGTTCTACGATCCCTCCCCAGTGTTTTCTTTTCCAGTCGATCCCGATTGCGGATCGGCTTTTTTTGTCAGTGCGAGGGGCATGGCCTCCGGGAGGAAAGGAGCCGGAGAGCGCCTGCATCAGACATGAACTCTTCAGGTTGTCTCACTGACCTTGTGTTTGGCGGCGACTTCGGGATCGGGGTAGCGGCGAAGTTCTCCGTCCGGAGTGCTGAACAGCCATGCGCCGTCAGCGTCCCTCCCTTGCAGATAGCAATGTGAGAGAGGAACCTTGCCGCCACCTTGGGGAAGATCGACGGCGTATACCGGCATAGCAAGTCCGGACAGGCGTCGGCGCAGTTCCTGCTCAAGGCGCAATCCCTCTTCCAACGGAACGCGAAAATGTGCGGTACCGGTGACCAGATCGCCTTGAAACAGATAGTATGGTTTGATTCGGGAAGCGACAAGCCGGTCGCAGAGCTCCTCAAGGACATCGGCATCGTCATTCACTCCTCTGAGGAGGACCGTCTGATTCATGGCGGGGATTCCTGCATCGACGAACTTCGCCACCGCCGCTACCGATCGAGTTGTCAGCTCCTTGGGATGGTTGAACTGCGTCATGAGATAGTACGGGGCGGTGAAATTGCGCTTGAACACAGAAATCAGATCGTCAGTGATTCGCTGCGGCCAGGAAGCGGGGGTTCGGGTGCAGAGACGCATGACGAGATCCGGGCGATACCGACGGAAAATTGCGATCATCCGCTCCAGACGGGTGTCGGACAAAGTCAGAAGATCACCACCGGTCAGAAGGATCTCCTTGATTTCGAGATGATCGCCGATGTATGCCGCAGCCGTTTCGATCTCCGTATCGGTCGCAGGTCCTACGGTCTTTCCTGTGAATCGTCTGCGAAAGCAATGGCGACAGTACATCGGGCATAGATCGGTGACTAGGAACGCCACACGATTGCGGTACCGATGAATCAGCCGCGCGGTCACCGAGTAGGATCGTTCCTGCTGGGGATCGGAGTCTTCGCCGACATCGGGGATGTTCTCGAAACGGGTCGGAACGACTTGGCGGCGCAACGGATCGGCGGGGTCGGAGGAATCGATCAAGGCAAAATAGTATTCGGGTATCAGCAGCGGAACCGTCAGGCCATCCTCACGCCACTTCAGTTCATCATCCGTCAAGGACAGACGAGTCGCCAAAGAATCGAGAGAACTGATCGAACCGCCATGTGCATTATCCATAGTCATGGGCACAGATGTACCACCAAAACACGAGCTCGTCCAGAGCCCGTATCGTTTTTACAGTTTCTTCGTGAGTTCGCAGTAGCAAAAGAGACAAAACATGGTACACTGGCTCTGATAGAAATCACTCGAGAGGACACAACATCATGGAACAAAAAAAGAAGAAAGGGCTGAAAGGATACTACCTGACCACATTCCTCATCGGCCTCGGGTTTTTCACGATGGGACTGATGGATCCATTGTATGACACCTATGTGCCGATATTCCTCAGTAAATTCATCGATTCGAAGGGGTTGATCGGATCGATCATGACGCTCGACAATATCTTGGCGATCTTCCTGATCCCTGTGTTCTCGGCGATCAGCGACAGAACCCGGACTCCTATCGGCAGGAGAATGCCGTTCATCATCGTCTGTTTGCCGCTGACCGCTGTGGCGTTCGGCCTGATTCCGTTCAGCGCCTTGAATTCACTTTGGATGTTGATCACGTTGGTATTCATTCTCAACCTCTTCAAGCAGGCGGCCAGAGGACCGGTCGTGGCGCTGATGCCCGACATCATCCCCGGCGAACTGCGATCGGAGGCCAATGGAGTCATCAACACCATGGGAGGCATCGCGACCATCGTCGGAACCATAGGGCTCGCGCAGTTGATGAATGTAAAAGTCAACCTTCCCGGCATGGGCCCGACGGATAATATCCTCGCATTCCCCGTTGCGAGCGTCCTGGTCATCCTTGCCGCAATCCTGTTGCTGATTTTCATCAAGGAAGACACATCGAAATACGATCAGGCGGACGAAGCCGAACAGAAAGTGCCGATCCGTAAATCCATCAAGCATATTTTTGGAGAAAAGGACAAAAGCGCGATGTACATCCTTCTATCGCTGCTGTTCTGGTTCATCGCATACCAAGGGGTGCTACCGTTCGTCGGATTGTACTCCACGGAAGTGCTGGGAACCAGCTCAGGGACTGCGGCGCTCGCGGCGGGCATGGTAGGCGTCGCCTATGCGATCTTCGCCATCCCGTCCGGCGTCGTGGCGCACAAGCACGGCAGGAAGAAAACTATCCGCCGCGCGCTTGCCTGTCTCGTCGGCATCTTGATGCTCATCTTCTTCCATGATCCGCTGACCTCAGGATTAGGACAACTCGGTCGACAGCTCACGTTCTGGGCGTTGCTGTTCTGTTTCGGCATTTTCTGGGTCACGGTCGTCACGAACAGCTTTCCGATGCTCTGGCAGATGGCCAACTACCAGACGATGGGCATCTATACCGGCCTGTATTACTTCTTCTCGCAGTTGGCATCGATCATCTCGCCTCCGATCACCGGCACATGCATCGATATCTTCGGATTCCGGTCGCTCTTCGTATTTGCGGCCGTCTGCATGCTGGTAGCGTTCTTCCTCATGTCCAAAGTAAAACGTGGAGAACCGGAAGACGATCCGGCGGAAATACCCGCATAACGACCATGGAACATGAAAAAGGAGCTGTCACACAGTCGAAGGACTGAAGCGTCAGCTCCTACTTGTATCATGCGTCCTGATCAATATCAGTCCTGCAACATGTCCAGAATCTTCTGAATTTCTTGCTGCCTGATCGCTTCACGCTGGGAAGCGTAGGTATCGGGGTCCACATAGGAGAATTCACCTGTCTCATCGACGACAGGAACGGACCACCGGGGAGTCAGCGTGGTGGGCGCCGCAGGCACCTGCACAACAGGCTCCAAGCTGGAAGCAGATTCCTCGACGCTTCCCAAAGCCGTCGAAATGGCAGAAACGGAAGGAGCGGCTGGAACGGAAGGTTCGTCATCCGCCGGTACCGAGGCGGCGACGGAAGTCGTCACCGTAGGAGCGGTCGGAACCGAGACCGGAGCCGAGACAAGCGATTCCGGTGAAACCGCTTCGGACGAAAGCGCCGATACGTCGGATTCCATCGGCGGGGAGACCGATTCCGAAGGCACGACCGAAGTCACTACACCGACGGGGGCGGCGGGAATCTTGGAGGGAGCGACCGCGCTGTCGGACGCCACCTTGGAAACGAGGGAAGCTTCGAGAGCATCCAGAACCTCGGGCACAATCAAAGGAACCAGATCCTTGATGATTGCGGCACGATACTCATTGTACATGGTAACCATGTCATCTTCCGTCAGATACTCGAAATGGGGTTTCAATGCATCGGCGACCACCGGCATATAGGCATCGAGGTTCGCTTCGAGGGAGGCGACGACCTGCGGCACCAACTCGGGAATCAACCTGTCGACCAGCTGGGGGATATACGATTCCGCCCGGACGAGCAACTGGGCTTCAAGCCGTTCTGCCAATGTCGCTTCAAGGCTTGGGGCAAGATCGGTCAGCAATTGGGCTTCGAGCTGGGGAAGATACCCTTGCGCCCGGGAAACCAGACGAGCCTCAAGCTGATCGAGCAATTCATCGGAAAGCAATGGCAGCAATTCCTGCACCAAGACATCGGTATCCACCGCGGAGGAGGATGCCAAAGGAACCGTCTGCGTAGAAACTGCGGAGACAGGCTGCTCTTTCAGTCGCTCGGGTTCGGGAATCTCCAGCAACGGCTGACGTTGCCTGGATCGGGCTGTCTCGAGAAAATCCTCGGAGATATTGCCATACCCGATGATGCACAACCCCGCAAAGCAGAATATCGATACCACTACGGTAATCGTCAGTACATTCACCAATTTCTGTTTCGTCATAAACCCTACCTTTCGCACTCGGCCAGCTAGCAGTACATAATTATCCCTGCGACAAGGATATCGTTTTGTCCATGGTATCACAAAACTCCACGACTTGTCGATGAATTAACGACGGATCCCCATCATTGCGCCAGACAAGCACGATACGTGCGTCTCCAAAGGCATCTGGATCAATATCCGCCTGCGCCTGTTCCCGCCGACGAAACATCTGCCACGACACGTGATCGCGCTCCTTCGCCCGTCGATACCGTTCATAGAACGGAGCCTTGATGAACACCACTACATCGCACAAACGGTCAAGCCCCATCCGATGCAACAGGGCGGCGTTCAGAACGACCGCCCGTCGCCCGGAAGCCCTGGCAGCCGAAACGAGACGAGCACACTCCTCCACCATCCATGGATGACTGATCGCTTCTAGCTGCGCAAGGAGTCTGGAATCTGCGAACACGATCGAACCCAACGCTTTCCGATCGATCGAGCCATCCGCGGCAAGCAAGCCGGAACCGAACGTCTCGACGATACTATCGGCATTGGCCGCCAACGCGGCATGACCAAGACGGTCGACATCTATGACCGTTACGCCCTCCTGGGCGCCGAATTCGTCCGCATACCTATTTTTTCCTGCACATGACCGCCCGGTCAAGCCGATTACCAGCATCAGTGCATCTCCCCCCAGCTTCTGCCGAACTCCACGCTCGCCTTCAACGGAACAGACAGTTTCACGGCACGCTCCATCTCTTCTTTGACGAGCGTCCCCATCTTCTCCAGTTCCTCCTGCGGAACTTCGAAAATCAATTCGTCATGAACCTGCAACAACAGTCTGGAACGGACATGCTCCGTGTGCATCCGCCGTGCGATCCGAAGCATCGCGAGTTTCATGATATCCGCCGCGGTTCCCTGGATCACGGTATTGACGACGATTCGTTCGGCTCCGGCTTTCTCCGTCTTGTTCGCGCTACGGATCTCCGGCACCGCCCGCTCGTGACCGAGCAACGTATGGACCATGCCATGTACCTCGGCGTCGGCACGAACCTTACCGACGAAATCCCGCACTCCGCTATAGCGGGCGAAATACGCGTCGATGAACGCTTGCGCCTCGGATCGCTTGATCTTCAGTTCATTGGCAAGTCGGAACGCCGACATGCCGTACATCACCCCGAAGTTGATCGTCTTGGCGATTCTTCGCTGATCAGCCGTCACTTCCTCGCTCGGAACGCCGAAAATCAAGGAAGCGGTATGCCGATGGACATCGACGCCAGCAAGGAACGCGGCTTTCAGTCCCGGATCGTCCGCCATATGGGCCAGCACAACCAGTTCGATCTGCGAGTAGTCCGCGGAAAGGAATTTACAGCCGTCCGCAGGAATGAACGCACCCCTGATCCGACGACCGTCGTCGCTCCGTACCGGTATATTCTGCAGATTCGGATTACGGCAGGACAATCGCCCCGTAGCGGTCCCGGTCTGGACGAATGTAGGATGGATGCGCCCGGTAGCCGGATCGATCAGCGAAGGCAACGTGTCTATATACGTGTTCTTCAGCTTGGAAAGCGCCCGATGCTGCAGGATCAAAGCTGGCACTGGATCAAGATCGGCAAGACTTTCCAACGTATCTGTGGCGGTCGAGAATCCGGTTCGCGTCTTTTTTCCGGTAGGCAGATTCCGTTCGACAAACAGAACCTGCTGCAGTTGCTGGGGTGAGCTGATGTTGAACTCGTGTCCGCAAAGCGCGAATATCTCTTTCTGGATCTCATCCAGCCGCCCCGAAATCTCTGTTCCGAACTGTCCGAGTCGATCCGCATCAAGCCGCACGCCTGCCAATTCCATATCCGCAAGAATCGTCAGTAACGGCATTTCAAGGTCTGAAAGCAACTTCAGCATTCCGCGCGCTTCGAGCTCTTTCCGGAACAAACGGTATAGTCGCCAGGTTACGTCGGAATCCTCCGCCCCATACCGGGTGGCCAAATCGACGGGAACATCGGAAAACAACTTGCCGTCCGGAACGACATCGGTGTAGTGGATGGTTTTGTAATGGAGATGGATCTCCGCCAACGCATCCATGCCGTACGACATTCTCGTGCTGTCGAGCAGCCATGCGGCGATCATCGTATCAAAAACTATCTTTACAGGCCGCACACCCCACCGGCACAGAACCTTGTAGTCGTACTTGATGTTCTGTCCAACCAGCGCGAGACGTCCCGATTCAAGGTACGAACGCAGGATTCGACGAACCGGTTCGTCATCCAGTACCCGAACTCCCCCTGCTACCAACGGAACATACCAGGCCTGCTTCTCACGATTCGTAAAGGAAAAACCGACGGGAACCGCCTCCATCGTCTCGATACTCGTCGTTTCAAGGTCGAAAGCCATGATTCCGCCTTCGTTCTCCATTCGGGAAAGCAAGGCCTCCAGATCGTCCAGCGTTTCGACGGAAACATAGGAACATGCACAGGAGCGATGATCCTCAAGCATTGAAGGCTCGATATCGACGGAAGCGGCATCGGCTTCGTTCGATTTTTGATCGATGGCCTTAGCAGGCATGATTGGGCTCTCTTTCCTATTGATGATCACATCAGCGTCCATCATTTTCCGAATTCCAGCGACAAGACTCTTTGCATTGGCCTGCTCCAGCAGCGGAATCGCCCGTTCGTAATGGACTGTCCGCACCAGGAATTCCGGCGTATCGAACGAATCGACCTGGAACATGTCGCTTCGCAGCGCAACGAGATCCTTGCTCAGTTTCGCATGCTCCCTGCCCTCCTCGAGCTTGGAGCGAAGTCCTTTCGAACATTCGTCAAGGTGCGCATAGATCCCCTCCAGATCCCCATATTCCTGCAACAGCTTGACGGCGCCCTTCTCGCCGATTCCGGTAACGCCCGGCACGTTGTCGGAACTATCGCCAAGCAGCGACAGATAGTCCACGATCTGAGAGGCGGTGATGCCGAATTCCGACTTCACCTCCTGCTCTCCGAACAGTCGATACGCGCTTTCCCCTTTTTTCGGAGGCCGCAGAGCAAACGTATGGGAATCGACCAACTGGAGCAGATCCTTGTCGCCTGTGACCATGATGCTGTCGATGCCGAACCGCTGTGCGCTCTTCGTCAACGTGGCTATGATATCGTCGGCTTCCACCCCCTGGATGCTGATCTGAGGAATCCCCAAGGCTTCCAGAATCTCGACGATCCGAGGCACCTGCTCGTGCAGATCTTCCGGCGCCTTGTCACGATTGGCCTTATATGGAGCGTACATATCATGACGGAATGTCGGCCCCTTGGAATCCATCGCCACGACCAGATAGTCCGGACGATACTCCCGAAGCAGCATCAGCAACGTGTTGAAGAATCCGAACAACGCAGAGACATTCTTCCCTTCTCCATCGCGAAGCGGTCTGTTGATGAATGCGAAATACGAACGGTAGATCAACCCATACCCATCAATGATGTAGAGACGTTTCGATTCTTCCGTACGGCTCTCCGGAGAATACGGCGGGGACGACGGTGCAGGGGAAGATTGTTCTGACTGGGGCCGTGCAACGGAAGCCTCCTTGCGAAGTGCGTTGTCAGCCTCCGCTCGGGGCATCCCGGCAGAAACCGTTGAATCCGCTTCCGACTGCGGGTCCTGTGCGTAGTCTTGCTCCGAGAACAACTCGAAATCTTTCTGTCTATTCATCCAGATATCCTCCATCCCTGTGAAGGGGCTACCCTATGGCACGCACATGTAGCGTATCGTAGGCGACATGGACCGAATCCGGCAATGACGCCTCCAGCGTCCCGTGTAGCTCGTCATGGCTCAGATGGGTCAGATATGTCTGCCGAGCACCGACCCGAAGCGCAGCCTCGACAGCTTGACCGATGGAAAAATGCGTTGGATGCGGAGCGCGACGCAATGCACCTATCACCAGGATGTCCAGATCCTCAAGCAACCCCCAGGAAGCTTCGGGGATGCCGCTGCAATCGGTCAGATATGCGAAGGGTCCGATCCGGTATCCGTTGATCGTCAAATCTCCATGTCGGATCGGAACCGGCTGCACTTCGACTCCGGCGATATCCATCGGTTCGGAACCTTCGAACAGATGTGTCTCGACATGGGGAAGCCCCCCGGCGAACTCACACCGTCCGAGCACATAGCCGAATCGATCCGCGATGCAGTCGACCAGACGGCGGTTGCCATAGACCGGCAGCGTCGCAACATGGGTAAAGACTCGCAAGTCATCGATCCCGTGAAGATGGTCGGCATGGTCATGCGTATAGAGGACGGCGTCAAGACGCTTGATCCCCGCACGAATCGCCTGAAGACGGAATTCAGGTCCGGTATCGACGAGGATATCCCGTCCTTCGGTCTGGATCAGGATCGAGGACCGGTACCGTTGGTCACGCGGATCGGAGGATGTACATACAGGACAGGAGCAACCGATGACGGGAACACCATGACTGGTTCCCGTTCCTAGGAACGTGACATCCACCGTCATTTCATGTCTTCCAGCAAATCGGTCACCGCATCCTTGCCCGCAGAAACCGCCTGGGACACCTGTTTGCGAAATTCCGCAGACTTCCATTTATCCTGAAGTTTCTTCTGCATGTTCTGTATCTCTTTCTGGGAAAGGCCCGCATCCTCCATCCAGGATATCAGATCACTGGACAGTTCCTTGACTTGGGAATTCTCGACGAGCGACAAGCCGGTGCGCTTCATGCTCCAGCTGATGCCGAAATATTTCTCACTGAACGAAGGTACGAAGAAATAGAGAACGAGAAACAACACGACCGCTATGCCGGTAGCCGTGAACAATGATCCGAAAAAACCACGCCTCGCCATATCATGCTCCTGATACAAGATGTTCGGATTCTACCACAATTTACGGCTTGGGGCTAGGAGCGCAATGCACTGGTGGACATGACGTCCGCAGAAACCAGCAAACGAGGCTCCTGCCGGTTATCGCCTGCACGACGAAACTTCGATCATCGATAAAAAAAGTGCGGAAAGCGAACCTTCCGCACAAAACGAACCGTACATATGCACTTGTGGTTCCGGAACTTCCGGGCGCCGTATCCTAGAAGAAGGAGTACAACAGCGACACTCCCATCCTTCCCCGGCTCCAATCCGACGGAATCAGTGCCTCGACCTGTGGATCGTTGAACGTGAATTCAGTGGGAATCTGGTAGTTCACTCCCAGCATGATCGAACCGAGGAGGAAATCCGCAGTCGCCCGATAGGTCATCGGAGATTGCATGAACGCATCGCCGAAACCTTCGATATCGCCGACTTCCGTACCTCCAATGACGAACTTGCCATCGGAGATATTCCACGTTACGTTCGGCCCCATGCCGACGCCAAGACGAATCACGTTCAGCAGGTCGAACGACAGTCCGCCGGTGAGCAGTCCGGAAATCATATCGGATCCACCGACCTTGGAATACGATCCCAAAGCATCGACCTCGAAGATCAACACTTTCAGCCTCATGTCTCCGCCGAACGACCAATTGTCGATATTTCCGATCTCCGACCAGTCCCCGGTCCAGGAACCTTCGTCGGAGAGAACGCTTTGTCCGAACTGAGCATTGGCGCCGAGGCTGATATCGAACAGCTGTGCGAATGCGAAAGAAGGGACAAGCATGACAAACGCTATCAGAACGATGACAATCTTCTTTTTCATATAGTTCTCCTTGAACATATCTTTTACTACCCTGTTCTTACAGTCAAGCTCCAATATCCTGAAAATGCAATAAAAGAAAGCGAATCACCCCGTTTTTTCCATGAAACGGACGACAACCCTGCGTCGAAAAGCCAGCGGTCCGCTACAGCAATGTATAGAGAACGGAAACGCCGATCTTTCCCTTGCCGAAGTCCGCCGGAACAAGCCCCTCCCAGGAAGGTGCGGCGAAAGACCAGGAGGAAGCCAGCGTGTAGTTCGCCCCGACCATGATAGAACCGAGCATGAAGTCCGCTGTCAACCGATAGGTCAACGGTGCATGCCGGAAGCTTTCCCCGACGTTCTCGGCCGTGACCAGGGACCCGTTAGCATCGACGACCTGCAACTCTCCATTCTGGAAAATGAAGTCCATGCTCGGCCCGATGCCGATCCCAAGCCTGACGAAATCATAGACGTCCAGGACGACGCCCGCGGTACCCAGCACGGAAATGGTATGGACGGCATCGTCGGACGGCTGCGAATAATTATAGATGCCGACCAAGTCGACGCCGAACAGGGCGAGCCGGTTGCGAACATCAAGACCGAACGACCAATTGTCGATCTTCATCAAGTCCTCTTTCGCAGATTCCCAATCGCTGTAGTTCGGAACGGGCTGCCATTGCGCCGTCGCACCGATGCTCAGGTCGTACATGCCATCGGCTGCGAACAGTGTCGCGGGAATCAGCAGCACCATGACGATGCAGACAATCAAACTTTTTTTCATAGTATCACTCCTCATCCGGTATCATCGGCCGATATGAACTCCGACCGAACCATGTTAGAACAACGATAGCGAAATGCCGACTCCGAACGAGCCAGTCTCCTGTTGGAACAACCGCGCCCAGCCACCAGTCGCATCGAAGCCCTCGATCGTCGCTTTCGTTTCCATCAGGTAGAATGCTCCTACCCCGAACGGTCCGATGGTCAGATCCAGACCGACACGGACATGGAACGGGGATTTTCTCAGGATATCGACGACTTCCAGTTCGGAAACCGGGGTCGTGACGTATCCCCCGTTCCCATCGGGAAACGCGCAATATACGTCGCCGGAATCCGGCAACATCATCCGAACACCCATTCCGGCGCCGACTTCCAGGTCGAGGTAATCGTTGATGATTGGCAGACTGACTCCAAACGTACCAAGAACCCTGACGCCGCTGATCGAAGTATCGGAAGACTCCGACTCCGCTTCGGCGCCAAGCTGGGTGGAAAATACGGAGGCGGACAGACGGAGCACCGAAACCCTCATGGACAATTCTCCGCCGAAATCCCAGTTCTCCCCGTCGCCGAAACCCGAGAAAACACCATCGGAACCGTCGCTCCCGCTCGGTTCCACATACATTCCGGTAAACCCGAACCTCAGTCCGAACAGACTTCGAGCTCCCAGCAAAGCGGGAACCAACACCAGCAATATTGTCGTCAGCACGGCTGCTCTTTTCATCTGGACACACTTTCCCCGTGATTACCGGACACCTCCCCGGAAACCACATAATTCATATTGTAATTATATAACAACTGAATAAGCTGAACGATACATCAAAAACGCAGCTTCGTCACAAAGCCGGATCAGCACGACTCAAGATCATGCATCCATACTTCGGCGGAGGCGTCGCTCGGCATCCGCCAGTCACCGCGAGGGGACAAGGTCACGGAACCGACTTTCGGTCCATCGGGCAAGCAGGAGCGCTTGAATTGCTGGGAGAAGAACCGACGATAGAACACTTTCAGCCATTTTCTGACAACGGCAGGTTCGTAGACGGAATCGAACGCATGCAGCGCTAGCCGCAGAATCTTCGACGGCGCGAACCCCCACCTAACCATGTGGTACAGGAAGAAGTCATGCAGTTCGTACGGGCCGACGATATCCTCAGTTACCTGACTAATCGTACCGTCCTCGGAGGCAGGGAGCAGTTCTGGGCTTACCGGAGTATCGAGGATATCGTACAGCACCCGTTTCAACGAATCTTCCCCGCAATCCGCGGCATAGCGGACCAGATGGCGGACAAGCGTCTTCGGTATCGAAGCGTTCACCCCGTACATCGACATGTGATCGCCGTTGTAGGTCGCCCAGCCGAGGGCGAGTTCCGACAGATCGCCGGTACCGATGACCAGACCGCCGCATTGGTTGGCGATATCCATCAGAATCTGGGTTCGCTCCCTTGCCTGGCTGTTTTCGTATGTCACGTCCCGTACGGAAGGATCGTGACCGATATCGGAGAAATGCAACTGTACCGCGCGGCTGATGTCGACGATGCGCAACGTCACCCCCAACGCCCGGGCAAGAGCCTGGGCATTGCCTTTCGTCCTGCCGGTAGTCCCGAAACCGGGCATCGTCACGGCGACGATCCGAGCCCTGTCCCAGCCAAGCGCATCGAAAGCACGGACGACCACCAGTAGAGCGAGCGTCGAATCGAGCCCCCCCGAAAGGCCGACGACCGCACTCCGGACGCCAGTGTGGGAAAGCCGTTTCTTCAATCCGAGCGCCTGGATCGTCAGGATCGTTTCGCAACGACGGTTCCGATCCAGATCCGAAGCGGGCACGAACGGCTGTCGAGCGACCGGGCGCGTCAAGGGACAAACGGAGACCGGCAGACTGAAGCATATCTCATCATACTTCCGCTGACAGACATGCTCGTCGAACGTCGTCAGCCGTCTCCGTTCCAGAACAAGCTTCTGGACATCGATTTCAGAAATCAGCGGGACATCGGGAGCCATCGACTGCTCGGCGAGACAAATTCCGTCTTCGCAGATCAGATTGTTTCCGGTGAACACCAGATCGGTAGTGGATTCCCCCTCCCCTGCATCGCAATAGATGTAGCCGCACAGCAGACGTGCGGACTGCCCTTCGACCAACGTCTTCCGGTACTCCGCCTTGCCGGTAACCTCATCGCTTGCCGAAACATTGACGATGATCGTCGCACCGGCGAGGGCATGGGAGATCGATGGCGGAGCGGGAACCCACAGATCTTCGCAGATTTCGACTGCGAGACGGAAATCGGGAAGGTCCTCACACCGGAATAGCAGATGCGTTCCGAACGGATACTCCACACCATCGAGGATGATAGTATCGTTGTCGACAGGCGCGGGATTGAACCATCGTCGTTCATAGAATTCCTGATAGTTCGGAAGATGTGTTTTCGGAACGATTCCCAACAGATCTCCGTCATGGATCACCGCGGCGCAGTTGTAGAGCTTCGATCCGCGGGCGAGAGGAACTCCGACGACCACTACCAGATGCTTGCGGGCCGTATGGGAGACGATCTCGAGCAATGCTCGCCGGGCATCGGCGATCAGCGCCTGCTGCAGGAACAGATCGGCGCAGGTATAGCCGGTAACCGCAAGTTCCGGAAAGACAAGCAGTCGAACCTGTCGCTCGCAGGCGATATCGATGGCTTCCATGATCCGGCCGCTGTTATAGGCGCAGTCGGCCACCTTGATGCCGGGAGAAACCGCGGCGCAACTGATGAAACCGTCCCTCATCTTTTCCCTCGCTTCCTGTCAAGGACCAGAACCGTCTCCTGATGGGACGTCTGGGGGTAGAAATCAAAAACCTTCCCTGTACTGGGACTATACCCCGCTTGCAGGAATCTCCGCAAGTCTCGAGCAAGAGTGACGCTGTCGCAGGACACATAGATCACCCTGCGGGGTCCCCACGAAGCGATCATGGCGGGAACGGCATCGTCGAGCCCGACCCGAGGCGGATCCACGACCACGGTGTCCACCGCCGGACGCTTTCCCTTGCCCCAGCGTTCCACGGCGCCGGTGAAGAAGGTAGTCGCAGTCAAGTTCCTGCGGGCAAGTTCCAGACATCCGGGCTCGCGCTCCACCGCCACGACTCGGAACCCCCTGTCCTCAAGGAACGCGCTGAACGTCCCCACACCGGAATAGAGATCCATCACATCGGGACCGAGCACATGGTCCGCGACGAACACCGCCAAGGCTGGAAGCGCATGCCGATTGGATTGGAAGAATACCTTCGCATCTACGAAGAATGGTCGTCCGGCCACAGTGGCGCGGACGACCGTATCATCGAACGAAACGGCATCGTCACCGGCGATCACGGGAACCACAGGCAACGAGTGCCAAAGCCCTCCTGTGCCTGAACGCGCAGCTTTCGCAAGGACTGTAGCGCGAGATTCCCCCAGCAACGAATCCAGCGATGGAACGAGGATCGGACAATGTCCGATGTCGACCAAGTGTTCGCTACCAGCCTCCAGGAAGCCCACGGAGGACGAAGCGGAATCTACATGAAATCGAACCCTGCTACGATAACCGAATCCAGGACTTTCCCCAGGATTTCCCGGCTCAATGATATGATCCAGTGCATCATTTACTGACAATCCGCCGATCCGTCTCAAATTCTCGAGCACGATCGAGCGTTTCGCCTCCACTTGTGCGCCATGGGCGAGATGCATGAGATTGCATCCGCCGCAAATCCCGTAATACGGACACGAAGGGGCTACACGGTCTTCCGATGGCTCGAGGACATCGAGCGTCCTCGCCCGGATGAAACGCTTCTTTTCCTGAACGACGTCACAGCAGACAAGTTCCCCTGGAAGCGCACCGGCGACAAACAAGGCCCTTCCGTCAGGGGCGATGGAGAATCCTTCGCCCCCCTGCACGAGCTTCTCCACCCGAACGACCATCCGTTCCATATCAGCCGAGCTTTTCCGCCATGGCGACGAATCGATCGCAATATGCGGCGATGACATCCATGCCTTCCTGCCAGAACGATTCGACGGTAATATCGCATCCGGCGGCGGCGGCGACATTCACGGCACTGTCCCGGCCTGTCAGCGACAATATCTTCACATATGTTTCAGGAAACGACGGATCTCCCTGGCTTTTCGCAGAGAGTCCGAGTCCGAATAGTTGACCGAACGCATATGGATAATTGTAGAACGACAGATCGCTGCTATAGTAATGCCCCTTGACAGCCCACATGTACGGGTGCAACGCCGTTTCGTCCAGACCGTCGCCATAGGTCCGCTTCTGGCAATCGATCATCATCGAGCAGAGTTCCTCGGCGACGATATCCCCCTCCTTTCGACGTGCGAACAGTTCGTTCTCGAAGTAGAACCGGCAGAGGATATCGACGCAAACCTGGCAAGCATCTTGCAGGAAATGCTCGATCAACGTCAGTTTTCCGGCATCGTCGCTATCGGACAACGCACCTTGGAATACGATGAATTCGCTGAAGATCGAAGCAGTCTCGGCGAGCGTCATCGGATACGTCCTGAGCAGCGACGGCAAACCGAGCACGATGCTGTCGTGGTATGCATGTCCCAGTTCATGCGCAAGCGTCGAAACCGCAGAAAAACTATAGTCGAAGTTCGATAGAATCCTGCTCTGCCCGCGAAGCGGGAACGCAGTATCGTAGGCGCCTCCCACCTTGCCGCGACGAGGTTCGGCATCGATCCAGTTCCGCTCGAACGCTTCAGCTGCGAACTCTCCCATCCGCGGGCTGAATGCGGAGAACTGGCGGATGATGAATCTTCGAGCTTCGTCGTAGCTCCAGTGTTTCGCAAAAGAGCCGACAGGAGCGAACAGATCATAGAACGCGAGGCGGTCGATACCGAGCAGCTTCGCCTTGGCCTTCAAATATCGTCGGAACATCGGAAGATTCCGTTCGAGGACGGAGATCAGCGCATCCAGCACGTTCCTGTCGATCCTTGCCTGGCTGATCGACCGATCCAAAGGATCGCCCCAGCCTCTTCGTGCATCCAGCGCCAATGTCGCGCCCTTCACGCCGCACAGCGCATAAGCCATGTCGATCTCATGTTCCTTCCAGACTTCCAGTTCTTTGACAAAAGCGGTCCGTCGAACATTCCGGTCGGGATCCACGGCCAAAGCCCGCAGTTGGATCACCGTCTTGCGCTCCCCGGTCGTCGCATCCCATATCGTGGAGCAAGAAGAGGAAACGGCCTCCTGCAACCGCCCCCACGCATCGGTACCGCTACGATTCAGGTCGGCGGCCAGGGACTCTTCGGCGGGACTCATCTGGTGCTTCTGCGCCTCAAGCAGTTGTCCGACCACATACCGATACGGGACGAACCGCCCGTCTTCCTCGAGCAATCGTTCGACGTTGTCTTCGGCGAAGGCAAGCGTATTGAGCAACTTGACCTCCACCGCCCGAACCTGCAACGCGGCGGCCTCGACTTTGTTCAAACCGTTCATGGCGGCGACATCCGACGTGTCGGTCGTCAGGACGGCGTTCGCATATGCATCAAGCGTCTCGAGGTAGTCGTGCATTTCCTGATATGCGGACAGGATAGCTGAAAACCATCCGGCGAAATCGTCGGAACGGAAAGCGCCGTCGTCCAGCATTGCATCGACGGAATCCGCGAGCTCCCCCATACGGGAAAGATCGGAAAGAAACCGTTCGCTCGTGATTCCTGGGTAGATGGGATCCAAATCCCAACGGGGTAGCGTCTGTCTTGCCACTTCTCTTCTCCTTGCCTTCTGATCAGATATCCAGTCCGTACTCAGCTATCTTGTTGATCAACGTCCGCCTGCTGATCCCCAGCTCTTCCGCAGCACGGGTGCGATTTCCCTCCCATCGGTGCAGGGCGCGAATGATCGCATCCTCCTCCATCGCCTTCAAGCTTCGGGCGTCCGCGGAGGATGGCTCGGGATACGTAGATTGCTGGGAGGACTGGCTGTCGGGACGGGATACACTCCCACGAAGATCCAGGTCATCTGCGCGAATGATGGCGCCATCGGCAAAAATCACGGCTCGCTCAAGAATATTCTCCAGTTCCCGGACATTGCCATAGAAGCTGTGATGCTTCAGTAGTTCAAGAGCTTCCGGAGATAACCCTTCAATCTTATGCCCCATCTGGCGGTTCAATCGACGAAGTATGCCGGCCACGAGCACCGGAAGATCCTCCTTTCGTTCACGCAACGGAGGAATCTCGATCCGCACAACGTTCAGCCGGTAGAACAGGTCCTCACGGAATTTCCCCTGCCGAACCATTTCCTCTAGGTTCTTGTTTGTCGCCGCGATGATCCTGGCATTGATCGGAATCGGAGTCGTTCCTCCCAACCGTGAAATTTTGTGGTCCTGCAGCACCCGCAGGATCTTCACTTGGAGCGACAACGGCATGTCGCCGATTTCATCGAGAAAGAGAGTTCCCCCTGATGCAAGCTCGAACATGCCTGGCTTCCGTGCCATGGCGCCGGTAAAGGCCCCCTTCTCATATCCGAACAATTCGCTTTCCAGCAGGTTTTCAGGCACGCCGCCGATGTTGATCGCCACGAACGGTCCGTCCTTCAACACGGAAGATGCATGGATCTCACGGGCGACAACCTCTTTTCCCGTTCCGCTCTCGCCGGTAATCAGGACCGTCGCAGGACTATCGGCGATTTTTGCGATCACCTCCTTGATCTTCCTGATCGACAGCGAATCGCCGATAAAGCCTCCTGAACCGGACTCCTCGTTCACCCGTGATTCAGACTCCACCATATTACGCAGGTTCTGCGCCTCCACCAGTTTTTTCAGCCGGATGGTCAGTTCCTCTGGATCGAATGGCTTGACGATGTAGTCCTGGGCTCCTTCTTTCAGCGCGGAGACGGCGTCGTTGATCTCGCCATGTGCCGATATCATGATTACCGGCATCCGGAATCCCTCCTGTCTGAGCCACATGATCAGTTGCAGGCCATCCATCCCGGGCATCTTCAAGTCGATCAGACAGGCATCGTACGGAGTCTCCTTAAGCAACCGCTGGGCTGAAAAACCATTTTCCGCACCGTCACTTTCGATCCCTTCCAATCCAAGATACTTTCTCATCAATTCCCTGATGTTCGGTTCATCGTCTACTATCAGAATCTTCATATGCTCCACCTTCTTTCGTGCTGTCGCCGTATCACGCCTTGTCGCGCAACCTGTGCATCGACCTCGGCAGGACGACCTCGGCCACGGTGCCCCCCCCTTCTCGCGGGTAGAGGCGGATATTTCCTCCCCGAGCCTTGACGAACTGTCTGGAGATAGACAGCCCGATGCCCGAGCCATGGATCTTCGTAGTAAAGAATGGGTCGAAAATCTTCTTTTCGTCCCCTTCTGGAATTCCGTCGCCACGATCACGGACATACACATGGACCTGGTCGCGCTTGTCCAACCGGATCTCGACTTCGACCTGAGGATCTCGCCCCTGGCAGCTTTCCATCGCATTCTTCAGCAGATTCTCGAACACCGACCGGGCCCGGTCGGCATCGAAATCGATCGAGACATGCTCGAGGCTCTTCGGCGAGAAGGCGATCTGGATCGGGAATCGCTGTGCGATCGTTCCGATGAACGGCGGAAAATCGATTGTCTCGGGTGTCCCCAGAGGATTGCGCAGAAAATCACTGACCTTGTTGGTCAGTTGGATCAATCGTTGCACCTCAAGATCGACCACCTGCAGGTCCTCCCGTCGCTCCGGAGGCAGCATTTTCTTCAGCAGTGCCATTTGGATCGTGATGGCGCTCAGCGGGTTCTTGATCTCATGGGTCAGCGTCCGCGCGGCTTCTCCCAGGTTTACCAGGCTTTCCTGTTTTGCCAGCGTCGCACGATACTGACGGTTGCTCTGATAGATGTTGACGATCATCAGGAAGAAGACGCCGATCGCCATGATCGTGAAGAAGGAGAACGCCTTGACCATCGTCAGTCGGTTCTGGTACGACTTTCCGTCGAACAGAATGTAGAGGATGTTCGGCAGATCGACAGGGTTGCTGATCAAGCTGTTGTCGGTGAAGCCGAACGTTCCGATATCGAGCAGGATCCGATTGGTGAACCGCAGATATTCGATCATGCCGGTATCCCGATTGTATGTAAGGATTCCGGAACGCAATTCATCGTCGTTGTTCTTGAGGATGTTCAGATGTTCGAGCGAAAGAGAGTACGGTGCGGCGCCGAGGCCGAAACTGAATCGCCCGTTGTCCTCGTAGATACCGATCGCATTCACCCCTTCCTCCTGCATGACGCGAGTCGCCTTCGATATCGCATAGGTATCGAACGTCGAACCGGAATACGTGGAACTGCCGGTCATCGAGGAAAGGGTGATGTACACCGAATTGAACGCACGTTCGGCTCGAAGCTGGATGTTGAGGTTCTCGGTCTTGATGATGTTATACGACAGAAAAAGAACCAGGCTGATGAGTAGCAGGAACGCGAAAA
This sequence comes from Spirochaetales bacterium Spiro_02, assembly GCA_001604275.1. Classification (GTDB taxonomy): domain Bacteria; phylum Spirochaetota; class Spirochaetia; order Sphaerochaetales; family Sphaerochaetaceae; genus Spiro-02. The sequence continues at coordinate 51,067 of LVBD01000037.1, forward strand.
TGAGCCCGGAAATGACGAACACAGGCTCCTTTCCGTTCGCTATGGACCATCTCCGTCCTTTTCCGATCGTATTCAACGCCGCAATCCTCCCGATACATGCATCGTACCGTTACATCATTCATAGTTCAAGGCCTCGATCGGATCGAGCTTGGATGCCTTCATGGCAGGATACCAGCCGAAGAAGACTCCGACGCACATCGAGAACCCCATCGCGAAGACGAACGAAGAATAGGACAGATGCAACGCCCATCCGACGAGGTTCGTCAGCCCGAAACTGATCGCCGCGCCCAACCCGATTCCGAGCAACCCGCCGATAAGCGTCAGCGTGATGGCTTCGGTAAGGAACTGACCGCGAATCGTCGAAGGAGAAGCCCCCAGCGCCTTGCGGACACCGATCTCCCTCGTCCGTTCGGCCACCGACACCAGCATGATGTTCATGATGCCGATTCCCCCGACAAGCAACGAAATCGCCGCGATTGCGGCAAGGAAGGAACTGAATGTCCCGGTGATCTGCTTCGACATCTCCACCAGCGTGGCGGGAGAGAACAGGTTGTATGCGTCGGAACCGACCAAGTCGTCGAGGTATTCGGTGATCCGGTCCGACACCGTCAGCGTATCGGCGTTCTCGTTGACAGCAACGACATACGAGCCTACCGTCGTCGTCCGACGGAACCGCTGCTGATAGGTATTGTACGGAATATATACCCCGCTGTCATAGGATCCGCTGAACGAGGCGTCCTTGTTCTTCATGACCGCCACGACCAGATAGCTCTTCGCCTGGTTCCTGAACAGGCTCACGTACTGACCGACAGCATCCCCGTAGGGAAACAGTTCTTCGGCGACATCGGCTCCCAGGACGACCACCTGCCGGCGGTTGATGTTGTCGAGACTGCCGAAGAACTCACCGTCATCCACCTCATATTTCTGGATATCGGCGAACGAGGAGAGAACACCGTTGACAGTGACGCTCATCCGATCCTGACCATTGCGGACATAGGCGTTGCTACTGACTTGCGGCAGCACCGCATCAATGTCGTCGACGTTACGCATCAGCGTATCGCCGAAGTCCTCGGTGAACACTCCCGACGTCTTCTGATTGGGCATCGGATAGATGGTGACACTGTTCAAACCTCCCATCGATATGGATTCGGTGATGCTTTCCGTAGCGCTTTGTCCGAGGGTCAGGATCGCGACCACCGATCCGACGCCGATGATGATCCCCAGCAAGGACAACACCGTCCGAAGCTTGTTGCCGCGCATCGCCGAGAACGAAAGTTTGATATTCTCTATGAACATGCTACGCCTCCAGCCTTCCGTCACGGATCCTGACCTGACGGCGGCACCTCATGCCGAGTTCCCGATCATGAGTGACGAACACGACGGTCCGGCCTTCACTGTTCAATTCCTCGAACAGCTCCATGATCTGGTTGCCGGTATTGGAATCCAATGCGCCGGTCGGTTCGTCGGCCAGCAGGATCGCAGGATTGTTCACTAACGCCCGGGCGATCGCCACCCTCTGCTTCTGTCCACCGGACAGTTCGTTAGGGCGATGCTTCATCCGATCGGCCAAGCCTACCCGTTCCAATGCGGTCATAGCCCGTTCCCTCCGTTCCCTGACGGACACTCCCGCATAGAGTAGCGGAGTGACGACGTTTTCCAATGCGGTAAGCTTTCCTAGCAGATTGAACTGCTGGAACACGAAACCGACCTTCTGGTTGCGGACGAACGCCAGTTCCGTTTCGTTCATCCCCGCGGTATCCTCTCCGTCGATCCTGATATCGCCGCTCGTGGGAGTGTCCAGACATCCGATCAGGTTCATCATCGTCGACTTTCCTGATCCGGAAGGCCCCATGATCGCCATGAAATCGCCCCGCGTGATATCGAGACTCACGCCGTCCAGCGCTTTGACGATGAAATCTCCAACCATGAAATACCGCTTGACGTCCCGCAACGTGATCACCGTCCGGGGACTGTCGGCGAGTTGCCTTCCGGTCTCCGCCGCCATCGTCATGGCGGCGCCAAATGCAATATCATTCATTTACACATGCCTCACTATCGGGATCCGGGGCCGCCGCCGCGAGGCGGTTCGTCGTTTCCGCCTCCGACCGACAGCATCATCGACGAAGCGGCGTCGGAAGGCAGCACGGATTTCCGCACCAGAACCGTATCACCGACTTTCAAATCTCCACCAAGCACCTGGCAGATCCCCTCTCCGAGATACTTCACCGTGATCGTCACCGTCTGGGATGTTCCGTCGGAAAGCTTCTTCTCTACTGTACTGATCCCTCTTCTCGTCGTAACCGCCGACTGTGGGATCAACATCATGGAGACCTCCCCCTCGACATTGATCGTACCTTCGAACGTATAGCCGGGGACCAGTCCCTGCGGAGGATTCTCAATGGTGATCTCAACATCCATGACACCGATTCCTTGCGTAGTATAACGGCCTAGCATCGGGATATACGACACGGAGGCTGGCACGATCACTCCCGGCAGGGCATCGAATGTCAGCTCCGCAGTCTGTCCAAGCGTGACATACTGCATGTCGATTTCGTCGATCTCCACCGTCGCCTTGAGCTTGCTTCGGTCTATGAGGGTCATGGCCGAGTCGCCGGCTTCGAAATAATCTCCAACCGATACGTCGACGGAGGCGACCACCCCGTCGAAATTGGCGTAGGATCGCGTATAGTCGAGGTTGTTCTCGGCGGTTTTCTTCTGTAGCTCCAGCAATTTGAGCGTCCGAGAACTTCCCTCCAGCTGCGCCTGTTCGATCTGAGCTTCCAGATTCGCGATCGCGTACTGCTGGTTGGTATCGTCGATCGTTACCAGCAAGTCTCCTTTCTTGACGGACTGCCCCTCTGAGACATATACGCCGGTGATCGCGCCGGTGGAACGGAAGTTCACCTTCTGCTCATCGTAGGGAATCACATAACCGGATAGATCGATGGTCGTGCTATAGGTGCTTTCATATACCTTCTCCTCCACCGTAGTGAAGGCAGATACGGCGGGTTTCTCGGGCGACCAAGGGAACCGCCCGTTCTGCTTGTAGAAATTATATAGCGTGCCTCCGCCGAAAATCAGGATCAGGACGACGGCCCATGTGATGATCCGTTTGACCCGACGGCGAGCCATACGCCGTTTCAGCGTATTACGAACCTGATCCTCGGTCGAAACCCCGACGTCCGCACGCTTCTTCGTATCTTTCTTGCCCATTTTCTTCATTCGCTCCTTACTTTACAGTTGGATCATGAGGACCCGGTTTTCCAAAATCAGTCCTTCCAGTAGCAACATGTCCATGTCATATGCATCCTGATCGATATCGAACGCCGCGTCGTCGACGTCTGCCTGTCTCCCCAGCCCTTTCTCCAGCAGGCTCTGTTTCTGGGCGAGAACCTGCTTGTGATATTCAGCCAGATTCTTCTGCCTGGCCACCCGCAGCTTCCAGTCCTGGATATCGTTCTGCAGGGAAACCGCATCGGACTGATAGGCCAGAAGCGCCTCGTTGTATGTCAGCTGGGCGAGCAACGCCTTGTTCTCCAGCTGTTGCAGCGTCAGTTCGTCCGCAGCCTTCGACGCCTTGTTCTTCCACGTACCGACCACAGTGACCGATGGAGTAAGTTCGTCATCGGTAATCGAGTATTTCAGATTCGCCGAAGCGGAGACTGAATAATTGGAACCGGCCAACAGAGCTCCTGCGGAGCTCGCCACCGAATAGGAATTCGTCCCGCCCGTCCTCGTCACTGGCACGCCGAGCCCTCCGGCGACGTTGAGAGTCGTGTTGGTCGTCCTGGCCCTCTCCAGCTTCAGATCCTCCTGTGCGATCTGCAACGACATCTGCTTGAGGAGCACGGCTGTGTTGCCGTTCGCAAGCGGAGAGAATTCCGGCGAGGCCTCGCGAATCCCGGTTACGTCGCCGTCATAGTCCAGACCGGTCAATATCTTGAACTGCTCCAGCGCATAGTCATGCGATAGCTCGAGCGTCTTGAGCGTGTTCTCGAGGGACAGAAGCTGAAGTTCCTGGTTCTTGTACGCGACCGCGTCTTTGTTCGTCGATCCAAGCTTCAATGCGTTGTCCATCGAAATCCGAAGATCGTCGATGCTCTTCCGCGCTTCGTTCATCTGCTTCTCGATCGAAAGGATCGAAGAAACTTTCTGATAGACTTGATTTTCGAAATTCAGCACGTTGCTCGCATACGTCTGGCTGGCGAGAAGCAGGTTCTGCGAATACAACAGGTCGGAACGGGAGTCTCCCGTCTCACCGAACGTAAAGGTATGGGAAGCCTCCACGGTCGGGCTGAGGCCATAGGAACGCGCTCCGTTCTCGTAGAAATTCACCGAAGCTCCGCTCGAGGCTTTGATCGTAGTCTTGCCGTCGTTGGGAAGCGTAACGCTGACGGAAGGTTCGATGGAAGTGGCTGTATATCCCTGCGTAGAGATACCGCCGATGGTCGTCGGTTGTACATATTTGACCGTCGCATTTCCAGATGACACTTCGACAGAAATGTCATCGTCCGTATCGGTCAAGGCATTGGCGATCTCGCTGTTTTGCCTGGTAAGCAGATACGACTGCATCTGAGGACTTTTTTCCTGAGCCAGCGCCATCAGCTGAGCCAGATCCACCGCGAACAGCGACGCAGCGGAACAAACGAATGTCAGCGCAAGACTAAGGCTGAGTCTTTTCAACGTACTATTCTTCATCAACGTTTTTCCTTTGTCAGTATGTAACACATGATGTGCAATCCACATGCCAACGACAACTCATTACAGAAATAAAAACCATAAAAACCACAAAATCTTCACAAAACCACTCAATCATGGAAGCTTGACGTCCTGCGTCCCACTTCTACAATGAAAAAACACGACGGCTTCTGAAAAAACTGTACATTGCACTGCGCAATTATTGCACGACAAGGTAAAAATGACCATCCCGCAGTCGGCCAAACCGCCCATAGTCGGCGAGGCATGCTTTTGAAGCGACCATATCATATTCCGATAGTGACAAAACACAGCTCACCGCAGAAAAAAAGAGAATATTCGCCATTTCAAAAGAGAAAGCAAATTGCCGATTTCCCGAACCATGAGTATACTGGAACCATATTCCTCATTTCCAAGACCAACGAGGAAGTCCGCCGATTGACGGACGACAAGGAAACATCAATGGCAACTGAAAACAATCCGAACGAACTCGACGACCTGAACCGACAGTATGCGTCGCAGAACAGAGACAAGAAAAAACGCAAATGCCCATGCGAAGAGGAACCGGGCATCCATCGGGGGGGGGTCGATCCGGGAACGAAGAAGAAGTTCAAGTTCTCGTTCTGGTATTTCTTCGTCATCCTCTTGGTGCTGATGATGATCAACAGCTTTTTCCTCACCCAGAACACCAACGTGACGCAGGTGGACTACAACCAGTTCAAGGAGCTGATCAAGACTGGAACGATCAAGCGGGTGGCGATCGAAAGCGAACGATATGTGGGCTACACCTTCACAAAAGCCCAGGCGACCCAGACTATCGGTACGGCGTTGTTCGGAACGAATCAGGACAACCAGTCCGTGTCGTCTTCGTCAGGTGCTGTGTTCGCAACGTATCTGATCAATGACCCGTCGTTTCTGCCGTTGCTCGATGAATACGGGGTCGAATACTACGCCACAGCCCCGGAGCGTCCGGGACTGATTTCCACGTTATTGAGCTGGATCCTGCCGTTCGCGCTGTTCTTTCTCCTCTGGCGCTTTCTGTTCCAGAAGATGGGACAAGGGGGGCAAGGGGTTCTCTCGTTCAATCAGAACAAGGCAAAGATCATCGCCGAGGGGGATACCGGGGTCCGATTCTCCGATGTCGCGGGAGCGGACGAAAGCAAATACGAGCTGGAGGAAGTGGTGGATTTCCTCAAGCATCCCGACAAGTATACGGAAATCGGTGGCAAGATTCCAAAAGGAGTGTTGCTGGTAGGCCCTCCCGGCACAGGAAAGACACTGCTGGCGAAAGCGGTCGCAGGCGAAGCCGGGGTTCCGTTCTTCAAGATGAGCGGCGCCGATTTCGTCGAAATGTTCGTCGGCGTCGGAGCTGCTCGAGTCAGGGATCTGTTCCGCCAAGCCCGTGAGAATTCGCCGTGCATCATCTTCATCGACGAGATCGACGCGATCGGACGGTCCAGGGTATCGGCGGGCATCGGTGGCAACGATGAGCGGGAACAGACGCTCAACCAGCTGCTGGTCGAGATGGATGGCTTCGATTCCCGAACCGGGGTTATCATCCTGGCGGCGACCAACCGTCCGGAAATCCTCGATCCGGCGCTCCTTCGTCCCGGAAGATTCGACCGGCAGGTGCTGATCGACAAACCGGATCTGGAAGGACGGTATGAAATCCTCAAGATTCATACAAAGGATATCAAGCTCAGCCCCGATGTCGATCTGCACAAGATCGCCCAGGGAGCTGCGGGACTGGCCGGCGCGGATCTTGCCAACATCGCTAACGAAGCAGCGTTGATGGCGGTACGCAGCGGCAGAAAGAAGGTCAACCAGACCGACTTCGAAGAGGCGATCGAGAAATCCGTAGCAGGACTGCAACGCAAGAGCAGAATTCTTACCGAAGACGAACGAAAGAAAGTCGCCTATCACGAGACCGGACATGCGCTGACGGCGTTCATGACACCCGGCGCTCAGCCGGTGACGAAGATATCGATCATTCCGCGAGGCATGAGCGCTCTGGGCTACACGCTCCAGTATCCTACCGAAGACCGGTTCCTTATGTCGGAAAGCGAGTTGCTGGGCAACATCGACACGATGCTCGGCGGACGTGCTGCTGAAGAAGTCGTATTCGGAGAGATTTCCACCGGAGCGGGCAACGACATCAGCCGTGCCAGCGATCTGGTACGGAGGATGATCACCGAATTCGGCATGAGCGACAAGTACAGGAACATCACGCTGCCCACGACGCAGAGCGGCATCGCAGGCGTCGCTGGATCGAGAGAGTATTCAGAGCAAGCGCAGGAATATATCGACAGCGAGACTGCGAGGATCGTCAATGAACGGTACGCCGTGGTCAAAGGCAAGCTGGAGAAGAACCGGAAAGCCCTCGACGCGATCACATCGCAGTTGCTGGAGCATGAAGTGATCGAAGGAAAAGATTTCGAAGCTATTGCAAAAGCCGAGGTCATTGACTAAGCTACAGCAAAGACAATCTGTCGGCGATATCGCCGCTGACGGAAATCATCACGAACAGGAAGCGATGCAGGACGGAAGGGAATTCCGATTCCTGACGCCGTGACGGGAAGAAACCGGGCGGCTGTCGCTTCCGATGGAGACAAACGGTGTTTCGAACGAAAATCGAAGATCCAGTATTGATTGAACATCTCGCCTCCTTGCCCGACGACAGCAGGGAGGTATTTCTTTTGGATGACGGCGCTGTCAGGGTGACAGCGTTGCAGGGGACCCATATGATTAATCAGATGCGTGCCAATCACCATCTGGGCATCCTCGAGACTGTCGTCCTCGGACAGGCTTACATTGCAGGAGGCCTGCTCGCTTCAACGCTGAAAGGCAATGATCGTCTGCAACTCACCATCGAATGCGGCGGCCCGATCGGCGGCGTATACGTGGAGGCATGGGCATGCGGAGCGGTGCGCGGATATCTGAAGAACGTACCGATTCCGATCGACAAGCCTCTGGAAAGCTTCGATCTTTCGATGTTCTATGGCCCGGGATTCCTCACCATCACGAAACTTCTCGAAGGAAGCCGGCAGCCGTTCACCGGCCAAGTGATGCTCCAGTATGGGAATCTCGCACAGGATCTGGCCGTCTACTACCAGCAGTCGGAACAGACCCCGAGCCTTTTCTCTCTGAGCGTACAATTCGACAAAGCAGGGCGTGTCGCAGGTGCGGGGGGCATGTTCATCCAGGCGATGCCCGGCTGTCAGGACGATGTACTGAACCGGTTGCAGCGCCTTGCTCCGAACCTTCCCTCGATCGGAAAAACGCTGGCGGAAGGGCACTCAGTCAAGGAATACATAATTGAACAGTTTGCATCCGAGAAGCCTCGTCCACTCGCCCATCTGGGGGTCGGTTTCTCCTGTCCGTGCGACAGAAAGCATTTCGAAGGATACCTTTCCGGCCTCCCGGAAAATGAACAGGAAGAGATTCTTACCGACGGACCATTCCCGCTGGAGCTGGAATGTTTCAACTGCGGTACTGTCTACCGCTTCGAAAAGCCGGAACTTGAACGGGTATTCGCGAAAGATCCCCATCGGGTCGAGGAAACGCAGGGGGAACGGCGATGATATTCTTTGCGATGGCCTCGGCCAATCAGAACGATATTGTGGAAATGGAGGCCCGGCAAGCCGGTTCCTCAGACGTATACGTAACAAACGGAGGTGTCGAGTTCGAGGCGGATCTCGCCGTTGCGTATCGGTTCTGCCTCTGGACGCGCACCGCCACTCGCGTTCTGCTCGCCCTGTTCCAGGACGAAAGCGTCACCAGCGCCGACGAGTTGTACGAATCGGCGATACAGATTCCATGGGAAGACTGGATTACCCCGGAGCGGACGTTCGCAGTCACAGAGACCGTGTCCGACTGCAAGTGGCTGAAGAACTCCCATTTTGCCGCGCTCCGTGTCAAGGACGCGATCGTCGACCGGATCAAGGAGCGCTTCGATGGAGTTCGTCCGAACGTGGACAGAGACAAGCCGGACATCACGTTCCATGTCCATGTCGATGGGGACCGGGTCGTCTGGTACGTCGATTTCTCGGGTAAATCTCTTCACAAGAGAGGATATCGCAAGCAACAGACCGACGCCGTCCTTGCCGAATATCTCGCCGCCGCGCTCCTCTATCGGTCCGATTGGCGCAAGTCGCTGGACAGCGGAAGCGGAGCGGAAACGCTGCTCGACCCGTTCTGCGGGGCGGGCACCATCTGCATCGAAGCGGCATGGATGGCCACTGATACCGCACCGGGATTGCTCGACACAAGCAAGTTCGCTTTCTACAGGCTCCCGATCCATGATCCGGACATTTGGGAGGACATCCTTGACGAAGCTGTCGCCAGACAGGAAGCCGGCAGGAAAAAGAAGGTGAAGATCCTAGGTTGGGACAAGGATCCCGGCGCCGTGGAGATCGCCCGGGAAAACGCACGGGCGGCCGGAATCGGAGACTTGATCGAATTCTCCGTCCATGACATCAGGACGACCACGGCGCAGGATGTCCCGTCCGGCGGCGGGTGCATCGTCACCGATCCTCCCTATGGGGTACGGATGGACGAGGAAAGCGTCGAAACGCTCTATATAGCGATGGGAAGGCAGTTCAACAGCCTCTTCCTCGGGTGGAGGATCGCGATCCTCTGCGGGGATCAGCAGCTGCTTTCCTATGTAGACATGAAGCCGAACAGGACCAATACGCTGTACAACGGGGGAATCTCCTGCCAGATCGCCCACTACTATGTGTTCACCGAAGAGGAACGGGCGGAGATGATCGCCAAGGCGGAGCAACGGAGGAAGGATCGGCTGTCCAAACCGCTGTCGCCTGGAGCGGAAATGGCGGCGAACCGACTGCGGAAGAACCTCGCCGCTCTCAAGCCGAAAATGGCGGAGCAACAGGTTTCCAGCTATCGGATCTATGACGCCGACATGCCGGAGTATTCGGCGGCGATCGACCTCTACGAGGACAGGTGGATATCATTGCAGGAATATGCCGCTCCGGCGTCGATCGATCCGGAAGACGCCGCACGTCGACTCGAAGAGCTGATCGACGCGACGGAACGTGTCACCGGCATCGATCTGGAGCAGATTTTCGTCAAACAGAGAACCCCGCAGAAAGGTCTGGGGCAATACGAAAAGATGGGGGCTTCCAACAGATTCTTCATTATGAAGGAGAACGGTCTGAAGTTCCTGGTGAACTTCACCGACTATCTCGACTCGGGGATCTTCCTCGACCACAGGCCGGTACGGAAGATGATCAAGGAACTGTCCGACGGAAAACGGTTCCTCAACCTGTTCTGCTACACGGGGACGGCCACTGTCCATGCGGCGGCGGGAGGTGCGCTCAGTACGGTAAGCGTCGATGCTTCCGGAACCTATCTAGACTGGGCGTTGAAGAATATGGAGCTGAATGGTTTCACAGGCATGAATCATTTCTTCTATAAGGAAGACTGCATGGAATGGCTGTTCGCGACCTATGACCGCTACGATCTGATCTTCTGCGATCCGCCCACGTTCAGCAACGGCAAGAACCGCAGGACATTCGACGTCGACCGGGACCAGGTGAAGTTGGTCCGGGCGTGCATGATGCATCTGGACAATGACGGTACTTTGATTTTTTCCAACAACTATCGCAGGTTCAAGATCGATGACCGGCTGCTGGAGCAGTTCGACGTCCAGGACATCTCCAAGGAAACGCTTGGTGACGATTTCATCCGCGACGAGAAGATCCATTCCTGCTTCTTGATCAAGCACAAGAAGGTCGCGGCGAAAGTGATGCAGCCGGAAATCAAGAAAGTTCGCAAGGCGGTTCTGAAAAAACCGATACAGTGATCGGAACAGGAATCCGCATAGATGGAATATGGAGGGACATATCATGGGGAAAAGTAAGTTCTTCGCGGAATTCAAACAGTTCATCGCACGCGGGAACGTCATGGACATGGCTGTCGGTATCATAGTCGGCAGCGCATTCACCGCGATCGTCCAGTCACTGGTCAACGACCTGCTCATGCCGTTCATCGGGTTGATCATCGGCGGGGTGAACTTCACCGACCTCAAATGGGTGATATCCCCGGCGGTCGGCGACATGGCGGCGGTCACGCTCAACTATGGCGCATTCATCCAGAAATGCATCAATTTCCTGCTGATCGCATTCGTCGTCTTCTTGATGGTCAAGGCCCTGAACAAGATGAAGGAACTACGGGAAAAGGACACTCCCCCCGCGACGCCGCCTGCACCGCCTGCACCGCCTGCGGACATCGCGCTGCTTACGGAAATCAGGGATCTGCTCAAGAAGTAACATCCGTCGCAGGGACGCCGCGCATCCCTGCAGAGTTCTGCACTGCCAGTATGGAGCGCCCTGCCTGCCAGTTTGTTGTTGTTCCATATCGTCCGCTTGGAATTTCGAGCTTGCACCAGTTGGTTATCGATACTTACAAACCAGTTTTATTATTTGTGTCATAAACTCTTATTTTGGCATAATACGCTATCCGCTGTCGTCCGGACGAGAGCGGATAGCATTGAGGGGTTCCATGTGGCGACATTCGTAAGGATCCAGTACGAACCCTAGAAGCAACGCTTCTTATGGTCCTTCGGGCAGGTTCCGCTCTCCAGACACTGATAGCAAATTTCGTTGGGCATCACCTCGCCGCCGAAGTACTGTCGGATATTCTCCACTGTCGTCTGGGCGATGTTATGCAACGCCTCATCGGTCAGGAACGCCTGATGGCTGGTGACGATCACGTTGGGCATCGCGATCAAAAGGGCGAGCACATCGTCCTGGATGATCGTAGCCGACTGATCCTCGTAGAACAGATCGGCCTCCTCCTCATAGACATCGAGGCCGGCCCCTCCGACTTTCCTCGCCTTGATCGCCTCCAGCAGGGCCTCGCTCTCCACCAGCGCCCCGCGCGACGTATTGATGATGTACACGTTCGGCTTCATCAGCGCCAGCGTCCGGTGGTTGATGATATGCTTCGTCTCCGGCGTCAGCGGGCAGTGGAGGGAAATGATATCGCTTCGGGTGCAAAGTTCGTCGACGCTCAGATATTCCACGTCCAGATCCTTCGCCGGAAATGGATCGTATGCCACGACCTGCATCCCGAACCCCTTGCAGATATCGATGAATATCCGACCGATCTTTCCCGTACCGATCACGCCGACGGTCTTGCCGTGCAGATCGAACCCTGTCAGCCCGTTCAGGCTGAAATTGAATTCTCGTGTGCGGACATACGCATGCTGGATCCGTCTGACCAGCGTCAGCAACAGCGCCATCGCATGTTCTGCGACGGCATACGGCGAATAGGCAGGCACACGCACCACATGGAGCTTGCCGAATGCGCTCTTGAAGTCGACGTTGTTGTATCCGGCACAGCGCATCGCCAGCAATTTGACGCCATCCTTCTTCAGCGTATCGATGACGGCCGCATCGATCGTATCGTTGACGAACGCCACGGCCACATCGTAGCCTTTCGCCGTCCCTGCGGTATTCTTATTCAGCTTATGCTCAAAATAGGTGATATCGAGGCCGCCGTCTTCCTTCAGCCTGTCGAACCACACCTTGTCATACGGCTTCGTATCATAGAATGCGACTCTGATTCTCTCCATTGCCGGCCTCCTCACACCGACAATATAGCATTTTTTGGAAACAACGCGAATGAAACTTGCAAAAAAGGGGTTTACAAAGATGTTTCGTTCCTATTGAATCGGTGGCATGAGTACCTATTGCGTCATCGGCAGCCTGTACTACAGCCTGTCGACACAGTGCGAACGATTCCCGAACCCTGGCGAACATATCGAAGTGACATCCCTCGCGCCGTCCTATGGCGGCCCAGGAGGGAACATAGCCGCGACATTGGCCAGCTTCGGCGCGAAAGTCAGTTTTATCGGCAAAGTCGGTTCCGACAGTTTCGGCAAGACATACATTGCGTCGCTCCAGAAACTCGGCGTCCTGACATCGGACATCAAGGCTGAACCGAAATTCGCCACCGGTATGATGCTTCGCACCGCCGACGCAGCCGGAGAACAGACCGAACTGATCTACCCCGGCGCGAACGCAAAGCTGGACGACTCATACCTGAGCATCCATTCCGATACGCTGAAGCAATGCGACTACCTCCTGCTGCAGGGGGACATCCCCTCATCTACCGCGATTCTCGCCAAGGAACTCGCCCGCAAAGCCGGCAAGACGATCTTCATGGCCCCCGGAATCACCGCAACGTATCCGGCGGTCATCTATGACATGCTCGACTACATTACTCCGAGTAGGGAAGAAACGAAATCGCTGACGGGAATCGATGTAGTGGACGGCGCAAGCGCGAAACGAGCAAGCTCATGGTTTTTCAAGCGAGGTGCGAGGAATGTCCTCATTACATGCGGAGCAGAAGGTGTCTTCTTTTTCGATCGGAACGGCGGCCACCATTTCGGTGCATACCGCGACATTCGAATCGTGGATGAGACCGATGCCGGAGACGTATTCAACGCAGCGTTCGCCTTTGCCATAGGTCGCGGAGACACCATGCAGGATGCGATCTATTTTGCCCAGGCCGCTGCGGCCGTCTCGATTCAGAAGCCCGGCGGTGCCCAGGCTTCGATTCCATCGCTGATGGAGATCGAGATGCTCTGCAACAGCCAACTGCTTGATACTTATACTATTTAATATTCCTTTTTCGGAATATTAAAATGCATAATTTCTATTCTGCACCTGTGGACATATCCTGCGTCATGCTGTTCGCCCGTATGCCATGGCACTTGACAAATCGCATCAGTCGTGCAATGGTACTCTCGTGCGTTAAGGGAGTAGTCGGCGCTGTATGCGTGATGAAGCCAACATGCTGGAGATCGCCGAATCTCCTGGCTTTGTATGAAACGACGAGACTTATCTGTGGTGACAGGTGGGTCTTTTTTTATGCCCGCCCGGCCATCACCGGAAATATTACGTCGAGGAGGGCAGGATGAGCATCTGGGAATTGATTGTCATCGCTGTCGGGCTATCTATGGATGCGTTCGCCGTCTCCATCTGCAAGGGACTGTCTGTCGAAAAGGCAGGTAGCAAGCACATGTTGATTACCGGGCTGTACTTTGGTGGATTCCAGGCATTGATGCCGACATTGGGATATTTGCTCGGAATCCAATTCCAGTCATTCATCACGAACATCGATCATTGGATCGCATTCATTCTGCTAGGGTTGATCGGCGCGAACATGATCAGGGAATCGCTGTCGCCCGAAGCCTGTCCGAACTCCCCCTCCTTCCGCTTCAAGGCGATGTTTCCCCTTGCAGTCGCCACCAGCATCGATGCGCTCGCCGTAGGGATATCGTTCGCATTTCTTCAGGTAAGGTTGCTCCCCGCCGTCTGCTCGATCGGAATCACGACATTCCTCTTTTCCGCGCTCGGGGTATGGATCGGCAATATTTTTGGCTCGAAGTATCAGACAAAGGCGGAACTATTCGGAGGCATCGTCCTCATCCTCATGGGAACCAAGATACTGCTGGAACACCTTGGAATCCTCGGGTGAAGGAGCTTGTCGGATGCGCTTCGAAGCGCATCCGACAAGCAGGTACCGCTACAGGACGTCCACCTCGGATTCGAAACAGCCTATCCCTTCGTCAGGGTATTCCCTGCGCAAGCTTTCCACGAGCTTCTTCAGCTTGAAAGCGTCATTGTCCGACACGACCATCATGAACCAGCTGTTCAACTGCGGCCACACGCTATCGCCCATTTTCGGACTGCTGCAGCCTCGCCCCATCACATCGGGGACTTTCGTGTATGCGTCGGAGACATGCAGCAACTGACATTGATTGATGAAATCCTCTTCGAGCGCCTGGCTGAGGATGATGTCCATCCGTTTCATTCTTTGTTCTCCTTTGAATCGTCGCTTTGCGCCGGCCATTTTACGGAATACCCTCGTCCGGTCACCGTCGTACCGGTCTCCGAGGAAACTGGAGCAGCCGGCCGATCAGGCACGCTCTCAGAATCGGCCACTGGCTTGCCGAAACCTTCCTCAGGGAGAACCACATCGGAAGCCGCCGGCATCGTCGGACGGAGCACATCGTATACCGACGCTTCCGCCGCCGCCTCCTGAATCTTCCGTTTCCTGCGCGAACGCTTGTCCTTGCCATAGTTGAACAGATAGTAGAGAACCGGCATCAAGAACAGTGTCATCAGCGTACCGAACGTCAACCCTCCCAGTACGGTCATCCCGATCGGCTGGACCAATGCGGCGTTTCCGCTGGAAGAAAACGTCATCGGGACCAATGCGAGGACCGTGGTGAGCGTCGTCATGAGAATCGGTCGAAGACGGTTCTTCGCGGCCTCGACGCAGGCATCTTCCAACCCATAGCCACGTTTGCGCAAAAGGTTCATGTAGTCGATCAGCACGATTCCGTTGTTGACGATAATCCCTACCAGGATCAGGACGCCGACGGCGGTGATCATACTCAGTTGCTTGCCCATCAGCAGATAGACGATGACGATGCCGATGACCGAAAGAGGAATCGTGAACAGTACGATGAATGGGTCCTTGAACGACTCGAACTGACTGGCCATGACGGCGAACACCAGAATGATAGCCATGACGATGATCAGCATGAACGTCTCCAGCCCCTCCCGTAGATTCTCATAATCTCCACCATAGGTGATGACCACAGACCCGTCCGCAGGAATGCCAGAATTGATCAGACGTTCGATTTCCCCTTGCACGAAATCGATGCTCAGTCCCGGCATCGGTGTGCCGGTGATATGGATCGACCGCGCCTGGTTTTCCCGAATGATCGATGTCGGCGATGTCGTCTCGACATATGAAGCAAAATTGGAAAGAGGAATCCTTGTTCCGTTGCCGTTGGTCACGAAAATCTGCTCGAGATCGGCCAACTGCGCCTTATCGGCATCGGGAAGCGTCACGACGATGTCGATCTCCTCTCCGCTATCGTAGTACCTGCCGATCGTTAGTCCGTCGATATTTGCTTTCAGTTCCGAATTGACGGCAGCTATCGTAAGCCCCAGCGCATACATGCGCTCGCGGTCAACACTGAGTTCGACCTGCGGGAGCCCTTCTGTCATCGATGTTTCGACATCCGTGACGAATGCGCCTCCAGACTCCTGCAACAAGGTCTTGATCTGCTGTGCGGTCGACCGCACAGAATCCATATCGTCTCCCTTGACCGCGATATCCACTCCACTACCGCCGAGACTGTTCATCGAAGAAGCCGCGATCGTGAATTCTGCTCCGGGGAAGACATCGAATAACGGCCTGATCTTTTCTTTCGCCGTCGATACGCTGTCCCAAGACATGGTTTGTGACGCTTCGAACGCAGAACGCTCCTTCGGAGAATAGAACGACATCGTCAAGGATGCGGAATTGGCGCCGCCGCTCATGATTCCCGTCCCGCTGCCGATGGAAACAGTCACACTCTTCAAGCCGGAAACTTCCTTTCTGACCATGTTTTCGAACGTGCGCATGGTTTCGTTCGTCACTTCGATGTTGGTTCCCTGGGGCATCGACAGATTGATGGTCAGCGTCGTATCCTCCTGTTCGGGCATATAGACGAATCCGATCCGAGGAATCGCCAGCACGCTCAGCACGAGAGCGACGAGCACCAGCGCTACGACCAGCAGCTTGTGCCGGACTGCGAAACGCACGGACGCAGCATATCCATTATCGACTGCGCTGAAGAACCGTGTCATCATCCGATTCAAGCCCTTTTTATTCCTCTTACGGACATTCTCCAGCCGCAGGTACTTCGCGGCAAGTACAGGAACCAGTACGATCGCGAACAATAGGCTGCAGACCAATGAGATGACGACGGTGAACGCCAAGCCTAGAAAGACCTGCTTCATCATTCCCAACCGAGAACCGAACATGATCATCGGGAGGAACACGCAGATTGTCGTCAATGTACTGCTGGTGATGGCCATCGTCATTTCCTGCGATCCGAGCACAGCGGCGACATCCGCTTTCGCCCCTTTTTCACGATAGCTGTATATATTCTCCAGAATGACGATCGAGTTGTCGACCAACATACCGACGCCCAGCGCGAGACCGGCCAACGTCATCATGTTCAATGAATGGCCTGTAAAATACATGACGCCCAGCGTAACGATCAACGAAACAGGAATCGTCAGGCCGATGATTCCGGTACTTTTGAAACTTCTCAGGAAGAACAGCAGCACGAGGATCGCCAGCACCGCTCCCTGGATCGCAGAATCAAGCACGGAGGAGATAGCCTCGTTGATGATGTCCGTAGTATTGGAAGTCTCGGACAGTCCGACTCCTGGAGGAAGGATCGACAGAATTTTCGGCATTTCGTCGCGAATCTGTTCGACGGTCTTCACGGAATTCTTGCTGCTTTGCTTCTGGACGGAGAGCAGTACGCACGGCTCCCCGTTCAGGTAGGCATAGCTGCCGATATCCTTGAAACCTTCCGAAACATCGGCGATATCTCCCAGCAGGATTCGATGCACCTCGACGCCGGAAGCCGTCGGCGTTCCGGTCTTGTATGCGACGACAGTGTTGCGAATGTCGTCGAGCGAACGGAACTGACCGCTGGTCGTGATCGCGTAGTCTACACCGCTTTCAGTGATGACCCCACTGGAGGATCGGATATTCTGGGCGGCGAGCATCTGCCCGACCTGGGAAATCGACAGCCCGTATGCATCGAGGCTATCACGAGAAATCTCCACGTTGATCGCCTTCTCCCTTCCGCCGCTGATCGAAACGGACGCCACACCCTCAAGCTGTTCAAGCCGAGGTTGTACTGAATTCTCGGCGATCTGGCGCAGTTCCTCCTGCGAGCGGTCGCCGGTCAGCGCAAGCGTCATGATCGGAATCATCGATGGATCCATCTTCATGATCACAGGGGAGGTGATTTCGCTCGGCAGATAGTTGCGTACAAGGTCGATCCGATCACGGACCATGTTGGTCGCTTCGGCGAGGTCAGTGCCATCGGTAAATTCCAACATGACGAGACTTGACCCGGCTCCGGAGACGGACTCCATCGTCTTCAGCCCTGTAATTCCTGACAGGGAGCTCTCCAACGGCCGAGTTACCTTGTCCTCCACCTCCTCGGGACTGGCGTTGCTGTACGAAGTCGATACGAGGATATACGGTATCTCCATGTCAGGAAACAGGTCGACCGGCAGCAGTGTCGTAGCGTAAATACCAAGCGCTGTCAGTACGACGAATATGATCAATACGGTAGTGGGCTTGCGCACCGCAAGTTTTGACAAGGACATCAGCGGATCTCCTCTAGCGTGGACGACACAGTGATGGGGCTCCCGTCGGATAGCAGCGTTTGGCCTTTCACAACCACCGTGTCTCCGAGTTGTAGCCCACCGGATACTTCGACGACGGTATCGGAACGAAGTCCGAGCATCACATCCTTTCGAATCGCTACGGCGGGACTCCTGGAATCGTCGACGATATACACATGCGGCTTTCCGCCGCTTGTCAGCACCGCTCCATACGGAATGACCACGCGGTCCTCCCGCTGTTCGGTCAGAACTTGGATCTTCGCGTACATGCCGGTCAGTATCCGTTCATCCGGCAGGTCAAGCGAACAGGTAGCTTTCAGCGTGCGGCTGGCGGCATCCAGTGTCGGAGCGACCTTCGTGACCGTCGCACTGAACACTTCGTCGGGATACGCGGCGAACGAAACTTGCGCCTTCTGTCCCTCTCGGATTTGCGAGACATACCGTTCCACCACGCTGAACGTGATTTCTGGGTGGTCGGTATCGCTGATCTTGCCCAGCGACATCGTTGGTGTCACGGTGACCCCGACAACAGGAGAGAACGAAGTAATCGTTCCTCCCTGTATCGCCTTGACCTGGCTGACATTGAACGTGGAACCCGGGCGCGAGGGATCCACGTCCAGCAGGACCTGGTCCTTTACCACCCGGTCGCCGACATCCACATGGACGGCCGAAACCTTTCCGGTCAGTTCGGTAAGGATGTCGACGCTGACAGAGGGAACGACGTCGCCGCCGAACCGCAAGTACGAAGCGATCGATTGAGGAACCGTCGTATATACCTGCACGGGAATAGCTACCGCCCCGGCTCCGACAGTCGCGGAGGAAGCCTCCCCCTCTGATAACGTTCCCGAACCGGAACAGCCGACAAGGAACCCCATCAGGATCAGGGAAATGAGGCAGAGCGCCATCACGCTCTTGCCGTATTGCATCTTGTTCATTCGATAATACTCCTCTGGATCGCATATTCTAGGTCGAGCAATGCTGACAAATACGTATATTGCTCGCTAAGTTTTCCCAATTTCGCTTGGTCGAGCTGCATCTGCGCATCCCTGACGTCAAGCAATTCCGTCGCACCATACCGATATGACTGTTCAGTCAAATCATAGACCTTCCGAGCCAACTCGATGCTCCTATCGCTATTTTCTATGGCCAGCCGGGACTGCTCGAGCGACGCAATCAGATTGAGGATTTCGACTGTCGCATTCTGCCGTAGCACGTATCCGCTCAGCGCTAGCTTCGAGATGTTCTCCCGCACATCCTGCAAGCCTTGCCGCGCACTGGAAGCCGGGAGGAAGTTCGTCAGATTCATGGCGACCGTCACACTCACGCCTCCGTTGTCCGAATAGTTTTTCACTGTCGGGGCGATGGTTCCGCCCCAATCCTTGGAAACGTCCATGACCACAGGCTGATACGAGGCGCTCAGCGAGAGCGTCGGAACGTTGATCTGCTGTCGCAGCGCCTTCTCCTGCACCTTGAGGACCTCCGCCTGTTTGGCGAGCGAGGAAATGTCGAACCGGCCATCCAACGAAGACAGGAGGGAGGCGGAATCGATCTCGAAGAAATCCGTGCTGATGTCGCCGTCCAACGAATATGTTTCGTCGACCGGCATCCCGAGCAGCATTGCGAACGTGCGTTTCTGCTGAAGGAACGCCTGTTCCTGTTTCAAAAGGGATGCTACTGCGTTGTCGTAGATGGTCCGAGCCTGCAGGACCGTCAGTTCGGGTACGTAGCCTGCCTGAAAATTCTCCTGCGCCTGATCCAAACGGGCCTTGGTCATGTCCAGGGACTCGCGCTGCAGGTCAATGCTCATCTGCTGCAGAAGAAGTCCGTAGAACATCTTCCTTACGTCGCGTATCGTCTGCTGCCGCTGCTGCTCGTAGGAGATCATTCCAGCCTCATACTGCTTATGGGAGAGTTCGATGTTGGTGATCAACGCAGGATTGAAATTCCACGATGCGGAAATACCTCCGACGAACGAAACATACGGATTTTGATACAGGCCGGACAACGAAGCGGGTACCGCGTTGTTCCTGTTGAGGGTCGCGGTGGCCTGGACCGTGGGAAGCAGGCCGTTCCACCCGTATCTGTCGGACCTCGCCTGCATCGCCAGGTCGGTGGCGGCTAGCTCAAGGCTACCACTGTTTTCCAGAGCATATGCCACTGCCTGATGCTCCGTCAGGGTCGATGCCCATCCGGGAACAACGGCACAGGACATCGCCAGCACGGCGACAACCTGTCTCAATAGTCTCATGATAATTCTCCAAATGATTCGCGAACCGGAGCGCTCCCAGTCGCGTAGGATTGCGATTCCATTCCGGAAACGATATATTTCGTCCAAGTGTTCAGCGTTCCATCCGACGAACTCCTTCCAGACCGCCGCATATCAGACGGTAGAGCGACCTGACCGAATCGACCGTCAAGGTCGATTCCGGCAGAATCTGCCTTACGAAGAAATGTCGGAACGGAAGAAACAAGATCCACCGGGATATGAGTTCTGGATCAATCGACCGTCTCCCGCAGCACGCCCGGAACTCCTGATAGTAATTTTCCAGTCGCCGATTAGGGACGGGATGGAAATCGAAACGCTCGAAGTCCTCCCCTCCACAATCAAGGTTTCCGTTCATGCTGATCCAGCAGATGATGTAGTCCGACAACGGAATTGATCGAGAACTGTACGAAGCGGATGTCGAGAGCATCAGGTAGACCGCTTCGGACAGGGAATCGGCCGCCGCGAGCCGACTGGACAACGCCCGGCTGTAATTGAGGAACTCCTTGATCACCGTCTGCCTGATCATCTCATCCTTGCTCTCGTACGTTGCATAGATGGTGCTGTTGGCAAGCCCGAGTTCGTCGGCCACGCGCTCGACGGAGATTCCGAACGGTCCGAACCGATCCATCACACGGCCGAGCGCGAGAAAGAACCGATCCTGGGTCGTTTCCTGTCCGGTTACACGGGCTATCTCGTCCAGTTCATCCATCCTGCTCAGGGGAATGTCAGAGAAACAGGAAAACCCTGATTCGACAAGACGGGATACCGCGGACGCATATCTGCCGATCAGTTCCTCATCGCCATCGTAGGAGCATACCATCTGTCGAAGAAAGAAGCACATGGTCGAGACATCGAAACGATCCTCGACCAAGGATAAATCCCTTTCAAGTTTCAGGACATCGAGCATCATCGAGGAAACCGTACCATGCTGCCCGTTGAACGTCATTTGCAGCAAATACGGAAGCAGTTCAGGACGTTCGCTAAAGAAATGAGCCAGTATCACGAACGCTTCCGTCTTGGATCCGACGTTCGGTTCCGCCGTCATGTCGGTGGACGACAGTCTCCGCTTAAGCTCGGACAACTGGCCGACTACCTGCCTATCGAGCTCGTCAAAAAGTTCCTGCTTGTTCTTGAAATGACGAAAGATCGCCGTCTTGGAAATTCCCACCCGAGCGGCGATCGTCGATAGGGAGATATCCTCGAACCTCAGGACGCCAAACGCGGAGAGGGTTTCATGCAATATTCGTTCTTTCGTATTCCGTGGCACAGCGGATTCCTTGTTTGTTACCGAATTTTCGGTAACAAAGTACACAGAAAACACACAGTCTGTCAATACCACATCGAAAAATTACCGATCACCACATAGGAACGACGACTTCGGACAGCACGTCGATCAGAAGTTGATAGTCACCATCGATCGCGGAAATATCGGCTTCGAGCATCCTGTCAGGATCAACTTTGTACCATTCGATGTCGTAGCCCGCGTTCATAGCAAGCTGATAGAAGAACAATCGCGCCGCCCGGCCGTTGCCGTCCCGAAACGGATGCAACGCCTCCACTTCCCCCATATAGAACGCGAAGTCATTGATGAAATCGTCGCGTCCCAGATTCTTCAGGTATCGATCGTTGCGCAACCTGTCAAAAATCTCGAGGGCCATGTCCTCGATGTATTCAGGCTGGCAGAACACCGTCCGTTTCGCCGCAGCGACTTCTCGTATCTGTCCGCTGCTCGGATATACGTCGCCGAACAGCCGTTCATGGATAGCTTTCAGTTGATCGAAATCGAATTTCATATCGATGGAATCAAGCAGCACTTCGGCGGTCCTGATATTGACGAACCGCGCTTCCACCGTCCGAAGCAGATCCCGATCCTTGATATTGAAGAAGTTTGTCAGACACCCGGTACCGGGATAGACATCCCCTTCATGTTCCGTGGGGACATATTCCGAGGGAAGATGCAGTTCTTCGACCAGCGCCTCCACGGCATCGTCGGCGGTGCGTTCATCATCCAGCACTTCGCGAAGGATGCTTTCTTCGGGTTCCTCCAACGAGAACCCCTCCACTTCCTGATTGAACCTGATGTAGTCGATGCAGGCCTGCATCCGGCTTGATTTCATTGCGCGGTCACCGTCCTTTTCCATGGGCCGGATGCAGTTCGTATTTGTCGCGGCACCGTGCGACGGAACGCGCAGGATATTTCTCCGCCGTCTTGCTCAGCTTCTCAGCGACGATCGTATCCAGATCCAACCCCACGAGATCAGCGAACTGGACGGCATATATCAGGACATCGGCCAACTCATCGGCCATCGCAGCCCTGTCGTGCTCGATAGCTTCGTCAGATCCGACCCATTGGAACAACTCCAGCAGTTCGGAAGCCTCCAAGGAAATGGATATGGCGAGATCTTTCGCCGTGTGGAACCGACTCCAATTTCGTTCATCCCTGAACGACCTGATCGCATCCAGTGTCTCCTGTCTCATACCGCCAATGATACCTGCACCGACCGACAGTGGTCAAGGGAGAAATCCGGCCCCCTTATCCGCGGTCCGCCCCGAAACGCAGCCAAGCCACAGTATCCTGCAACGTACGGTAGAGATCGCGAGGATGATATCGCAGCGCCATCGTGGCCTTGTCATGGCTGTAGCGGTCGTTGCTGGAAAGCGTCTGCAGGGAATAGCGAGTATAGAGCGGGCGCCGCCGTCTCAGATGGGCGTACCGGGCAAGCAGCGGAGCGACGGCGGATACGATCCATATCGGCAATGTCGGAATCTTCCTTCCACCGCAGATGGACCGAAGCATCGCAAGAATATCCTTGACGGAATAGTGGCGGTTCGAAAGAATGAAACAATCGCCGGCGGAGCCTTTTTCCAAGGCGGCCAGACAGCCGTCAGCTACGTCCCGGACATCGACGAAATCAAATCCGCCGTTGACTCCCGCCGGCAATCGGCCGGCTACATAGTCCCGGACCATCTGGACCAAATGATTGTGGGCGGGATCGTCCGGTCCGACGATGCCGGACGGATGGACCACGACTGCGTCGAGCCCTTCCCTGACAGCATCCAGGACGAGTTCCGTTGCTTCCGCCTTCGTCTTTGCATACATACCGGTCACGTCTTCAGGAGAAAAGTGCCTGCATTCTTCGATGACGCAAAACTCGTCGCGGATTGGAATCGCATGAACCGAGCTGACATACAACAGTCGCTGGACATGGTATTCACGGCACAACTCCACGATATTCCGCGTCCCTCCGACATTGACATCATGTATCGCATGATCCGCCGCGGAAGATATATCGACGATTCCGGCGGCATGGACCACCTTGACGCACATATCGCGGGTACCGCGGAACAACGGCCTGAGAGAATCCTTGTCTCGAATGTCCCCCACGACAGGAAGAAGCGGAGGGTTTCTCGTGCAGGCATCCACCTCCTGTCCAGGACGACAAGGAAGCGACTCTCCCGCAAGCAGCAAGGTCCTGACGGCCTGACCCGCTTCTCTGAGCTTTCTGACGATCGTACCGCCCAGATGTCCACAGGCTCCGGTCACGATATACAACGACATCTTCTCGACAGGCATATTTTCGCCTCCTCCGGCTGCGGGAAGCCGGAATTATTACACACAGTGTTCAACAACTATAGTGTAGGGCGAGACTCCCGAGAAGACAATAGGCAAGCAAAGCAGCGAAAGTCGGACATCCGACAGATTGCGGAAGAACTGTCCGATAGAACAAAAACTGCCGCGCAAGTCTTCCGACCTTCGCGGCAGTTTCAATCACGAACCAGGATGTCAGTCTAGAAATGGAAGCCGAGGACCAGCCTTCCGTCCAGATACTGGCGGTAGTCCATGATGTAGTGGTATCTGGCGTTCAACCCGAGCGAGAACCAATCGTTCAGCATGTAGTCGAACTGCAATCCGCCGGCGAAGCCCCAGTCGATTCCGACCTTGCCCTGCGGATCGGCGGGCTTGATCGAAGGATAGGAGAAGTACATCTCCGCACCGGCTTCAAGGGCGAGAGCCGCCTTTTTGCCAAGGGCGATGTCCAGCTTCGGAAGCAGTCCGACTACGCCGACATGATGGTTCGCACTATCCTTCATCGTTGCGATCGGATCGCTGAAGAAATCCTGTACGAACGCTTTCCAGCCGCCTTCGATCATCAGCGCATATCCAAGATCGATACGGGCGCCAAGTCCGAGACTGCGACTCAATCCATATATATTGTTGAACTTGAGGGAGATGGAAGCAGTCGGCGAAAGATCGGTCAGGCCCCTGGAATCGCCTGCAGGAAGCCATCTGTTTACCATTGCGCCGCCGGCCAGATCGATGCCGAACGAGAATGTGCTTGCGGAAGTCGCCGACTTCTTGGCAGGCTCGACGACGGCAGCCACAGGAGTTTCTTCGACCGGCTCTACGACGGGAAGCTCCTCTTGGTCAGGTTCGGCCACCGGCTGTCCTTCGATCGGTTCCGCGACAGCCAACGGTTCGGCGGCCGGCTGTTCTTCGACCGGTTCCTGAACCACCTCGGCGGTCGGTTCGAAGGTTTCGGGTGCGGAAGCGGTCTCCTGCTCGGGGACGACGGACGCTTCAGATACCGCATCGGAAGCGGCGGGCGCCTCCTCCGGTTCCTGGGCGGGCTCGACTACCAGCGGTTCTACGACGGACACGGCGCTTGCGCTCCAGTTCTCGCCGTCATAGGATTGCTGCAGATACAAGGAATGGGAAACGGATCCCTCAAGTCCTTCCACGGTATAGCTCGTCACAGAGGTATCGACGACGGTCCATCCGGAAGGATCCTCGCCATCCAGTTGATACCGGAACGCCGTCACGTCAGGGTCGTCCATCAACCATTCCCAGGTAACGACGACGGGAGCCGCGAACAAAGCCGCCGGCAACAGGATCAGCAGGCCCATCAGAACCGCGATCAGTTTTCTCATACTGCTGTTCTTCATCATAGTTTTTCTCCTTAAGCGACACAAAGCAAGTGACAATCGTATGAAGGTAGTCTCTATCGAATCAGTATCAGTATACAATAAGAAACTCCTACATGACAATGACAACAATCAAACTTTAGGTCGGTAACACGATTCCACACAAAAACATGTCATCTGTCTGACACGAAAAATCGTCCGCCCCTTATCATGACGGACCTATCCATGATAGGCTATCAGCCGGAAAGGACGGCCTATATGAATGGAATGGAACGAATCGCAGTGTTCTGCGGCTCTTCGCAAGGACATGACGAACGGTACGCCCAAGCGGCGAAAGCCATGGCGGTCGCCATGGCGGACCGAGGTGTCGGCCTTGTCTACGGCGGCGGCAATATCGGGCTGATGGGTTTGGTGGCCGAGACGCTCCATTCGAAGGGAGGTGCCGTCGTCGGTGTCATTCCCAGGAAACTGCACCTTCCGAAGATCTGCAACACGATCGTCCACGACGAATTGCTTGTCGTCGAAGGCATGCACGAACGAAAAGCGGAAATGTATCGAAGGGCGGATGGATTCGTCGCGCTGCCAGGCGGAATCGGGACCTTCGAAGAGATTCTGGAAATTTTCACATGGCAGCAGCTTCGGTACCATACGAAGCCTGTCGCCATCCTCAACACCGCCGGCTTCTACGATGGCTTGCTCGCATTCCTTCGACACAGTTGCGACGAAGGGTTCATCAAATCTGTCGTCATGGAGTCCCTGCTCGTAGACGACGACCCTGCGCGTCTGTTGCTACGGATGGAAACGCAGGTCGTAGCCTTGCCGGAAAAAATCATCTAGCGGAGATTGCAGGGCCTTCATGTGGCCTATCAGCGGATGTTGCGATATACTGGAGTAATGAAATCTCCACGGCAGAAGTTCATTGAGTATCTGTACATCGCGGTCGGCTCATTCATTACCGCTTTCGGGGTCGCGGTCTTCGCGAACCCTGCGAAAATCGCCAGCGGAGGAGTCAGCGGCATCGCGACGATTCTCTTTCATACATTCGGCTGGGATCCTGGTCTGACGATCCTCATCCAGAGCGTTCCGTTGTTCTTTGTCGGCATGAAGATCTTCGGCGCTCAATACGGCGTCAAATCCTTATTGGGAACCGTGTTGCTGTCCGTCTTCACCAGCGGGATATGCATGGTCCTGGGGTATGATGGAATCCTCGACTACACGCATCCTATGAGCGTGCTGCTGTCGGCTCTGTTCGGAGGCGTCGTCATGGGAGGCGGCATCGGATTGGTGATGAAAAGCGGCTCGAACACCGGCGGAACGGATATCATCGCGCAAATCATCGCTCGCTATACAAGACTGACGCTCGGTACGTCGCTGTTTCTCGTCGATGGGATCATCATCCTGATATCCGCGTTCACATTCGGCATCGAAAGCGCATTATACGCCATCATTACCGTCTACATCACCGGCGTCGTCGTTGACAAGGTCGTGCTGTCGATGGGAACCCGCTATGCGAAGACAGTATATATCATCAGTCAGAACAGGGAACAGATCAGTAGGGCGATCATGGAGGAACTCGGCCACGGAGGAACGCTGCTCCATGCCACAGGAATGTATACAGGCAGCGACAGGACAGTCATCATGACCGTCGTACCGAACCAGAAGATCGCGCGTCTGACGAACATCGTCCATGACATAGACGACAAGGCGTTCATGATCGTCCAGGAAGCCTACCAGGTGCTAGGCGAAGGCTTTACGCCGATTGCGAAAGCGGCCCTCGCCGCGCAGTCCGATGTCACGCAGATACTCAAGCAGAGAATGCCGACGTCGGACCAAAGAAGCCCGGACGTCCAGCATTGACGAGTCGATTGAAGGCGGTTTAGGAGACGACGTTCACCGGATCGCCGGCCAGATAGCGGCGGAGATTGTCCGCCGCGATATCCATCAGTCGTTTGCGTGTCTCACGTGGCGCCCAGCTGATATGCGGCGAGATAAAACAGTTCGGAGCCGCCAGCAGCGGATTGTCGGCCTTGATGGGTTCCGTCGATACGACATCGACGGCGGCGGCATATACTTTGCCTGAAGCCAGTGCATCGGCAAGATCCTGTTCCACGATCAATGCTCCGCGGCTGTTGTTGAGGATGATCACTCCGTCCTTCATCTTCGAAATGCTGGAGGCGTTGATTATTCCTTCCGTCTCGGGAAACAACGGACAGTGAAGGCTCACTACATCGGAACTGGCGAATAGATCGTCCAGTTCCACATACCGGCATGCGGGGTTCTCCAAAGCGGGATTCCGATGCGGGGCATACGCCAATACCTGCATGCCGAACGCCTGGGCGATTCGTCCCGTCGCTTGGCCGATACGGCCAAAACCGATGATTCCCATCGTCTTGCCGGAAAGCTCGATCAGCGGATAATCCCAGAAGCAGAAGTCGATGCTGGAAGTCCACCTGCCGGCATGCACGGCATCGCTATGATGTGCGAAGCGGTTGCATATCTCCAGCAACATCGCGAACGCGAACTGCGCGACGGCTTCGGTGCCATAGGAAGGGATGTTGGTCACCGTTATACCCAGTTCCTTCGCAGCCACCGCATCCACCACGTTGTAGCCGGTAGCAAGTACGCCGACATATCGCAATCCAGGCGCAGCGGACAGGATCCGACGATCCAGCGGAGTTTTGTTGGTGAACACGACATCGGCATCGCCGATCCGCCGCAGAATGTCTGCGGAAGCCGTCCGTTCATACACGGTCAGCGTCCCGTACCGCTCCAGCGGCGCCCAGGAAAGATCGCCGGGATTCTCAGTATACCCGTCGAGCACGACAATCGAATGATGTCCCTTCATTGCATTCTCCTCCGAGCCACATCGGTAAGTGCGCTCAACGAGGCCACAGTTTCTCAGGATAGTACCGCTGTGAGATTTTTTCGGATAGCGCCTTTCGCACCAGCTCACGGTCTTCGCTGTACGTCATCCCGAACCATTTCTCCTGCGTAGTGTAGAACTTCATTCGTCCGGCGCCGGACGTGACGATCTCGCTCGCACCTTCGGGCAGATAGCATTCGGCTTTCTCTGACGTAATGTTCCGCTCGAGGAACCCTTGGAAATATGCGTCGAACGCATCAAACGCCCTCGGTGTGAATCCGAAGAAATTCATCGACACCCATTCCTTGCCAGTCAGCTCCAGATTCTTGCCGTCGAGGTGACTGATGATCTTGTCATCCACGTATTCAATCTTGGTATTTTCCCGCATCGAAACCAGGTACCCGTCACGAACCGTACAGACGGCGCGGGAAACAGAGCCGCTACGGCTCATGGTATTCTCCAGCACATAGCCGACCATCGCATGTTCGACACTGTCGTTGTCCAGCGAGGAAAGATGACGGCTCATCGTCAGAAACGCATCGCGGCCATAGTAATCATCGGCGTTGATCACGGCGAACGGAGCTTTCACGGCGTCCTTCGCGCACAGAACCGCATGGATCGTCCCCCATGGTTTCCGTCGCTCCTTCGCAAGTCCGATCTGCGTAGGCGTCAGCAGAGAATCGAGATTCTGGAATACATATTCGGCATCCATGTTGCGAGCGATCCTGTCGAACAGCCGCTCGCGGAAATCGTGCTCGATGTCCTTGCGGATGATGAACACCACTTTGCCAAAACCGCTCTTATGTGCGTCGTATACACCGAAGTCGAGGAGCGTCTCCCCGTGCATCCCCACGGAATCAATCTGCTTGACTCCACCGTATCGGCTTCCCATCCCTGCAGCGAGTACCAACAATATAGGTTTCATTCGCTTCTCCTCTTCTCTTTCGTATGCGACGACCGGTCGGTCGGCGACAGCCTTGCCAAAGTCAGACAAAGTCTACCCGAAACCGTATCTGCCGTCAAATACAATCATGCCCGCACCATATCGCTGCGAGAAATCGAAGAGATCGAGAATCTGCCGAAGAGTTCCGTATCGCACGAAAAAACGGTGTCCCCTTCGTTGAAACACTGTTCACGCATGCGAATATGCAATGATGATAGATTGGACGTTAGTCGACCAGGACCTGGAATCTGATGGCCGAAGCATACCAGCCGGTCGGGAATTCCGTCGGATCAAAATTCGGTATGGTCGCATAGATGTCTCCGGTTTCATAGATGATCCCGCCTTTCGAATCCGCGTCGCGGACTCCTAGAGCCTTCGAAACCCCGCTCTTTGCGTCTTCGATGCTGTAGCCTTTTTCCGTGGCGGATTTGATGGATAGCTGGTATTCGAGCTTCGCTTCCTGTCCGGCGCTCTCCGTCTCCGAGGAGAAACAGAACGCAGGCTCGTCTCCGGACTCTCCGGGATAGATCTTGAGCTGATAAGAGGATCCGGTGCGGTTGGACGCCAACGTATAGCCTCCTACCCGTATGCTTTTGCCCCGTGCGGAAACCAGATCGATCGAAAGAGCGTCCTCATCGGGTGTAACGATAAAGGAATCCTGGGTTGGCATGGTCGCGCGGAGTTTGATGTTCTCCGGACCATCCACTTCATCTGCGACCAGGAAGACGGGATACGACAACATAAGCGTCAGTACGATCAACACGCTACACAACGGTTTCTTATGGCCCATTCCATTACTCCTCCTATCTGAAGTTCCGATCCATATCATCAGCTCTACTATATTTCTATTCCGGCACATCTGTCAATACCAACAACAAAAAACAATGACTTATCCATTCTTTGTTGTAATGATAAAAAGTTAATCTATTTCTATATAATATGATATAACCATACGAACAAATGTCATATGTTGTGAGATGCTGTAAAAGAATGACCGAAAATGCTGTTGTTTCTGGATTTGGCAGCAGCTTATTGATTCTGTCGATATTTGTTGGTATACTCGCTAAGTCTGCATGTAGACGATGTGTCGGCGCTATAGCTCAGCTGGATAGAGCGTCTCCCTCCGGAGGAGAAGGTCGCGCGTTCGAATCGCACTAGCGTCATACACAAAAACCCGTCGTTGGCGACGGGTTTTTTCAAAGCACCGAGTTTCTGCAAGACGAAGACGACGTTTGCAACCGATTTTTCCGCACAGAAGTTTCGCAAGAATTTCCGACCATATCTTTTGGTCCGGAGCCTTTTCACACCACCTCTCCGACAACAAACATGTCGTTTACGGATTTTCATACCTTTCCGCGAAACAAACTCGTGGCAAATTCATCAAAGCCGCTGTCCCGGACAAAGAGATACCGAAAAACAACACATCTACCGGAACATCGAGATACAAGACGATCGAACCATTGCACACGGTACTTCCCGTACAAAGAATCAGATCGGCCCAGGAGACCAGGGAATCCCGTTCGCTCGTCCCGTCTTCGACTCGAATTCCATACCGCAATTCTCCGATATTCGCAGGATTCAAATCGAGAACCCGAACAGACCGCCCGCTCTTCGACAACATTTCGAGCAGCGACGGTTGATACCCCACGAGACCGATCCTCTGCCTGTCCGAGTATTTGGAGTCGAGAAAACCCCTCATATCCGCCGCACAGTTCTCAGGACCATCGGAACGACAGTGGACTGTATCCGTACAAAGGCCGAGATCCTGCATCACCGCGTTCATTGACGCGATGAACAAACTCCGCCCCGACGCATCAGAGACAAGATCGATATCCAGAATCTCATCCAACGTCCCTTCGAACATTGACGGACTGCTGGTAAACACCTGCCCTCGCCCATTGCCGACCTGGGCCTGCAGCATGACCTCTTGTCCCGTCAGGATCGGAAAATCCTTCCGTCGCGTCGTTCCGATGGCCTCTTCCGGCGACAATGCACGACACGTGACAAGCACCGGAACCTGTTCCAGATGGTACGTCTCCAATACCTGCCGGAAACTCTCCTTCAGCCGACCATAGAATTCACCCTGCATCATCAGCATCTCCTCCTCATTGCATCAAGTCCAAGAAACATCCTGACATCCCTGTCCCAATCGGCGAGATACAACTGATCGGAACTGACGACACCCCGAAGACTTCCTCCGACCAGCACGCCGATTCGATCGGCAAGAGCCTGTGCCTCAGCAAAATCATGGGTGACGAACAGCACTGCACAGGAAAACTTGTCGCGAATCGTCCGGAACATCCCGTACATACGATGTTTCGTGACAGGATCAAGCGCGGTGAACGGCTCATCCAGCAACAGAAGCGGAGGCTTCATGAGCAACGCACGTGCAAGTGCCACCCGCTGCTGTTCCCCCCCCCGCTCAACGTACCGGGATACTGGTCGAGCACCCCGTCGACCTCGAACAGCCGGGCAATTTCCTGCACCATACTTTGGATTTCCGAATTCGGTACATGCCGCATTTTCAAACTATACCCGATATTGCCGGCCGCTGTCATATGAGGGAACAGATTGTAGTCCTGATAGAGATATCCGATGTTTCTTTTATGCAACGGAATATCGCGGACAGGGGTTCCCCGGTAGAGCACCTGTCCATGGTCCGGCTTGCAGAAACCGGCGGAAGCTTCCAGAAGCATCGTTTTTCCAGCACCGGTCTTTCCAATGACAGCAAACAATTCCCGTTCATGAATATCCAAGGAAACATCATTCAAGATAAAGTCGCCGCGTCGAATGATCAAATTCCGGATAGACAGGATCGTATCAGACATGGCGACTCCAGCGCACGTTCTTCTTCGTCAACCGATTCGCGATACCGAGCGAAAGCGCCGAAATCAGCAGAAGCATGAACGCACTGGACAGAGCTCCCGACAAGTCATTGGTACTGACATCCAGATAGATGCCCGCGGGAAGTGTTTCGGTCTTCATTCTGGTCACTCCGACCAACATCAAGGTAGCACCGAACTCACACAACGCCCGCGACCAGACAAGGATCAACGCACTGATCAGAGTATGTCTGGAAAGCGGCAATAGAATCGTGGAGAATTGTCGGAACGGAGAAGCTCCAAGCAATCCTGCGACATGTTCCAGCTTCACATCCACATCCCGGAACGCCGCGGTAGACAGCTTGATCGCAAACGGAAGATTGACGATCAGCTGGGCGAGCACGATTCCGTTCTGACTGAATACGACAGGGAAACCGGCATGTTTCAAAGCCTTTCCGAACGGAGAGGCAAAAATGATGAGCATGCTCAGACCAAGAACGATGTTCGGCAACGACATCGTCAATTCCAACGCCGTTTCGACGACAGGTCGGAGCGGAAAACTCGTACGTTCCAGTATGAACGAGGTGGGAACCGCCAACAGGAAGCACAGCAACGTCGAGACGCAGGCGGTCCGGACGCTCAGTCCGATCGCGAACAGCGTCTCGGTTCGCATTACGTTCGACAGGAAGCTCCGAGTTCCCTGGAATGTCATGACAATGACATTGGTACCGATGAACAGAACCGTCAGAATAGTCAGAATCCCTCAGAGAGACAAGAAAATGTCAGGATGCCGGTGCTTCCTCATTGTGCCTGTTCATATCCGAATGATGTCCAGATTTCCCGGACCTGCCGGGAAAACAGGAACGAAAAGAATTCGTCGGCGGCTTTGTCATCGGATGCGAACTGAAGGCGTGCGGCCGGGATGACCTTGACATAAGGGTCAAGATCTGTCGTCGTGCTGATCTCCACCCCCTTCACGTTACAGTTTTCCTTCCATACGATAGCCGCGTCAGCTTCGCCAAGGGTGATAAGCGTGGCAAGTTGGGGAGCCGTGGTCGTGGTCGCCTCGATGCGGACGGAATCGGCCACCCCACAGTCGGCGAACGCTTTCTGCGCTATCTTGCCGATCGGGGTGGAATCAGGATCGCCGATCACCGTAACGATATCATCGCTTCCCAGATCCTTGATTCCTCGGATCTGTTTCGGATTCCCTGCGGCAATGGCGAGGACAGGAATATGTTTCACGAGCGGTGTCGAACTCTCAACAAACTGCTCGACGCGTTTGACTTCTTCCGCCGACCCTGCGATGAAGAACGCCCCCTCCTGAGTCTGGGTAATCTGAGTCTGTATCTGCGCGGCGTTCGCATAGGTCACATTCATTTCACAACCGGTTTCTGCGGCAAATGCATCCGCGATTTTCTGAAACGGCTTCTGCATGCCAGCCCCGCAGTAGACGAGCAGCGTGGAACCGGAAAGCTCAGAGCCTTGGGACGGCTGTTCGACTGCCGGCTGCGCGAACAGCAGACCGGAGACCATAACGACAAAAAGAACCAAAAGCGTTTTCTTCATACCCGCACCTCATGTTTTTCAAACATGTGCAGGCTATCCCCACCATCATATTTTGTCAAACATAATGACCGGATTTCTGCGTCACTCCACGAAAATCCCCTAGGAATTCAGGGTTTCTGCAAATTTTAGAATTCAGGCGGACAGTCGAACGTCATGATATCCCCCGTGGCAGGATGTCTGAACGTCACTTTGGAAGCATGGAGGGCAAGGCGATCCCCTTCCGCAGGAGTTCCGTATAATCTGTCCCCGACGACAGGATGCCCCAGCCCTTTCTCATGAGCGCTGTGGACTCGAAGCTGATGGGTCCGCCCTGTATGGGGGATGAACCTGACGCGGGTGACAGTCCGCCCCGACGGCAAGGTCTCGACGGATAGCCGCTCCCACAAAGTGGTTCCCTTCTTCCCGAACCGCTCGTCGTAGATCTGCCTGGGACGGTCGCCGACATCCAGACGGAACGGCAATTCGACGATTCCCTCGCGGACAGGGACGATCCCCTCGAGCAACGCGACATATTCCTTCGCCACTATGCCGTTCATGAACTGGATGTTCAGGTTCCGGTGCGAATCCGCATCACGGGCAAGGATCAGCAACCCGGAAGTGTCCATATCGAGACGATGGACCGCAGGCTGCCTGATGCAGGTAGGGAATAGTGTCCGGAACCTGGTCTCGACGCTATCTTGCTTTTCCTCCCCACGCCCGGGAACGGACAAAAGGCCGGAGGGTTTGTTGACGACGGCGACATGATCGTCGCAGTAGAGGATATCCAGGCCGAGCATATGACGCAACAGTGGATGGCAACGCTCCTCGCACGGAGGATAGAAGCTACCACCGGTCTTCGTGCCGGACCTGTTGGGGGCTCCGAAATAGAACTCCGCCATGCTGACGGGATGCAAACGATGTGAAAACGCTTGGTGGAGAAGCTTCGGGGCACAGCAGTCACCTGTTCCGGAAGGGAACCGCCAGAGCGGACGATGATACGAAAGATCCTCGCCCGCCATATCGGAAAAGGTACGGGATGCCCCATCATAGCAACAGAACGAATAGAGCGCGAAAACATCACGCTGGCTTTCCTGGGTCAGCATACGTCGCCGCTCCCTCAGACCGCGATCATCGCCAGCGGCCTCCCGTCGGAGGCCTCCCTCCGCGCGGGAGGCGTCGAGCTCCTTCAGACGCTCGGACAACTCATGAATGCTTGCGTCGTTGCGCCCCACGATGGCTTCATATGCCGGAACATCGGGAACAGGAGGAACCCAACCGGGAATCTCCCATGCACCGAGGTATTGTCCGGAAAACGCCTTGAGCACCCGCTCGTTCCCTTGGTCGTCGGTGCATACGAGCATCCCGAACATCCGGCCGCCGTACGGTTCGAACAACGGAGACGACGGGAAACGCCGTTTTCCGTCATCATCGAGGAATCCGGTACGTTCCATTTCTTCCCGAAGACGAAGACAATACCGTCGCGCAGGTTCGATCGGAAGCGGCGTATAGGGGACGGAGCGTGCATGTTCCGTCCGTTGCATACCTGTCGGAGACATCCCGCTACAGCAAAGGCGTGAAAAGCTCGATATTCGACGGCTTGCTGGCATAGGTACCGTCCTCGATGCCATGGACGATCTCCACGACCTTGTCGTTGAACGGAGTGGGCACACCGACCTTGCGTCCGTAGGCGCACACCACCCCGTTGATCGCATCGATCTCCGTCTTCTTGCCTTTCTCAAGATCCTGCAGCATGCTTGCTTTGAGCAACGCATGCTTCTTCATCGCCAGCGGGATGATTCGGAACGAGACCCATTTCTTGATCGGCCCATGGTAGTCGAGGAGCTTCGCCACATCCTTGCCTTGGATCGGCTCGATCTTCACATGCGCCGCGACGGTGACATCGATGCATTCCTTGAGGATCCGCTGGGCGACACGGCGGCTCTTCTTCGCTTTCGCCACTTCGCCGAACGTCTGTCCAAGGCAGGCGCTCAAGCCGCTGAATGCGCTATTGATCAGCAGCTTCGACCACCGTGCCCCGATGAAGTTCTTCTCGATCGTCACAGGACCCATCAGCTCAAGCAGTTCCTTGATTTCGTGCAACCGCTGGGAGTCCTTGCCGGTCATGCTCCCCAGACCAAAGGTCAACGCATCGGGGGAGCTGGTCAATTCGCTGACACCTGGTTCGACAAGCGTCGCCCCCCAGGCGATCGTACAGCCGAACGTCCTGTCTTCACCGATCACTTCCGAGACGCTCAGTTCCGGCAGACCGTTCTGCGTCGTACAGATTACCCCATCATCGGCCAGATGAGGAACCAGACTCTCGACCACAGCCTTGTTGCCCAGTTGTTTGGTCATGAGGAAAATAATGTCATAGCGCTTGCTCATCTCGGACGGAAACAGCGCATTGACCTTCTGCTTGAAATCGACGGTCCCCACCACATGCGCCCCGTCGGTGCGAAGAGCCTGGACATGTTTGGGATTGCGGTTGACAAGATCTATATCGCGACCACCCTTGGCGATATACGCTCCCAAAATCGTACCGAGCGAGCCGGCACCATAAATCGCAACGTTCATTTGAACCTCCCGAACAAAAGCAACTACCTACTGTACGGAAAACGATACCGTCCGACAGATCATACCTCAAACTTTACGGAAAATCATCAAATCGTCAAGCGAAATGGAACACATCGCCGACATGCGGAGCACCCTACGCAACCGACCGTATCCACCGTTTTTGCGGTATCTGGGCAAGGATGATGGCGCAGAATACCAGCAGGCATCCCGCCAGCTCCTTCATAGACATGCTCTGTCGGAGGATCAGCCATCCGAACAATGCGGCGAACACCGACTCCAGACTGAGGATCAGCGAAGCGACCGTCGGTTCCACGTACTTCTGCGCGATGACCTGCAACGTGTAGGCGACCGCACAGGAAAGCACGCCGGAATAGAGGATCGGAAGCCATGCGGAAAGCAATGAGCGCACCGACGGATTTTCGAAGAGAAACATGCACACGCCGCATTGGATGCCGCACACAAGAAATTGAATGCACGAAAGCCGGACACTGTCGGTTCTCGGAGAAAAATGATCGATCAACAGGATATGGGCGGAGAATCCGAATGCGCAGAGGATCACCAGCACGTCGCCCCTCCCGATGGAGAAATCATCGGTGATCGACAGCAGATAGAGACCGACAAGGGCAATCACCACCGCCAACCAGACGGAGGGAGCCACCCGACGGCGGAAGAACAGGCCGAAAATCGGCACGATGACGATGTACAGCGCCGTAATGAACCCTGCCTTGCCCACCGTCGTATCAAGGATTCCGAACTGCTGCAACGAACTGGCGACGGCAAGAGCCGTCCCGCAGGCGACGCCACCTATCAGCAACGTACGTTTCTGCGCGGGAGTCCCCTCGAGCAGGGAGAATTTCCGCCCTTCGGCAATTCGTGGGGATGAACGTCGGTCGAATAGGAAGATCACGGGGATCAGGACGATTCCTCCGAGGAGGTTCCTGACGCAGTTGAACGTGAACGGACCGACGTACTCCATGCCGACGCTCTGGGCGACGAACGAAAGCCCCCAGATCAAAGCGGTAAGGACAAGCGACAGAGACGATTGGATAGGACGCATCGACAGGCCTCTCGACTGAAAGAAGATTACGACGTACTATACCAGAAAAGATCGGTCTCCGATAGAGCCGCCCGATACGACAAAGAGAGGTCATGCATGAAAGTTGCAGCGCCCGCCGCGATATTGACGACAAAACGACTGATCCTTCGGCCCTTTCGCGAAGAGGACGATAAGGATGTCTTCGCCTATGCGAAAGATGACGAAACGACACGGTACCTGACATGGCCGGCCCACCGTGACGTCGCGGAATCGGCGTGGGCGATCAGGACCTTCTTCCTGAAACCGGGGGTCTGGGCGATCTGCAAAGCGGAAGACGAGGTGTGCATCGGGTGCATCGAACTTCGTACGGGCAACGATCCCGTCGATTTCGGATACGTGCTGCGCAAGGATCTTTGGGGATGCGGCTATATGACAGAGGCGCTCCGTGCGGTGCTTGACGAAGCGTTCGCCCATCTGAAACTGGACAAGGTTACAGGCGCCCACGAGCAGGGCAACAATGCATCGGCGAGCGTGATGCGCAAATGCGGGATGCACTGGTTCGCGCGCAAAGACCACGTGCAAGTTTCTCCGGTTAAATTCGCCGATATGGAATACTACGAAATCACCGAAGAACAATGGAACGCCGACAGGAGGCGCCGATGAAATCCGGAGGACGGAACAGAAGCCTGCTGGTAACGATCATCGTCGTGGCCGCGATCATGATCGCGCTGGTCGCAGGAGCGCTCATCATCAGATGGGAACTGAAACAGGACGTTCCTGACCGACAAGCGGAGACCGTGCGGCAGATCAACGACGACCAGATGTTCTGGACGCTGCAACTCATGTAAAGCTTACGAACGGGAATGTCACGTCAGTTTTTTTTCGAAAAAAGCTGACGTAGCGTTATACAACGGAAGATATATACTTGCATTTCATAGAATTATCATGACATATCCGCTTGTCGTTCCGGCAAAAGAAGCGTATGATCTGGCATAGCGTCGATCCGGCGCCGGAGCAAGCGGATGCAATCCACACCACATCGTACCATTGTATCAAGGCACAGGCGTCTTTCAAGAATCGCACCCTATCTGTATTTTCTACCGGCGCTCGCCCTCGCCGTCACGTTCAGTCTCTGGCCATTCTTCAAAACCGTCGTCAACAGTCTGAGCATCGTCAACCTTTCGGGACGCATCGTGGAGTTCGTCGGACTGGACAACTTCCGGGAACTGTCCGCATCGGGGAATTTCCGCGACAGCCTGCGCAACACGTTCCGCTTTACGGCGATGTTCGTACCTGCGAACATACTAGCCTGTCTGGGCGCGGCGCTGCTGTGCTATCGGAAACGGCGGGGCACCGCTTTCAATGAACTGCTGTTCCTGCTACCGATGGCGGTGGCGCTCTCCAGCGCGGCGTTGATCTTCAAGGCGATGTTCAATCCGACGATCGGAATCGTCAACTGGATACTTGGGATCGACGTGGACTGGTTCAACGATCCGGCTATGGCGATGTTCACCCTTGTGGCCCTCGGGGTCTGGCTCGACATCGGGCTCGATTTCGTCCTGTTGCTCGCTGCGTTGCGGAACGTACCGACACAGCTTGTCGAAGCGGCGGCTATGGAAGGAGCGAACGCATGGAGGAAGTTTTTTTCAATCCAGCTTCCTATGATCTCCCCTACATTGCTGTTCGTCGTCTGCACGAACGTCAAGGATGCGATGCTCATCAGCGCTCCGGTCATGATCCTGACAGAAGGCGGTCCGTATCGGTCGACGCAGACGCTTGTCTACCAGATGTATCTCGAAGGGTTCAAATCGGGAAACTACACGCTCGGGTCCACGAT
Organism: Spirochaetales bacterium Spiro_02; assembly: GCA_001604275.1. GTDB lineage: Bacteria > Spirochaetota > Spirochaetia > Sphaerochaetales > Sphaerochaetaceae > Spiro-02. The sequence continues at coordinate 89,815 of LVBD01000037.1, forward strand.
CGGCGTCGTAGTATTCCTTCTGTCGGTCGTGATGCTCCTGCTGCTGTTCAGATTCGAAAAGCGGGGGGTATACTACGCATGACCGAAAAACTTGTCCGCAAAACCGGCCCCCGACACAGGAACGCCCGTGTCGTCACAGATTTCCTGCTGCCGCTAGTGGCCACAGGTTTCGGTCTGATCGTCATATTCCCGTTGCTCTGGAGCTTCATGGCTTCGTTCTTCCCTATCGGAGATTTCACCACATGGCCGCCGCGCCTTGTCCCGTCCCGCATCGAATGGGACAACTACGCGCGGGCGATCAAGGAATCGATGCTGCTGCGGTTCATGGCCAACTCGCTCGCCACGGCCGCGGGAGGGACTGCGATACGGATGACAGTGGCGATCCTCGCGGCATTCGCCGCCGCGTTCCTGTCGTTCAAAGGGCGCGACTTCCTGTTCATCGTCATTCTCAGCACGATGCTGATCCCTTCCGACGCCCTACTGATCGAAAACTATCTGACGATCCAGCGATTCGGTCTGCTCGACACATGGTTCGGCATCGTCTCGATCTATCTGCTGGCGCCGACGCAGATATTCATGCTCCGCCAGGTATTCAAGACTATCCCGCACGAATTCCGGGAAGCGGCGGCGATCGACGGGTGCGGCGACATCCGGTTCCTGACCAGAATCGTCCTTCCCATGGCCAGACCGGTAGCGCTCGCTCTCACCCTCCAGTCCTTCACCAGCATCTGGAACGCATATCTGTGGCCGCTTCTGGTGACCAATACCGCCCGGATGCGGACGGTACAGGTAGGGATCACCATGCTCGGCTTTTCCGAAAGCCTCGATTTCGGTCCTACGTTCGCTGCGATCTCTCTGGTGACTGCGCCGGTGGTGATCGCATTCATGGCATTGAGAAAGAAAATCGTCGAGGGGGTGGCCGCTTCGGGACTGGTCGGTTGACGACCGCGTCCTCGTCCTCCCCGTTTACGATACATGCAAGGAGAAACACGATATGAATCATGCGACGAAGTGCATCGCCCGGATATGTTTGACCGGATGCATCGCCTTGGCAGCGATGTGGAGCCTGTTCGCAGGAGGATCGAAAGAATCCGCGATCAAGAACGGTCCGACGGAAATCATCTGGTGGCATTCCAACAGCGGACTGCTCGGACAGGCCACGGATACGCTGGTGCAGGAGTTCAATGAAACGGTAGGAGCGGAGCGGAACATCAAAGTCGTGCCGGTTTTTCAAGGCAAGGCCGCGGATGTCCTGACAAAGCTGCGGGCGGTCATGCAGAGCAAGAACCCCGCCGATCTCCCCGACATCGCACAACTCGATGCGACGGGAATCATCGACGTACGCTCCTACGAGCGGATGATTCCTATGGAAGTCTTGATGAGCGAAGCAGGATACGATCTGTCGCAACTTGAACCGGGAGCCGCTCTTTCCGTCACCTACAAGGATACGATGATCGGCATGCCGTTCAATAGTTCGACGATCCTCCTCTACTACAACAAGGATGCGTTCCGCCAGGCGGGCCTCGATCCCGATCGTCCGCCGAAGACCATCGAGCAGATGGCCGAATATGCCAAGGCGCTGATCGTTCGGAACGCACAAGGCAAGATCGAACGGTACGGCTTCGCAGGAGTACCTACTTCCTATGAACTGTGCGCGTGGATCGGCCAGCAGCACGGTGTTTCCTATCTGACCGACATGCGCAACGGCCACGACGGAGATCCGACGAAAGTGGTATTCGACGAGGACGGAACGATGGAGGTGTTCCTCACCGAGTGGAAGAAGCTGTGGGACAGCGGCGGTCTGGCGAACCTGACCAGCTCCGTCACGCAGGAATTCGCAGCCGGAAAAGTGGCGATGATCGCGGCCTCCACGAGCAATCTGACGACGTTGCTCGCATCGATCGGCGATCGTTTCGAGCTGGGGGTGGCCTATCTGCCCATGGTCGTCGAAGGAGCGGACAGCGGCGTGAACGTGGGTGGAGGAGCGTTGTTCGCCTTCGACCGCGGGTTGCAGGGACACAAGGAAGCCGTAGAAGCGTTCATCGAATTCGCAGTCAGCGCCGAACAGCAGCTCGCCTGGCATGTGGGGACCGGCTACTTCCCGGTCAACCTCGGGACCTACGAACTGGAGGAATTCAAGGCGCACACGGAGCGCAACCCTCTCTTTCAGGTAGCGATCGACCAGCTGCATGATAGCGATCCCCGGGTGCAGGGTGTATGGATTCCCTCCGGGTATCAGGTCTACTATGCGTTCCAGAACGGCATCCGCGATATGCTTGAAAACAACAAGAGTATTCCCCAGACCGTCCAGGATCTCGCCACCGAGATCAACAAGTATATCAGCGACTACAACAGGATGAATCGATGACGGACAGGAACCCGGAGCAGACCATCCCCGACAGACTCGCTACTTCGACGAACATCGTCAGCTTCCGCCGGGACGGCGGCAAGACCCCGATGGTAGAGTTGATTCCACTCTTGGCGAAGACGGGATGGAAACGTCTCGATCTGAATTTCTGCGAGATGATGAATCCCTCGTCGATCCTATGCACCGACAGGTGGATGTCCTATGTGGATGCCCTATCGGAATTGAAGGATCGATATGGACTGTCATATATCCAGTCCCACGCTCCGTATGCATACGATCGGTTTGCATTGACGGCCTCCGCGGGAACCACAAGCGATTCCCTCGTGCTGCGTGCGATCGAGGCCTCCGCTATTCTTGGGGTGCGATGCGCGGTGGTCCATCCTGCGAAGGGGTCTGACGGCTTCGATTCCAGTCGACTGCGAGAAATGAACGTCCGCTGGCTCTCCCGGTTCGTCGACCTTGCCGAAAAGCGAAATGTAACGATCGCTCTGGAGAATCTCGATGCGATCGGAGAGATCCGGGAGGCCGACGAGCTCTGTGCGCTGGTCGATGCCATCGATTCGCCCCATGTCGGTGTCTGCTACGACTTCGGGCATGCACATCTGGGGGGGCAGGACCATCGCGCGAACTTGCTGACCTACGGAAGCCGTCTGGTCGCCACTCATGTCGCGGACAATCATGGGGCGGCCGACGAACATCTGCTGCCGTTCTACGGTACGCTTCCATGGGAGATCTGCATGAAGACGCTGAAGGAAATCGGCTACGCCGGGTTTTTGACCTACGAGGTGATGTTCTTCACCCGGAACCTGCCGGAAGCTTTGAAGCCTTCGATGCTCCGCCATGCGATGGACGCAGGACGGTATCTGTGCGATCTGATGGAACAGGACGAACAGGCGAACGATCGACAGTAAGATCGCAGAGCCTACTGCATCCGCCGCTGGAAGGTACAACGGGCGGCGAACTGGCAAGTGGCGCAGGCGGAGCCCGGACACCGCTGGAATGCGTCCCCGGCGCTTTCGAGCTGGTTGACATGCCATGACAGTTCATCGACACGCTGCTCGATCGCTGCCTTGCGTTCCAATGCTTCGCTGAGCTTGCTCCGGTACTGCTTGAGCAATTCCAGCCGACGCAACTCTCCTGTGGAGTCTTCGTTGCCCATCCGGATAATCTGGCCGATCTCCTCCAGCGAGAAATCGAGATTCTTCAGTTCGATGATCCGGGCAATGTATACCAGATCGGCGTCGGAGTAGTAGCGCTGCCCGCCGTCGCTACGGTGCTGCGTCTTCAGCAATCCCAGAGACTCATAGTACCTGACGGCTCTGACCGTCACCCCGGCCTTGCGAGCCAGCTCCCCTATCCGATATCTGCCGTTTTCCATATCCCGTTCCGTTGTACCATGGAAGGGTAGCCGGTCGCAAGGTCCTGCATTTTGTCTTGATCGACTTCTCCAGGAACCTTTGGTACGGAAATATCCCGCTGCAATCCATCGCTGATACGGCTGATTCTTCCGACCCATTCTTCGGTACAGGCCAAGATGAAAGCGGAATCGTAGATCTGGAAGCCCGATGCTTCTCCTATGATGCAGTCGATTCCGCATTTGGGTCAGACCAACGTTCTGCCTTTTGGATTCGTTTCATCCCACCATTGAAGGTCGGGTTCGGTCTGAGGATCGAACTGATAACCGCAATAGAAACAGGTGCAATGATGGCTTGCGAGAATCTCCTGCTCATGGAAGATCGTCGCTTTGTGCGCTTGGTCGATGAACTCCGTCGAGTATGATGGACTCATAGGAACTCTCCTTCGGACGATGATATCGGAGCAGCCGTGCCGCTTCGCCAGAAAATACAATACCCAATATCATGTTTCGGAGAATCTTCGGAACATAGAGACAGTGTACCCATTTTTCATTCCGTCGTCCATATCCGGATTCAATCATACTATGGGATTCCCCATATGGGATGGTCATGAAATATAAAAACGACATGCCCATTTCCCTTGGCATCAAGGAGCTTCCTCCGGAGGACCGGCCGAGGGAACGACTGGAAAAGAACGGAGTCGCCGCACTCTCTGATCTGGAACTTCTCGCGGTTCTCATCGGCTCTGGGAACAAAGAACGCCCCGTACAAGTGCTGGCACGGGAGTTGCTGCAGATCCTCGACCGAACTGCCTCCTCGATCGACCTGGCCGACCTCAAATCGATCAAAGGCCTCGGAACGGCGAAGGCGGCGCTTATCTGTGCGGCATTGGAAATCGGAAGACGACGCTTACCGACGAAACGAAGGCAAATATCATCGCCCAACGACGTGTTCCCCCTGATCCAGCACTATGGAGACAGACGGCAGGAACAGTTCCTCAGCATCGCGCTCAACGGAGCCCACGAAGTCATGTCGGTGTCGGTCGTCTCAGTCGGTCTGGTCAACCGGACCCTGGTACATCCGCGGGAAGTGTTCGCCGATGCGGTCGGACAGCGGGCCACGGCGGTGATCGTGGCGCACAACCACCCGTCCGGCAACCTCCAGCCAAGCGGAGAGGATCTGGAGGTCACCAAACGGCTCAGGAATGCGGGGGATATCCTGGGGATCAAGGTGCTGGACCATCTGATCTTCGACCAGGAGCATTTCTATTCGTTGCTGGAGGGAGGGGAATTCTAAACGACGGAGCGTTCGGTACAACTGGGAAAAATCTTCATATTTTGTGCTGTTCCTTCACAGTCGCTTGTGACTTTTTTACAATATCATGATACTGTACAACAAAATACAAAAACTTCACAAAAATTCACTTGCCATTTCCCGAATGTCTCTGTATATCAAACAATGAAGGTGCCCAAACGCACCATGATCATGTTCCACGGTTGGAAAAGAACCCTCCACCGCTTTCCGGGACCGCTGCGAAGCCGTCCGGACGAAGGTATGGTTCCGACCATCTCGTGAAGGAGGAGATATACAATGCAAACCATCCACACTTCATCAACATGGAAACGAATGACCGTTTCGCTCTGCCTACTGCTTGTAAGCGTCTCGCTCGTATTCGCAGGTGCGCAATCAGAACAGATGTATCGCAAGATGTCTCAAGCCGTCACGGACAAGGATGTCGCAGGCGCGGTCACCGCCTACAACTATATGCGGACGCAGATTGAGAAAGAATACTCTCAAGCGATGGAAGACATGCAAAAGGCCTATGAGAAACGGGACCGCGACGCCTATGAACGAGCGAACGCCACGATCAGGACCCTGAAGACATACCGGCTGAGCAAGGATCAATCGGACACATTGCTCAATGCGATTCTCTCCGAAGAAGACCCCCAGCGGACGACCGACGCCCAGTGGCTGTATGAGAACAGCCCCTACTACCGGCCGGTCCTCAGCCTCGACTATTCGGCCAGCGGAGACGGATACCGGTATTCCTACAATCAGCGGTTGACCCTTTCGCCGGGGATGGAGACGACGCTGCCTTCCTCAGACGATATCCGCTTCGATACAAGTAGAACCGGCCGTCTGGCAGGATGGGGACTCACACCCGACACGATCACATATCAGCCGGGCGAAACGATCACGATGCCGTTGACAAGCCAGACGCTCTATGCCCAGTGGCAGTCCGGTGTCGCTTTCACCGATCCGATCTCCATGACCGATGTCATGACGACGGATAGCAAGGAAGGTGACGAAGTCGCGGTTCCCGTACCGGCCGCTCCCGACGTCAGCTATATTTTCGACGGCTGGAAGGAAGTGTCCACAGGAAAGATTCTGGACACCGACGCGACCACCTATACCGTAGTCGGCAACGGCGCCGAATTCCAGGCCATGTGGAAGAGCCTCGCGATATCCGACCTATCCGCCCGACACTATTCGATCGACGCCTTGCCGGTCGATACGCAGGTTTCGATCGGGTTCACGCTGAAGAACCAGGGCACGGAGTCGCTTCGCGATCTGCAAGTCACCCTTTCTTCCGATGATCCGAACGTCACGTTCCTGACATCAACGATGACTTACCGCGGACTATCCGCCGACAAGGCAGGAGTCGCCTCCGGTTTCAGGGTATTGATCGGTAGCGGAGCCCAATCGGGATCCCAGATACCTATTACCATCACCGTCACCGACAGAGCCGGCGACACATGGACACAGACACTCTCCTGCACGGTACGGTAGCCGTTGACGAAAAACCATATTCCCGGCCGGCGCCATTCGCGTCGGCCGCATTTGTCATGAGAGACAACGCTCATCGATCGGCGATGGTGAGGTTTCTGTCGGAAGGCTTGCAGAACGCTTCGGTTCCATCACAGGGATTGGTATGGACCACCACATGCTTCACCTTGGAGAATTTCCGTTCTATCCTGTCGTGGACCGTCTGGGCGATGGCATGCGAAGCGAACAGCGGGAGATACCGGCAGCACCGTATCTCCACTTCCACATAGTATCGGGAACCTGTGATCCGTGTCTTGAGCAGGTCGATCTCTTTCACGCCATCGACCGCAGAAATCGTCGCCTCCAGCTGTTGGCGTGTCGATTCATCGACCGAGGAATCAAGCAATACATCGAACGCCGCCTTGAAGATATCCACGGCGACCTTGATGATCAGCAGACAGATGACCAGCGAGGCGATAGGATCGAGGATCGGGAGTCCGAGCCGCGCCCCGAGGATGCCGATGAATGCGCCGAGGGAAGACAGGACGTCGGAACGATGGTCCCATGCGGTGGCGCGCAAGGAATTTGAGCCGGTCTTCCGGCTGATACGGATCGTATATTGGTAGAGGAGTTCCTTCACGACCATCGTGCCGACTGCTACGAGCAATGGGAACAAGGAGGGAACGACGATTCTTTCCGGCTCCAGAATCTGACGGATCCCGCTGTAGCCGATCGTGCAGCCGGTAATCGAAATCGCCGCCGCAAGGAACAGAGAGACGATGCCCTCGATCTTCTCATGCCCGTACTGATGACGGGTATCGGCTTCTTTGTCCGAGGCTGCGACGCCGCTGATCACGACGAAGTTGCTGATCACGTCGCTAGTGGAATTGACTGCGTCGGAGATCATCGCGCTAGAGTGTCCGACAAGGCCGGCGACCAGTTTCACGACGGCCAGCAGGATATTGCAAACGGTGGAGACGACGGCCGCCCGGATACTGAGACGGGACAAAGCCCGCTCTTCCGCTTCCCGCATTGCATCGGTCCGTTGCGAATCATCCATACATCACCCCCAAAGACGGGAAAAGGACGAAGACGCCTGTCGGGCACCCCATCCTTGCCATGAAGCGACATCGGCCGTTCAGCGGCTATGTCGCCCTTTCAACACATCGATCACCTCGCTGAACTGCACGTTCTTCTGAGCGAGCAACACAAGGAAATGGTACATCAGATCGGCCGCCTCCCCAAGGAATAGAGACTTGTTGTCGTCCTTGCTCTCGATGATCAGCTCCACGGCCTCCTCGCCCACCTTCTGGGCGATCTTGTTCAAGCCGCGGCTGAACAGATGGTTGGTGTAGGAGCCCTCCACCGGATATTCGCGGCGGTCGTGGATCACTTCCTCCAGATAGAACAGAAATTCGGACGACGAGACTTCCGAGGGCTTGTTGTCCTCGTCGAAACAAGTGTCCGCACCGGTATGGCAGACAGGGCCGGTAGGGATCGCCTTGACCAGCAACGTATCGCCATCGCAATCCTCGAGGATCTCGCGAACCTGAAGATAGTTGCCGGAAGTCTCTCCTTTCGTCCATATCCGTTGTCTGGATCGTGACCAGAACGTGACCAGGCCGCGTTCCTTCGTAATGTGGAGCGCTTCCTCGTTCATGTAGCCCAGCATCAGGACACGACGTGTCACTGCATCCTGGACGATCGCGGGCACAAGCCCGTTTCCTTTTGCAAAATCAACTGGCATATGCGACTACTCCTCCGGTGTCTCCTGCGGAATGCGGACAGTTATACCATGATTCCGCAAAAAAATCTTCAACTCGGGTATATCAATCTGATGAAAATGAAAAATGGAGGCAGCCAATGCGGCATCCGCCTTCCCACGATCAAAGACATCAGTAAAATGCTCCATCGACCCAGCCCCACCGCTGGCAATGATCGGAATATCAACACTATCACCGATACGGCGGGTCAAGTCAACTGCAAAACCGTTTTTTGTCCCGTCATGGTCCATCGAAGTGACCAGCAATTCTCCGGCTCCGAGATCCGCCACATGTTTCGCCCAGGAGACGACCTCGATCCCCGTCGGAGTCCTGCCCCCGTGGACATAGACCTCCCAGCCCTCCGTTCCATCAGTATCGAAGTCCGGGTTCCGGCGTGCGTCGATGGCGCATACGACGCATTGCGAGCCGAACTGCAACGCCAGGTCACCGATGATCGACGGGTTCTTCACCGCTTCGCTGTTGATCGAGATCTTATCGGCGCCCGCGTCAAGCAGTCGCCCCACATCCGACACGCTCCTGATCCCTCCTCCGACAGTGAACGGAATATCGATCCGATCGGCGATCCTGCGCACGAGATCGCAGAATGTCCCGCGGTTCTCAACCGTGGCGGTGATATCGAGGAACGTCAGTTCATCCGCCCCTTGCCGGGAATAGAACGCGGCGAGCTCCACGGCGTCGCCGGCGTCACGGAGATTGACGAAGTTGACACCTTTCACCGTCCGGCCGTCACGGACATCAAGACAGGGAATGATTCGTTTCGCTAACATCGGCTCGCATCTCCTTCGATAGAAACCAGTTCTTCCAGCGTGACACGCCGTTCATAGATCGCCTTTCCGACGATCGCGGCTTTCAAGCCGGAATCCCGCAGATCAAGCAGATCACGGACACAGGAAACGCCCCCGCTCGCCACCAGTTCCATCACAAGCCCCTGAGCTTCCATGGAGGAGATCAGACGACGGTACAACGCAGACGAGGGTCCGCACAGCATTCCGTCCTTGGAAATATCGGTGCAGACTACACGTCTGAAGCCTGCGCGAAGGTACCGGGATACGAAATCCTCCACGTCGAGATCGGTCGTTTCCGTCCATCCGGTCGCGGCGATCTTTCCGTCGCGGCAATCGGCGCCGAGGATCAGACGATCCGGACCCCAGGTCTCCAGCCAGCGAAGGATCGTCACGGGCTCCTTTGCGGCGATGCTGCCGCAGGTGACCTGCGCCGCACCGCAGCCGAACACCCGGGAAAGATCATCGTCGCTCTTGATCCCTCCGCCGAAATCGACGATCAGCGTCGTGGATGAGGCGATCCGCTCCAGAACGCGGAGATTGACAACATGGCCGCTCTTCGCCCCGTCCAAGTCGACCAGATGCAGATGTTTCAGCCCAGCGTCCTCGTATCGACGCGCGACATCGACAGGATCGGTGTCGTACACGGTCTTCCGATCATATTCCCCTTGGGAGAGACGGACGCAACAGCCGTCGATGATGTCGATCGCAGGTATGATATCCATAGCCCCCCCCTATCGGATCGCAAGGAAATTGCGCAGGATCCGTTCGCCCACCGGACCGCTCTTTTCCGGATGGAACTGCACGCCGCGGAAATTATCCTTGCGCAGGGCGCAACTGAACGAAGTATCGGCATAGGTGCATGTGGCGATCGTTCCGGCGCACAGAGGCGCATAGTAGCTGTGGACGAAGTAGACGTAGCTTTCTCGGGCGATGCCTGCGAACAGCGGGTCGTCGAAACCGGAGATCGTATTCCATCCCATATGGGGTATCTTGTCCCCGGTACCGGAGGGGAACCGACGCACCGAGGCATCGAACATGCCCAGACATGGAGTATCATGTTCCTCGCTGAACGCACACATCAGCTGCATCCCAAGGCATATACCGAGGAACGGCTGTGTCAGGTCCGTCAGCACAGTATCCAGACCGGCCGCCCGCAGGTAGGACATCGCCGTGGAGGCCTCCCCTACGCCGGGGAAGATCACATGGTCGGCGCTCCGTAGCGCGGAGGGATCGTCGGTAACCGTCGCATCGACATCCAGCCGGCGCAGGGCGCACAGCACGGACCGGATGTTCCCCGCATTATATTTGACGATCGCGACCATCTACAGCACCCCCTTGGTCGACGGCAAGGCATCGGACCACGGATAGCGGTGGACCGCCTGACGGATCGCCCTCGCGAAAGCCTTGAACAACGCCTCCGCCTGATGATGTGCGTTGCCTTCGCTCACCCGCATGTCGAGGTTGCACTTCGCCTCGTCGCTGAACGACTTGAAAAAGTGCCTGAACATCTCCGTAGGGAAAGTACCGACGGATGGACGGGAGAACTGTGCGTCCCATACCAGATAGGGACGACCGGAGAAATCGATCGCGACCTGCGCAAGCACATCGTCCATCGGCAATACCTCGTATCCGTATCGGCTGATGCCCCGCTTGTCGCCGAGCGCCTGTAAAAACGCCTGCCCCAGAACGATCGCCACATCTTCCACCGTGTGATGCTCATCCACCTGCAGGTCGCCATGGGCATGCAAGGTAGCGTCCACGCCGCTGTGGCGGATCAGCTGGGCGAGCATATGGTCGAAGAACGGCAGACCGGTTTCGACGCTTCCTTTGCCCGATCCGTCAAGATTCAGGGAAACGGCGACATGCGTCTCCGCGGTCCTGCGGTCGATTTCGACCCGTCGTTCGAGTTTGACCGACTTGCCTCCAAGGATGAACACCGCGATCTCCTGCCACGAATCGGACACCAGCACGCAGGTTTCGGACAGTCCAAGCTCTCCTGCGATGCCCTGCTTCAGCTCCTCCAGTCGTGACGGATCGGCGAACCAGATCGCCTTGCAACCGATGTTCTTCGCCAGTTGCACATCGGTCAGACGGTCTCCGATCATCAGCGAATGCTCCAGATCGTACCCTCCTTCGAAATATTCGCCGAGCATCCCGATCCCGGGCTTCCTTCCCGGGCAATGGTCTTCGGGCAGGGACATGTCGATATGCTGCGCGTCGAACGTGATGCGCTCGCCGGCCAAGGTATCGATGATCCGTTCATGGACCGGCCAGAATGCCTCGGACGGAAAGCTCGGCGTGCCGACCCCATCCTGGTTGCTCACCATCGCGAAGTAGTAGTTCGACTCCTCGCGCAGTTTCCGCAACGCATTGAAGACTCCGGGAATCCAGCGGATCTTCTCGAAACTGTCTACCTGATCCTCTTCGACGAGGATCCCGTCCCGATCCAGAAACAGAATCGGCTTATGCATATGAGGCTGTCCCATACCATCCTCCTTCCAATCATATCTCGCTCGATGCCGTCATATTACAGGAAAAACACCGATGCGGACAATCTTACCGCCGTCCGTACCGCTCCAAGGCCTCGACAAGCCGCTCGTTCTCCGCCTCGCTTCCCACGGTGATGCGTACGCATCCTTCGCAATGCAGTTCACGGCTCCGGTTCCGGATGATGATCCCCCGCTCGCGAAGCCACAGACACAACCCGTCGGGATCACGGACTTTCACCAACAGGAAATTGGCATCGCTGGAAAATACCCTCAGCGTCACGGGCAGGTCCTCCAGCCGACGGGCAAGGGCGATCCGCGCCTCGACGATCCGCCGGGCGGCGGCCTTCACCTCATCGACCTTGGACAGGGCCTGTACGGCGAGATCCTGGGACGGCCCCCCCAAGTTGTACGGATACTTTGTGTCGATCATCGTCCGGACGATCGCTTCGCAAGCTACGGCGATTCCGACTCGTGCATTGGCGAGCGCCCAGCTTTTGGAAAGGGTGCGCAGCACCACCAGCCGAGGGTACCTGTCGAGCAGCGTCGCAGCCGACGGATAGGGCGAAAAATCGAAGTATGCCTCGTCGACGACCGTCACGCCGTCGAACAGGTCGCAGACGCGCCGTATCTGATCGACGGGGAACGCGTTGCCCGTGGGATTGTTCGGGGAACAGACGAACAGCAGCTTGCATCGTCCCCCTTCGGCGCGACGGGAAAGGCGCTCTTGCGCCAATGTCCGTTCCAGGGCCGGAAAGTCAATCTGGAAATCTTCGGTCAGTGGACAGGAGACCGTGCCTACATCGTTGATATCGGCGAACACCCGGTACGCTCCGTAGGTGGGGGGCATCAGCAGGACCGAGTCTTTTCCGGGAATGCAGAAGATGCGCATCAGCAGGTCGATGATTTCGTCGCTACCGTTGCCGATGACCAGCGAGGATGCGGGAAGTCCGAGCGCCCGCTCAACGCTTTTACGCACTTTCGTCGAGAGAGGATCGGGATAGCGGTTGCGTCCGGCATCGCCGACGAAGTCTCTCCAGTTTTCGTTCGCATCAAGGTATACCTCGGCGGTACCTGCGAAATCGTTCCTTGCGCAACTGTACGGAACAAGCGCCGCGATGTTCGGGCGGATCAGCTCCTTGATCGCCTCATATCCGTTTCCTTTCATTCGTCATCCTCCTCCGTAGTCTCGGGCTGCCCGTCCATGGCAGAAAGCCGCACTGAAATCGCCTGCGCATGGGCGGCCAGTGACTCGGCGAGCGCAAGTGTGCGGACAGTCGGCCCAAGCGATCGCAGACCGTCCGCCGAAAGCCGCTGGACGGTGATCTTCTTGACGAAGCTATCGACGCTCACGCCGCTGGTAGAATGCGCCCATCCACCGGTGGGAAGCGTATGGTTGGTTCCCGATGCATAGTCGCCGGCTGATTCGGGAGACCATGGACCGAGGAAGATCGATCCGGCGTTCACTACAGCCCGTTCGATAGCATCGGGATCGGAAGTGGAGATGATCAAATGTTCTGGGGCATAGCGGTTGACCACCTCCACCGCCCTATCGCGACGCGCGCAGATGAACGCACGGCTGTGGGACAGGGATGGCAACAGATATTCATGCCGGTCGAGACGATCCATCTGGCAGGAAAGCTCCCGTTCCACCGCATCGACGATGGCGTTCCCCTCATTTCTTTCCGCGATGACGACGAGCATCGCCTGGCTGTCCTTGCCATGTTCGGCCTGACTGAGCAGGTCGCTGGCGACGAATGCGGGATCGCTGGTGCTGTCGGCCACCACCATGACCTCGGACGGACCCGCGGGCATATCGATCGAACATCGGTCGACGCTCACCTGTTGCTTCGCACAGGTGACGTAGCGGTTGCCAGGCCCGAATATCTTGTCGACTTTCGGCACGGTCGCCGTTCCGTAGGCCATCGCGGCGATCGCCTGGGCGCCGCCGACCTTGAAGACCGCATCGACACCGCCGACTTTCGCCGCATAGAGAATCGCAGGATTCACCGACCCGTCTTTTGCGGGAGGTGTGCAGAGCACGATGCTTGGACAACCAGCGATACGTGCGGGGATGGAAAGCATCAGCACGGTCGAGAATAACGGAGCGGTCCCGCCGGGGACATAGAGGCCGACATGCTGGATCGGGACGATCTTCCGCCAGCACTCCACGCCCAGATCCGTCTCCACCCGCTCTCCGGTCGAGCTCTGAGCCGTATGGAACGCCTCGATGTTCTTTGCCGCCCGTTCGATCGCACGACGGACATCCTCGGACAGGGCGGATCCTGCCCGGGACCATTCAGTATCCGAAACAGAGAGAGAAGCAAGCTCGACTTTGTCGAACCGACTTGCGAAGCGATATAGAGCGGCATCTCCGTCGGTACGGACCGCTTCCACTATCTCCGCCGTCGCATCTTGGATCGATTTCAGATCGTCGGACGGTCTGGAAAGCAGCGACTCAAGCGCATCGTCGGACGGCTCATAGGAACGTTGCAACAAATTCATCCGGCCTCCCTATTCCGTCATTTTTTCGATCGGGGTGACGAGGATCCCCTGGGCGCCCAGCGCCCGCAGCTGTTCGAAGACATCCCAAAACACATCTTCGCAGACGACGATCTGCACCGCTACCCAACCGGGTTCCATCAGCTTCGTCACGGTAGGACTTTTCATGCCTCCGACGATCCGAGCGACCTCGCCCAGATGTTCTTCCGGTAGGTTGAACATGACGTATTTGTAGTTCTGCGCCCGCATGACGGCATCGATGCGCAGCAACAGTCTCTGAAGGATCGAATATCGTTTCGGATCCTGGGCGGGCATATTTTTGCGGCCGATCATGACGGCGGTGGATTCGTATATCTGTTCCACTTCCCGCAATCCGTTCATGGCGAGGGTCGCTCCTGTGCTGACCAAGTCGCAGATGACGTCGGCGATCCCGATTGCGGGAGTAATCTCCACCGATCCCGATACTACGCACAGCTGAGCCACCACGCCCGCCTCGGCGAGCTTCCTGCCGAGGATGTTCGGATAGCTGGTGGCGATCCGCTTGCCGTGCAGAGAAGAAAGACCCGAATACTCGAACTGATTGGGAACCGCTACCGATAGCCGGCATCTGGCGAACCCGAGATCCCTGACGATGTCGAGGTCGAACCCCTGTTCGTCAAATTCGTTTCGTCCCACGATGCCGATGTCGGCCACTCCATCCAGAACATATGTCGGGATATCGTCGTCGCGGACATAGAGGAACTCGACGGGGAAATTGGACGCATGTTCCTTCAGGACCCGAGAATCGGAACCGAACTTGATTCCGCAGTTCTTGATGATTTCCAGCGATTTTTCGCTGAGACGTCCGCTTTTCTGAATGGCGATCCTCAATCGTTCCATGTCATGCTCCTCGTTCCTGAAATAAAAAAAACCTCCGCGACATGCGGAGGCTTGCAATTTCTTGGTATGGCGACACAGCCCACTCCACGTCTACGGTCGGAAACAACTGAGATGATGGTGATGGATCGCGTGACGCTTCATGTTCATGGCATCACCATACCCAGCCACCCCCACCATTGTCAAGGGGAATAGCGCATATTCATGCAGAAAATATGCAGAATTTCTATCC